>CAZTHL010000064.1:0-21334 GCA_964613585.1 uncultured Mycobacteriaceae bacterium | reverse complement strand
TGCCGTCGCCGGTGCAGGTGTGCGCCGAGGTGCAGGAGAAGTAGGCGCGGCCGTACCCGCCGGTGGCCAGCACCACCATGTGCGAGCGGAAGCGGTGGATGGTGCCGTCGTCGAGGTTCCAGCAGACCACCCCGCGGCAGATGCCGTCCTCCATGATCAGGTCGAGCGCGATGAACTCGATGAAGAACTCGGCCTCGTGCTTGAGCGACTGCTGGTAGAGGGTGTGCAGCATGGCGTGGCCGGTCCGGTCCGCCGCCGCGCAGGTGCGGTAGGCCTGGCCCTTGCCGAAATGCGTGGTCATGCCGCCGAAGGCGCGCTGGTAGATCTTGCCCTCGGGCGTGCGGCTGAACGGCAGGCCGTAATGCTCCAGCTCGATGATCGCCGGGACCGCCTCGCGGCACATGTACTCGATGGCGTCCTGGTCGCCCAGCCAGTCCGACCCCTTGACGGTGTCGTACATGTGGAAGCGCCAGTCGTCCTCGCCCATGTTGCCGAGCGCGGCGGAGACCCCGCCCTGCGCCGCCACGGTGTGGCTGCGGGTCGGGAACACCTTGGTGACGCAGGCCGTCTTCAGCCCCTGCTCGGCCATGCCGAAGGTGGCGCGCAGACCGGCGCCGCCGGCGCCGACGATGACGACATCGTAGCTGTGGTCGATGACCTCGTACGCATTGGTCATGGCCGGTCCTCCTAGCCTGCGACGGCGATCTTGAGCACGGCGAGGATCGACACGACGGCCAGCGCCACGCACAGGAACTTCGTGACGATGTCGACCGTCAGCATCAACCAGTGAGGCGACACATAATCCTCATAGACAACCTGCATGCCCAGGGCGGCGTGATGGAAGGTCGCGACCAGGGTCAGGATCATCAGGGCGGCGACGATCGGGTTGCTGAGCCAGACCAGGACGTCGGTGTAGCCGGCACCGGCCAGCGCGACGATCGAGGCGACGAACCACAGGCTCAACGGCACCAGGGCGATCGAACTCAGGCGCTGCAGCCACCAGTGGTGCGAGCCCTGCTTGGCGGAGCCCAGGCCGCGCGCCCGGGCCAGCGGCGTGCGCAGGCTCATGCCGTTACCCTCCCATCACGATGAGGCCGACGATCCAGGCCAGCGCGGTCAGCCCGACCGACGCGCCGACCACGATCCAGCCGGTAAGCTCGAGCGTGTCCAGCTCGAAGCCGTGGCCGGTGTCCCAGACCATGTGCCGGATGCCGTTGGCCAGGTGGTAGAACAGGGCCCACGACCAGCCGAGCAGGATCAGGATGCCGAGCCAGGAGCCGATGACGCCCTGCGCCGCGGCGAACGCCGTGGGCCCGGCGGCGGCCGAGACCAGCCAGTAGACCAGAAGCAGCGTCCCGACGGAGAGCGCCACGCCGGTCATCCGGTGCAATATCGACAGAACACTGGTGATCTGTGGACGATAGATGGTCAGATGCGGCGATAGAGGCCGCTCCTGAAGGGCCATGGCGCCGTCCTCGCTGGCTCTGAGGTGTCCGAGGGCCGCGCTCGGGGCAACCGAGCGTGCTCTTTTGTATTTACTGATTTACGCGCCTGCACAATAGGAGTCAACGCAGCCGCTGTCGCACAGTGGTGGGTTGTATACGCTCGCCGGCTGTGGCAGGGCGTGCCGTTTTTTTGCGCCGGGATCCCGGATCGGGGCCCAGGGCACGATCCGCTCGCGGTCCATCCCCACGGGTGGGGAGGGCCCCACGGGTAGGGAGGGCCGCCCGCAGGCGATCCGGCGCGGCCGTCAGGCACGGCCGGGCGTGCCCGGAGCGTCTCCGCCTCAGGCGACATCGTCCACTCGAGCCGGAAACGCTCTATCCGCGTGGCGCGACCGGCACATTGTCGATGAGCCGGGCGCTCGGCAGGCGCACGGCCGCGAGCAGCCGGGCCGGACGGTCGAGGCGCTCGAGCCGCTCGAGCCCCGCGGCGCCGCGCAGCTCCAGATAGTCGACCGTGTCGAAGCCGGCGGCGGCGAGCGCCTCGCGGCCCTGCCGGACCGCGCGCTCCGGGCTGTCCATGAGCGCACCGGCCCGCTCGGCGGTGTCGAGGAGGATGCGGTTCAGCATGCCGGCGAGCGCCCGCTCCTCCGGCCCGAGCCGGGCGTTGCGCGAGGACATGGCGAGGCCGTCCGGCTCGCGCACCGTCGGCACGCTGTCGATGCGCACGGGCAGGTCGAGGTCCCGCACCAGCCGGCGGATCACCAGGAGCTGCTGATAGTCCTTCTCGCCGAACACCGCGAGGTCGGGCGCCGCCTGGATCAGCAGCTTGGTGACCACGGTGGCGACGCCGTCGAAATGGCCGGGCCGCGCCGCGCCTTCCAGCGTATCGGTGAGGCCGCCGACCCGCACGGTGGTGGCGAAGCCCTCCGGGTACATGACGTCGGGTGCCGGGGCGTACATCAGGTCCGCGCCCGACCGCTCCAGCTTGGCGGCATCGCCCGCCGGGTCCCTCGGGTAGCGCGACAGATCCTCGGTGGGCGCGAACTGGGTCGGGTTGACGAAGACGCTGACCACGCTCCGGTCGGCCTCCGCCCGCGCCGCCTCGACCAGCGCCAGATGGCCCCGGTGCAGCGCGCCCATGGTCGGCACCAGCGCCACGGTCAGGCCGTCCCGGCGCCAGCGGCCGACCTGCGCCCGCAGCCTCTGCAACGTGTCGGCGAGGACCAGGCGGCGGCCCCGGGATGTCGCCATGGCGCGGGCTCCGCAGGTCAGTCAGTGGGGCGCGGGCATGCCGAAGCAGTGCTCCGGCCCGGGGAAGCGGCGGGCGCGCACATCGGCCGCGTAGGCCGCCGCCGCCTCCGACAGCGCCGGCGTCAGCTCGGCGTAGCGCTTGACGAATTTCGGCTTGAACGCGGTGAACAGCCCGGCGACGTCCTCGGTCACCAGGATCTGGCCGTCGCAGCCGGGCGAGGCGCCGATGCCGATGGTCGGGATCGGCAGCTCGGCCGTGAGCTGCCGGGCCAGCGGCTCCACGGTGCCCTCCAGCACCACGGCGAAGGCGCCGGCCTCGGCCACCGCGCGCGCGTCGCGGGCGATCTGCTCGGCCTCCATGGTGGCGCGGCCGCGCGCCCGGTAGCCGCCGAGGGTATGCACCATCTGCGGCATCAGCCCGACATGGCCCATGACCGGGATGCCGCGGCGGGTGAGGAAGTCGATGGTCTCGGCCATGGCCGCGCCGCCCTCGAGCTTGACCGCGGCGCAGCCGGTGTCGGCGAGCAGGCGGGAGGCGGTGCGGAACGCCGCCTGAGGCGACTCCTGGTAGCTGGCGAAGGGCAGGTCGACGACGACGCAGGCGTGCTCCGCGCCGCGCGCCACCGCCTCGCCGTGGCGCGCCATCATGTCGACGGTGACCGGCAGGGTGCTGTCGTAGCCGTAGACGACCATGCCCAGGCTGTCGCCGACCAGGATCAGGTCGACATGCGGGTCGATGGCGCGCGCCGTCGGCCAAGTGTAGGCGGTCAGGCAGACGATCGGGTCGCCGCCCTTGCGCCCGGCGATGTCGACGACGGTCAGTTGGCGCTGACGGTTCTGCACGCTCATCGGCACGGGCTCTCGGCTGACAGGGTCGACGGCAACGCGGCACCTTGCCGGACGGTATGGCGCCGCGCCCGTCTAGGCTACCACGCAACGCGCCGTCACGCCGCACCGCCCCAAAGGCCGCCTAAAAGGCCGCTCCACAAGGCCGCGACCAGACCCACGCCGAAGAACGGGAACAGAAGCACGATCCCGGCGATCATCCAAGCCGGATCGACCCAATCGACGGCGCGCAATTCCTGCTCGACCGCCTCTTTGCCCTGCTCGATCGCCTGCCGTGCCGCACCGTCCGCCCTGGCACGGTGCCGAACCGTCCAAAGCAGCCGTCTGTGGTGCTGCCGAAAGAACGGCCCGGCAAAGCAGAGGGCTGAACAACGCCCAAGGACCTCCTTCCGCGCGAGCAGCACCATGCCGAGAGCCGCTACGCAGAACCGCCACGCGGCTCCGCCGGACGACCGCCCCTTCGCCGATCGGATCAGCCGGCCGCGTGACGTGACGTGGGGCCGGCTTGGCGCAGCCGCTGCCCCTCGCCGAGCACCAGGTCATCATCAACAAGGCAGATCACAGCCCACCCCTCGGCGGCATCAGGCCTCATCGATTTGGTTCAGGAGAGGAGCCGTTAAGGGCGCATTGAGTACCGCGAAGCGTCGTTGGATAAGCGGTGCAGAAAAATCGTCATCTCGTCACCGAAGCCGACACGGACTGCCATGCCCCCCTTCACCGCCGCCGTCGTGCAGGCCGCCCCCGTGGTGTTCGACCGGGAGCGGACGCTCGCCAAGCTCGATGACCTGACGGCCGACGCCGCGCGCTTGGGCGCCCGCCTCGTCGTCTTTCCGGAGGCCTTCGTCTCGGCCTACCCCAAGGGGCTCGACTTCGGCGCCCGGGTCGGCACCCGCACGTCGGCCGGCCGCGACGCGTTCCGCCGCTATTTCGACAGCGCGGTCGACGTGCCCGGCCCGGCGGTCGAGCGCCTGGGGGCCGCCGCGCGCCGCCACGGCGTGCACCTGGTCGTCGGCGTCATCGAGCGCGACGGCGGCACGCTCTATTGCACGGCGCTGTTCCTCGGGCCCGACGGGCGCCTGCTGGGCAAGCACCGCAAGCTGATGCCGACGGCCATGGAGCGGCTGGTCTGGGGCTTCGGCGACGGCTCGACCCTGCCGGTGCTCGACACCCCGCTCGGCCGCCTGGGCGCGGTGATCTGCTGGGAGAATTACATGCCGCTCTTGCGCATGGCCATGTACGCCAAGGGCATCCAGCTCTACTGCGCGCCCACGGCCGACGACCGCGACGCCGCCGTCGCCAGCATGCGCCACATCGCGCTCGAGGGCCGCTGCTTCGTGCTCTCCGCCTGCCAGTTCCTCAGCCGGCGCGACTGCCCGGAGGACTACGGCGCCCATTCCGACGCGCTCGACCTGACGCTCGGGCCGGTCACCGACCCGGACGCGGTGCTGATGCGCGGCGGCAGCGTCATCGTCGACCCGCTCGGCACCGTGCTGGCCGGCCCGGATTACGAGCGCGAGACGATCCAGCACGCCGAGATCGACCTCGGCCAGATCGCCCGCGGCAAGTACGACTTCGACGTCGTCGGCCACTACGGCCGGCCCGACGTGTTCCGCCTCCAGGTCGACGAGCGCCCCAGGCCGCCGGTGGTGACCCTCTCCGGAGCCGCCCCCGACCCCTTCGCGGAAGGCTGAGCGCCCCGTCGATGGACAGGAGGCCCGTCGCGGCGCCGGTCGACCCGGGCGGCAGGAGCGCCCCCCCCCGCCCGCTTGGCGCCCGCTTGGCGCCGGCCGCCGTCAGAGGTAGTCGCGCACCAGCCGCTCGGCGATCTGCACCGCGTTCAGCGCCGCGCCCTTGCGCAGATTGTCGGACACCACCCACAAGTTGAGGCCGTTCTCGACCGTCGGGTCCTCGCGGATGCGGCTGACATAGACCAGGTCGTCGCCCGCCGACTCCACGGGCGTTACGTAGCCTTCGTCGGCGCGGTGGTCGATCACGGCCACGCCGGGCGCGGCGCGCAGGACCTCGCGCGCCTCCTCGGTGCTGAGCGGCTCCTCGAGCTCCAGGTTGATCGCCTCGGCATGGCCGATGAACACCGGCACGCGCACGCAGGTGGCCGAGACCTTGATCGCCGGGTCGAGGATCTTCTTGGTCTCCGCCACCATCTTCCACTCCTCCTTGGTGCTGCCGTCGTCCAGGAAGACGTCGATGTGCGGGATCACGTTGAAGGCGATCTGCTTGGTGAAGTGCTCCTTCTCGACCGGGTCGTTCATGTAGATGGCCCGGGTTTGCTGGAACAGCTCGTCCATGGCCTCGCGGCCGGCGCCGGACACCGACTGATAGGTTGCGACCACCACCCGACGCAGGAAGGCTCGGTCGTGCAGCGGCTTCAGCGCCGTCACCATTTGAATTGTCGAGCAGTTCGGGTTGGCGATGATCCGACGCTGCTCATACCCGGCGAGATCCTCGGCATTGACCTCCGGCACTACCAGCGGCACGTCCGGGTCCATGCGGAACTGCGAGGTGTTGTCGATCACCACCGCGCCGGCGCGCGCCGCCTTCGGCGCGAACACCGCCGAGATCTTGGCCCCGGGCGAGGACAGCACCAGGTCGACGCCGCGGAAGTCGAGGTCATCCAGGTTGCGTACGTCGAGCACCTGGTCCTCGCCGAAGGACACTTGCTGGCCGACCGACCGCGCCGACGCGACCGGGATGACCTCGTCGAGCGGAAACGCGCGCTCGGCCAGGATCTGCAGCATCTCCCGACCGACATTGCCGGTGGCGCCAACCACCGCGACCCTGTAGCCCATGACCGGTCCCTCGCTTCGGATGCCCTGGCAGGCTGCTCCGCTCAGCTATACCGGCCGACGCGCCGACGCAAGACGCTCGGGGCGGCTTTTTCGACCGGCGACTCCTTCAAAGACGCACCGCCAATCTCACATCAATTGTGCTAAATTTTGTCCCAAGCCTTGGCCGCAGGGACGGCCGCGGTGGGCGGGCAGCGAACGGCCGGATCGACACGACCGGACCGATGACCAGGATTGGCATGGATGCTCGGCAAGGAACGCCCGTGAACGCCCCGACCGACCGCTGGATCGCCCGCTGGGACCGGGTGTCCCGTCCGCATCGGGCCATTGTCCTGACCGTCGGCTACCTGGTCGCGTGGGTCCTGCTGCACCACGCCGCCGGCTGGTTCGCCGTCGACCCGGGCATCAGCGCCTGGTATCTGCCGACCGGTCTCGTCTTCGGCTACGTGCTCGTCTTCGGGGCCCGTGCCCTGCCGGTGATCGCCTTCGGCCTGCTGCTGACCCTGACGCCCCTGGAGTGGCGCGGTGGCGGAGCCGACAGCCTGCTCGACAGCCTGCGCCACGCCGTCATCTTTGGTGGCGGCGCCCTGCTGCTGCGCCACGTCCTGCGCACCCCGCGACCGTTCCACCGGATGCGCGACATCGTGCGCTTCACGGCGGTCTCGGTCCCGACCGCGCTGGTCTCGGCGGTGCTCGGGACGGCCGTCGACGCGCACCGGCTCGAGCTGTCGGGCTGGACCGCCGGGTTCGACCGCTTCTCGGCCTACTTCATCGGCGAGGCGGCGGGCCTTGTCGTCCTGGCGCCGCTCCTGATCTCGCTGCTGGCGCCGCTGGCCCGTGGCTGGGTGCGGGCCCGCGGCCTCTGGGCCCTGCCGGCGGCGCGCACGCTGCTCGTCTACCTCGCCGGCTCCGTCGCCTATCTGTGGGCCGCCTTCGTGCTCCTGCCGGCGCTCGGGGTGGACGAGCGGCTGTGGTTCCTGGCCATGGTTCCGATGGTGGCGGCGGCCCTGCACGGCGGCTACGGCGGCGTCGTGCCGTTCCTGCCCAGCCTGAACGTGCTGCTGATCCTGATGCTGCCGAGCCGTCCGGCGGACCCGCCGCTGCAGCTCGAGGCGCTGGTGCTGACCATCGGCCTGCTCGGCCTGCTCGTGGGCGGGGTGGTCAGCGAGCGCCGGGCCGTCACCGATCGTCTGCGCGGCCGCGAGCGGCGGCTGCAGAAGCGCGTCGAGGACCAGGTCCAGGCGCTCCAGGCGGAGGTGCGCGAGCGCAACCAGGCGCTCGCCGCGCTCGGCCGCACCACCCGGCGTCTCGCCACCGCCGAGCGGATCGGCCATCTGGGCCATTGGGAGTGGGATGTCGGCAAGGGCCGCGGCTACTGGTCGGACGAGCATTTTCGCATCTTCGGCGAGGCTCCGGGCAGCTTCGAGCCGACCGAGGCGGCGTTCCGCGAGCGGATCCACCCCGAGGACCGGGTGCTGGTCGCCGATGCCGAGCGCGACGCGCTAGCCGGCCTTCGGCCCTACGAGGTGCACTTCCGGGCGCGGCGGCCGGACGGCAGCCTGCGCCACTGCCGCTCGCAGGCGGAGGTCCGCCACGATCCGACCGGTCCGGTGATGATCGGCACGGTGCTCGACATCACCGATCTGAAGGAGACCGAGATCGAGCTGCGCAAGGCCAAGGAGCGGGCGGAGCTGGCCAACCGCGCCAAGTCGAACTTCCTGGCCGTGATGAGCCACGAGCTGCGCACGCCGATGAACGCCATCCTCGGCTTCTCCGAGATCATTCGCGACGAGGGCCTGGGGCCGGTGGGCGCGCCGCTCTATGCCGAGTACGCTGGCGACATCTATGAAAGCGCCCGGCACCTGCTCACTCTCATCAACGACATCCTGGACATCTCCAAGATCGAGGCCGGCAAGCGCGAGCTGGCGCCGGGCTGGCTCGACCTCAAGCACATGGTCTGCGGGGTCGAGCGGCTGCTTGCCGCCGAGGCGCGGCGCAAGGAACTGACCGTCGACATCGCCGTGCCCACGCCGCCGCCGTCGCTCCTGGCCGACGAGCGGGCGGTCCGCCAGATCCTGTTCAATCTTCTGTCCAATGCCATCAAGTTCACCCCGGTCGGCGGCCGTATCGAGATCCGCGTCGGGGTCGCCCTTGACGGCATGGTCGAGCTGCGGGTCAGCGACACCGGGATCGGCATCCCGGCCAGCCAGCTCGACCGGGTGATGGAGCCGTTCGAGCAGATCGACAGCCCGTACAACCGGAGCGTCGCCGGCTCGGGGCTGGGCCTATCCCTGGTGCGGGCGCTGACCGGGCTGCACCGGGGTCGCGTCGCCATCGACAGCGAGGTCGATCGCGGCACCACCGTCACGGTCGGCTTTCCGCCGCACCACGACGCGCTCGAGCGCGCCGCCGCCACGGTCTCCGGCCTCGCGGTGGCCGCGAAGTAGCCTGCATGAGCCGACGCCGGCCGCCCCGGCTCCAGCTCAGGGCATGATGGATCCCGGCCTGGAGCAGGGCCGGAGCCTTTCCTGTCGGCGCGGAGAAGCGCCGGTGATCCGCCCAGGCGGCGCGGTGCGGGGCGGCTCCTCGGCACCGTGCCGGATGCCCCGGGCCGCGGCTTGACACGACATCACGAGGATTGCTCGGCATTTGGCGCGACCCGTTTGCGCCGAGAGGGAACCATTCTGCATTCGGCTCTGCCCGATCCTCCCGGAGAGGAACCGTCCTTGCCGTCATCCCACGGCGCCTCCGCGCATCGGCCGGATCGGGCATGCGGGCGATGGAGGTGGAGCCCCAGGACACGACCAGGGTCCGGCGCGCCTTGCGCCACCGGCGGCAGTCTCCGGTGCGGATCGGGCGCGGGGCTCGATCAGGCGGCGGCCCGACCGGCGCCCAGGCGGGCAGCGAGCGCATAGGCCGCGGGCACGAAGCCGATCGACAGCAGGGTGGCGCCGGCCACGCCGCCGGCCAGCACGATGGCCAGCGACGGCCAGAAGTCCCCGCCGATGAACAGGAGCAGCGGCAGGAAGCCGCCGATGGTGGTGAGCGTCGTGGACACCAGGTGGCGCAGCACCCGGCTCACGGCGCCCACGATCGCCGCCGGGTCGCCGGTGCCGTGCCGGTCCTGCTTGCGGATCTCGGTCAGCACGACGATCGAGTCGTTGAGGCCGATGCCGATCAGCCCGAGCGTGCCGAGGATCGTGTTGAAGCTGATCGGGAAGCCCATGGACCAGGTGGTGAGCATGGCGAGGCCGAAGCAGGCGCCGGCCACGGTGACCAGGATCAGGGCGTTCGCCACGCTGCGGAACACCAGGATCAGCGAGCCGACCATGACGACCGCCAGCGCCGGCACGTAGATCAGCAGGTTCGCCACCGCCTCCTGGTTCTGCTGGGCGGCTCCGCCCTGCTCCATGAAGACTCCCCGCGGAAGGTTGAAGCCCTCCGCCGCCAGCCGGTCCAGCACCTCCCGGCCAACGGTGATCGGCAGCGACTCATTGAGGACATAGCCTTCGACCGTGTTGACCGGCAGCCGGTCGAAGCGGGCCAGGGCCGGGGTCTCCGGCCGCAGCTCGAATGTCCCGAACGCCTCCAGCGAGGACCAGTCCGGCTCGTCCGGGACCGGCGCGGCCGCCCGAACGATGGGCGAGGAGGCGACCGCGGCAAGGTCGCCGCGCACGGCATCGTTGTAGCGCACGCGCACCGGAAGATCGGCCAGATCCTCCAGGATCGAGCCGCCGGTCGACCCCTCGAGCCCGGCGCGCAGCTGCTGGGCCAGGTCGCCGAGCCCGAGCCCGGCCAGCCGAGCCGCGTCCTCATCCGGCATCAGCCACAGCTTGGGCTCGCCGCGCGCCGTGGTCATCCTGGTGTGCAGAACCTCCTCGTGCTGCTGCAGCGCCAAGCGCATGCGCTCACCCACCCTCATCAGCTGATCGGTGTCGCGGCCGAACAGGCGATACTGGATGTCGGCCACCACAGGCGGGCCCTGACTGAACTCCCGAAGCACGATGCGCGCCTCGGGAAAGGCAAGGTCCAGGTCTCGCTGCATCTCCCGCACCAGCCGGTCGGCCTGACGCGCGGTGTCGACCAGGACCGCCCCTTGGGCATAATGCGGCGACCGATCCTGGTTCTCGATCAGATTGTAGTAGACCGGCGGGTGGCTGGCGCCAATGAGCCAGGAGATCTGCCGGATCTCGTCGCGCTGGCGGAGCCGCCCGTCGAGGCGTCTGACCAGCTGCTCGGTGCGCTCGATCGAGGCGCTCTGCGGCAGCCAGACCCGGATGTCGAACATGTTTCGGTCCACCAGGGGGAAGAACTGGTTGCCGAGCGTCGGCGCCAGGGCAAAGCCGACGAGCGCCGGGGACGCGGCGACCAGCATGCCGAGCAGCGGCCGCCGGACCCCATAGGCCAGAGCCGACTCGAGCCACCAGACGCCGCGGGGCCAGCTCAGCCCGCGGGCCAGGGGTCCCTGCTGCCGTCCCCTGCCGACGAAAGCGGCCGCCAGCGCCGGCACCACGCTCTGCGCCGTCAGGAAGGACAGGAGAATGGCGACGATGACGCTGCCGCCGATCCAGCCGACGAAGTCCCCGGCTGAGCCGGGCAGCAGCGGGATCGGCGCGAACGCCAGGACCGTTGTGACGGTGGAGGCAAGCAGCGGCAGGAACAGGCCCGACTGCGCCTCGCGTGCCGCGTCCTCCGGGCTTCGGCCGGAGCGGAGCGCGCGGGTCACGTGGTCGGTCATGACGATGGCGTTGTCGACCAGCAGGCCGAGCGCGATGATCATGCCGAAGATCGACATCTGGTGCAGCTCGCCGCCGGCCATCTGGACGATGAACAGCGTGCCGAGCGCGACCAGCGGCAGCTGGGAGCCGACGATCAGCCCGGCCCGCCATCCCATGGTAAGCATGACGACGAGGACGACCACGAGGGCGCCGAGCGCGAGGTTGCCGGCCAGCTCGGCGAGCCGCTCGACCGTGTAGAGGCTCTGATCGAAGATGACCTCAAGCTCGACATTGGCGCCGGCAACGGCGCGGGTGTCCGCGACCACCGCGCCGGCCGCCTCGGCCCATTGGTCGACCTGCACCGTGCCCTTCGCCCGCGCGGCGACCAGGAGGACCCGTCGGCCGTCAACCAGCGCCTTCTGATCGGGTGGCTCGCGGAAACGCCGCTCGACGGCGGCAATGTCGCCGAGCCGGATGACCGCGCCATCCGCGGCATCGGCCACGGGCACCCGGGCGATGCGATCGAGGGAGGCGAACGCCCCCTCCACCTCGACCGCCAGGTCGTAATCGTCGGCGCGCAGCACGCCCGCCGCCTCCTCGGCGTCGGCCAACGCCAGCAGGCGGGCGGTGCCCGAGGGGGTGAGACCGAGTTCGGCCGCCTCCCGACGGTCGAGCGTGACCGTGATCTCCTCCTCGGGCGCGCCGAAGAGGTCGACGATCTCGGTGCCGGGGATGCGCAGCAGCCGGTCGGCCAGATCCTCGGCGATTCGATTGAGCAGGTTGAGCGAGGCGCCCCCCTCACCCCGGCCACTGAGCGAAACGATGAGGGTGAAGGCGGCGGGGTCGCGCTCGTCTTCGAGCACCGGCGCGGCGGCCTCGGCCGGCAGCTCCGGCTCGGCGTCGCCCAGGCGGTCGCGGATCTTGGAGAAGATGCGCTGGTTCTCGCCCTCGGCGACGGCGGCGACCAGCTCGATGCCAATGATCGAGACGCCGGCCCGCGACGTCGAGCTCAAATCCTCGATCTCGCCGATGTCCTGGAGCGCATCCTCGATAGGCTCGGTGACCAGCGCCTCGACCCGCTCGGCCGAGGCGCCGGGCACCGTGGTGATGATGATCGGCGCGCGATTGACGATGCGCGGATCTTCGAGCCGCGGCATGGTCAGCAGCGCCGAACCGCCGGCCACCAAGAGCAGCACGACGGTCAGCCATAGGAGATGTCGGTTGCGAAGGTAGGTCTCGGCCAGCATGAAGGCATCTCTTCCGGAGGACGGCGCGGCTTCCTGAGGGCCCTAGGGTCCGGACCCATAAAGGTCTATGCGGCTCGGGGTCTGATGTGATTCACACTTCCAAACGGTAGGAGTTGGATCATGTCTGACCACTGCTTCTGGCTGAGCGACGTGCAGTTTGCCCGACTGCAGCCGCTCTTGCCGAACAAGCCGCGCGGGGTGCCGAGGGTCGACGACCGTCGGGTCATCAGCGGCATCGTGCACGTGCTCAAGTCCGGCGGCCGCTGGGCCGATGCACCGGCGGTCTACGGGCCGCGCAAGACCCTCTACAACCGCTACGTCCGCTGGGCGGCGGCCGGGGTCTGGAGCGAGGTCTTCCGCGCTCTGGCCGCCTCGGGCGGGCCGCCGGCCGAGCTGCTGCTCGACAGCACCCATGTCAAGGCGCACCGCTCTGCGGCCGGCGGCAAAGGGGGGCAGCCTCCAGGCCATAGGCCGATCGCGTGGCGGCCGAACCACCAAGATCCACTTGGCCGTCGACGGCGCCGGACGGCCCCTTGCCATCGAGATCACCGCCGGCCAGAGGGGCGACGCGCCCGTCGCGCTCGCCCTCATCGGCGCCCTGCCGCCACCGGCCAGGCTGATCGCCGACACCGCCTACGACAGCAACGGACTACGCAGCTTCCTGATCGAGCGCGGCACCCAGCCCGTCGTGCCCAACAACCCGACCCGCAAGCGACCCCATCCCTTCGATGCCGTAGCCTACAAAGCCCGCAACGCCGTCGAGCGGACCTTCTGCCGGCTCTAGGACTGGCGCCGCGTCGCAACCCGATACGACCGCCTCGCCACCAACTACGAGGCCGCCGTCCTCATCGCCGCTATCGTCTGCTTCTGGATCTGAGTCCGGGCCCTAAAGCGTTTCCGCCTGACGCGGCATCGGCCCCGCCCCGCTCCTCCGTCCGGCCATCACAAGCATGCCGTCGTTGGATGGCCGTGCGGCAGAGCGGACCGGCAACGTGGGTCGGAAACGCTCTAGCCGCCCTTCGCGGCGCCGGGCTCCGCGGCCCGGGACAGGCGCACCGGCAGGTTGGGCACCAGCTTGTGCAGGCCACGGGTGACGACGAGGCTGCCCTCGGCGAGGCCGCCGCGGACGAAGGCGCGCTCGGCGGTCTGATGCAGAACCTCGACCTCCCGCCGTTCCAGGCGGAAGGCGCTCGCGCCGTCGCTCGTGTCCACCGCAACATAGACGGCGAACAGGCCGCGCACGCTTTCGGTCAGGGCCGAGATCGGCAGCCAAGCGCCGGCCGCCCGAATCTCCTCCTCAAGCGTCAGCCGGGCCAGATCGCCCGCGTTCACCTGCTCCCAGCCGGCGTCCAGGGTCAGCAGGGCGTCGACGGTGCGCGCACTCAGGTCACGGCTCGGCACGACCCCGCGCACCCTCGCATCGAACGAGCGCCCGCCGATCGACACGGACACCGCCTGTCCCGGCTCGAGCCGCCCGAGCGCCGCGCCGGCAAGGCCGATGCGAGCCTCGGGGGCCGTTCGTTCCAGCAGGACCAGGGCGGGTGTGCCGGCGGGAACCACGTCCCCCTCGTCAACCCGACGCTCAGTGACGACGCCGTCGAACGGCGCGGTAAGCCGGGACTTGCCAAGGTCCACGTCGACCCGACCGATGCGGGCTTGGGTCGCGGCGACGCGGGCCTCGGCGCGGTCGCGGGCAGCGCGCGCCTCATCGACCGCAGCCTGTGGGAAGGCGGGAGCGCCTGCCACCGAACGCCGCTCGAACTCGCGGTTGGCGAGCCAGGCCTCGGCATCGGCATCGGCCAAGGTCGCCTCGAGTTCGGCCCGCTCGGCCTCGAGGCGGGCGGTGTCGAGGCGGGCCAGCAGGTCGCCCTGGTCCACCCGGTCCCCCTCGTCGGCCCGCACCTCGACGACCGTGCCGGCGAGCTCGAAGCCGGCCCGGCTCCGCCGAGCCGCCTCGACGCGGCCGGCAACGCTGCGGGTCCGCAGGAAGTGGTCCTGCAGCCGAGCCTCGACGACGGTCACGGAAACGGGCGGCGTCGGCTCGGGCTCGGACGCGACGAGCCCGCCATAGCCCGCCCACAGGACCCCCGCGGCCATGCCGCCGAGCACCAGCAGCACGGCCAGTCCCGGCAGCCGGCCGGGCCTGGCACGGTCAGCAGCGGCCATCAGGCGGAACGGAGCCCGTCGGATCCGCAAGGCGTCGTCCGCTGTCCTTGCGCTCGAGGGTTGGGGCGTCGTCGGGCAAACCGCCCCGGGTCGATCCGGTTCATGATCGAGATCCTCCGGCGACGGCCGCCCGTGCCCAGGGGGAGGCGTCACCTACCGGAAAGGTATTGGGGTATTAAACGCGAGACGCCATTCGGGTTTCGAGGCGTCACCGGATTTCGGCTCGAGCGGCGCGACGCCGCGACCGGCCGCGTCCCTGAAGGAGGCTGCCCCTCAGGCGAGAAGATCGCCATCGAAGGCGCCCCCGGGCACCGCCTCGGTCGTGGCGAGGACGATCACGTCACGGCTGCCACTTGTGCCTGGGATCTCCAGCCGCACTGTGCCGCCCTGGTCGATGGCGTTGACTTTGGGGCGGGCGTCGGCGGTCGCGAGAAGATCCAGGAGCTCGTCCCCGGTCAGCGTCGGACCGACGGGCGCCAACCCCTCGCCGCCGAGGATGGCGTCGAGGCCGGGTCCTTCGGCCACCACGGCGCGGCCATCCAGGGCGTCGGCCAGCACAATCTCGCTGGCGGCGTTCCCCGGCCCGATCCGGTCGGTCGCCACGGAGGCGACCGCGGCCGGCGCCGGGCCGCCCGAGAGGACCAGCAGGTCGAAGGCGCCTGTGGCCGGATTGGCGACCCGCACGGTGAACGCGTCCGGCTCGACGGCCAGCAGGTCGACCATGTCGTCGCCGGGATCCAGCGCCGCCTGGAGCAGCGCCGCCAGCTCGGCCGCGCTGTCGATGACCGCGTCGGCGATGTCGGGGATCGGGTTGGCGTCACCCACGCCTGCGGAGACGGTCTCCTCGTCCAGGTCGACCAGGGCGAGCGCGTTGACGCCGTCCGACAGATCGACCGGGGAGTTCACCCCGTCGACCGCGGCGATCGCCCGCGCGGCGCCGGCCCCGTCGAGGGTGAGCACGTCGATCGCCTCGCCGTTGTCGAAGGCGAGGGTGTAGGCGTCGGCGGTGAGGCTGAGCAGCGTGACGCCGTCGATGCCGGGCTCCGTCTCGCGGTCCAGCGCCGCGCCGCCCTCGCCGGTAACGATCTCGCGCAGCACCTGCTCGGCGTCGTCGTCATCGGCGTCGCGATCGAAGTTGAGGTTGACCGCGCCGGAGAACAGCTCGCTCAAGGGCCCGAACGCGCCGCCGATGTCGAGCAGGCCGAGGCTGAACAGGTACACGTCGTCGGGAAGGGTGACCGTCGCGGTCTCCGGCTCGGGGTCGTTGACGTCGAGGACGGGCGGGGGAAACAGCTCGAAGCCCTCGGCGACCACGGTCGGCCCGAACAGCGGCCGCAGCGCCGTGAGCAGATCCATCAGGCCGAACTCGATCCGCGCCTCGAGACGATCCGGGAGGCGGCCGCCGAGGAGATCCGCATGACCAATGCCGACAATAGCAATCCCAAGGGATCGCATGACCAGCTCCCTTCAGACAATACCAACACTCGCAGGACGCTGATCTCTCCATCACCAAGGAAAGGCAAGTGACGCTTCGATGAAGCACTGATGCATTCGTATAATGGCCAGGGACTTTTGCTGGGAGCTTGTGGGATCCGAGGATCGAGAACCGGCCGGTGCCGCGCTCCCTCGCGAGTCCGCAAGACATCATCCGTCTTGATCAAGACCGGCGGAAGTACGGGGCCCGGTCACCGGGATTCTGCGCGACGCTCGGCGGACCATCGCGACCCCTCGCCGGCGATGACGGTGCCTCGGTGCCGCTTCCTTTTGCTTTGCAGCGCGTGCCCGGCTCAAGCGGCGTGGGCGGCCCGCTTCTGCGCCCGACCATCCAACGACAGCATGCTTGGGGCGGGGCCGGGCGGGGAAGCGGGCCGGTGCCGATTTCGCATCACGCGGAAACACCCCAGCAGTCTGTCGGGTTTGGCGAAACCAAATGCGGCAGACGGCCAGGGTGACGGTGAGCTGATCCTTTGACGACAGCAGAGCGGCGTCGTGGCGTGGGGCCGGACGTCAGGCCGCTCCCGCCTCCATCGGTCCGCCGCTTGCGAAGGTCACGTATTTCGGCGTGCCCTGGGCGGCCTTCTCCCGGGCGACGCGCTCCTCCAGGGGCTGCTGGCGGAACCGGCGGCGCAGCGTGTCGAAATAGGCCTGCTGGTCGGTGACGCCGAAGCCGGCGACCACGCGGGTCATCATGTTCGACACGCCGATCGTGTAGACGATGTCGGCCACCGCCTGCTCCGACCACCCGGCGTCCAGGATCGCCTGGACCTGCTCGGCGGCGGCCTCGTGCGCCGCCAGGGTGAGCGTGCGAGCGTAGGCGAGCACCGGCACCAGGCGGGGATCCTCCGTGGGGTGGTCCGCATCGCGCACGCGCTCGACCATCGCCTCGGAGGCGCCGTACTCCTCGGCGAAGGCGGCGTGGGCGTTGAAGCAGAAGCCGCAACCGTTGAGTGCGGAGATGTAGGCGAAGATCAGCTCCCGCTCGCTGATCGTCAGCGCCGAGGGACCGTGCAGCGTGACGTCGATGAACGCCAACAACTGCGGAACGCCCTTCGGGAAGGTCTTCCAGACATGGGAGATCAGATGCGCGTTGTCCGGCAGCGAGGGCAGATAAGCCATGGCGAGAGCCTCGGGTCACGAAACAGGACGAGGCGAATCGTGGCCAATCCTGGTTAACGAATCCTTAAGCGGCCGGTAAGGCTCCGCGCCGGGCAGCCCGGCTCCATCACGGGCATCCGTCGCGGCACGGCCAGACCGGACGCCGCGCCCTATGCGCCGGCGACGCACGCCCCTGCGATGCCGTCCGGCCGATGCCAGCCATATCCCGGTGGGCCGCCGACGTCAGTCAGTCAAGACGCTTCGCAGCAACCATCAGCGGCTCGGCGCTTTCCGTCTCGGCGCTTTCCGTCTCGGCGGTTTCCGTCTCGGCGGTTTCCATTGGGAGAGAGGACCCCGATCCGGCCGTCCGGACGAACCGTGCGCGATCGAGCGACGCCATGGTGCTGCCGCTGAGATTTGAACTCAGGACCTCTCCCTTACCAAGGGAGTGCTCTACCACTGAGCTACGGCAGCGGGCCATGGCGGGCGGGGCGGCGCGGACGGGTCGCGCCCCCGGGCTGTCGGGGACGGTGCCACAGCCCCCGGTGCCCCGCAAGCGGCACGCGCCACGGCTCCGGGCGGCGGCCGGGTCGGGCGCGGCGGCCGGGTCGGGCGGTGCGCCACACCGGGCCATATGGGCTCGCCAGCGGTCCTGTCATCGGCGATAGTCTAAGGCCATGAGCGATCCGCCCCGCCCCGACCGACCGGCCTCGGCTGAGCCGTCCACGCCGGAGCCCTCGCGCCGCGAGCGGCGGGCGGCGGCCCTGCGCGCCAATCTGCAGAAGCGCAAGGCCCAGCAGCGTGCGCGCCGCGACGCCGCCGGCCGCGCCGAGGCCCCGGCGCCGGCCGAGGAGGGCGAGCCGGCCGAGGCGCCGGGGCCGGCCGATCGCGGCACCCCCGACGGGCCGGACTGAGCCGCCGGCCGTCGGGCTCCCGCCAGCCTCGCTCCCGCCAGCCTCGCTCCCGCCACCCTCATTGCCTTGCCGAGGACCCGTTCGTCGTTCCATGCCGACGGCCGCGCTGATGATCCAGGGGACCGGCTCCGACGTCGGCAAGTCGCTGATCGTCGCCGGCCTTGCCCGCGCCTTCGTCCGCCGCGGCCTCGCCGTGCGCCCCTTCAAGCCGCAGAACATGTCGAACAACGCCGCGGTCACTGTCGACGGCGGCGAGATCGGCCGCGCCCAGGCGCTGCAGGCGCGCGCCTGCGGGGTGCCGCCGACGGTGCACATGAACCCGGTGCTGCTGAAGCCCGAGACCGACATCGGCGCCCAGGTCGTGGTCCAGGGTCGGCGTGTCGCCACCTTGAAGGCGCGCGAGTACACCGCCTACAAGCCGCGGCTGCTGGCCCCGGCACTCGACAGCTATCGCCGCCTCGCCGCCGAGGCCGACCTCGTCCTGGTGGAGGGCGCCGGCAGCCCGGCCGAGGTCAACCTGCGCGCCGGCGACATCGCCAACATGGGCTTCGCCCACGCCGCCGGGCTGCCCGTGGTTCTGGTCGGCGACATCGACCGCGGTGGGGTGATCGCCGCCATCGTCGGCACGCTCGAGGTCATCGACGACGCCGACCGGGCACGGATCCACGGATTCCTGGTCAATCGCTTCCGCGGCGACGTGCGGCTGTTCGACGACGGGCTCGCCTTCCTGGAGCGGCGCACCGGCCTGCCCGGTCTTGGCGTGGTGCCCTTCCTGCCCGCCGCCGCCCGGCTGCCGGCCGAGGACGCGGTGCAGCTCGGCACCGTCCCGGCCGCCGACGGCCGGCCGATCCGGGTCGCCGTGCCGATGATCTCCCGCATCGCCAACTTCGACGATCTCGATCCCCTCAAGCTGGAGCCGGACGTCAGCGTCACCATGGTCCGCCCCGGCACGGCGCTGCCCGGAGACGCCGATCTGGTGATCCTGCCGGGCTCCAAGTCGACCATCGGCGACCTCGGCTTCCTGCGCCGCCAGGGCTGGGATATCGACCTGCACGCCCATTACCGGCGCGGCGGCCGGGTGCTCGGCCTGTGCGGCGGCTACCAGATGCTGGGCAGGCGCCTGCACGATCCCGACGGCATCGAGGGGCCGGCCGGCTCGGTCGACGGCCTGGGCCTGCTCGAGGTCGAGACCGTGCTGACCGGCACCAAGATCCTGACCGAGGCCGCCGGCCGGCACCCGGCCAGCGGGGCGACGGTGCGCGGATACGAGATGCACATGGGCCGCACCGACGGGCCGGGCCGGGCGCGGCCGTTCCTGGAGCTGACCGGGTCACCGGAAGGGGCGGTGTCCGCCGACGGACGGGTCGCCGGGACCTACCTGCACGGGCTGTTCGGCGCCGATCCGTTCCGCCAAGCCTATCTCGGCACGCTCACCACGCGCGAGCCCAGCGGCATTGCCTTCGAGGCCGAGGTCGAGGCCGCCCTCAACGCGCTCGCCGACCACCTGGAGGCCCATGTCGATCTGGATCGCGCGCTGGCCATCGCGCGGGAGGCCGAGCAACCGTGATCCCGCTGCGGACGCTCGCCGCCTACCGGGCGACCGAGTACCGGGTGCGCGTCGAAGGCCAAACCCTGACGTTCCGCGTCGGCCGCCCGGCGCCGGCGCTCGCCGGGGTGCTGCGCCGCCGGCGGGTCCGGACGGCGGGCTTCGTGACCGCCTGCAACCCGGGGAGCCGGCCGACGGCGCCCCGGGTGAACGCCATTGCCCGCCGGCGCCTCGACGCCTGGATCCGACGTCGAGGGCTCAGGGCGCTGCCCGGTGAGGGCGCCGATCCCTCTGGCCGCTGGCCCGCCGAGCCAAGCCTGCTGGTGCCCGGGCTCGGGCCCCGAGCCGCCCGCCGGCTCGGCCGCCGCTTCCGCCAGAACGCGGTGGTCATCGTTGGACCGCACCACGCCCGGACGCAAGCCCGGCTGCTCCTGTGCCGTTGACCATCGCGACTTCTGGAGATCGTGCCTCCCGGGCCGCGCCGGACCGGCCGGCGGGATGGCCGACCCGGAGCGGCGCGGGGAAAGTCGGGACGCAACCAGCCGAGGAAGGCCCGACCCCGGCTCCCTTCCACGCGGTCCGCTCCACGCGGTCCGCTCCACGTGGTCCGCTCCACGCGGTCCGCTCCACGTGGTCCGCTCCACGCGGTCCGCTCCACGTGGTCCGCTCCACGTGGTCCGCTCCACGCGGCCCCTCCAAACGGAGGCGCGAAAGAGGGGAGCGGACCATCCCCACGCGCCGCGCAGGGCAGCGGGAACCCGGCGCCTACACCTCGATCAGCAGGCGCTCCGGATCCTCAACGCATTCCTTGATCCGGACCAGGAAAGTGACCGCCTGCTGGCCGTCGATGATGCGGTGGTCGTAGCTGAGCGCCAGGTACATCATGGGCCGCGGCACCACGGCGCCGTCGACCACCATCGGCCGCTGCTGCACCTTGTGCATGCCGAGGATGCCGGACTGCGGCGGGTTCAGGATCGGCGTCGACATCAGCGAGCCGTAGACGCCGCCGTTGGTGATGGTGAAGGTGCCACCGGTCAGCTCGGCCATGCTCAGCTTGCCGTCGCGCGCCTTGACCCCCAGCTCGTTGATGGTCTTCTCGACCTCGGCAAAGCTCAGCCGGTCGGCGTCGCGTACCACCGGCACGACCAGGCCCTGCCCGGTGCCGACCGCCACGCCGACATCGTAGTAGTTCTTGTAGACCAGCTCGTCGCCGTCCAGCTCGCCGTTCACCACCGGGAACTGCTTGAGCGCGGCGACGGCCGCCTTGACGAAGAAGGACATGAAGCCGAGCCGGACGCCGTGGCGCTTCTCGAAGCTGTCACGATAACGATTGCGCAGCTCCATGAGCGCGGTCATGTCCACCTCGTTGAAGGTGGTCAGCATGGCCGCGGTGTTCTGCGCCTCCTTCAGGCGGGCGGCGATGGTCTGGCGCAGCTTGGTGAGCTTGACCCGCTCCTCGCGCTCCTGCCGCGGCCGCTCGGCGCGCTCGGGCCGCTCGAACGCCGGCACCTCGACCGTGGTCGGCGCCTTGGCCTCGGCGGGCGTGCGCGCCGCCGGGGCCGGGCCGGCGGCGCCGTTGCCGCCGCGCTCGACATAGCCCTGCACATCCTCCTTGGTGACCCGGCCGGCCTTGCCGGTGCCGACGATGGCGCCCTGCTCGACCGCCGCCTGCAGCCCGCGATCCTCCACCATCTTGCGCGCGGCCGGCATCAGGATGCTCTCCTCCCCGGCCGGCGGCGCCGCAGCGGCGGCCGGGGCCGGCTCCGGCGCGGGCGGCTCGGCCGGCGGCGGGGCGGCGGCCG
>CAZTHL010000063.1:0-21546 GCA_964613585.1 uncultured Mycobacteriaceae bacterium | reverse complement strand
CCATGGCCCGGTAGAGATGATGGAGCTGCAGGCCCTCGGTTCCGGGGATGTCGTAGTCGGCCAGCCATTTCTCGCAGGCCCGGTCCGAGCCGGAGACGAACAGCCGGTGCAAAACGCCGGCGAAGACGGCGCGGTCTACGTCGAACTCGAAGCCGCGGGCCGCCAGCAGATCGTTCAGCACGGCCGGCACGCCGAGGCGCTCCCACAACCGGCCGAACAGCAAGGGGCCGCCGATGCGTCGGCAGGCCACGGTGCCGGCGGCGATATCCGACAGGATCATCGCCCGTTCGGAATGCCGGCCCAGGGAGTCCAGCAGGCGATCGAGCTGGCCCGAGGCCTGCAGCTGATCCTTGCGCCCGAGCGGCTGGATCAGCCGCTGGCGCACCCGCCCGTTCTCGCGAACGCTCTCGGCGAGATACAGATAGCGATGACCGCGGGCGACTTTCTCGACAACGAACATGCCGCCGTTTTCTGGTAAATCTCCTATGAAATCAATGAAAACACAGCCATAAGCCCAAAATGTTTTCACTACAATTCTGGCGCCTCACAAAGTCACTCCAATGAAATCAATCGCTTAACCGATTACGTTCTTACTATGTTTCGGTCTGACTGTTGAAGTTGGGCTTGAGTGAGAATGTCGATCTAGGCCGGCCGGATCATGGCGCGCCGCCCTCGCCCACCTGATGCTCGTGGTACAGGTCCCGGACATGGCGAAGGCAAAAGACGCGGATCCAGGACGTGAAGCTCGGCCGGCGGAAGCCCTCGGGCCGGGTGGCATGTATCTCGTAGACAAGCCCTTCCAGCGTGGTCTGCTTCTGCGCGGCTATTTCGCGGAGCGTATGCCAATATTCGGGCTCCAGCCGAACCGACGTGCGGCGATTGCCGACCTGGATCGTCCTGGCAGCGAGGGCCATGGCGTATACCTACGATATCAACAGAGCGCACCGATTCGATGCTGAGGTCAGCTAACGCGCGCCTGTCGCCGCATGCAACCGTAAACCGCCCGTTGCCGGCGGATTCGCATGGCCGCGCTTCATGCCGCCGGGGCGACGACAGGAGTCATCGGCCCGGCCGGGAGCGCGCCCGCAAACCCGGCGCCGCCCGGTCCCCCGCCCGGCCGGCCTGAGCATACCGTCGTTGGGTGGCCGGTCGGGGCAGCGGGCCGGCCAGGCCACCCGACCCGGAAACGCTTTGGCGCCGGCTCAGGGCATGTTGGCTTCGGTCACCAGGATGAGTGGGCGTGCGCCGGACGGCAGGGCCAACGCCAGAAGTCCGGCGAGGCCGGCCGCGCCCGACGGGGTGGTCGGCAGGCCGTGGCGGGCGAGGCGTTCGGCGGCGGCCTCGGCCTCCGCGTCCTCGACGGTGACGAAGCGGTCCGCCGCGCTGCGCAGGACCGCCAGGGCGAGCCACGACGGCTCCTTGCAGTCGAGCCGGCCCATGCACGACACTGGCCCGTCGGCGCGGACCGGCCGACCGGCGGCGACGCTTTGCCGGAGGCAGGCGGCCCGGTCCGGCTCGACCACGACAATCTCCGGACGGCACGGCCAGACGGCGCGAATATGCCCGGCGACCGCCCCGGCCATGCCGCCGACACCCGCCTGCAGGGCCACGTGGCTCGGCCAGCAGCCGCTCCCGGCGCAGGCTCGGCGGACCTCCTCGGCCATCACGGTATAGCCCTGCATCACCAGGGCCGGCACCGCCATGTCGCCGGGCTGCGCACTGTCGCTCAGATACTGCCAGCCCCGGGCCGCGGCGTCCCGGCGAGCCGCCTCCATGCTGTCCTCGTAGGTGGCGCCGTGGCGGCGCGCCTCCGCCCCCTTGGCCCGGAGCCGGCGAACGAAGCCTTCCGGCACCGTCTCGGCGACGTACACCACGGCCCGGGCGCCGAACAGCGCGGCGCCCGCCGCAACGGCGAGGCCATGATTGCCGGCGCTGGCGCAGGCGAAGGTCAGGCGGCCGGCCACCGCCGCGACCTCGGGCGTCCTGAGGGCGGCCGGGTCCGGGGCATGGCCCCAGGCGGCGGCGCAGGCGGCCCTGACGCGGCAGGCGACGGCATAGACACCGCCCAGCGCCTTGAACGAGCCGAGCCCCATCCGTGCGGTCTCGTCCTTGGCCAGCAGCCCCGACCACCCCGTCTCGCGGGCCAGCGTGGCGAGGCCGACCAGCGGCGTCGGCGCATACGCCGGGCATTGGGTGAGCAGGGCCAGCGGCGGGGCCGGATCGGCGAGGAAGGAGTGGGCCTCGATCATCGCTCAGACCTGAGGACGCAGGGTGGCTCGGGGATCTGAGGACGCGTGGCCGTGTGCTGCCGTTCGTCGGGACGCCGGCGCCTCCCATCGTGCCGGACGAGCGCTGACCGGCCCGGATCCCGACCGACGGGTCCGTCCGCGCGCGCCGGACGCCGGCTTGCCCTAGTCGCAGGCCTCCGCGGTGGTCGGGCTCGTGCGACCCTCAGCCCTGCCCCCGCTTCCGATCCCGCCTCACGCCGCCATCTTGGCCAGGATCTCGGCCAGCTTGCGGGTCTCGCGGATGCGCTTGGCGCCGTCCTCCCAGTCACGGCTGTACACCAGGCGGTGGTCGGGCCGCAGCTTCACGGAATTCGGGCGCCGCTGGATGAAGTCGAGCAGCTTCTCCGGCCTGGCGAAGGCGTTTTGGCGGAAGGTGACCACCGCGCCTCGCGGCCCGGAATCGAGCTTCTCAATGCCGGCCGTCTTGCACAGCCCCTTCAGGCCGATCAGCGTCAGGAGGTTCTCGACCTCCGGTGGCAGCGGGCCGAACCGGTCGATCATCTCGGCCGCGAAGCCGTCGATGTCGGCCTGGCTCTCCAGCCGGGACAGCCGCCGGTAGAGCTCGAGCCGGACATGGAGATCGGCGACGAAGTCCTCCGGGATCAGCACCGGGATGCCCAGGTTGATGGTCGGCGTCCAGGTCTCCGGCGCGCCCTCCGGCAGCTCGCCGCGCCGGGCGGCGGCCACCGCCTCCTCGAGCATCTGCTGGAACAGCTCGAGGCCGACCTCGCGGATGTGGCCCGACTGCTCCTCGCCCAGCAGGTTGCCGGCGCCGCGGATGTCCATGTCGTGGCTGGCCAGCGAGAAGCCGGCGCCGAGGCTGTCCAGCGTCTCGATGACATGCAGCCGTTGCTGCGCCGTCTGCGACAGCGCCTGGCGCTGCGGGTAGGTGAAGTAGGCATAGCCGCGCACCTTCGAGCGGCCGATGCGCCCGCGCAGCTGGTACAGCTGCGACAGGCCGAACATGTCGGCGCGGTGGACGATCAGCGTGTTGGCCGACGGCACGTCGAGCCCGGACTCGACAATGGAGGTGCTGAGCAGCACGTCGAACTGGCCGTCGTAGAAGGCGGCCATGATCTCCTCCATCTGGGTCGCCCCGAGCTTGCCGTGGGCGACGACGATCTTCACCTCCGGCACCAGCTCCCTGAGCGCCTCGGACAGCTTGGGCAGATCCTCGATGCGCGGGCAGACGTAGAAGGTCTGGCCGCCGCGGAAGTGCTCGCGCAGGATCGCCTCGCGCACGATCACCGGGTCGTAGGGCAGCACGAAGGTGCGCACGGCGAGCCGGTCGACCGGCGGCGTGGCGATCAGCGACAGCTCGCGCACACCGGACAGCGCCAGCTGCAGCGTACGCGGGATCGGCGTGGCCGTCAGCGTCAGCACGTGCACGTTCTCGCGCAGCTGCTTCAGGCGCTCCTTCTGCTTCACGCCGAAATGCTGCTCCTCGTCGACGATGAGGAGCTGAAGGTTGGCGAAGGACACCGACTTGGAGAGCAGGGCGTGGGTGCCGACCACCATGTCGATCGAGCCGTCGGCGAGACCCTGGCGCACCTCCCGCGCGTCGCGGGCGGAGACCATCCGCGACAGCTGCGCCACCCGGAGCGGGAGGCCGCGGAAGCGCTCCACGAAGGTGCGGTGATGCTGCCGGGCGAGCAGCGTGGTCGGCACCACCACGGCGACCTGGGCGCCGGCCGAGGCCGTGACGAAGGCCGCGCGGAGGGCCACCTCGGTCTTGCCGAAGCCGACATCACCGCAGACCAGCCGGTCCATGGCCCGGCCGGACCGCAGGTCGGCCAGCACGTCCTCGATGGCGTTCAGCTGGTCGTCCGTCTCCGGGTACGGGAAGCGCGCGGCGAACTCCTCGTACAGGCCGGCCTCGGGCGCCACGCTGTCGGTCCGCCGCAGCTCGCGCGCGGCGGCGACCCGCAGCAGCTCGTCGGCCATGTCCTTCAGCTTCTTCTTGACCCGCGCCTTGCGTGCCTGCCAGCCGGGCCCGCCCAGCTTGTCCAGGACGGCGCCGGCCTCCTCCGAGCCGTAGCGCGACAGCACCTCGATGTTCTCGACCGGCACGAACAGCTTGTCCCTGTCGGCGTAGACCAGGCGCAGGCAGTCGTGCGGCGCGCCCGAGACGGTCAGCGTCTCCAGGCCCTCGTAGCGGCCGATGCCATGGTCGGCGTGCACGACAAGATCGCCGGGGTTGAGGGCGGAGACCTCGGCGATGAAGTTGTCCGCCCGGCGCCGCTTGCGGGCCGGCCGGGTCAGCCGGTCGCCGAGGATGTCCTGCTCGGTGACGACCGCGAGATCGGGCGCCTGGAAGCCGGCCTCGAGCGGCAGTACGGCGGCGGCGATCCGCTTGCGGTCCTGCCGCAGAATCTCGGGCCAGTCCCCCGCCGGCGCCAGGTCGAGCTGGCCATGGGCCTCAAGCAGCCCCTGCAGGCGGGCGCGGGCGCCGGCGCTGTAGCCGGCGACCACGACCTTGCGGCCGTCGCGGGCCAGCTCGCGCGCGTGCGCCGAGACGGCGTCGAACACGTTCTGCTCGGGGCTGTTGCGCGCCTCGGTGAAGTCCCGCCCCTTGCGGCCGCGCGCGTCGGCCACACCCTCGCCGGTCGCCGGCGGCGCGAAGGGCGACAGCTCGGCCGCCGGGAAGCCGGACAACCGCTGCTCCCACTCGCCCGCGTCGAGGTAGAGCCGGTCGATCGGCAGCGGCTTGTAGACCGGATTGTCGGCCTTCTTCTCGGCGGTGCGCAGCGTCTGCCGGGCCTCGAAGAAGTCGACGATCTGGCCGATCCGGGTATCGCGCGCCTGCTCGGCCTGGTGGTCGAGCGAGACGATCGCGTCCGGCACGTAGTCGAGCAGCGTGGCCATCCGCTCGTGGAACAGCGGCAGCCAGTGCTCGACCCCGGCATGGCGGCGGCCGGCGGTGACCGCTTCGTACAGCGGGTCGTCGCCGGTGACCGCGCCGAACAGCTGCCGGTAGCCGACCCGGAATCGATTGATGGATGCCTCGTCGAGGAACAGCTCGTTCATCGGCTTGAGCGCGAACCGGTCCTGGGTGCCGGTGGTGCGCTGGCTCATCGGATCGAACCGCCGGATCGCCTCGATCTCGTCGCCAAACAGGTCGAGGCGCACCGGCTCCTCGGCGCCCGGCGGGAACAGGTCGACGATGCCGCCGCGCACGGCGAACTCGCCGGCCTCGCGCACCGTCTGCGCCCGGGTGTAGCCGTTGCGCGCCAGGAACGCCTGCAGCGCGTCGAGCTCGACCCGCTCGCCGACGGCGGCGGTGAGGCTGCCGCCGGCGAAGGCCTCCGGCGGCGGCACGCGCTGCAGCACGGCGTTGACGGTGGTCAGCACGACCCGCGGCGGCAGGCCGTCGCCGCGCCGCGGCTCGAGCAGCCGGGTCAGCGTGTCGATCCGGCGGCCGACGATGTCGGGCCGCGGCGAGACCCGGTCGTAGGGCAGACAGTCCCAGGCCGGGAACACCAGGAGCTCGAGCTCTGGGGCGAAGAAGCCGAGCAGCTCCACAAGGCGCGCGATGCGCGCGTCGTCGATGGCGACGTGCAGCAGCAGCCCGGGGGGACTGGCATGGGCCAACTCGGCCAGCACGCAGGCGTCGTGGCCCTCGGGCGCGCCGCCGATCCGGGTCCGGCCCGGCCGCGCCGGGTCCAGCCAGAGGGTCGCCGGGGCCGTGCGCTCAGCGAGCACGCCGGGCATAGTCATGGGCCAGGAGCAGATCCAGGACGTCCGACCGACAGTCCTCGGGCACCGCCGCCCGGCCGGCGATCCAGTCGTACAGGTCCGGGTCGTTGCAGCCGAGCAGGGCCTCGTAGCGATCCAGTTGGCCGGCCGAGAACGAGGCCAGATGCGCGTCGGCGAAGCTGCCCAGCAGCAGGTCCATCTCGCGCGTGCCGCGGTGCCAGCTGCGGAAGCGCAGCCGACGCCGGCGCGCGTCGAGCGTGGGCGGGTCGGGCTCGCGGGGGGCGCGGAGGGGCTCGTCTCTATCGTGCGGCATCGCACATGCGGATATAGATCCCAACCGATGCGACCGCAAATCCTCTACCCGCTGTTCGCCGCCGTCGACAGCCTGCCGGGGGTCGGCCCGCGGACCGCCACGCTGGTCGGCAAGGTCGCCGGCCCCAAGGTGGTCGACCTGCTCTGGCATCTGCCGACCGGCCTGCTCGACCGCCGGGCGCAGCCCAGCCTGGCGCGCGCCGAGCCGGGCGGCCTGGTGACGCTGACCCTGCGCGTCGACGGCCATGTGCCGCCGGCCGGACGGCAGCCCTACCGGATCCGCTGCAGTGACGGCACCGGGACGGTCGACCTCGTCTACTTCCACGGCCGGCCGGAGTGGCTCGCCCGGACCTTCCCCGTCGGCGCCACCCGGGTCGTGAGCGGCCGCCTGGAGGTGTTCAACGAGCTGCCGCAGATCGTCCATCCCGATCAGGTGGGCGGGCCGGAGGATCTCGAGGCCATCGCCACGGTCGAGCCGGTCTATCCGCTCACCACCGGGCTGACGCCGCGGGGGCTGGGCAAGGCGATCGCGGCCGCCGTCGCCGCCGCGCCGGAGCTGCCGGAATGGCAGCCGCCGGGCTTCCCCGAGCGGCAGGGCTGGCCGTCCTGGCGGGCCGCGATCGAGGCGGCCCACGCGCCGCGGCAGGCGGCGGACCTGGACCCGCTGGCGCCGGCCCGGGCCCGCCTCGCCTACGACGAGCTGCTGGCCAACCAGCTGGCGCTGGCCGTGGTGCGCCGCTCCGTGCGCAAGGCCACGGGCCGCCCGACCTGCGGGGACGGTGGCCTGCGCCAGCAGGTGCGCGAGGCGCTGCCGTTCCGGCTGACCGGGTCCCAGGCCGAGGCGCTGGCGGAGATCGAGGCCGACATGGCGGCGCCCACCCGCATGCTGCGGCTGCTGCAGGGCGATGTCGGCAGCGGCAAGACGGTGGTGGCCGTCCTCGCCATGCTGAACGCGGTCGAGACCGGCGGCCAGGCGGTGCTGCTGGCGCCGACCGAGATCCTGGCGCGCCAGCACCTGGAGACGGTGCGGCCGCTGGCCGCCACCGCCGGCGTCGACGTGGGGCTGCTGACCGGCCGGGAGAAGGGCCGGCCGCGCGCCCAGCTGCTGGAGCGGCTGTCGGGCGGCGACCTGCCGATCCTGGTCGGCACCCACGCGCTGCTCCAGGACGACGTCGCCTTCGCCGACCTGGCGCTCACGGTGATCGACGAGCAGCACCGCTTCGGGGTCGATCAGCGGCTCAGGCTGTCCGCCAAGGGACCGACCGCCGACCTGCTGGTGATGACCGCCACGCCGATCCCGCGCACCCTGCAGCTGACCGCCTACGGCGACATGGATGCCTCGCGCATCATCGGGCGGCCGCCCGGCCGCCAGCCGGTGGACACCCGGACCGTGCCGCTCGACCGGCTGGACGAGGTGGTCGACGCGGTCGGCCGCAAGCTGGACGGCGGCGCCAAGGCCTACTGGGTGTGCCCGCTGGTCGGGGAGACCGACCAGAGCGATCTGGCCGACGCCCGGCGCCGCTACGAGCGGCTTGCGACGCGCTTCGGCGCCCGGGTCGGGCTGGTGCACGGCCGCATGAGGAGCGGCGAGAAGGACGCGGTCATGGCCGCCTTCGCCGGCGACGGCATCGACCTGCTGGTCGCCACCACGGTGATCGAGGTGGGCGTCAACGTGCCGGCGGCCACGCTCATGGTGGTCGAGCATGCCGAGCGCTTCGGCCTCGCCCAGCTGCATCAGCTGCGCGGCCGGGTCGGCCGTGGCGCCGGGGCCTCGACCTGCCTGCTGCTCTATGCCGGGCCCTTGGGCGAGACGGCCCGGGCCCGCCTGTCGATCCTGCGCGAGACCGACGACGGTTTCCGCATCGCCGAGGAGGATCTGCGCCTGCGCGGCGCCGGCGAGCTGCTCGGCACCCGGCAGAGCGGCCTGCCCGAGGGGCGCATCGCCGAGCTGTCCGTCCATGGCGAGCTCCTGTCGGCGGCCCGCGACGAGGCGCGCGCGCTGCTCGAGCAGGATCCGGAGCTGACGAGCGGGCGCGGCGACGCGCTCCGGGTCCTGCTCTATCTGCTCGAGCGGGACGCGGCGATCCGCTACCTGCGCTCGGGCTGATCAGCCGGCCCGCTTGCGCGGCAGCGGCAGCTCCCCGGCGGCGGCGATGGTCGGCGGCTCCGCCGGCTCCGGCTCGGCGCCGCCCTCCCCCGCCGCCGGGATCAGCGGCCGCTCCCGCTCCGCCGCGGACCGCCGGTCGGGCGGCGTGACGATGCCGGCCGACACGACCATCTTGATGCCCTCCTCGATGGACATGTTGAGGAACACCAGATCCTTCTTCGGCACGAACAGGAGGAAGCCCGAGGTCGGGTTCGGGGTGGTCGGGATGAAGATGTTGACCAGGGCGTCCTCGGTCAGGTTCTGCACCTCACCCTCGGTGGTGCCGGTGATGAAGGCGATGACCCAGAGCCCGCGCCGCGGATACTCGACCAGCACCACCTCGCGAAAGGCCGCCGACTGGTTGGCCAGCACGGTCTCCAGGATCTGCTTGGTGGCGCCGTAGATGGTGCGCACCGCCGGGATGCGCTCGAGCACCGCCTCGCTGGCGCGCAGCACCAGCCGGCCGATGAAGCCGGCCGCCATGGAGCCGATCAGCACCAGCGCCGCGACGACGATGACCACACCGACCCCGGGAATGCTGAACGGAAGGTAGGTCTCGGGGTTGAAGCGCGGCGGCAGCAGCGCCGAGACCCGGTCGTCGATGAAGGTGATGAACAGCCACGCCAGGTACAGGGTGATCGAGATCGGCGCGGTGACCAGGATGCCGGCCAGGAAATAGGCGCGCAGGCGGGCGCCGAGGCCGAGCCCGTGATGGGCGTGGCCATGGGTGCCCGCAACCTCCCTGTCCGCGCCGTGCTTCCGTGCCGCCAAGCCGCTCATCCTCGCCACGGGATCGATCTGCTAAGGTGATGCGCTCGGGGGCCTTGCGCAACGGCAGCTTGTCGACGGAACGCCGCCGCCGGGCCACCGTGCCCGGACCGGCGCCGCCATGGCGCCGACCGTGCCGGAAAGCAGGCCTTTACCGGATGTTCATAGGCTCGGTGCCGCCGCCCGGCCGTTCCCGCCCGCTGGGGCAGCCAAGGATCGCGCATGCCGTCCCCGTCCGGTCTCGACCTCGCCTGGATCGCCCTGTGCACGGTGCTCGTGGTGCTGATGCAGGCCGGCTTCGGCGCGCTGGAGAGCGGCTTCGTCCGCGCCAAGAACACCATCAACGTGGCGATCAAGAACCTGGCCGACTTCTCGATCTCGTCCCTGGTCTACTGGGCGGTCGGCTTCGGGATCATGTTCGGCAGTTCCTGGCAGGGCTGGATCGGCCTCGGACCGGTTCCGTTCGACGCGACGGCCCCGTCCGCCCTGATGTTCTTCTTCTTCCAGACGGCGTTCTGCGGCACCGCCACGACGATCCTGTCCGGCGCGGTGGCGGAGCGGATGCGCTTCCGCGGCTACTTCGCCGCCGCGGTGATCCTGGCCGGCGCCATTTATCCGGTGGTCGGCCACTGGGCCTGGGCCGGCGCCGACAGCGGCGAGCCCGCCGGCTGGCTCGGCCGCCTCGGCTTCATCGACTTCGCCGGCTCGACCGTGGTGCACTCGGTGGGCGGCTGGGTCGCCCTGGCCGCGGTCCTGATCCTCGGCCCCCGCCTGGGCCGCTTCGAGGCCGGGACGCGCACCGTCGACGCGGCCAACGTGCCGATGGCGACCATCGGGGTGTTCTTCCTGTGGGTCGGCTGGTTCGGCTTCAACGGCGGCAGCACCCTGGCGCTCGACGACTCGGTGCCCGGCGTGCTGGTCAACACCCTGCTCGGCGGCGCGGGCGGCGGGCTGGCGGCGACGCTGGCCACCTGGTGGCGCGACGGCAAGCCGCGCGCCGGCCTGATCATCAACGGCCCGATCGCCGGGCTGGTCGGCGTCACCGCCGGCTGCCACATGGTGACGCCGTCCCAGGCGGTGCTGATCGGCGCGATCGCCGGCCTGATCATGGTGGCCGGCGCGGCGCTGCTGGAGCGTGCCCGCATCGACGACGCCGTGGGCGCGCTGCCGGCCCATCTGCTCGCCGGCGTCTGGGGCACCCTGGCCGTGGCCCTGTTCGGCGATCCGGAGGCCTGGGGCGGCGAGCGCGGCCGGCTGGAGCAGCTCGCGGTGCAGGGCGCCGGCGTCCTTGCCACCGGCCTCTACGCCTTCGTCCTCGGCTACGCCGCGCTGTGGCTGGTCGACCGCTGGCGGCCGCTGCGCGCCACCGCCGAGGAGGAGCGGACCGGCCTCAACATCGCCGAGCACGGCGCCAGCACCGCGCTCGACGATGTCCTGGACGCCATGGAGGAGCAGCGGCGCACCGGGTCGTTCGAGCGTCCGGTCCCGGTCGAGCCGGGCACCGAGGCGGGCCGCATCGCCCGGCAGTACAACTCGGTCCTGCGGCGCTTCCAGAGCGAGACGCTGAGGCGCGAGCAGGCGGTCAAGGAGGCGACCCGCGCCAAGGAGGCGGCCGAGGTCGCCAACAGCGCCAAGTCGCGCTTCCTCGCCACCATGAGCCACGAGCTGCGCACCCCGCTCAACGCCATCATCGGCTTCTCCGAGCTGCTGGCGCAGCCCGGCTCGACGCCGGCCCCCGACCGGTCGCAGGAGTATGCCCAGGACATCCTGGACAGCGGCCGACACCTGCTCGGCCTGGTCAACGACATCCTCGACCTGTCGCGGATCGAGGACCGCCGCTTCGCCCTCGCCGAGGAGCTGGTCGATCCCCGCGCGCCGGCCGAGGCGGCGCTGCGCGCGATCGCCTCGGACGCCGCCGGGAAGGGCGTCCGGCTCGAGCCGCGGCTCGCCGAGGCGCCGCCGCTGCTGCGCGCCGATCCCCGCGCGGTCGGCCGGATCCTGCTCAACCTCCTGTCCAACGCGGTGAAGTTCACGCCGGCCGGCGGCCGGGTCGAACTCGCCGCCCGGCTGGAGCCCGACGGGCGGCTCGCCTATGCCGTGACCGACACCGGCATCGGCATGGCCCGGGACGATATTCCACGGGCGATGGAACCGTTCAGCCAGATCGCCGAGAGGTTGAGCGACCATCCCGGCGGCACCGGGCTCGGCCTGCCGCTCAGCCGATCGCTGGCCGCCCTTCACGGCGGCACGCTGGTGCTGCAGAGCACGCCGGGCCACGGCACCACCGTGGTCGTACGCTTTCCGGAGCACCGGGTGATCGTCGCGGTCGCCAGCGCTCGCGACCCGGCCGCCTCCTGACCGTCCGCGCGCGCCGGTCGACCGTTCATCAACGCGATGCCGGGCTCGCGGTGTCAGCATCGCGATTTCAGGGAGCTACAGACACCGGAATCTCGGAAAAGGTGCTTAGCAGTCTCAATAATCAACACCGCGTTAATGTCCTCGGACCTATGATATTTCTCACATCAAGGCGGCCACGCCCGGATCGGGCCGACGCCGGCCCGGGGAAGGAGACGGAGATGCTGCTGATCTCGATCGCGCTGGTGACCGTGATGGTCCTGGGGGGCATCGGCCTCGCCGCCCGCGGGCCCGTTCACTGAGCGCCGGCCGCGCCGTCCCGGTCTTATCCGGGAACGAGGCCCAGCCCACCGGCTGAACGCAGGCCGGCATCCGGCGCGGCACGGGCCCGCGCCGGCCGGCCCGGCCTTCAGGACAAATCGGGGTTCTTGTCCAGATAGTCTTCGATCTTGCGCACGGCGCGGCGCACCGCGGTGCGGTGGTCGTCGTAGAACACGCTGGCCGGTTGATCGTGCTCGAGCGCCAGCTCGGCCGCCTGGATCAACGTCTTTGCCTCCAGCCTGGTGAAATGGATGTCCATGTGTTCCCTCCCGTCGCCTCGCGGTGCAGACGCGCCGAACGCCGGCTCGCCGCCGATCACGATGATGGCGCCTCATGTAGCCAGCCCGCCTCCGCGTGTAAATCCCGAAGGCTGGCGGTCCCCTTGAAGACTTGACGCGCCCCCGTTCCGCTCCCGCCGAATATTGCGCCGCGTCATGACCCGTGGCCGGCCAGCCGGACGGCCGCCGGATCTCGCGCGCGGCGTCCGGGTCTCGTCACGAAAATTACAAGGCGGCCCGCCGGGGCCGGCGTCCGGGCCGGCGCCGGCCGCCGACGGACCCGGAAACGCCTAGTCCTGGTACTTGAACGACAGGTTGAGCCGCACCCGGAAGTCGGCGACCTTGCCGTTCTCGATGCGCACGTCGAAGCGGTCGATCTCGGCGATGCGCAGGTCGCGCAGGCTCTTGCCGGCGGTCTCGATCGCGTGGGTGGTCGCCTCCTCGAAGGAGGTCGGGCTCGAGCCGACCACCTGGATGACGCGGTAGACGCTCTCGGTCATGGGTGTCCTCCCGTTCTCGTGCCGCGCCCGCCCGCTTCGGGCAGCGCGGATCAGGAGTAACGGCCGGGACGCGAGGACCGTTCCCGCGGCCTGCCGCCTCGGGCGAGCGGCCTACGGCCCGCTGCCGTCGAAGGCGCGCAGCAGCGCCGCCGCGACCGTCTCGGGCGCCTCACGGTGCGGCCAGTGCCCGAGCGTCGGGAAGCGCACGACCAGGGCGGCGCCGAAGCGGTCCGCCATGGCCGGAGGAAGGTACGGGTCGGCCTCGCCCCACAGCACGACGAGCCGCCGGCGCCGGGCGACCTCCGGCAGCCGCCGCTCCCAGGCCGCGAGGGTGTCCGGCCGCTGCGCCCGGTAAAGCCGCCGGGCCTCGCGCCGGGCCGCCGGGCCGAAGCGCTCGGCGGTGCCGGCGATGGCCGCCGCGGACAGGCCGCCGTTCGAGGCGCGCGCCAGCTCGCGCGCGACCCCCCGGCGGCTCGGCAGGCGCACGGCCAGCGCGCCGAGCCCCGGCGTGCGCAGGATCCGCGCGCCCCAGTGCCAGCGCCGGTCGGCGAAGCAGCCGGTGTTGAGGAGCGCCAGCCGGCCGACCCGCCCGGGCCGCTCGGCCGCCCAGGCCAGCGCGTAGAGGCCGCCGACATCGTGGCCGACCACGTCGATCGGGCCGTCGCGAACCGCCTCATCGAGCGCCAAAGCCGCGGTCAGCCGGTCAAGCGCCCCGGCCAGCCCGGCGAGGGTGACCGGCGGCGGCGCCGGGGTGTCGGGGCCGAACCCGGGCAGGTCCGGCGCCAGGCAGCGCCGCCGCGGCGCCAGCCGGGCGATCAGCGGCGCCCAGGCCTCGGCGGTGTCCGGAATGCCATGCAGCAGCAGGAGAGGCGCGCCGCGCCCGGCCTCGAGCCAACGGGCGCCCAGGGCGTGGCGTGACGTCGGCTCTGGGAGGTCATCGGCGGCGCCGGAGGCGGCCATGCGCGCGGCTCCGCCTGGTGACCGCTCTGGGACTCGAACCCAGAACCTACGGATTAAAAGTCCGTTGCTCTACCGATTGAGCTAAGCGGTCCACGCGGGCGAGGCAGGCGCCGCCCGGGGACAAGGTGGCGGCGCGGCGGCCGTCGTCAACGGCGCGCCCGGCCTCATTCCGCTGCGCCGGTGCGCACGGCGGTGCCGAAGCACTGCTCCAGCCGCTCGGCCACCCGCGGGCTGACGAAATGGCTGACGTCGCCGCCGAGCCGGGCGATCTCCTTGACGAAGCGCGAGGAGATGAACTGATGCCGGTCCGAGGCCATGAGGAACATGGTCTCAATATAAGGGTTTATCTTGGCGTTCATGCCGGCCATCTGGAACTCGTACTCGAAGTCCGAGACGGCGCGCAGGCCGCGGATGATCACCGAGGCCTTGATCTCGATGGCGAAGTCCATGAGCAGGATGTCGAAGGCGCGCACGTCGATGCGGATGCCCTGACGGATCAGCGGTCCGACCTCCTGGCGCAGCAGCTCGACACGCTCGCCGGTGCTGAACAGCGGCTCCTTCCCGGCGTTGCGGGCGACACCGATGATCAGGCGGTCGACCAGCCCCGAGGCTCGCCGGATGATGTCCATGTGGCCGTTGGTGACCGGGTCGAACGTCCCCGGGTAGAGGCCGACGCGTTCTCCAGGTATCCCCGTCATTCAACCCTCCATTGCCCGGCCCGGCGTCGGCCCTCGAGCTGTCTCGCCGACTCCGGTAGTGCCGTCAGGATGCCCCGTTCTCGGGGTCTTCGGTATCGTCCGGTATGGCGGCGACGGAGACCACCCGCTCGTCGTCCGCCACGCGAAACAGGGTAACCCCCATGGTCTTGCGGGCGGCGATGCGCACATCGTCGACCCCGCAGCGCATGATCTGACCGCGATCGGTGACCAGAATGATCTCCTGATTGTCGCGCACCGGGAAACATGCGGCAATGGCGGAATTGCGGTCGCCCATGTCCATGGTCCAGATGCCCTTGCCGCCGCGTCCGGTCAGGCGGTAGCCGTGGCTCGAGCTGCGCTTGCCGTAGCCCTGCTGGCTGACCGTCAGCAGGAACTCCTCCTCCGCCGCCAGCTCGTCGTAGCGCTCCTGGCTGAGCGTGATCTCCGGCGCCTCGACCGCGTCCTCGCCGTCGCTCTCCTCGCCCTCGGCCTTGCGCTGCTCGTTGGCGCGCTTGAGATAGGCGCTGCGCTCGGCCGGCGTCGCCTCGAGGTGGCGCAGCACGGACAGCGAGATGACCCGGTCGTCTCGGCCCAGCCTGATCCCGCGCACCCCGGTCGAGGTGCGTCCGCTGAACACCCGGATGTCGCCGACCGGGAAGCGGATGCACAGGCCGCGCCGGGTCGCCAGCAGGACGTCCGCGTCCTCCGCGGCGACGCGCACGCCGATCAGGCTGTCGCCGTCGTCCAGCTTCATCGCGATCTTGCCGTTGCGGTTGATGCTGGTGAAGTCGGACAGCTTGTTGCGGCGGACATTGCCGCTCGCCGTGGCGAACAGCACGTCGAGCTGGTCCCAGGCGGTCTCGTCTTCGGGCAGCGCCAGCACCGTGCTGATGGTCTCGCCAGGGTCCAGGGGCAGCAGGTTGACCAGCGCCCGGCCGCGCGCTTGAGGCGTGCCCATCGGCAGTCGATGCACCTTCAGCTTGTAGGCGATGCCACGGCTGGAGAAGAACAGCACCGGCGTGTGGGTGTTGGCGATGAACAGGTCGGCGGTGAAGTCCGCCTCCTTGAAGGTCATCCCGGCGCGGCCCTTGCCGCCGCGCTTCTGCGCCCGGTAGCTCGACAGCGGCACCCGCTTGATGTAGCCGGCGTGGCTGACGGTGACGACCATGTCCTCGCGCTGGATCAGGTCCTCGATGTCGGCCTCGAACTCGCCGTCGAGCAGCTCGGTTCGGCGCGGCGTGCCGAACCGCTCCTTCATCTCGACCAGCTCGGCGCGCAGGATGCCGAGCAGCTTCTCGCGGCTGGCCAGGATCTCCAAGTACTCGCCGATCCGGGCCACGATCTCGCGCAGGTCGTCGCCGATCTTGTCGCGCTCGAGCCCGGTCAGGCGGTGCAGCCGCAGGTCCAGGATCGAGCGCGCCTGCTCCTCCGACAGCCGGTAGGTGTCGCCCTCCCCAAGCGGCCGGTCCGGCTCGTCGACCAGGCGGATCAGCGGCGCGATGTCCGCGGCCGGCCAGTCCCGTGCCATCAATTGCTCACGCGCCGTCTGAGGATCGGGCGCCCGCCGGATCAGCTGCACCACCTCGTCGATGTTGGCGACGGCGACGGCGAGGCCGATCAGCACATGGGCCCGCTCGCGCGCCTTCTTCAGCTCGTGGACCGTGCGCCGGGTGATCACCTCCTCGCGGAACGCCAGGAACGCCTCGAGGATCTGCTTCAGGGTGAGCAGCTCCGGCCGGCCGCCGTGGATCGCCAGCATGTTGACGCCGAAGGAGGTCTGCAGCGGCGTGAACCGGTACAGCTGGTTCAGCACCACGTCCGGGTTGGCGTCGCGCTTCAGCTCAATGACCACCCGCACGCCGTCGCGGTCGCTCTCGTCACGCAGCTCGGCGATGCCCTCGACGGTCTTCTCGTGGACCACCTCGGCCATGCGCTCGACCATGCGCGCCTTGTTCACCTGGAACGGGATCTCGGTGACGACGATGGCGGCACGGTCCTTGCGCAGCGGCTCGATGGTGGTGCGGCCGCGCATGACCACGCTGCCGCGGCCGCTGTGAAAGGCCGCGCGGATGCCGGAGCGGCCGATGACGATGCCGCCCGTCGGGAAATCCGGGCCCGGCACCAGCTCCATCAGCGCGTCGATGCTGGTTGCCGGATCGTCGATCAGGGCGCAGCAGGCGTCGATCACCTCGCCGAGATTGTGGGTCGGGATGTTGGTCGCCATGCCCACGGCGATGCCGCCGGCGCCATTGATCAGCAGATTCGGGAAGCGCGACGGCAGGACGACCGGCTCCTCCGTGCTCTCGTCGTAGTTCGGCTGGAAGTCGACGGTCTCCTTGTCGATGTCGTCCAGCATGGCCTCGGCCGGCTTGGCCAGCCGGGCCTCGGTGTACCGCATGGCCGCCGGTGGGTCGCCGTCCATGGAGCCGTAGTTGCCCTGCCCGTCGATCAAAGGCAGCCGCATGGAGAAGTCCTGCGCCATGCGCACCATGGCGTCGTAGATCGCCGCGTCGCCGTGCGGGTGATACTTGCCGATCACGTCGCCGACGATGCGGGCCGCCTTCTTGTAAGGCTGATTGGAGAGGTAGCCGTTCTCCTTCATGGCGTAGAGGATGCGCCGGTGCACCGGCTTCAGCCCGTCGCGCACATCCGGCAGCGCCCGGCTCACGATCACGCTCATGGCGTAATCGAGGTAGGAGCGCTTCATCTCCTCCTCGATCGTGACCGGGGTGATGTCGGAGCCGGACGGACCGGCCGTGGTGTCGCTCAACGCCGCTCATCCTCCGCCGCGGCCGGCGCGGACCCCCTGCCCCCGCCGCCGTCGCGCGCTGCATCAGAAAAGTATCATATTGTGCATCTGCGAAAAAGCGCCACCCTTGGGGATGTGGGAATCCCCAATCTCCGCGACGCCGCGCCGCGTGGCAAGGGTCTTGAGCGGTATCCGGTGCCTTCGGCAAGCCCGTCTCGGCACGCCAACGAGCGTGGGCCAACGAGCTTGGGCCAACGAGCTTGGGGATGTCGCTCGGCGGCCCGTTGAACGTCAGCCACGGGCGCGATCCCGAAAGGATCTGCGGGAGGACCAGGAAGGGCCGCTCTTCTCTCCGCCCGCGCGCGCCGATGGGCCGCCCGTGGCTCGCGACGGCGCGTCCCAGCCGAGCCGACGGGTCCTCTCGTCAGCGCGGCGGCATCAGGCCGGGTCCCGCGATCATCAGCACGGCCCGGCCCGCACGGTCTGGCGCGCGCTCGCGTCCTTCTCCCCGAGGGCTCCACCTCCCTCGTCGGACTCGGGAGTCATAGACAGCGGCAGCCGCCTTGGGGATCACACATGTAGCAACGCCCCACACATACAGTAAGGCAATAGCCACACTCGATCGGATGACACTCCGTGATCGCGCGGGCGTGCCCGACACGCTGCTCATCCTCGGCTGCAGGAACAGGACAAGGCTCGACCGGCCGTGCGGGCCCTGACGCTGCGGCCATGCCGGGCAACGCCGTTGAAGGGCCGGCCCATGCTGAAAGCAACAGGAGACCTGCCAGCCCGGCGGAGCCCTTGATCAAGGAACGCCGCCAACGGAGCCGCGCGATCGTGACACGGATCATTCGCGATTTATCCTGGCCCACGGCCACGAAAGGATGGAGCTCTATTTTGTTATTCCGGTCAGTGCCGCCACCAGGTAGAGGCCCAGCACATACCCAAAAAGGGAATGGAAAATAAAGTAGATTCGGGCCACTTTCGATTTCAAGAAATGATCCTGATAGTGCCCCTCACGCAAGCGAATCACCGGCAAAAGCATATCAAGACTATAAAGAAACGCCAATCCCCATCTCACTTCTTGATCTTTCGGGCGCTGGCGTCGCTCAAGAATTTTCACCGTCGCTGCACCGACAACAATAAAAAAAACGCAGAAGAATGAATAATAAAATCTGAACCCGTAGCCCACCAGATTTTCCTGCAACGACAAGGTCAGCCAGCGCCACAAGGAGTTTCCATTGATCTCGGACATTGGTTTGTTCCAGATATCATGCCAGGTTTCCTCTTTTATTTTAGCCTTGCTGTCAAATCGTATACGGTCCGCTTCCCCGGAGAAGCCCGCCGACTCGAGCGTATCGGCAATCTTCTTGTGATTGTCCGGGTCATGGGAGCGTTCGGGATTGTATCCCTTTTCCAGCCATCTGAGCCAGTCGCCAACTGTAATACTGTCAAGATCCTCGATGATGCCATAATCAACATTGACCAATCGGATATCTTTCGGCCAATTGGCAAGGGGGTTCGGCGGCACACCGACATTGCTGTTTATCGCCGCGAATCGGGTTGAGTCTGGAAGAGTATCGTCACCGAAATCGATTGTTTGGCCGATGGATGCTTCATTGAGCTCCAAAAGACCAAAAGACGACTTCGTGATCGTCAGATGAGACAATTGCGTCGATGCGATCTTGATGCGCGGCTCACCACGCACTCCGTCCAATTGAATCGATCGATTGGCCGTTGCTGATTGGACCAGGATCTGCCAATTCTCAGTCGCGTCATCGGTCGGAGTCTCGGAAGAAAAATGCAAATTGGAAAACCCTATTTGGTCGGCTGAGGCCGCGCCCAGGCTCAGCAAGCATGACTTGACATCTGAAACACTGAGCCGGCGCGGCGTCCGCACATATTCCAATATGATAACTCCCTGGCTTTCGACAGGCCGTAGACAGTCGAAATAGTAATCCTGTTGAAGAGTCTCCGGGACTGTCCCGCTGATTGACAAGTTCCCGCCAATTCGTAGATTTTGTCCTTCCAATCGCCTAAAAGGACTCGCATCAACATGGAAATCACCCTCACTTCTTATGTTTGTATACAAGAGGCAAGGCCTCAAGGCCATGCGATCAGATCCTCTTTCAAATCCTCTTATTGCGATTGTGACCTTGCCAACGACGTGCCATTGTTGGCCAGCAAAGTTGTAATTATCGATCATTTTCCCAATCGGGCACAAGGATGACGCAAATCCCCTTTTGACTGTTACATTGAAGTCGCCTTGAGAATATAAATGAGCCAATCTCAGCTTGGTGATCGTATCAAGGTTAATGAAGACATCCGCTATCATTATTGACGACATGAAACTGATGAAAGTGGCACTGATATTTTCAAGCGATATCTTGCCAATAATGACAGAGTTTCTCAGATCAAGAGAGGCCTTGCCCTCATTATTGGATGAAAATTCAGTATCTTTCAAATCGAAAGCACCGCCAACATAAAGAGTATCGAGAAAAAGCCGGTCAGCAAAGTTCGCCCCCTCAATCTCGAACAGCTTTTCGGAAGTGACCATCTGTAGGTTCACCAAGGCGTCAAATTTTGTGGTTCCGTGCGGCGTATCGAGTACCCTCAGTTCGGTATTACCTTTTTTGGAAAATGAAATTCGTTTGGCGTCGACAAGCCAGAAAGACAGGTAGCCGCCGAAAGCCGAGCCGGCAAACGAAATGGTCTCGGCCACCTCGACGTCGGACAAGTGAAGATTGCCTTTGACCTGCGAGTTCAGCAGCCAGAAATGCCCAGCGAGCTGAGCGTGATGAATCTCGACGTCTCCTTCAATAACGGCCCCATCTATCCTGATCCCCGAAGCGCCGAGCAAGCGCAGATGCGCGGGAGCCGTTATCGCCTCCAGAAAGTCCTTGCCAAGCGTCCGACGAGCCTGCGTGTCGATCCCCGCCTCCGCGGTCCTTGGCCAGGTCTCCGGGGGCGGCTCCGCTCCGAGCTCCTCATCTCGTTCTTTGAAGTCGGCTATCTGTCCATTGCACAGTCGGTCCAAGGCCCATTGTTCCGGCGCGCTCAGCGCAAGGTCGACAGCCAGGCAATCGGCGTCGGTTTCGGGCAGAAGTATCTGGGCACTTGCCCTGCTCGACGGCAGTGCGGTGATCAGCAAGAGGAGGCATGCACCCGCTGTCACGGACCATCGGTGACGGAGTGCTCGACCGGCTGTCCAGCGCCCCTTCCACCAATCGTGCGTAAACCGAGACAGCATTCGAGTGGCACGCCAATTGCCGCCCTCACTGGCAGGCTAAGCCCACTACCGCCGCTTTGTTCCGGCAACGCCGCCAGAAGGCGGCCCGTCAAGCGGGCAGGGTCTCCCGCCGCACGGGCTTGAGCGGCCGCTACGCGTGCCCGCAAGGCCCCGCCACGGCGATTCATGGCGTCTGGCCTTGATCCCCCTGGTCGCGGCCTCATGCTGCCGCGCTGACGAAAAGACCCGTCGACTCGCCCGGCGGCGCGCCCGCCACCGTCGCCGTCGTCCGGGCGATCCGTCACAAGCCCGTGGGTGACGCCACCGGCTCGCTGGTATCGCACGCTCGCCACCGCCCTGGCCGTCCCATGACCCGGTCAACCAGACCGTCCGGTCTGCTTTTGGGGGCCAAAACCGCCCTGCGCCGGCGACGGACAGGAACAGACCAGAACAGAACAGGCACAAAACTAGAACGGAATCTCGTCATCCAGGTCACCGCCGGGCCCGCGGTTGCCGACGCCCGGCCCACCATGGCCACGGTCGCGGCCGCCGGCCGGCGCGTCACCGTAGTCATCCGGCCCGGGCCCGGGATCCTGGCCGTAGCCGCCGCCGCCGCCGTAGCCGCCGCCGCCGCCGTAGCCGCCTCCGGCCTCGCCATAGCCGCCGCCTCCGCCACCGGCGCCACCGCCGCGGCCGTCGAGCATGGTCAGCTCGCCGCGGTAGGGGCGCAGCACGACCTCGGTGGTGGTCCGCTCCTGCCCGCTCTGGTCCTGCCATTTGCGGCTCTCGAGCTGGCCCTCGACATAGACCTTGGAGCCCTTACGCAGGTAGCGCTCGCAGATGCCGATCAGCCCTTCATTGAACACCGAGATGCGGTGCCATTCCGTGCGCTCGCGCCGCTCGCCCGACTGCCGGTCGGTCCAGCGCTCGCTGGTGGCGATGGAGAAGCTGGCGACGCGGCCGCCGTTCTGGAACGTGCGAACCTCCGGATCGCGTCCCAGATTGCCGATCAGGATGACCTTGTTGACGCTGCCGGCCATGCGCACGCTCCCGTCTGCGAACCCAGGGTCAGAGTAGGCCGAGCAGACGGGTCCCGCCACCCCGGTGCTGTCGCGGCGGCCCGGGGGTGCTATCTCTCCCCGGCGGGGGACACGGGAATCAGCCATGGCCGAGGACGGGCACAAGACCATCAGCGTGCGCGGCGCGCGCGAGCACAATCTCAAGGGCGTCGATGTCGACCTGCCGC
>CAZTHL010000062.1:19479-21576 GCA_964613585.1 uncultured Mycobacteriaceae bacterium | reverse complement strand
ATCGGCTTGCGCGACTGGGCACACACAGGTCAGTAATTGATGCCGTTGGTATTAGATCGGAAAGGCGTCTGCGCGGAATGGTTTCGGAGACAAAGTCACGAGCCCGAGCAGCGGAATCGCTGGTCATGCCATTCAAACGGGATAAGCTGTTTCCGTTAAGCGGCCGAAGAGCATTCTCAAGCCTGTCAGCAAGTATATTGTGCTGTTTAGCTCGTTCTTCTGCTACAATTGCTTCTACAATTTTTTTAAACGCCTGTTTATCGCCGCTTGCGCTTGATTTTACCAGACTGACTAATAACTCACTGCGCGCTATTGCCGATCCCATTTCCATTGGTGCGACAGCCACGCCGATCACCAAGCTCTGAGTCAGGCACTTCAATGCCAATCGCCCGCAATCCGCGCAGTGCAATAGTCTTGATGTTCTCTCCTCGATCCGCGCCCATCAACGCCCCTTGCCGACGAACGGAGTTGGGTAGCATGATTTGGATAGGCACCTTCCTTGTATCCCCGACATCACCAGCACGAGCGCCTTCTTATAAGTATCGATTAAACTACACTCTTTCCTATCCCATTCTCGATGGCTATGCGCTAGATTACCTCTTAATTTCATTATCTTATAAAATTGTCAATTAGTGAGCAAGAGTCCTGTCTGTCAGCAATGCAGCTGGGCTTACCGTCGGCGGTTTGGCGCGTCCGGCTTACGCCACAGCGGGCGCTCGGCGTTGCCTTGCTCCAGATTTGAAGGGGTTAGGAAGGGCTCTGCCGTCCCTCCCTTGGCGCGTCTTCTTGCCGTCCGGCAGGGCCGCGTCCGGCGCCTTAGCCTGAGCGCGGCGCTGCTCGATCGGGCCGACCCGCTGGTCAGCCTGGACGCCGCCTGTCGGCACGCGCGGGCGGCGGTGTCCGACGCGTTGCGCCCGCATGAACGGGCGGTCGGCACCTTTTCCGAGACATGCCCCTACTCGCTGGCGCAGATCGAGAACATGGACTGGCATCCGCCGCGCCGCCGGTCGCCGGGCCGGCCATGAGCGGCAAGACCGGGGCCGGGCCGGGGGCACATCTTCATTCGGTTTAACCCGATTTCTACCCTTGCGTTCAAGGCTGGCTTCTGGTTCATCGCGGGGCGACTCGGCCGGAGCGGCGGCGGCGCCGGGTCTCGGGCAGGCACTTCTCCTTCACGCCGCGTCTCAACGCTGACGGATCTGGACGTGACGAGCGAGACGGCCCGCGGGCCTGCGCGCTGGCGCCTTCGGCGGGCCACCGCCGCGGATCTGCCAATGCTGAGCGAGCTGTGCCTGCGGTCGAAGGCGGTCTGGGGCTATGAGCCGGCGTTCATCGAGGCGTGCCGGCCGGTGCTGAGCTACACCTCGGGCGACCTTGCGGAGACGTCGGTGGTGCTGGCCGAGACGGACGCCGAGGTCGGCGGCACGGCGCAGGTGGCGCGTCGCGGCCCGGAGGGCGCCGAGCTGGTCAAGCTCTTTGTCGCGCCGGAGGTGATCGGAAGCGGCCTGGGCCGGACCCTGTTCGGGTGGGCGGTGACCGCGGCGCGGGCGCTGGGCGCCGGCGCGTTGTCGATCAAGTCCGACCCCTTCGCCGCCACCTTCTACGAGCGGATGGGCGCGGTCCGGGTCGGCAACGCGCCGTCAAGCGCCATCCCCGGCCGCCGGCTGCCCGTGCTGCGCCTGGATCTGCCGTGCGGATCCGCTCACCCGACCGCGCGGGGGGCAGGGTCGGGGTAGGGGCCGACCCGGCTGCGTCGACCGGCGCGCGGCGCGCGGCGCGCCCTGCCGCCATGGTGATCGGGACACGCCGCCACGAACGGCACCCTCATCGTTGCCGGCCCGGAACAGAACATCACGAGCGCAGCGAAACGCCCCCGAGCACATCGCACTTGAAGCCGTGCCTGTTTCCGAGGCGACACGGCTGATCGCGACCCGTTTGCGAAGCGTGGGCCTGCGGGGCGTGCGGAAGCAACCGCCGGAGTCGCGCCCATCGGGCGCGACGCCGCCGCGGCCCGCGGCGGCGGCCCGGCGGAGGACCCCCGGCCGGGAACAGCCCGCCCACCCGGCCCGGGCGGGGGGGGGAGGCGGGGCCGACGGG
>CAZTHL010000062.1:0-19469 GCA_964613585.1 uncultured Mycobacteriaceae bacterium | reverse complement strand
GCGCGCCCCCCCCGGGGCCCCCCCCGCCGCCGCGTCCCGCGGCGGCGGCCCGGCGTCGTCCCGCCGCCGGGCTCAGGCCGGCCCTCCGGGCCGGGCCGGGCCGGGCTCGATGGACCTCAGGCAGAGGCGGAAGCCCAGGCGGTCGAACGCATCGCCCGGGCGGCCCGCCTTGCGGCAGGCCGAGCGCGCGAGCCCGGCGCCGCTGAACCAGGAGCCGCCGCGGAGGACGCGGGGCGCGTCGTCGCCTTCGGCCTCACCCCGGGGGTCGACCTGCGGCCGGCCGTCATAGGCGCGCAGCCCATCGGCGCACCATTCCCAGACATTGCCGTGAGACGATGTCCCGACCCGCCGATCCGTGCCCCGCATCCCCGTACGTCATCGCAAGAAACAGACGGGCGGCCGGCACGGAGCGAGTGATCACGCCGCACGGCGGCCCATCATGTTATCAAGATATGCAAAGCCGCGGCGCGTGAGCTATAAGTATTTATGCGGGCGTGATTATTTACCGAACGGAATGAATACTGTCCTTGACATTCCCGCGCGTTCATCGTCTCTTTCAAGGCGCCGTGCCCGGGTGCGCCAACACCCGGGACACGACTTGCCACCGCAACGCTAACGAGGAGCGTCAACGATGACCGGTGCCGACGATAAAGGCGCGACACAATCCTATCCAGAGCAGGCGTATTCCGCCCTCGACAAGGTCAAGTTCGATCTCATCGCCGTGCGCGAAAGCACCCGCCGGCTGTCCTGGATCTCCCGGCTGTGCGGCCGGTCCACGGAGGTCGAGGACACGAGCCAGGCGGGCAGCGACCTGCTGCTGTTCCTGGCCGAGCAGCAGACCGGCCTGTGCGACCGCATCTGGGGCTCGAGGAGGAGGTCCTCCGCATCCTGGTGACCCTGGGCCGGCTGAAGGACCTGCACCGCGCCGCCCAGCCATAGCCGCGTCCGCGCGGCCGACCCGGGCCCAGCCCTCCCCCGCGCGCTTCCGCGGGGGAGGGGATCATCACCTGTTCCCGTTTATGGACGCGGAACGACCGGGCCGCGGCCGTGCGTGCAGGCCCTACGGCGACCCGGGCTTGCGGTGGGCGCCGCCGACCGCGGGCGCGGGCGTGGTTGCCATGGCGGAGGTTTTCGCCCCGGGAGCGCCGGCGACGCGCCCGGCGCGGTGGCCCCGGGAGCGCCGGCGACGCACCCGGCGCGGTGGTCCCGAGAGCGCCGGGGCCGCGCCCGGCGCGGTGGCCCCGAGAGCGCCGGAGCCGAGCCCGGCGCGGTGGTCCCGAGAGCGCCGGGGCCGCGCCCGGCGCGGCCGCCTCGGCCGGCCCGTCACGGTGCCCGCCGGCTCCGGCCGCCGACCCGGACCGCGGCAAGGATGGTGAGCGCCATGGCGGCGTAGGCGGCCAGCGCGTGCAGGGTCAGCGCCGGCAGGTCGTGCAGCACCAGACTGTCGTTGCCGCCGGGGATGAGCGCGGCGCCGGCGCCCATCAGCGTCCCGCCCAAAAGGCAGCGGGCGAGGCGGCCGGGCGCGGGCCGGACCAGGCGCAGGCGCCGCGCGGCGAGCGCGCCCAGCACCGCGCCGAGCAGGAACAGCGCCGCCAGGAGGCCACGCTCCGCCACCGCGGCGCCCGTCCCGGTCGCCAGATCCACCAGCACCGCCGTGTACGGCCAGGCGGCGACGATCAGCAGCAGCGGGCCGTCGGCCGCGGCGATCACCGCCATGGCGAAGGGCGCCGGCCAGGCGTCGCCGCGGACGACCGCCCAGGCGCGGCGCGGCGCGGCCAGCAGGCGGCGGACACTCCACAGACGCCCGGCGGCGAAGGCGAGCAGCGCCGCCGTGACGAGCGCCGCGGCGGGCGGCCAGTCCAGCAGCCCGGGCGCGGTCCAGCCCGCGTCCGCGCCGAGCAGCGGCCGGGCCGCGGCGGCGCCCAGCAGGAAGCCCGGCGGCAGGGCGAGGAACGCCAGGTCGCCGCCGCCGAGCCGCGCGATCGAGCCGAAGGCGCAGGCGTTGTTGACCACGGCCCCGAGGCCGAACAGCGCGGCGCCCAGCAGCGTCAGCGGCCCGAGCGCCTTGGTGCTCTCCGGCGGGAACGCGGCGTGGCCGAGCGCGGCGGCGCCGAGCAGCAGCAGCGCCACCCAGGCCGAGCATTCGAGGAAGCCGCGGAAGCGGGCCCAGCGGCCGTGCTCGACCGCCTCGCGCGCCGCCAGCACCGCGCAGATGCTGCCGCGCTGGGTGGCGAAGCCGGCCAGCACGGCGAGCGCGCCGGCGAGGAGGGTGAGGGTCATGGGACGGCAAGGCGGTGCGGAGAGGCCCGCCGGCCGGTGTAGGCGCGGGCGCGGCCGGAGGCAACGGCGCCGTCGCCGGGGCGGCGCGGGCGCGGCATGCCGGGCCCGGCGGGCGAAGGCCCGGATGACGGCGCCGCCCGAGGTGCCGGTGACGGGTGCCTCAAGGCATTGTGCGTTGCGGTGACGCGAGTTGAGGACCGTCCCGCGGCGGTCTCGGCTACCGTGGGGTCAACGCGGACGGGAAGGCGTTCGCATCCTTGCCTACCGAATGTGGCGCCTTGAACGCCAGGAAGGGGACCCCCGATGCTCACCTCTCTGCTGACGCCGACGCTGGCCCGCCAGGCCGCCCGCTCGCTGCGCCGGACCGGCGGCCGCGCGCTTGCCACCGGCCTCATCGCCATGGCCGCCATGATCTGGGTGGGCGAGACCAGCCCGGCCTGGATCGCCGCCGCCTCGGGCGCCATGCCCGGGCCGGAGGCGCCAACGGTCATAGAGACGGCCCACCGGGCGTGAGCCGGAGGGGCGTTCCACGACTCGAACCGTTTGGTTTCACCCCGGCCGCGACCGGCCCGTCCGGCCCCGAGCGGCCCGTCCCCGGCCTCCTCCCCCGCGCGGGCGCGGCGGAGGAGGCAAGGGCAGGGACCCGGAGCTCTCCCTGCTTGGGGGCGCGGGTGGCGTCCCCCGATATTCCCCGCGCCGGCGCGGGGCCCGATCTTTCCCTGCGCGGGCGCGGGGCCCGATCCTTCCCCGCGCGGGCGCGGGGAAGGAGGACGGGAATACGGGAATAAGGTGAAGGTGAAGGGGCCGGTCAGGCGCCGATCTTGCCGCCGTCGTCCTTGGTGATGGCGACGACCGAGGGGCGCGGCGGCATGCCCTCCTGGAAGTCCGGCCAGCGGGTCGCCGGGTCCTCGAAGGTCGAGGGGCGCTCGAAGCCCGGATAGGCGATGGTGCCGTCGGTGGCCACGTGCTGCACCGCGACGAACAGGGTGGTGTCGTCCGGGGTGAAGCGCGGGCCGCACATCTCGGCGCCCACCGGCACGCGGTAGAACATTTTGCCGGTGCCGCGCAGTTCGCCGTCGGTCTCCAGCGCCCAGACGCCGTCGGCCGTGCCCGACACCTCCGACCAGGCCGAGCCCTGGTCGGTCGAGATCCACAGCCGGCCCTGGTGGTCGATCGCGCAGTTGTCCGGGCAGGAGAACCAGCCGTTCTCCGAGGTGGCCGGGTTCCACACGGCGCCGACCTCGGCGATCGACGGGTCGCCGCACTGCACCAGGATGTCCCAGGTGTAGCGGGTCGACGCGTGGTCGTCGTTCTCCGGGGTCATCTCGACGATGTGGCCCCAGAGGTTCTCCGCGCGCGGGTTGACCGCGTCGACCTGCTCGCTCTTCCGGCGGCTGTTGTTGGTCAGCATCATGTAGACGCGGTTGTTGGTCGGGTTCGGCTCGACATCCTCCGGCCGGTCGAGCGGCGTGGCGCCGAGCGCGTCGGCCGCCAGTCGGGTGTCGATCAGCACGTCGGCCTGGCTGTTGAAGCCGTTCTCCGCCGTCAGCGGGCCTTGCCCGTGGACCAGCGGCAGCCACTCGAGGCTGCCGTCCTCGGAGAAGCGGGCGACGTACAGGGTGCCGCTGTCGAGCAGGTCGGCGTTGGCGGCCCGGTCCCCGGTGTCGACCGTGCCGTCGGTGACGAACTTGTAGAGATAGTCGAAGCGGTTGTCGTCGCCGGAGTAGATCACCAGGCGGCCGTCGCCGTTGATGATGGTCTCCGCGCCCTCATGGCGGAAGCGGCCGAGCGCGGTGCGCTTCTTCGGCATCGATTCGGGATCGAGCGGGTCGACCTCGACGATCCAGCCGAAGCGGTTGGCCTCGTTCGGCTCCTTGGTGATGTCGAAGCGGTCGTGATAGGCGCCCCAGTTGTACCAGCGGCCGGGCACGCCGTAGCGATCGTAGTTGGCGAACTCCGGATGGTCCTCGGTCAGCTCGCCCCAAAAGTAGCCGTGGAAGTTCTCCTCGGCCATCAGGTAGGTGCCCCAGGGCGTGATGCCGCCGGCGCAGTTGTTGATGGTGCCGATCACCCGGGTGCCGGTGTCGTCCGTCGAGGTCTTCATGCGGTCGCTGCCGGCGGCCGGGCCGGACAGCTCCATCTCGGTGCTGCGCGCCGAGATGCGGCGGTTCATCGGGCTGTCGGTGACCGCGCGCCAAGTGCCGTTCTCCTTGCGGATCTCGACGATGGAGCCGCCATGGGCCGCCATCTCGATGTTCGCCAGCTCCTGGGTCATGTCGCGGAAGTCGATGCCCTCCTCGTCCTGCTCGCCGGACAGGCCGGGGAACATGACCTCCTCGTTCGTGTACTCGTGGTTGACGCAGAGCAGCCCGTGCTCCGCGTTGTCGGGGTCGAAGCTGCCGTCCTCGGCCAGGCCGACATAGCCGACGAAGTCGTTGTTGTAGCCGAACTGCTGCTCCTGCGCCTCGGCCGACTGGTTCATCGGGTCGAAGTCCGGCGCCCCCGGCAGGATCGGGTCGCCCCAGCGCAGCAGCACGTTGGCGGTGTGCCCCGGCGCGACATGGTGGGTCTCGTCCACGCCGTGCTGGATCTCGTCGAAGGTGAAGCCCGGCGTCGCCGCCTCGGCGGTCCGCGCCAAAAGCGCCGGGCCGAAGGTGGCGCTGACCGCGGTCACCGCCAGCGCGCCGCGCATCATGTCGCGCCGGCCGAAGCGCGCCTTGATGATGTCGCCCAGCGTCTCCGTCGTGGAGGTGTTGGTCGGCACGTCGTCGGCCGCCTCGAGCGCCTCGGCGCGGCAGGAGAACTTGCTGCGATCATAGGTGTGCATTGTCAAACCGCTCCCCGTCCCTTGCATTTCCTTGGCCGCGCAATGGGTTATGCACGGCTGGCAACCATCGGCACCGTACCCGGGGATCATGACGCTTTTGTTTCACCAACATGGCGCCGTGATTAAGTTGGCATGCCCTGACGCTACGCCGCATCCCCCTGTCCGCCGGCCGGCCGGCCGCTAGGGTTGGTCGCTCGATCGGGCGCGCGGCCGGAACCGGAGCGTCGTCCCCGGTGTCTGAGGCGCACCCGCCCGGCCGTCCCCGCGGCGTCCGGGGGGCGGCGCAGCCGGGGCGATTCGTCCGGGACGGTCCTCGCCGGGACGGTCCTCGCCGGGGCGGTCCTCGCCGGGACAGTCCTCGCCGGGACGGTCATCCACGGGACGCGCCCGGACGTACTCATGACAGGTGCGAGGCGGAGGAACGATGGCAGCCCCCACGGTGATCTTCGGCGCCCATGGCGGCATCGGCGAGGCGCTGGCCCGCCGGCTGGCGGCGGCGAGCCGCGAGCTGGTCCTGGTCGGTCGGCGCGAGGAGACCATGGCCGCGCTGGGCCGCGAGCTCGGCGCCGGCCACGGCGTGTGCGACGTGCTCGACCCGGCCTCGATCGAGGCGGCGCTGGAGCGGGCCGACGCCGGCGACGGGCTGGCCGGCCTCGCCTACTGCGTCGGCAGCATCGACCTGAAGCCGCTGAAGCAGGCGACGGCGGAGGACTTTCTGCAGTCCTTCATGCTCAACTGCGTGGGCGCCGCGCTGGCGGTCAAGGCGGCCGCGCCGGCGCTCGACCGGGCCGGCGGCTCGGTGGTGCTGTTCTCCACGGTCGCGGTGAGCCAGGGCTTCCCCAACCATTCGATCATCGCCGCGGCCAAGGGCGCGGTCGAGGGGCTGATGCGCTCGCTCGCCGCCGAGCTGGCGCCCACCGTGCGGGTCAACGCGGTGGCGCCGAGCCTGACCCGCACGCCGCTCGCCGCCCAGCTGACCCGCAGCGAGACGATGACCCGCAGCGTCGCCGGCCTGCACGCCCTGCCACGATTGGGTGAGGCGCAGGACATGGCGGCGGCGGCGGCCTATCTGCTCGGGGAGGAGAGCGCCTGGGTGACCGGCCAGGTGCTGCACGTGGACGGCGGCCGCAGCCGCCTGCGCACCAAGGGCTGATCCGGCCCGAAGGATGGACGGACGCAGGGGAGCACGATGGACGACAGGATCCTCTCACGGTGGCCGTCGGCGGCGGCGGGGCGAGCGGCGACGGGGCGATCGGCGCCGGCGGCGCCCGGCGCACGGCGCCTCCGGCTGGGGCGGCGCGGCTTCGGGCTCGGCCTGGCCGCGGCGGGTCTCGCCGGCTCCCTGGCACCGGCGCACGGAGACGACGACATGGCCTACGCCCTGCCCGAGGACGGCGACATCGTCTTCGACGCCTACCGCAACGGCGAGTTGTTCGGCACGCACAAGGTCACCTTCACCCCGGGCGAGGACCGGCTCGCGGTCGACATCGCCATCGACTACCGGGTCAAGGTCGCCTTCGTCACCGCCTTCTCCTATGAGCACCGCAACCACGAGGAGTGGCAGGACGGGCGGCTCGTCTTCATCAAGGCGCGCACCGACGACGACGGCACGGTCAACGAGTTCACCGGCGAGGCGGTCGCGGACGGCTTCCGGGTGACCGGCACCAACGGCGGCTTCACGGCGCCGCCCGGGATCGTGCCGACCAGCTACTGGAACAAGGCCATGGTGCGGCAGTCGCAGCTGCTCGACACCCTCAAGGGCACGCTGATCGACGTCGGCATCGAGCGCACCGGCTCGGAGCGGGTGGCGACCGACGAGGGGCCGGTCGACGCCGACCGCTACCTGCTCAGCTCCGGCAACCGGCGGGTGCAGATCTGGTACGGGCCCGGCGAGCAGTGGGTCAAGCTGGCGTTTCGCGCGCGCGGCAACGACATCTCCTACGTGCGCACCATGCTGCCCGCCACCGCCGCCGGCCAGGGTTGAGCCGGTGGCCGGCGGCACCCTGCGCCTGGTGCTCGGCGACCAGCTGAGCGCCGGTCGGCTGGCCAGCCTGCGCGACCTCGAGCGCGGGCGCGACGTGGTGCTCATGGCCGAGGTGATGGGCGAGGCGACCTATGTGCGCCACCACGTCAAGAAGATCGCCTTCCTGTTCTCGGCCATGCGCCACTTCGCCGAGGCGCTGCGCGCCGACGGGGTGACGGTCGACTATGTCCGGCTCGACGACCCGGACAACCGCGGCTCGCTCGCCGCCGAGCTCGAGCGCGCGGTCGAGCGGCATCGGCCCGAGCGCGTGGTCGTGGTCGAGCCCGGCGAGCACCGGCTCGAGCGGGACATGCAGGGCTGGCGGCGGCGCTGCGGCGTGCCGGTGGAGATCCGCGAGGACGACCGTTTCCTGTGCAGCCGCTCGGAGTTCGCCGCCTGGGCCGACGGCCAGCGGCGGCTGGTCATGGAGAGCTTCTACCGGGGCATGCGCGAGCGCCACGGCGTGCTCATGGCCGACGGCGGCGGGCCGGTGGGCGGGCGCTGGAACCTCGACCGGGAGAACCGCAAGGGCCCGCCGGGCACGGTCGCGCCGCCGGCGCCGCTCACCGTCGAGCCGGACGCGATCACCCGCGAGGTGCTCGATCTGGTGCGCGAGCGCTTCGTCGGCCGGCATTTCGGCGAGCTCGAGCCGTTCGGCTTCGCGGTGACGGCGGGCGAGGCCGAGCGGGCCTTCGAGCATTTCATCGAGCACGCGCTGCCCCGCTTCGGCGACTACCAGGACGCCATGGTGCAGGACGAGCCGCACCTCTGGCACAGCGTGCTCGGCCTGTACCTCAATTGCGGGCTGCTCGATCCGCTGGCCATGATCCGTCGGGCCGAGCGGGCCCATGACGAGGGCCACGCGCCGCTCAACGCGGTCGAGGGCTACATCCGGCAGATCCTCGGCTGGCGCGAGTATGTGCGCGGGGTCTACTGGCGCGAGATGCCGGGCTATGCCGAGACCAACTTCCTCGAGGCGCGGCGGCCGCTGCCGGAGCTCTACTGGACCGGCGAGACGGCGATGAACTGCCTGGCCCAGGCGATCGGCCAGACCCGGCGCGAGGCCTACGCGCATCACATCCAGCGGCTGATGGTGACCGGCACCTTCGCGCTGCTCCTGGGGGTCGAGCCCAAGGCGGTGTGCGAGTGGTACCTGATCGTCTACGCCGACGCGTACGAGTGGGTCGAGCTGCCCAACACCCACGGCATGGCGCTGTTCGCCGACGGCGGCCTGCTGGCGACCAAGCCCTACGCCGCCAGCGGCAACTACATCAACAAGATGTCGAACTACTGCGGGCACTGCGCCTACGACGTCAAGAAGAAGACCGGCCCGAAGGCCTGTCCGTTCAACTATTTGTATTGGAACTTCCTGATGGAGAACGAGGCGACGCTGCGGCACAACCCGCGCATCTCGGCGGTGTACGGCACCCTCGACCGGATGAAGCCCGACAAGCGGCGGGCGATCGGCGAGGACACCCGGCGCTTCCTGGGCGAGGTCTACGGCGGGCACGCCGGGGCGGCGCCCGCGGCGGCGCCCGCGCCGGCGGAGGCCTAGGCCATGGCGGCGGCCAAGCCCGCGGCGGTGGGCCCGCGCGACGGTGTCGCCTGGGTCACGGGAGCGAGTTCGGGCATCGGGCATGCCCTGGCGCTGCGCCTGGCGCGCGACGGCTGGACGGTGGCGGCCAGTGCCCGGCGGCGCGAGGCGCTGGAGCGGCTCGCCGAGACGGCGGCAAAGACCGGCGGGACCGTGCTGGTCCATGCCTGCGACGTGACCGACCTTGAGCAGGTGCGGACCATCGTGGCGGCGATCACGGCGGAGCGGCCGATTGCGCTCGCCGTGCTGAACGCCGGCGCCTACACGCCCGACACCTTCGAGGATTTCGATCTCGACGCGGTGCGCAAGACGGTCGACCTCAACGTCATGGGCACGGTGCAGTGCCTGGAGGCGCTGCGGCCGCACTGGGTCGAGCGCAAGCGCGGCCATCTGGCGGTGGTGGCGTCGGTGGCCGGCTACCGCGGGCTGCCGCGGGCGCTCTCCTACAGCGCGACCAAGGCGGCCCTGATCAGCCTGTGCGAGACGCTGAAGTTCGACTTCGACCGGCTCGGCCTGAAGGTGCAGGTGATCAACCCCGGCTTCGTCAAGACGCCGGCGACCGACCAGAACGATTTCAAGATGCCGTTCCTGATCCCGGCGGATCAGGCGGCCGACGAGATCGTCGCCGGGCTGAGGCGGGACAGCTTCGAGATCGCCTTTCCGAAGCCGTTCGCCTTCATCATGAAGCGGCTGCGCAACCTGCCCAACAGCCTCTACTTCCCGGCGGTGCGCAAGACCACCGGGCTGTAGCCCGGCGGTCGCCGGCGGCGTCGGCGGGAGCGGGCGTTCAGCCGCACAAACCCTGATAGACCTTGGACTGGCCGCCGGTGCTGCCGGCACAGAAGTCGCTGGTGGTGCCGCCCGTCGACTGGCAGGCCGCTGCAAGCACCAGCGTCGAGAACACCAGCACGATCCTGATCCGCCCCATGTGACGCGCTCCCCGTTGTCCCTGATGCCGTCTCGGCACGCCCCGAAGAGTAGCCGAGACGGCGGAAAACGCAGGTCACGTCCGTTTTCCAGCGGGTAACGATGTCAGGATGGCAGGGGCGGTGCCGATCACGGTAGGGTGACACCGTCAGATCCTCGCCTCCCATCAGACCCTCGCCTCCCGGGAGAGGCTGAGGGGTGACGCTGAACGGCCTGCCTGTCTCGTTCCGGGACCCGGCCGGGACCCGGCCGGGAGCCGGCCGGGCATCGGCCGCCGGGCATCGGCCGCCGGATATCGGCCGCCGGGGAGCAGGCTCAGCCCGCCTGGCGAAGCGTCTCCTGCTCGGTCTCGCCGCCGCTCTGCTCGGCCGTGGCGTCGGTCTGCGCGGCGGCGCGCTGGAAGAAGATGATCGCCTCGCCGATCCGGAAGCCGAACTTGCTGACCGTGGCACGGTTGATCATGACCCGGTCGTCCTGCAGCAGCATCCAGTCGTCGAAGTGGACCCGCCAGGTCCGGCTCTCGGTCTTCAGGTCAAAATCGTACTGCCAGTTGAGCGCGCGCCCGTAGGCCTTGCCGCGGGCCACGCCGACCACGTTCTCGGCCCGGCCCTCGTAGTTGTGCTCGTCGATCTTGCGGATGCGCCAGGTGCGCTGCTCGGTCTCGCCGTCGTCGTAGACGAAGTCCTCGACCAGGACCAGCCGCTCGCCGTCCCAGGTGCCGTCGATGTCGACGGTGAACTGGCGTCGCACCGTGCCCGAGCGGTCCTGGAACAGGCCCCAGGCGCGCACCTGGCCGTTGAAGTAGTCCTCGAGCACGAAGCGCGGCTCCGTGCCGGCGAAGTCTTCCACGTTCATTCCGCCACACCCTGCGAGAAGGGCGGCCACAAGCAGGATCCACCATGGCCGCCGCGGCGGCTCAGGCCGGGCCGGAAGGGTCCTGGACGGTCGTGTCGACACGCTGCCGGATCTCCGCCTGCTTGCCCGCCGTGATTGGATACTCCCACATCAATACGATGGCGCCGGCCTTGAAGATCACCGGCGCCAGGCTGTACAGCCCGGCCAGGGCGAACAGGGCGAAGCCGGCGTTGCCGCCCTGCTCGTCGAAGCCGGCCAGGTCGAGCAGCGGGAAGGCGAGGCCGACCGCCACGGCCAGCGCCAGCTTGGTGACCATGCCCCACAGGGCGAAGAACAGGCCGGTGCGCTGGGCCCCCGACTCGAGGGTGTCGAGGTCGACCACGTCGGCCTGCATGGAGGGCGGCAGCACCAGGTCGGCGCCGAGGCCGATGCCGGTCAGCACGCACACGGCGACGAACCAGTAGAAATCGCCGGGGCCGAGCAGCGGCACCCAGACGAACACGGCGCAGGCGGCGATCATGGCCGCCGACCAGACCTTGTGCTTGCCGAAGCGGTAGCTGAGCCGGAGCCACAGCGGCACCGCGACGACGCCGGAGACGAAGTAGAGGAACAGCAGCAGACCGGCCTGCGCCTCCTCCTGCAGCACGTGGGTGACGAACAGCAGGAACAGGGTGGCCGGCAGGCCGTTGGCGATGCCGTTCAGCAGGTAGGCGGCGATCAGCCGGCGGAACGGGCGGTTGCCGCGCAGGAGCCGCGCCCCCTCGCGCAGGCGCACCGTGCGCCAGGCCTTGACCGCCGGCTCCGGGGTCATGACCAGGAGCGCCAGCACGGCGAGCGGCAGCAGCACCACCACGGCGGTCGCCAGGATCCGGAGGGCGCCGGCCGCCTGGCTGGCGTCGCCGAAGCCGAGCGCGGCCGGCAGGCCGAGGGCGAACAGGGTGCCGGCGAGCACGAAGCCCTCGCGGAACGCGGTGATGCGGCTGCGCTCGTGGTAGTCGTCGGACAGCTCGGCGCCCCAGGCGCTGAGCGGCAGGATCATCATGGTCCAGCCGACGTAGAGCAGCACGCTCCACAGCAGCAGGTGGCCGAGGCCGGCCTCGGCGTCGGGCACGAACAGGAACCAGATCGACGCCATTACCACCGGCGTGCCGGCCACGATCCACGGCCGGCGCCGGCCGAAGCGGGTCTGCACGTGGTCGCTCAGCTGGCCGATGACCGGGTCGCTCAGCACGTCGACAATGCGCGCCACGAGCAGCACCGCGCCCACGGTGGCGAGCCCGAGGCCGAGCGTCTTGGCGTAGAAGGTCGGCAGGTAGATGTAGACCGGCAGGGTCAGCGCCGCCAGCGGCAGCGCCGGCGCGCCATAGGCGGCGAGTACCCGGGCGGTCAGGCTCCGGGGCGGCTCGGAACGGCGGTCAGCCATGGGACGGACGGCCTAGCGGCGCCGGCGACGGGCGGTCACGGCCGGACGGCGCTGACGTGGACCACATCGATGGTGCCGACGCGGAAGCCGGCCGCGCAGTAGTGGAAGTACTGCTCCCACATCCGCTTGAAGCGATCGTTGAAGCCGAGCCGCTCGAGGTCCGGCCAAGCGCCCTGGAAGCGGCTGTTCCACTCCCGCAGCGTGCGCACGTAGTGCTCGCCGAAGCCGGCCATCTCGCGCACGGTCAGGCCTACCGCGCGCAGCTGCTCGTTCAGCACGCCATGCGACGGCAGCATGCCGCCGGGGAAGATGTAGCGCTGGATATAGTCCGGACAGCTGCGGTACTCGGCCAGGTAGCGGTCGGCGATGGTGATCACCTGCAGCACCGCGGTGCCGCCGCCGCGCAGCCGGTCGCGCAGGCCGGCGAAGAAGCCGGGCCAGTAGCGCTCGCCCACCGCCTCGAGCATCTCGATCGAGGCCACCCGGTCGAACCGCTCCGGCACGTCACGATAGTCCTGCAGGCGCACCTCGACCCGATCGGCGAGGCCGGCCTCGAAGATGCGCCGGAGCGCGAAGTCGTGCTGCTCGCGGCTGATGGTGATCGCGGTGACCCGGGCGCCGCGCTCGGCGGCGGCATACTCGGCGAAGCCGCCCCAGCCGCAGCCGATCTCCAGCAGGCTGTCCTCCGGCGCCAGCTCGAGCCGGTCGGCGACGCGCCGGTACTTGCTGCGCTGGGCCTGGCACAGGTCGGTGTCGCTCGGCTCGAACAGGGCGGAGGAATAGGTCATCCCCGGATCGAGCCATTTCTCGAAGAAGCTGTTGCCGAGGTCGTAGTGCTCGGCGATGTTGCGGCGGGCGCCGCGCCGACTGTTCGGCCGCATCCAGTGCAGCATGGTCTGCAGGGCGCGGAACCAGCGCCCGCCGAGCATGGTGTCCTGCAGCCGCTCCTTGTTGAGCAGGAACAGGGTGAACAGCGCCTCGACGTCCGGGCTCGACCAGTCGCCGTCCAGATAGCTCTCGCAGAATCCGAGATTGCCGCGGGCGAGATAGCGCCGGGCGACCCGGTCGCGGTGCAGCTCGAGCACGGCCTCGGGGCCCGGCTCGTGCCCGCCGAAGCGCCGCTCGCCGCCGTCGGGCAGGCGAACGGTCAGTGTGCCGACGCGCAGGTAGTGGGCGAGGCCGAGGAACAGGCGCAGCGCGCCCTGCGGCGCGGACCGGGCGGCTGGGCTGGGCGAGGTGTCGGGAACGGTGACCATGACCTTAGCGTGGATCGAGGTGAGGCGTGCCGGGTTCGGGCTCCGGGCCGATCTCGGTGGCCGGGGCCGGCACGCGACGGTGGAATGTCGCGCCCTTGCGCCACAGGCGCAATGCCTGCCAGTGGATGGCGCCGATGACCTTGAGCGTCATCAGCGGGTGGCTGGCGAAGGCGCGGGCCAGCTCGCCGTCGGTGAGCGGCGCCCGCCGGCCGCTCAAGGTGGCGATCAGCAGTTCGCCCTCGGGCACCGCCTGACGGATCAGCACCGACAGCCGCTCGCCCGGCTCCTCCAGCCGGAAGCGATACTCGGAGTCCATGCCGATGAACGGCGAGACGTAGAATCGCTTGTCGCAGCGCTGACGGATCGGCGCGCCCGGCGCGTGGTCGGCGCCGACCGGCAACAGGTAGCCGTGCATGTCCCCGAAGGTGTTGCGCACCTCGTAGAGGATGGCCATGAGGCGGCCGTCGCGATGCCGGCAGAAGTAGATGCTGAGCGGGTTGAACACGTAGCCGAGCAGCCGCGGGAAGCACAGCAAGTGGATCGGCCCGCCCGCCAGGTCGATGCCGCGGCGGGCCAGCGCCGCCTCCACCCAGGGCCTGAGCGGGGCGCCCGTGCGGGGACCGTGGTCACGGTCGAGGAAGGCGAACAGGCCCGGGCCGTTGTGGGCGAACAGCCGCAACTGCCGGGACAGGTGCGGCAGCGCGTCGATGTCGAGCCAGAACGAGACCACGCGGTAGTCGAACCGGTGCTGGAACGGCCTCAGGCGCTTGTGCATGACGCGCCCGTAATAGAGCGCCGAGCCGGCCATGGGCGGAAACGGCCCGCTCATTCGGCGGCGGGGGCGACGACGCGCGGCGCGCCGACGGTCAGCGCGACCGCCGGCTCGGGCCGCGGGCGGGCGGCCTCGGCGGCCGGCGACATCTCGCGCGCGACGGTCCAGGGGCGTGGGCACCCCAGCGCCTCGGCGACGGCGAGGCCGCTGGCCAGCCCGTCCTCGTGGAAGCCGTAACCGCAGTAGCTGCCGCAGAACCACACGCCGTTCCGGCCCTGGATGGCGCCGAGCTTGCCCTGCGCCGCGATCGCGGCGGCGTCGAACTGTGGGTGATCGTAGTCGAATTCCGCCAGCACCGTGCCGTCCGCCGGCTCGCCGATCGGGTTCAGGGACACGAACAGGGGCACCGCCTCGTCGATGTTCTGCAACCGGTTCATCCAGTAGGTGACCGAGGCCACCGGCTCTCCGTCAATGGTCCGGCGGCTGCGATAGTTCCAGCTGGCCCAGGCGCGCCGGCGCCGCGGCATCAGGCCGGGGTCGGTGTGCAGCACCGCGCGGTTGGCGTGGTAGCGGAAGCCGCCGAGCACGGCGCGCTCCTGCTCGTCGGCGTCGGCCAGCAGCGTCAGCGCCTGGTCGCCGTGGGTCGCCAGCACCACTTGGTCGAACCGCTCCGCGTGGCCGTCGGCACTGCGCACCGTCACCCCGTCGGCGACGCGGGTCACCGCGACGACCGGGCAGCGCGCGCGGATCCGCTCGCGGAACGGCGCGGTCAGCCGGGCCACGTACTCCCGGCTGCCGCCGCTCACCGTGTACCAGAGCGGCCGGTCCTTGAGCAGCAGCAGGCCGTGATTGTCGAAGAAGCGCACGAAGGAGCGGGCCGGGAAGCGCATCATCTCGGCGATCGAGGACGACCAGATGGCCGCGCCCATGGGCAGCAGATGATCCTCCACGAAGGCGCGGCCGAAGCGCTCGCTCTCCAGATACTCCCCGAGGGTCATGGCGGCGTTGCACGGCAGGTCGATCAGGCTCGGCGCCTGGCGGTAGAAGCGCAGGAGGTCGAGCAGCATGGCATAATGCCCGGGGCGCAGCAGGTTGCGCCTCTGGGCGAACAGGCTGAGCAGGCCGTCGCCACTGTACTCGAGCCGGCCGTCGGTCGTGCTCACCGAGAACGACATGTTGCTGAGCTCGTACGGCACCCGAAGATGCGCGAAGAGCGCCAGGAGATTGGGGTAGGTCCGCTCGTTGAAGACGATGAAGCCCGTATCGACCGGGACGCTGTCACCGGGGCGCCGGCCCGGCACGTCGATCGTGTTGCTGTGCCCGCCGATCCAGCCGGCCTGCTCGTAGACGACCAGCTCGTGCTTCCGATGCAGCGCAAAGGCCGCCCCGAGGCCGGCGATGCCGGTCCCAACAATCGCGATCTTCATCGTCCCGCTGTGCCACGCCGGCGGTCTCGGACCGCCGTTCCCTGCCCCGACGGCGGCGTTGCCGCCGCTCCATGCCCCGACGGCGGCGATGCCGCCGCTCCCTGATACAAGGAAACTAGAACACCGGTTGGCCCCGGACCACCCCGGGGCCGCGTGGCACGCGGGTCACCGGCCCGGAACGATCGTCACACCGGTCCCAGGCCGCGTGAGCGCCGGGGGCCGACCAGACGCGTCAGGCGGCACCAGACGCACAGGAGGGTGAATCCGGCGACCAGGAGCATGCGGTCCTGGGGGGAGAAGCGCCGGGTGTGTCGCTGGGGGATGGCCATGAAATCCTCGTCGCTGAGAGGGGATTGGGTCAATATACGCCAAATGCCGGGCAATGGATCAACGGCGGATGGCGTGATCGTTCCGGCCCGTGCTCAACCGCCGTCCGTCGACGGGGATCCGGTGGATGCGCTCGCGGCCCAGCAGGAAGGCCGAGAAGCGGGGCGCCAGCAGCCGCCGGATCGCCGGGTCGAGCACGTCCAGCCCGCCCGTGTAGCTGCCGAAGGCGGGCAGCATCAGCCGATTGCCGTCACCGACGAAGCAGCGCGCGCTGACGCAGGCGCCGCGCGCCCGGACCGAGGCGCGCGGGTGGAAGTGGCCGGACACGTCGGCGCGCCCGCCGGGCACGGCCTCATGGCGGAACACGAGCGGCGGCACGGTGTGCTCGGGCACGCTTGTGCCCCAGGGGATCGCCGCGGCGCGGTCGTGGTTGCCGAGCACCCAGATCCAGGCGCAGCCCTGGGCCAGCCGCTCGAGCCGCGCGCGCTCCGGTTCACCCAGACGCTCGGGCCCGCGCGCGTCATGGAAGGTGTCGCCGAGGCAGATGACGCGCTCGGGCGCGCGCCGCGCGACGGCGGCGGCGAGCCGGTCGAGCGTCGCCACGGTGTCGTAGGGCGGCAGCAGGCTGCCGCGCCGCGCGAGGCCCGAGCCCTTCTCCAGGTGCAGGTCGGCCACGATCAGGGCGCGCCGCTCCGGCCACCAGAGCGCACCGTCGATGTCGCCCCACAGGGTGACGCCGTTCACCGTCATCGCCGCCTCGGCGGGCACGGCGCGGGCGGCATCGTCGGCCATCATCGAGGCACGGATCGGTGGCACGGCGGGGTCCAACAAATAGGGCAGGGGCCGGGAATTGCCCCCGAGCAGTAGCACGCCCCGCCGCCGGAGCAAGGCTTCCCTGTCCGCCGCCACGGCCCCGGCCGGCGTGCACCCCCGGCTCACCGCCCATGCCCGCGAGCCCATGGCTTCAGCCATGGCCGGCGACGGCGCGCTCGGCCGGTCCCGGTAGCTGCATCGGCACATGCATACGGGCCACGAGCGCGCCCAGCTCGGACTGGCGCGACACGCCGGCCTTGCAGAAGATGCGCTTCAGATAGGTGCGCGCCGTCTGCTCGGTCAGCGACAGCGCCTTGGCCGCCTCCTGCACCGAGCGGCCGCGCACGATCTGTCCGGCCAGGCGCGCCTCGGCCGGGGTCAGGTCGAAGGCCACCTCGAGCACCCGTGGATCCGGGAGGTCTTCCTGAGGGACGAGCACGACGAGGAGCCGCTCGCCGGCAGGCCTCGGCGGCTCGCGCGGGTCGAGCGCGATCGGGGCGACATAGGCGGGCCGCAGCCGGTCGCCCGGCAGGCGCAGCCCGAGGATGACCGTGTCGTTATTGGCCGGCTGCCGGCCCGAGGCTCCCCGCCGCCGGCTCGCGATCTGAACCAGCTCGGCGAGCGAGCCGGCGACCCGGCCGGAGCCGGTCGTCCTCGGGCCGCTCCGCGCCTGAGCCATCCACGCCGCGGCCCGATTGGCGGCAACGATGGCGGCGTCCTGATCGACCAGGAGACAGGCGATGTTCAGGCAGTCCAGGACCTGCTGCAGCCGAAGATTGCGGACGGCCATCGCCTCCTGGCGCTGCAGCAGATGGGCGAAGGAGGAGACGAACCGGGCGATCTCCCGGTCCGAGGCGCCGACGTGGTCGATCGCCGCCGGGTCGGTCCAGGCCAGCGTGGCACAGCACCGCGAGGCTCCCTCCACCGACAGGACGTCGAGACCGACCGCATCCTGGTCCTCGTGGCGGGCTACGGCGATCTCGGCGGCCGGAGCGTAGGCGTGCCCGTTGCGCCGCTCGGCCTGCGATCGCGCGCGCTCCTCGAGCGCCTTGTGTCGCGCTTGAACCAGCGGCTCGTTGAAAACCGACAAGGAGACCGCCTCGCCGAGCTTGCCCGACAGAGCCGTGATCATCCACGCATCGGCTCGCAAAGACTTTTCCAAGAGGAACCGAGACATTTCGAGATGAGAGGTCGCAAAACAATCGAGCATCTGACAGTTCCGCATCAGAAACAAGTCTTGCCGTGTATTTTATCTCAATAAGGGAAGCCGGGGACAGACAGGAGTGCGACTTCGAAAGATGCCGTCGTCGTGATTGCCCGGGCATGTTCACGCCGCCGGCCTGCTTGATGCCGGCGAGCCGATGGCGTCGGTCTTTGGGGAGCCACGGCGCGCCCGGGCAACGGCACGGTTGGCCGGCGCGCCGGCCGGGCGGGACGACGGGCCTTGGGGACCGGCCGCTTCGGGTCGACAGATGCGAGGCGTGCCGCTCCTGGGAAAGGGTCGCCCTGAAGGAAAACCCTTCACGGCCTCGATTTCCGCTCGTGGGGAGCGCGTTGCCGAGCACTGCCGCAGACTTGGCAGACGAGGGCGGCTGCATGGCTCGTGCAATCCCCAAATGGGAATGTCGCTTCTGCCGACGCGTGCCTACCGTTTATCGACGTGCGAGGACAGGCAGTCCCTAAGCCCTGAAGCAAAGACTGTTATCGAGGCCGTCAAGTCTTGCCGCCGGCCGTCGCCGCACGGCTGAGATCTGGCAGGGCGTTCCACATGTCGGGAGGGAAGAGACCATGTTTCCAATCACCCTGACCAATGGCGCGGACTACGAGGACTATCTTCACTACGCCGGGGTCATAGTCCACGCTCTGGCCGGAGCCGACGTCATCTACGGCAGCGATTTTGACGATGGGATCTTCGCCGGTGCCGGGGATGACACGCTCTATGGCCGCAAAGGCGACGACACCCTTGAAGGGGCCGACGGCGAGGACTGGCTGAGCGGCGACGAAGGCAATGACAGGCTGAACGGCGGAGCCGGCCGCGACAGTCTTTTCGGCGGCGTCGGCGACGACACGCTCTACGGCGGCAGCGGCGACGATGCGCTGTACGGCAACAGCGGGAATGACTGGCTTTACGGTCGGGCCGACGATGACTCGCTCTATGGCGACATCGGCGACGACCGGCTTTTTGGCGATGAAGGCAACGATACCCTGGACGGCGGAGCCGACGACGACCTTCTCAACGGCGGCGATGGCGACGACGTGCTCGACGGCGGAGCCGGCCAGGACGATCTCAACGGCGGCGACGGCGATGACTCGGTCTCCGGCGGCGATGGCGATGACTTTCTGGGCGGCAGCAGAGGCGACGACCAGCTCGACGGCGGTGCCGGCGACGACCTGCTTCACGGCGACGACGGCAACGACACGCTCAATGGCGGCGACGGCAACGACACGCTCTACGGGGGCGAAGGCTACGACGAGTTCTTGAACGGTCCCAATTACGTTCCTCCCTTCGGCACCCACGACGACACGCTCGACGGCGGGGCCGGCAATGACTCCCTGTACGGCCTCGCCGGCGACGACACGCTCGACGGCGCCGCAGGCGATGACTACCTGGACGGCGGGTCCGGCAACGACATGGTCGACGGCGGAAGCGGAAACGACACGATCCACATCGACTTCGACAGCCAGGATGTTCTGAGCGGCGGCGCGGGCAACGACAGCTTCGACTTCACCGGCGACTCCGGGGGCGCCAAGGCGGTCACCGACTTCACCATCGACAGCTTCAACGACACGCTTGACTTCACCTTCTTCCGTCCCGTCTTCGGCGCGGGGAATGTCGCCAACCTCGACCTCCATGTGATGGTGCATGACAACGGCACCGATACGATGATCGATTACATCCCCCTGCAGAGCCTTGGCATGGGCATCGGCGCGGGTGGCACGGTCAC
>CAZTHL010000061.1:0-22123 GCA_964613585.1 uncultured Mycobacteriaceae bacterium | reverse complement strand
CGGTCAGCCGGCTGATCGGCGCGCCGCCGGGCTATGTCGGCTTCGACCAGGGCGGCTTTCTCACCGACGCCGTCGATCAGCACCCGCACTGCGGCCTGCTGCTGGACGAGATCGAGAAGGCGCACCCGGACGTCTTCAACATTCTCCTGCAGATCATGGACTATGGCCGGCTGACCGATCACAACGGCAAGACGGTCGACTGCCGCAACGTGATCCTGATCATGACCACGAACGCGGGCGCCGCCGACATGGCCAAGCCGGCAATCGGGTTCGAGCGCGCCGAGCGTGAGGGCGAGGACACGGAGGCGATCAACCGGATATTCACGCCGGAGTTCCGGAACCGTCTCGACTCGATCATCCCCTTCGCGCATCTGAGCCCGGAGATCGTTCGGCAGATCGTCGACAAGTTCGTCATCCAGCTGGAGAATCAGCTGGCCGATCGGCGCGTCGCCATCGAGCTTACCGATGCTGCCCGCGATTGGCTCGCGGAGGAGGGCTACGACCGGCTCTACGGGGCCCGTCCCCTTGGCCGGGTGATTCAGGAGCACATCAAGAAGCCGATGGCCAACGAGCTGTTGTTCGGCCGCCTGATCAAGGGTGGTACCGCGCGCATCGAGGTGGCCGACGGAAAGCTGGTGATCAGCTATCCGGACTCACCGGCCGAGCCGGAGCCGGAGAAGGAGCCGGAACTCGTCGAGTAGCGATCGTCGCGCCGACCAGCACCGTGTTTTGGCGAGATCGCGTTCACCATCGGGCCTTCGCCCTTGGACATTCACGCACCGGTTCTTGAAGGGCGCTTTGTCCGGCTGGAGCCGCTGAGCCCGTCGCACGAGGCGGGCCTGCGCGCTGCTGCCGCCGATCCGCGGATCTGGCGCTACCTGCCGGTCGACGCCAGCACCGGCCAAGCCTTCTCGGCTTGGTTCGCGGAAGCGCTGGAGACGGTCACAAGGGGCGAGCACTTGGCCTATGCGGTGCGTGACCGCTCGAGCGGAGATCTGGTCGGCTCAACCCGCTACATGGAAATTGTTCCAGCGGATGATCGGCTGGAGGTCGGCTACACTTGGTACGTTCCGACGGCCTGGGGTGGCCCGGTCAATCCGGAATGCAAGCGCCTGCTGCTCGGCCACGCCTTCGACCGGCTGGGCGCCTTTCGTGTGGAGCTGCGCTGCGACGCGCGCAACGACCGCAGCCGGCAGGCGATAAGCCGGCTTGGTGCCGCGCAAGAGGGAGTTCTGCGTAGCCACAAGGTGGTGCAGCACGGTTTCCGGCGCGATACCGTCGTATTCGCCATCCTGCGCGCGGAGTGGCCGCCCCTCCGCGACCGGCTGGACGATCGGCTGCGCCGGCACGACGACGGCATGACCCGATCGGCGTCCCGATGAGCCGCTGGCCAAGGTCGGGTCGGCAGATCAACACGTCGGGGCTTCGGGAGACAGTACCCATCGATGGCGGGCTACAGGCGCAGGACGGCAACCGCCGACCCAAGCCGCCTACACACGTCCTTGTGGACGAGGCGGTGCCGATCCATGACTGTACATCCGGTCCCGGCTAGCGCTTTTCCGCCCGGCGCAAAATCAACACCGGCCCGCTCTTTCGCCCGGCCGGCCCGAGCGGCCGTCGTTGGGTGGCCGGACGGAGGAACGGGCCGGCCACGCGACTTGGGCCGAAACCGCTCTAGATACCTTGCCCAGGCCCCAGCCCCTCACCCTCGCTCGAGGCCGGCGGCGGCTCGGCCGCGGGGGCCTTTTCGTATTCGGCAGCGGTCTTGCCGTAGACATCGCCGGCGCTGTCGCGCCGGCCGCTATACAGATCCATCAAGGTCTTGGCGGCGAACACCGCCAGAACGCCCATCGCGATGCCGCCGGCCAGATGCACGGCTCCGTTCACGGCGCCTCGGATCAGCATAATCGATACTCCTCTTTCCTGCTCGAGCCGTCGGATGCAGCCGTTGACTCAATGTCGCGCCTTGCTCTGCTGCTCGGCCGCGCGGAGCAAGACCACGCCCAAGGCGACACCAAGAGCAACACCCTTCATGGTGGCGCTGGTCGCGATGGCGGTTGACACGAAACCCGGGATCATATCGCCTTCTCCATGAATGGGCCGAAGCACGCCGGCCGGCATGACGATCGAAGTAGAGCGGCCCGTGCTGCTGGTGAAGACCGAGCAGGGCTGCGCTCTGCAGCGGCGTTTCGCCGCCCAGCCGTTCCACGGACATAGCCTCAGCCGTGCTGGTGAAACACGCAAGCCGGCGCCGGGTTGCCCGTCGCCACCCAACCGCCCCTGGGAGAGGAAACGCCGTGTCCAGCGTAGATGCAAGGCTTCGGGACCTCGGGATCGAGTTGCCGCCGGCGGCGGCGCCGGTGGCCAATTATCGGCCCTTCGTCCGGTCCGGCGCCTGGCTCCATGTTTCAGGCCAGCTGCCTCTGGTCGAGGGCTCTCTGCGGCATGCCGGCCGGCTTGGCGATGGGCTGCTCCTTGAGGATGGGCAGGCTGCCGCGCGGCTGTGCGCGATCAATATCCTGGCGCAGGTGCGCGCGGCTCTTGACGGCGATCTCGAGCGTGTACGGCAACTCGTCAAGCTGGTCGGCTTCGTCAGCAGCGCCCCCAGCTTCATCGATCAGCCCAAGGTGGTGAACGCGGCCTCCGACCTGATGGTCGAGGTGCTTGGTGAGCGTGGCCGGCATGCCCGTTCCGCGGTGGGCGTAGCCGCCCTGCCCTTGGGTGCCGCGGTCGAGGTGGAGGCGATCATCGAGGTCGCCTGAGGCGATCCCTTGTCCGGCGCGGTGGGGCAGGCCACCTCCCAGGAGGGGAGTGCCGGGGGCTGCCGCAGCTGCCGCGTTCGAGAGGATCAAGCCATGGTCGAAGGCGGTCGACCCGCGGCCATCCGGGTCCTGACCAGCATGTCCGAGGTCGACGTTGCCGCCTGGGACGCTTGCGCCGGGCCCGGGAACCCGTTCGTCAGCCATGCCTTTCTCAGCATCCTGGAAGACTCCTGCTCGGCGACCGCCCAGACCGGCTGGCTGCCGCGGCATCTGGTGCTCGAGGCCGCCGACGGCACGGTGCTGGGAGCGGTGCCGCAATATCTGAAGACGCATTCCTACGGCGAGTACGTGTTCGACTGGGGCTGGGCCGAGGCTTATGAGCAGGCCGGCGGCCGGTACTACCCGAAGCTTCAGGTTGCCGTGCCGTTCACGCCGGTGACCGGCCCTCGCCTGCTGATCCGCCCGGGCGCGCCGGCAGAGGCCGTCGCCGACGCTCTGGTGGGCGGCCTCGCCGAGGTCGCCGCCCGGCATCGGGTCTCCTCGCTTCATGTCACCTTCCCGACCGAGGCCGAGTGGCACCGTTTCGGCGCCGCGGGCTGGTTGCAGCGGACCGGCCAGCAGTACCACTGGGAGAATGACGGCTACGCCAGCTTCGAGGATTTTCTGGGGGCGCTGGCGGCGCGCAAGCGCAAGGCGATCAAGAAGGAACGGCGCGAGGTCGCCGAGTCCGGGGTGCAGCTCCATGTGCTGACCGGCGAGGCTCTGAAGCCGGAGCATTGGGACGCCTTCTTCCGTCTCTACACCGAGACGAGCGATCGCAAATGGGGCTACCCGTATCTCACCCATGCCTTCTTCCGCCTGCTCGGTGAGCGGATGGCCGAAAAGGCGGTGCTGGTGCTGGGCGAGCACGGCGGCGAATGGGTCGCCGGCGCCCTCAACTTCATCGGCACGGACACACTGTTCGGGCGAAACTGGGGCGGCAGCGAGCGCTTCCGGTTCCTGCATTTCGAGGCTTGCTACTATCAGGCCATTGACTTCGCCATTGCTCGCGGCCTGAAGCGGGTGGAGGCCGGGGCGCAGGGTCAGCACAAGATACAGCGCGGCTATCTGCCGGAGCGCACCTACAGCGCGCATCTGATCCGGGATCCTGCGCTCGCTCGGGCGATCGCCGACTTTCTGCGACGGGAAGGCGCCGCCAACGAGTGGCAGATCGCGGCGCTTCGCGAGACCTCGCCCTTCCGCAAGTCGCCGAGCGCGGACACGTGATGTCGCGAGCCCCGGCGCGCCGCCATGCCTGGTTGGCGGGTTCAAGAGTGATGCCAGCGAGCCGAGGGTCAGCGATCCAATGGATTGATACCGGCGAGCCGCTGATATAAACCATTGACAAGCGGCCTGCATCCGCCTTGGTTGCCATCCCCGTCGAAGCAAGTGTTTCTGAGAGATGCCGTGTCAGCGCGGCTTGATCGGTGAGGCCCGCACGACGGAATAAATCAAAAATAAATTGTCATCGCGAGCGCAGCCTGGCGATCCGGGTTTTGGCTTCACTGAGGACAGAAGCCGACCTTGATTGCTTGGCTTTGCCCGCAGTGAGGACGTTTCGTGGCCTTGCGCGGGCGCCGTTCTTTGCGTGACGGGCAACCGCGACTGTCTTCGTTTTGCCATTCGGCAAGGGCGGTGGTGGCGCGGATGATGAACCACCTGATCATGGTGGCTCCACCGAACGGGCCCTTGTCATCGTGCCCGGCCAGTCGCTCTTGGACTGATGTGGGCGAGCCAAATCGTCTGTTCGGCTTGGCGTGGGCTCTCGGTGCCCCGGCAGGATCGGCGCCCTGTCGGGCGTCCCGCCCCCTCGGCAGGCTTCGTCCCGCGGCGGGGCTGCGAGCAGGGAGGCCACGGCCGCTCTGGCCGGCGCCACCCGTGGCCGACCCGACGGCGGGTCTGCTGCTGCGCCTTTACGAGCGGTCGAGCCGCTCGAGCCGCTCGACCTCCGCCCACAGCTCTCGGAACAGAGCGGTGCGCAGCGCCCCTTCTGCGCCCGCCCCGCCGCCGGGACGGTTGGGATGATATTGCCGGGCGATGAAGCGCTTCAGCGCCTTGAAGCGCCAATCGTCGGGCACGGGGCGCGGCGTGTCGTCCGCACTTCGCCGCGGCGCCCCCCTCCGCATGCCGTCCCGGTCGAAATCGAGGATTGCATCGTCCCAGCGCATGGTCCGCTCCGCCGTCCTGGCCGTCTTCATCGTCTGCCGGCTTGTGCGAGAGCTCGTCACCGGCTCCGGCTCTAGACTTTGGCCAGCCGCTCGGCGGAAATCAATGAAAATTTTACTTTTACTTGGATGGGGTGACGCCGACAGCCGCGTTGCCGTGGTCGGCCAAACTGTTGTTAAGGTAAATACTTGAACGGGGCGCGCCGATATCAGTAGGGCACCCGTTCCGGGTCGGCCGCCCAGGCCTTGAGCACCGCACGCGCCTCCTCAAGGGGCATCTGTCCCATTGGCAGCGATCGGGCCGCGGGAGGCAGGGCAACCTCATGGTAGAGCGCCGCGTCGTCGAAGCCGGCCGCCGCCGCGTCGTCCCGATCATTGGCGAAGACCAGCCGGCCGACGCGCGCCCAGTAGGCTGCGGCCAGGCACATCGGACACGGTTCGCAGCTGGTGTACAGCTCGGCTCCGTCCAGGCTGAAGCGCCCGAGCCTGGCGCACGCGTCCCGGATGGCGACGATCTCGGCATGGGCGGTCGGATCCTTGGTCGCCGTCACGCGGTTGGCGTCCTCGCCGACGACCACGCCGTCGAGCACGATCACCGCACCGAACGGGCCGCCGGCGCGACGCCGCACATTATCGAGCGACAGCGCCACGGCCCGTCGCATGAAGCCGGCGGCAGCGGCCTCATCGCCGGGCACGGCTTGGCTCCTCCCGCCGCTCGCGGCCGACCGTGGCGGCGCGGCCGGGCATCGGCACAAGGATCGGGCGGCGCCGACGCTCCGGGCGCACCGCGGTCGGGATCTGGTAGATCTGCTTGCTCGCCTCGACCATCAGTACGCCGGAGAAGCGCTCGAACCAGCGCCAGCCGACCTGCTCCCAGGCCAGGGCCGAGCCCAGCAGCACCCGGGAGCGCATCGGCGGCGCGTAGAGGGCGCGTCCCACCTGCTCGGGAACGAAGAGATTGTCGCGCAGCATCTGCGAGAGCTGGCCGCTGCTGTATGGCCGGCCGTGGCCGAACGGGTTGTTGTCGATTCGCGACCAGATGCCCCGGCGGTTGGGCACGATGGCGAGCAGCCGACCGCCGCCGGCGAGCACCCGCCAGATCTCGCGCATAAGCGGCCGTAGCGACTCGGTCACCTCTAGATGGTGCACGAGCAGCACGCGATCGATCGACATGTCCGGAAACGGCAGCTCGGTCTCGTCCGCCAGGGTCACCAGGCTCGGACCGTCGGACGGCCAGTGAATGACGCCCTGCCGCGCCGGCATGGCGGCGAGCGTGCGGTCCGCCTCGGCCCGGAACATCCCGAGATAGGGGGTGGCGAAGCCGAGGCCGAGCAGCGTCAGGCCCTGCACATCCGGCCACAGCAGCCTGAGCCGCCGACGGATCATGCGGCGGGCCATCTGGCCCAAGGCCGTGTCGTAGAAGCTTCGCAGGTCGACGACGTCTTGGTGCATTCCCAGCCCCGCTCCCGTAACCGTGCCCCTGACCGGATCAGCCTGCTGCCGGCCCACCGGACGGAACTGAGACCGCGCCGGCCCCTTATGCCGGCATCGGCCGTCCTGTGCCTGTTATTGCCATTGCCCGCGCCGGAGCCGCTTTGGCATGGTGGCCCATTGACGGCCTCGCGGCACCAGGAACAAGCGACATGGCGTTGGATATCACGCTGTTACCGGCCTTGAGTGACAATTATATTTACCTGCTTCGCGACCCGGAAAGCGGGACCGTCGCGGTGGTCGATCCGGCGGTGCCCGAGCCGGTCGAGGCGGCGCTGGACGCGCGCGGCTGGTCGCTGAACCTCATCCTCAATACCCATCATCACGGCGATCATATCGGCGGCAACGCGGCGCTCAAGCAGCGCTTCGGGGCCAAGGTCGTCGGCCCGCAGGCGGACCGGCGGCGCATCGCCACGCTCGACCAGCCGGTCGGGCAGGGCGACAGCGTCTCCGTGGGCTCCGAGACGGCCCAGGTGCTGGAGACGCCGGGCCATACCAGCGGGCACATCGCCTTCTGGTTTGCGGACAGCCGCGCCCTGTTCTGTGGGGACACCCTGTTCTCGCTCGGCTGCGGCCGTCTGTTCGAAGGCACGCCCGGGCAGATGTGGACGAGCCTGAAGGCGCTTCGGGGCCTGCCGGACGACACGATGATCTATTGCGGCCACGAGTACACTCTGTCGAACGCCCGTTTCGCCGTCACGGTCGAGCCGAGGAATGCCGAGCTGGCCACCCGGGCCGAGCGGGTGGAGGATCTGCGCCAGCGCGGCGAGCCAACCCTGCCGGCCCGGCTCGGCGACGAGAAGGCGACCAATCCGTTCCTGCGCGCCGACGATCCGGCGGTGCAGGCGGCGTTGGGCATGACCGGGGAAGACCCGGTTGAGGTGTTCGCCGCGATCCGCGCCCGCAAGGACCGCTTCTAGGCGGCCGCGGCGATGACCACCGCGTCCGACGTCATTCGTCTTCTCGGCCTCGCTCCGCATCCCGAGGGCGGGCACTATCGGGAGACATGGCGCGACGATCCGGACGACGGCCGGCGCGGCGCCGGCAGCGCCATCTACTATCTCTTGCAGGCCGGCGAGGTCTCCGCGTGGCATCGCGTCGACGCCGCCGAGATCTGGCACTGGTACGCCGGCGCTCCGCTTGTTCTCACCATTTCCCCCAATGGTCACGATGCCGAGGCCCATCATCTCGGGCCGGAGTTGATGGCGCGGCAGCGTCCCCAGCAGATCGTGCCGGCCGGCGCCTGGCAGACGGCGGAAAGCCTGGGCGCCTGGACCTTGGTGGGCTGCACGGTCAGCCCCGCCTTCACCTTTGAAGGCTTCGAGCTCGCGGCGCCGGACTGGCGGCCGACCCCCCGGCGCGAGCCTCGTTAACCTTTCGTTTACCAGAATCTTGGTTAATCGCGCTCCGGTGAGTCGCGAGTCGACGACCCATGACCAACCGGAGCTACGAATATCTCCATATACCAAATAACTTACAGACAAATCTTCATCTTGTCTGTGTGACAGTCCTGTGTTCGGCGGTACTAGTTACAAGTCATCCCCGTCAACCTGCCTGGGTCAGCAGTATAGAATGACCCGCCAAATATCAGAGTCTCTGGCTGCAACGAGTTTCATTGGAATGTCCGCAGAGAAAAGACGGGGAAGCACGATGATACACCTGATTGCGCCAGACCGCCTGGACGAGTTCGAGCCGCAGATCCGACAGATGCACCAGCTCCGCTACCGGGTCTTCAAGGGGCGGCTTGACTGGGACGTGAAGGTTGAAGATGACCTGGAGATCGACGAGTTCGACACGGTGGAGCCCTACTATCTTTTGCAGTATGACGAGGCGATGCGCCTCTGTGGTACAGTTCGTCTTTTGCCGTCCGAAGGCCCGAACATGCTCCGGGACGTCTTTCCCTTCCTGGCCGGCGGCGCGGCGATCCCGGCCAGCCCGACGGTCTGGGAGAGCAGCCGCTTCTCGCTGGACCTGCCGCCGACGGCACCCAAGGGCCGTCACGGCTTGGCCCGGGCGACCTTCGAGCTGTTCGCCGGGATGATCGAGTTCGGCCTGTGGCAGGGGCTCAGCCATATCGTTACCGTGACCGACGCGCGGATGGAGCGCATCCTCAAGCGGGCGGGCTGGCCGCTCGAGCGCCTGGGGCAGCCCCAGAATCTCGGTAACTGCATCGCCCTTGCCGGCTTCCTCGAGACTTCCATGGAGGCGTTGCGCCGGGTGCGCGAGATTGGCGACCTGACGGGCCCGGTTCTGTGGTCGCCGCTGGCGCCGACCGTGAGGCCGAGCCGCCGCCCGGTGCTGGAGCCGCGGTCCGCGGCGTACGCCCGAGCCGATGCCGGGACGGCCGGGACAGCCATGCCGACAGCCGCCTGAGACGGCGACCTGTGCATCGGCGGATGGCTTGACACGGTGCCTGTTCGCCGAGGCTCCGATCCCTTGAGCCAAGACGTGAGCGCGGCCCGGCATGACGAACCGAAGCCCGAAAGAAGAAAGCAGGTCCGCGACCCCGGGAAGTGACGCTTAAGAGCCGAGCTGTCCATGAATGATGAACCGAGCGGACGCGGCGGTCGACCGGCGGTCGGCTGCCGCTTCCGTGTTCTGCCGGTCCCCGGAGCGCGATAAGGGACGATCCCTCGCCGGCCGACGAGGGCCCTGATGTGCCGGATCCGGCCGCGGTGGCTGGGCCGGCCACGCGACGCCAGACGATCCGGGACAGCGTCGCTCGGACGCCGGCAAGCCGACGTCGACAAGTTGCCTTTTCAAGTAAAAGCTGAACCCTGGGCGCTTCAAGGTTACAGGACATTTGGAACTTGTCCACGTGCCCGCCTTTGGTCGCGACGCGTCTTCTTGTGGACGGCCTCCCGACTTGTTATTCTACAAGACAAGGCCAGGCGGGTCGCCAAGCATGGCCAAGGACAAACGCCCTCTGAGGCGGCGCCATCCCCGCTCTTGCCAACCTCGACAGGACGCTGGAAGCGGACCGGGCGACCTCATGACAATGCTTGCCCTGTCGGAATGAGGTCGGCTTGCCGCAGCGGCGAAGCAAGGGAAGGAAATCCCGCCATGCCGAGCAAGCTCACCACGATGTTTGCGCTTGCGGTCATGGGCTCGGTCCTGGCCGTGCCGACCGGCCCAGCCCGGGCGGATGTCGAGCGTCGGCAGTTCACCAGGCCCGAGGCCTATCTCGTCGTCGAGGTGCTGGACGACGATCTGGTCCATTTCGAGCTGTCGCCGGTCGGCACGGCGCCGCCGCTTGACCAGCCTCTCTACACCTCGCCGATGGTGCTCGCGACCGACCAGGGCGGGCCGTCCCGCCTCACCGGCTCCGGCGACCGGCTTGAGACCGCGGACCTGCGGCTGACCGTCGACCCGGCCACCCTGTGCGTCGCCATCGAGGACAGGACCCGAGACGATGCGCCGCTTACCCGGGTCTGCCCGAGCCCGGCGCTGCTCGCGGGAGAGGCCTTGAAGGGTCTCGAGATCGAGCCCGGGACGATGACGCAGGTCTATGGTCTTGGCCAGGAATTCAAGACCCCCGGCTCGGCGGACGGCGACTGGATCCGGCACGGAGTGCGCCGCGGCCGCGACGGCCTCGGCAACGGCTTCGCCGGCTTCGAGGGCGGCGCCGTCGGCAACGTCCAGATCCCGGTCCTTTACGCGCTGGCGGACGACGGCTTGAACTACGCACTGTTCATGGATAATGTGTATCACCAGGAGTGGCGCTTCGACACGACGCCATGGCAGGCGCGCATGTTCGGCGACCAGTTGCGCTGGTACATCCTGAGCGGCCCGGATCTGCCCGACCTCCGGTCCGACTTCATGGAGTTGGTCGGCACGCCGCCGGTGCCGCCACGCAAGGCGTTCGGCCTGTGGGTGTCCGAGTTCGGCTACGACACCTTCGGCCAGGTCGGCACGCTGCTGGCCGGGCTGCGGGCCGGTGGCTTCCCGGTCGACGGCTTCGTCCTCGACCTCAACTGGTTCGGCGGGGTGGTGCCGGGCGACCGCGAGAGAAGCACCATGGGCCGGCTCGACTGGGATGAGGATCAGGCTCAGCCTCCGATCCTGAGCAGCAATCCCTATTCCTTCCAGGATCCCGAGACGAGGATACAGGCCTTTCACGACGACCATGTCGGCCTGACGGTGATCGAGGAATCCTATCTGGCGGACCGCAACGTCGATACCTTCCACGAGATGCCGTCGGATCTGAACGCTTATCAGCGCAGCGGCGGTGTCTGCGATCCCGCCAACCAGACCCTGCCGGTCCTGATCGACGCGACGGACTTCTTCGGGGTCGCCCGGATGATCGACTGGTCGGACCCCGCGGCACGGGCCTGGATCCACGACAATCGCCGCCGGCCCAACCTGAGCCGGCTGGGCGTCACGGCGCACTGGACCGATCTCGGCGAGCCGGAGCGGAAGGACCCAGCGGCCTGCTACCAGGGGGTGGAGACGACGGCGTCCGGCCTGAAGAACGAGCATCCGGACATCCACAACCTCTATAACCTCCTGTGGGTGCAGGGAATTTGGGACGGCTACGAAGACGGGCAGGGCCAGGCCAATGCCCTTGGCATCCGCAATCCGCGGCCCTTCATCCTGACCCGGTCGGGCGCCGCCGGCGTGCAGCGCTACGGCGCGGCGATGTGGTCCGGCGACATCGCCAGCAACCTCCGCTCGCTGGCGACCCACTACAACGCCCAGATGCACATGACCTTCTCGGGCATCGACTATTACGGCGCCGACATTGGCGGCTTCCGGCGCGAGACCCTGCCGCACAACGATGACGACGGCAGCTACCGCGGCTTCGAGGCGGAAATGTACACGCAGTGGCTGGCCAACGCGGTTTGGACCGACGTGCCGGTGCGGCCGCATACCGACAACGAGTTCAAGAAGGTCTCTCCGCCGTACCCGACGTCGCCTCATGAGACCGGCGACCCGGCGAGCAATCTCGCCAACCTCCGTGAGCGTTACGCCCTCATCCCCTACTACTACAGCCTGGCGCATGAGGCGCATCAGTCCGGGGCGCCGGTGGTGGCCCCGCCGGTGCTGTACCATCAGACCGATCCGAGCCTGCGCGGCGTCGGACACGAGACGATGATCGGCCGGGACCTCCTGGTCGGCATCGTCGCCCGGCACGGCGAGCACGAGCGTGACGTCTATCTCCCGGCCGGACGCTGGGCGGATTACCACTCGAACGAATGGGTGACGAGCGACGGCCAGACGGTGGCCGATGTGCCGGCCTATCGCAACGGCCTGCTGCGCATCCCGGTCTTCGCGCGCGGCGGTGCGATCCTGCCGAGGATGGCGGTCGACGCCGACACCAAGGACGCCTTCGGCCATCGCGACGGCGCGGCTCCAAAGGACGAGTTGATCCTGCGCGTCTATGCCGACCCGGAGGAGAGCGCGTTCACCCTGTTCGAGGACGACGGCCGCACGCTTCAGTACGATGCCGATGGTCGCCCGCGCTATCACCACCGGACCACCCGGGTGACGCAACGCCAGGACGGTCCGTCATCGGTGACGGTCACCGTCGACCCGGCGGTCGACGTCAACGGGTCCGGCCCGTTTCCCGGCGCGGTGCTCGATCGGCCGACCCTGATCGAGCTGGTCGTCGAGGACTCGCAGGCGACCGCGGTGGCGCTCGATGGCGCCGTGCTGCCGGAGCAGCCGACCCGGCAGGCCTTCGACACGGCGGCGAGCGGCTGGATCAATGCCGGCCGCAACCTCGTGCTGGCGCGGTCGGCCTCGCTGCCGGTCTCGGCCGGCCAGACCTTCCGGTTCTCCCTGGAGCCGGTGGCCGGCCGCACCTCGGTCAACTTCGTCTGCGAGAACGGCGTCACGACCTTTGGTGAGAGCGTCTATGTCGTCGGCGGCCTGCCGGGGCTCGGCGCCTGGGATCCGGCACGCGCGGTCAAGCTGGAACCCAGCGTCTACTATGAGTACATCCACTCGCCGCCGCCGGGAGGGCAGACCGTCGGCCCCCGGCAGCCGGTCTGGACCGGGATCGTGGAGGGGCTGCCGCCGCAGCCGGGCTTTGAGTGGAAATGCCTGAAGCGCCGTGAGGACGGCTCGGGCGACCCGATCTGGCAGCCGGGCGCGAACAACATGTTCGGCTCGGCAGTGGCCTCCGGCTACGCCGGCCGGGCCTACGGGGCGCTTTGACTTCGGCAAGCCAATCGATTGATGCCGGCGACCCAATGCCGGCGACCCAATGACGTCCGTCATCGGCGAGCCACGACGCGGCCGGGCGGCGCAGGGTGGGCGGGCGCGCCCCCGGCCCGAGCGCACCCGCCATATCGCCGGGCCGGCGGCATCATCGTGCGGGGTCCATGCGGCTGGTCCCAGAGCCGCGGTCCGAAGCGGACGTGGCCGTCGCTCGGCGCGGCCCTGCCGTTCCTTTCGCGCATCCGCCGGGCCGCCCGCGCATCCGGGCCTGATCAGGCCGGCGCCTTCCCCTCGATGGTGCAGGTCAGCCCGTCGGGATCGAAGCCCAGGGTCACGGTGCCGTCGAGCTCCTGAGCCAGCGCCTGCTCAATCATCCGCGTGCCGAAGCCGCGACGCCGGGGCGGGCTGACGGTCGGGCCGCCGCGCTCCCGCCAGGTCAGCCGGAGGCCACGATCCGGGGTGTCGGCGACGGTCCAGACGAGGTCGACCGTGCCGGCCTCGGTCGACAGGGCGCCATGCTTGATCGCGTTCGTGCTCAGCTCATGGAAGGCCAGGGCGAGGGTGACCGCCTTCTTTGGGTCGAGCAGGACGTACGGACCCGCGATCCGAACGCGCTCGGGCCGCGGACAGGTCGCCGCGACGGTCTGCGCCGCCACCTGCTCGAGGGAGGTGCGCTCCCAGTTGGCTTCGGTGAGAAGGTTGTGCGCGGCGGCGAGCGCGCCGAGGCGGCTCTCGAAGGCCCGCGCCGGCCCGGCGGCCTCGCTCAGGCCCCGGAAGGTCTGCTGCGCCAGGGCCTGGACGATGGCCAGGGTGTTCTTGACACGGTGATTGAGCTCCCGCACCAGAAGCTCGCGCTGACGTGCCGAGCGCGCCTGCTCCTCGAGAAAATCCCGTATCTCAAGCTGGCGACGCCGGGCGTCGAGCGCCGCGCGCACCGTGCTGACGAGGGTGCGCCTGGGCACCGGTCGCTCGAGGAAGCTGACATTGGCGCGTCGCTCCAGCCGCCGCAGCGCTCTACGGCGGCGGGGCGAGGCGGTCCGGCCGGTCAACACCACCAGCGGCAGCGACGACCACGGCGGCTCCGCCCCGATCCAGTCCTCGGGTGGCGCGTCCCTGGGCAGCGCCTCGTCGGCGATCAGCACGATGCCGCCGCCGTCGGCGATCGCGCGACCGAGCCGCCCGAGGTCGGCGCAGACAAGGCACGGTACGCCCTGTCTGGTGAGCGTCCGCTCGGCCAGCGTGGCGTCGCGCCCGGTCGGCGCCAGGATCAGGACCCGGAGGTCGACCGGCGGGCCGGCCGAGGCGGAGGCCTCACGCGTGCTCACTCACCCCTCGTTCACCGCCCGTGCCGCCGCCGTAGACAGGCGTGCCCCCAAGCACGCCCGTGAACTCCTTGAGAGGCTCGCTGAACTCGACGCCGGCCGACGTCATCCGCATCTCGCGCAAGGTCCGCTCGTGCCGCCCGCTGCGCTTCTTGACCATGGACAGGGCGACGCGGATGCCCCCGCGCGCCTCGAAATAGCGCAGCAAGAAGACGTTGTCCGCCAGGTAGCTGACATCGACGGGCGTCGTCATGTCCGCGCTCAGGATCCCGTGCTGGCTCAGGCCGAGCAGAGTGACCACCCGCTGGCGCCCGAGGAAGGAGACGAGCTCCCTCAGATGCAGGTGAATCGAAGGCTCCTGGAGCGCGGATTGCAGGTAGCCGTTCAGGGTGTCGACCGCGACCATCCGGACATTCTGCTCCACGACCTCCCGGACCAGTCGATGGGCGATCTGGCCGGGGCTGAGCTCGGCCGGGTCGAGCTGGGTGAGCCGGATGAGGCCGGCCGCGACCGCGCCTGAGATGTCGAGGTCCAGCCCGCCACACCGCTTGATGAAAGTGTCCGGGTTCTCGTCGAACAGCGTGATCGAGGTCACCTCCCCGCGCTCGGCGGCCGCCCGGGCAAAAAGTGTGATGAGAGTGGACTTGCCCGTGCCGGACGGTCCCATGATCACGGTGCTGCTGCCCCGGGGCAGCCCTCCGCCGGAGAGGGCGTCAAGCGTGGCAAGGCCGCTGGAGGCCGGCGTCCCGGTCCGGGCCTCCGCGAAGCTTTGGGCCACCAGGCGAGGAAACACCTGCAGGCCTCCGGTGACGATCGTGAAGTCGTGGGCGCCGCTGAGGTAGGTGGCGCCGCGCAGCTTGCGCACCCGAAGCCGGCGCCGATCCTCCCCGTAATCATGGTCCACCTGATGCAGCTCAAGGATGCCGTCGGCCAGGGTCTGGCTGCGAAAGTCCTTCTCGCCAGTGGAGGCGTCGTCAAGTATGACGGTGGTGCAGCCACGCGCGGACAGAAGGTCACGGATGCGCCGGAGCTGGCGACGATAGAAGGCGGCGCTCGGAGCCAGCACGCGCAGCGCCGATATGGTGTCGACAACCACTAGGCTCGGCTGCACCGCCTCCACCGCGGTGAACAGCCGCTCGAGGGTCGTGCCGATCTCGACCTCCGCCTCCGGGAACAGCGTGTACTCCATTGCCTCCTGGTCCGCTGCGGCCGGATCGTCGTCGCGGTCGGCCTCGATGGGCTCACGCCATTCAACAATGTCGATGCCGTCGAGGCTCCAGCCGTGTGTGCGTGCGATGGCGGCGAGCTGCTCCGGCGTCTCGGCGTTGGACACCAGCAGGCACGGCTCGCCGGCATGCGCCCCGTGACGCAGGAACTGCAAGGCCAGGGTGGTCTTGCCTGTGCCGGGACGGCCCTCGACGAGCAGCAGGGTGCCGCGGGGGACGCCGCCATGCAGAACGTCGTCAAGGCCCGGAATACCCGTGGCGACGAGCGGGAGACGGCTTCCAGAGGCAGGCATGGGCGGATCTCCGGGTCAGGATCGACGCGCGGACACTATGAGGATATGACCGTGCAGGCGAGAACCGGCCGTGCCGGATCTCGCTGAAGGGGCGACACGGAAGCCACGAACGGGTCGAGGGACCGTGGCGCCCGCGGACCACATCGGAGCCCCGCAAGGGAAAATGAGTTCCCATAGGTTAGAGCGTTTCCGCCTGAAGCGGAATCGGCACCGGCCCGCTCCCCCGTCCGGCCAGCCTGAGCATGCTGCCGTCGGGTGGCCGGACGGCGGAGCGGGCCGGCGATGCCACTTGAGCCGGAAACGCTCCAGCCGGGTCATCGATGGTGCTGCTCAGTCTACAGGATCCCCGCAGCCGGCCCTGGTGTCCGGGTGAACGCTGAGAACGCGCTGAAGCCCGCGGCGCGGCTGTTCGTCGAGGGAGATCTTCGGGACGGCGTCGGCATCGGCCTCGGCCCCGGACAGGCGCATTACCTGCGCAACGTGCTGCGGCTTGGCCGCGGCGCCACCCTGGCGTTGTTCAATGGGCGGCATGGCGAATGGCGAGCGCGGCTCGAGCGGGTCGAGAAGGCCGTCGCCGAGGCGACACCGCTCGAGCAGTTGCGCCAGCAGGACGCCGGGCCGGATGTATGGCTCTGCTTCGCCCCGATCAAGCGTGGAGCCATTGATCTGTTGGCGGAGAAGGCGACGGAGCTCGGCGCCGCCGCGCTGATCCCCATGATCACCCGCCGCACCGAGGTGCATCGGGTCAATCTCGACCGGCTGCGCGCCCGCGTCGTCGAGGCGGCGGAGCAATGCGGACGGCTCGACGTGCCCGCGGTGGCGGAGCCGCGGCCGTTCGACGCGCTGCTGGACACCTGGCCCGCCGAGCGGACTCTCCTGGCCTGCGCCGAGCGGGGCGAGGCGGTGCCGCTATACGCCGCGGCCGGCGGCACCGGGTCACCGGCCGCCGTCATGACCGGGCCGGAGGGCGGCTTTGCCGAGAGCGAGCTTGACGGCTTGCGCGATCTGCCTTGTTGTCGCCTCGTCGGTCTCGGACCGCGCGTCCTCCGCGCGGAGACGGCGGCGCTCGCCGCGCTCGCCCTCTGGCAGGCCGCAGCCGGCGACGGGGCTGTGCGGCCACCCCGGTGACGGCGACGGTGCCTGAGCACGCGGCCGCGGCCCAAGTCCCGGTATCCGGATGCCCAGATGTCCCCCATGGATGATCTAGCCGTGTCCTCGTCCGCCGACGCCGCCACCGAGATCGTGGTCTCCAAGCGCCAGCTCGTCGAGCATCTCGAGGCGGGCTCGAAGCCGCGCAGCGCCTGGCGCATCGGCACCGAGCACGAGAAGTTCGCCTTCCGACTGCACGACCTCCGTCCGCTGCCCTACGACGCGCCGGGCGAGCGCGCCACCATTTCCAACCTGCTGGAGGGCCTGCTGCGCTTCGGCTGGCAGCCGATCCTCGAGCGGGACCACATCATCGGGCTCGAGGACGGCACCGGCTGCTCGGTCACGCTCGAGCCCGGCGGCCAGGTCGAGCTGTCCGGCGCGCCGCTGCGCACCATCCATCAGACCTGCGACGAGGTGCACAGCCACCTGCGCCAGGTGCGCGAGATCAACGCCGAGCTCGGCATCGGCATGATCGGCATCGGCTTCCAGCCGAAATGGCGGCAGGAGGACATGCCGTGGATGCCGAAGCAGCGCTACCGGATCATGCGGGCATACATGCCGACACGTGGCGGCCGCGGCCTCGACATGATGACCCGCACCTGCACGGTGCAGGTCAACCTCGACTTCGGCAGCGAGGCCGACATGGTGCGCAAGTACCGGGTCGGCCTGGCGCTCCAGCCGGTGGCGACGGCGCTGTTCGCCAACTCGCCGTTCACCGAGGGCCGGCCCAACGGCTTCAACAGCTTCCGCAGCCATGTCTGGACCGACACCGATCCGGACCGCACCGGCGACCTGCCGTTCGTCTTCGAGGAGGGCTTCGGCTTCGAGCGGTACGTCGACTACATGCTCGATGTTCCGATGTACCTGGTCGAGCGCAACGGGGCGTACATTGACTGCTCCGGTCAGTCCTTCCGCACCTTCCTGGACGGCCGGCTGCCGGCGCTGCCCGGCGAGCGACCGACGCTGAAGGACTGGGCCGGGCATCTGACGACCGCCTTCCCGGAAGTGCGGCTGAAGCGGTTCCTGGAGATGCGCGGCGCCGACGGCGGGCCGTGGCGGCGGCTGTGCGCACTGCCGGCGTTGTGGGTTGGCCTGCTGTACGACGATCAGGCGCTCGACGAGGCATGGGACCTGGTGCGCGGCTTCGGGCCGGAGGAGCGCGCCGGCCTGCGCGAGCAGGTGCCGCGGCTGGGGCTCGGCGCGCCGTTCCGCGGAGGCACAGTGCTCGACCTGGCGCGGCGCGTGCTGGAGATCGCCCGGGCCGGGCTCACCCGGCGGGCCCGTGCCGACAGCCTGGGCACCGACGAGACCGGGTTCCTCAACCCGTTGCGGGAGATCGTCGAGCGCGGCGACAGTCCTGCGGCGGTCAAGCTGCGCCAGTTTCATGAGGCCTGGGGCGGCTCGGTCGATCCGCTGTTCACCGAATATGCCTATTGATCGCGCCGGCCAGGGCGGGTAGCCGGACGGCATGGCACGCGGGGTGGACTGGAACTGGGTCAGGGAGTGGTGCGGTCGGATCTTCCTGGCCGCCTTCCCGCTCTCGCTCTTCGCCTATCTGGGCGCGGCGCCGATCCTGCGGCCGGGCGGCGTGCTGGCCACCCTGCCGGGGGCGCTTCTGTTCGCCGCCGCCGTCGCCATCGCGATCACCCTGGTCGCCGGCGCGATCCTGGCCGCCATCTCGGCACGCCGGACCGCCCGGGCCTCCCGCCGCTAGCGCATTTCCGCCTGACACGGAATCGGCACCGGACCGCTTCCCCGCCCGGCCAGCTTGAGCATGCCGTCGTCGGGTGGCCGGGCGGGGGAGCGGCCGGCGATCATGCGACCCAACCCGGAAACGCCCCAGGCCGGATCCGGCGTCGGGCGCCGGCACCGCTTGGCCCAGCGGCCCAGGCCGACGTGCCGCTACGGCAACCTCAAGCGATCGGCGGCACGCTCGCGAGCCGGCTCACCCCGCCGAGCCGACGTGACCACCTGTCGAGACGTCTGGAGGCGCGCCCGCCAACCCCGCCGCCGCCCGGCCGTGCCGTCGCAAGCCGGGGCCTGAAGCCATTGGCTCGCGCGGATATCAGGTGGCGGTGCCGCCGACGGTGAGCCCGTCAATCCGCAGAGTCGGCTGGCCGACGCCGACCGGTACACCCTGTCCCTCCTTGCCGCAGGTGCCGATGCCCGGATCGAGCGCCAGGTCGTCGCCGACCATGGCCACCTTGGTGAGCGCATCCGGGCCGTTGCCGATCAGCATCGCGCCCTTGACCGGCGCGCCAACCTTGCCGTCCTCGATCAGGTAGGCCTCGGAGGCCGAGAACACGAACTTGCCGTTGGTGATGTCGACCTGGCCGCCGCCGAAGTTGACCGCGTAGCGCCCCTTCTTCACCGAGGCCAGGATCTCGTCCTTCGGCGTGCCGCCGGACAGCATGTACGTGTTGGTCATGCGCGGCATCGGATGGTGGGCGTAGCTCTGGCGCCGGCCGTTGCCGGTCGGGCGCATGCCCATCAGCCGGGCGTTCATGCGGTCCTGCATGAAGCCGACCAGCACCCCGTCCTCGATCAGCGTGGTCGCCGAGGTGGGCGTGCCCTCGTCGTCGACGGTGAGGCTGCCGCGCCGGTCGGGCAGCGTGCCGTCGTCCACCACCGTGACCCCGGGCGCGGCGATGCGCTGGCCCATGAGCCCGGCGAAGGCCGAGGTCCTCTTCCGGTTGAAGTCGCCTTCGAGGCCGTGGCCGATCGCCTCATGCAGCAGGATGCCCGGCCAGCCGGGGCCGAGCACGACCGACATCTCGCCGGCCGGCGCGTCGACCGCCTCGAGCTTGATCAGTGCTTGGCGCAAGGCCTCGTCGACCGCGGTCTGCCAGGTCGCCGGATCCAGGTAGCCGTGCAGGGCGACCCGGCCGCCGATGCCGTGGCCGCCGCTCTCCAGCCGATCGCCGTCGCCGCAGACGACGCTCACATTGACCCGGACCAGCGGCCGGATGTCGGCGACATGGCCGCCGTCGGGGCGGACGATGCGCACCGCCTGCCATTCGCCGACCAGCGAGGCGCTGACCTGACGGACCCGCGGGTCGCGGCCGCGCGCATAGGCGTCGATCTCCTGCAGCACCTTCACTTTCGAATCGAAGGCCACCTCGGCGAGCGGGTTGGCAGCGGCGTAGAGCTGCGCGTTGGTGCCCGACGGCGGCTCCGCCATGGTGCCGCCGTGGCCCCGGAGCACCGCGCGCACGGTCTCGGCCGCCCGGCCGATGGCCGCCTCGGACAGCTCCGACGCATGCGAGTAGCCGGCCGATTCGCCGCTCACCGCGCGCAGCCCGAAGCCCTGGGCGGTATCGAAGCTTGCGCTCTTGAGCCGGCCGTCGTCCCAGGCGAGCGCCTCGGATTGCCGGTACTCCAGGAACAGCTCGCCGTCGTCCGCGCCCGCAAGGCCGTCGGCGACCATCCGGTCGACCCGATCGCGGTCGAGTCCGGCGCGGCGGAAGAACAGATCGTCGGTGGCGGCGATGAGGGACATCGAGGCACCTCCAGAAGCCTGGCCGGCCCAGACGGCCAGGCCCGCTTGGGCATCGGTCTTCTCTAATAGGGGGCGGGCAGCGCGCGCGGCAAGGTGCGGGTGGCGTGCGATGCCGTGCTCGCGCGCCCGCTCGTGCGGCGTTGCGCCGCAACATCGGCGCTTACGGTTTTTTAGCAGCGTCTAATACGTTACTGGGCGCGTCACGGGGCCACGCGCGACGGGGAGACACCTGTGCGCGGTCCCGGTTCCACGGCATGTGGAAGCCGATTGGGCGGGCTTGATCGTCCGGCGAGGCAAGGTCGACGGGCCGGTGCGACGGCAAGAAGCTTTCCGCAGCGCCGACGGGTGGCTATAACCCCGCGCGCTTAGGGAGATTCGGGGTTTGGACAGGAGGCGTCGGCGGACCACGGGACGCCGGGCCTGGAGAGTGGGAGCGGACGACAGGATGCGATGGCAGCGTGAGGGTGTCTGGGCGCCGGCCGGCGCGCTGGCAATAGCGGGATCCCTGGCCGCGGGCACGGCCTCGGCCGGACAACCCTTGCCCTGGCAGATGGGCCAGCAGACGGCGGCCTCGCCGGTGATGGCGCAGATGGCCGATTTCCACACGCTCCTGATGGTGATCATCTCGGTCATCTGCCTCGTGGTGCTCGGCCTGCTCGGCTTCGTCATCTGGCGCTTCAACGCCGCGCGCAATCCGACGCCGTCCAAGACCTCGCACAACACCATGATCGAGGTAATCTGGACGGTCGTGCCCGTGCTGATCCTGGTCGTGATCGCCGTGCCGTCCTTCCGGCTGCTGTACTTCATGGACCGAACCGCGGATCCGGAGATGACCCTCGTGGCCACCGGATATCAGTGGTACTGGGGCTATCAGTATCCGGATCAGCAGATCGACGAATATGCCAGCTTCATGATCCCGGACGAGGAGATCACCGAGGATCAGGTGCGTCTCCTGTCGGTCGACAATCCGGTGGTGCTGCCCGTCGACACGAACGTGCAGATCCTGGTCACCGCGGGCGACGTGCTGCATTCGCTGGCGCTGCCGGCCTTCGGCATCAAGAAGGATGCGGTGCCCGGACGCATGAATGAGACCTGGGTCAGGATCGAGGAGGAGGGCACGTACTACGGCCAGTGCTCCGAGCTGTGCGGCACCGGCCATGCCTTCATGCCGATCGAGGTGCGCGCGGTCAGCCGCGAGGCCTTCGACGACTGGGTCATGGACCAGGTGGCCGGCAAGGAGCTGGCCGAGCCGCCGGTCCTGCTGACCCAGACCTACGAGGAGGCCTTGGCCAAGCGCCAAGTGGCCCGCGTCACCCCATAAGAACTCCGCAGCGGGAGGGACTTCACCGATGGCTCATGCCGCCGCGCATGCCGATCACGATCACCAGCCGAGCTTTGTCCAGCGTTGGCTGTTCTCGACGAACCACAAGGACATCGGCACGCTGTACCTGATCTTCTCGGTGATCGCCGGGCTGATCGGTGGGCTGTTCTCGGTGCTGATGCGCGCCGAACTGCAGTCTCCCGGCCTTGACCTGATCAGCGACGGCCAGGTCTGGAATGTCTGGATCACGGCGCACGGCCTGATCATGATCTTCTTCGTGGTCATGCCGGCGATGATCGGCGGCTTCGGCAACTGGTTCGTGCCGCTCATGATCGGCTCGCCCGACATGGCCTTCCCGCGGCTCAACAACATCTCCTTCTGGTTGCTGGTCCCGGCCTTCCTGCTGCTGCTGGCGTCCGCCTTCGTGGGCACCGGCGCCGGTACCGGCTGGACCATCTACCCGCCGCTGTCCTCCGCGCTCGGCCATTCCGGGCCGTCGGTGGACATGGCCATCTTCGCGCTGCACCTCGCCGGCGCCTCGTCGATCCTGGGCGCGGCGAACTTCATCACCACCATCTTCAACATGCGCGCGCCCGGCATGACGCTGCACAAGATGCCGCTGTTCGCCTGGTCGATCCTGGTGACCGCCTTCCTGCTTCTGCTGGCGGTGCCGGTGCTCGGCGGCGCCATCACC
>CAZTHL010000060.1:0-22500 GCA_964613585.1 uncultured Mycobacteriaceae bacterium | reverse complement strand
CCGTCTTCCCCGGCAGTAATGCCGGGGTCTCATTGAAGCACTGCCCGCTCGGTCGTGCGGACGCCCATCCCGGTCAGGTCTTCCCCGGCAGTAATGCCAGGGCCTCATTGAAGCCATATGGGCGCAGATTGATCATGTTGCGGACCCGTCGACGTCTTCCCCGGCAGTAATGCCGGGGCCTCATTGAAGCCTGGCCGACGATTTCGTCAGCATCCATCAACATCCCCGCCGTCTTCCCCGGCAGTAATGCCGGGGCCTCATTGAAGCAGTGCAACCAAGAGCGTCTGCGACAACGTCAGGGGTGTCTTCCCCGGCAGTAATGCCGGGGCCTCATTGAAGCGCGCTCCGCCTCTGCACCCTCGGCGCGCAGCTCGTCGTCTTCCCCGGCAGTAATGCCGGGGCCTCATTGAAGCTCGGCCATGGCGATGGTCCGCTGGACCTGGATACGCCGTCTTCCCCGGCAGTAATGCGGGGACCTCATTGAAGCTGTTTAACCTAAGCCATCACTCGGTGGAAGTCGAATCGTCTTCCCCGGCAGTAAGGCCGGGGCCTCATTGAAGCGTTGCCGAACACGCCGGGGTTTTCCTTAGCGCCTTTGTCTTCCCCGGCAGTAATGCCGGGGCCTCATTGAAGCCGCGAGCAGGTGTTCCGCGACGCCGACGGATTCCTGTCTTCCCCGGCAGTAATGCCGGGGCCTCATTGAAGCCTGCTGTCCGTGGCGCCGCCGCTGACCCGGCGGATCAGGTCTTCCCGGGCAGTAATACCGGGGCCTCATTGAAGCATTAAGAATTGTAACGGCTTCTTCAAGATCATTAAGGTCTTCCCCCGCAGTAATGCCGGGGCCCGATTGAAGCCGGTCTAGAAAGGGAATTGGTCGGTCCCGGCGCGGAAGTCTTCCGTGGCAGTCATGCCTGAGCCTTATTGACGGGCCAACCGCGCCCAGGTGGCGAGGCGCGCCGAGCGTGTTGGGGTAATGATACAAGCCCCTACTTGGCTGAGCCGACGAGATGACGCGTCGGCTCGGCGGTGGCGCGCCCGCCAACCCTGCCGCCGCCCGGGACCGGCATCGTGAGTCCATGGCTCAAGCCATGAGCTCACCTGGAGGATTGCGGCGCCTCCGCACGCCGGTCCGCGCCTATCGTCTGCTCCGGAGTTCGTGGGAGTCTGTCCGGCGGTGCGACCGCAGGGTCCTGCTCTCTCCCCGGGCCATCGCCCCAAGCACCACCGCCGCATCGTTTCCGGCCTGCGGCAGGATGCCGCACCTTGCCGGCCCTTTGAGGAGGCATTGCCGACCGCCGAAAAGCCGGCCCCGGCCGCGGCGATCGGCCCGCCGGCGCAGCCCCACGCCCACTACCCCTGCATCATTGGCCGGGTGATATTTCCGAGAGCGAGTTGATACGTCTCCAGCCAGCAAACGCTGGAGGGCAAACATCATGATCCGCACCCTGAAGCGCCAAGATCTCGGCCGTCATCTTCCCCTGATGTGGAGCATGCATCGCCTGCGTCACGAAGTCTTCTTCGAGCGCATGGGCTGGCAGGTGCCGACCACCGGAGAATTCGAGGTCGACTATTTCGACGTGAGCTGCGATCCGGCCTACGTGATTCACCAGGATGAGCAGGGCGAGGTCGACGGCTGCATGCGGCTGCTGCCGACCGACGGGCCTTACCTGCTGCGCGACTGCTTCCCGCAGCTCATGGGCGACCACCCCATGGTCACCGAGCCGGATGTGCTCGAGGTCAGCCGCTTCGCCGTGCGCTGCCCGTCGCCCGCCCTGCGCCGCCGCTCCGGCGCGTCCGGCGCCATCGCCCTCAAGCTGATGACCGGCGCCACCGAGTACGCGCTGGCCCACGGCTTCCGCGGCTTCGTCGCCGTCGCCGACCTGCGCATGGAGCGGGTCCTGCGCCTCGCCGGCTGCCAAACCACCCGCTTCGCCGCGCCGGTCAGCTTTGGCCACGAGCCGGCGGTCGCCGTCAGCATCCCGGCCACCGCCGAAATGCTCGCGGGCTTCCACGCCAAGCTCGCCAAGGCCGACGCCACCGCGGCCATCGGCGCTGCCGAGCAGGCGACGGCCGCGGCCGCCGAGCCGGCTCGCGCCGCGTAAGGCTCCACGCATGATGCCCGACAGCGCCCAGCGCCCGGCGGCGACCGCACCCTGCCGCCAGGGCCGCCGGGGCCACCGGGGCCGCCGGGGCCGCTCGGCCCGCGACCGGCCCGGCGGCCGGGCGCGGCGGCGGCCGACGATGTCCCGGCGTGCCGCGCCGCCGGTCGCTTGAGGCGGGCGCCGTAACCCGAGGCGCCCCCGCTGCCCGTCCCGGCCACCGGGCCGGGAGACCCGGGGGCCGGGCGGCCCGGGAAGAAACGTGTCATCGAGGGCGCCGTGTGGCTATCCGAGTGTTGGCTCGCAGCGGCAGGACACCAAGGTGGATCGCGTCGAGTGAAGGAAAAACCGCCCTCTTTAGCGGAACGCGCCGGGCCCGATTTCTCCGGGTCGCAGCAATGAGAAACCAACCTGGATGGCTTCGCTGCACTCGCGATGACGGGTGAAAAATGGCCGTCATCGCGAGCGGAGCGTGGCCATCCCGGTTCTGATCCTCGGCGGCAGGACATCCGCGCCCCATGGCTGCCGCAGTGTTGATTGCGCAGTGTTGATTGTTTTGCCTCGCTTGCGCCGACGACCTTTGTCTGAACTGTTTTTCCTTAGCGAGCCTGCCTCTGCCCCGGGGAAAGGCCCGGCGATAAGGATGATCCTGTTGGGCACGGCGCGGCTGGTGAAGCGCCGGGCCGGGGAGCGGCCTCGTACCGGGTTGAGGCTGTGCCCGGCTCCGTTCCGTTCCACCGGACCCGGAGCAAAAACCCAAGAACAATATCCTCTTGTCGCGCCAAGAAGCGCCGATAAGGCCTCTTGTTCACCACCTGTTCACTGTTGGCATCCTATTCCTGGATCCGTGAGGCGCCGATGGTCGGGGCCTTGGGAGAGGGGTTGGAGCCATGACGGCGAGCGATCGGGGTCACGGCGGGCATGAGCCTGGACCCTGCACAAAGCGGTGGGAGCAGGGGGCGGCGATGTCGCCGGCCGACCGTGCCGCGGCGCGCGTCCGGCCGGGCGCCCGGGGCCGGGCCCGCGACGGCGGCCGGGGCCGCTCCCGACAAGGCCCTACGGAAGCCGGCCCGCCGGCCCGGCACACGCCCACGGCGACCGTCGTCCCTCCCTGCAAAGCACTGCAAAAGCCTACACCGGCGGCCGGCCACCAGCGCCCGGCGCCACCGCCCGCCGGGCGCGCCCCGAAGCCGGGCCGGCCGGCGCCACCGCCCGCCGGGGGAGGCGGCGGGCGTCGCAATAGTTTCACGAAACTGCGCACCCACGGGGATGTTCCCGGGCCGAACACGGCCTGCGACGGGGCGTCCGATGCGACGCTCGCCGCGGCCGTCGTTCCGTCCAACAAGGGATCGTCAGCAGGGGAGCTTCCGATGAGGAACACCATCGCCGTGACCGCCGCCGTGTCCGTGATCGCGCTCGGCGCCGCCCACGACGCCGAGGCCCAGGGCCGCCAGCAGATCCGCATCGTCGGATCGTCGACCGTCTACCCGTTCGCCACCACGGTCGCCGAGCGGTTCGGCCAGAACACCGAGCACCCGGCCCCGCTCATCGAGTCGACCGGCTCGGGCGGCGGCTTCCAGATGTTCTGCCAGGGGGTCGGCCTCGAGCATCCGGACATCAACAACGCCTCGCGCGCCATCACCCAGTCCGAGCAGGAGCTGTGCGCCGAGAACGGTGTCGAGAACGTCCTGGAGGTCAATTTCGGCCAGGACGGGATCGTCATGGCCACCTCCCAGGACAGCGAGGCGTTCGACGTCACCCTGGCCCAGCTGTGGCAGGCCCTGGCGGCGTCCACCGTCAACGAGGACGGCGAGCTCGTCGACGACAACCCGTATCAGAGCTGGTCCGACATCGACGACTCCCTGCCCGACACCGAGATCAAGGTGTTCGGCCCGCCGCCGACCTCCGGCACCCGCGACGCCTTCGCCGAGCTGGCCCTGGCCGAGGGCTGCATGGAGTTCGAGGCGGTGCAGCAGCTCGAGGGCGACCGCCAGGAGGAGGTCTGCCAGCAGGTGCGTGACGACGGCGCCTATGTCGACGCCGGCGAGAACGACAACCTGATCGTCCAGCGCCTGCAGGAGCAGCAGGGCACCTACGGCCTGTTCGGCTTCAGCTTCCTCGACCAGAACCGCGACGTGATCGAGGGCGTGGCCATCAACGGCGCCGAGCCGACCTTCGAGAACATCGCCGCCGGCGACTACCCGCTGGCCCGGCCGCTGTTCTTCTACGTCAAGCAGGCCCATGTCGGCGTCATCCCGGGCCTGCAGGAGTACGTCGACAACTTCGTCAGCGAGGAGGCGATCGGCCCCGAGGGCTTCCTCGTCGAGCAGGGGCTGATCCCGCTCGATGATCAGCAGCGCGAGGAGCTGCGCGAGAAGGTCGAGAACCTCAGCTAACCGTCCTCTGCGAAGCGTCCTTGACGGACCGGCGCGGGCGCGGGAGCCGCCGGCGGCCTTCACCAGGCCTCCGGCGCTCCCGGCGCCCGCGCGGTCCGGCCGGGCCCGGAGGGCCGTCATGCCGCCTATATGGATCGTCGCCGTCGCCGTCGCGCTGCTCTCGCTGGCCGGCGCCGCGCTCGGCTACCGCCAGGCCTGGGCCGTCGGCGAGCAGTCGCGCAAGCCGCTCCACTCGCTGCCGGTCTACCACGGGCTGTTCATCGCCCTCAGCACGCTGCTGCCGGCGTTCCTGCTGCTGCTGGTCTTCCTGGCCGTCGAGGGCCGCGCGGTCCAATGGCTGACCATGGCGAGCGTGCCGGACACCTATCTCCAGGAGGAGGCCGGCTCGCGCAGCCTGCTGCTGGCGAAGATCGAGGGCGTCGCCGGCGGCGAGGGGCTGATCGCCGAGCCCGATCCGGTGATCGCGGAGGCGGCCGAGGCCTATGCCCGGTACGACCGGTGGGGCGAGCGCATCGCCATCCCGCTGATCGCCCTGGTCGCGCTGGCCGGCTTCTGGCTCTCGCGGCGCCAGGTGCGGCCGGGGTTCCGGGCGCGTAACGGGGTCGAGACCGTGGTCGCCGGGGTCCTGGTGCTGTGCGCCGTGGTGGCCATCGCCACCACCATCGGCATCGTGCTCTCGGTCCTGTTCGAGTCGATCCGCTTCTTCAGCCGGGTGCCGCCGTCGGAGTTCCTCCTCGGCACCGACTGGCAGCCGTTCACCGGGATCCGCCAGGAGCAGGTGGCCGCCGCCGGATCCTTCGGCATCGTGCCCTTGTTCGTCGGCACGCTGCTGATCGCCACCATCGCCATGGCCTTCGCCGCCCCGCTCGGCCTGCTCACCGCGATCTATCTGTCGGAGTACGCCGGCCCGCGCTTCCGCGCGATGGCCAAGCCGACGGTGGAGATCCTGGCCGGCGTGCCCACCGTGGTCTACGGCTTCTTCGCCGCCATCACGGTGGCGCCGCGGCTCAGCCGCTGGGGCGAGTCGATCGGCCTCGACGTCGGCACCCAGTCGGCGCTCGCCGCCGGCGGCGTCATGGCGATCATGCTGATCCCGTTCGTCAGCTCGCTGTCGGACGACGTCATCCACTCGGTACCGCAGAAGCTGCGCAACGGCGCCTACTCCATGGGCGCCACCAAGGGCGAGGTGATCGGCCGGGTGGTGGTGCCGGCGGCGCTGCCGGGCATCGTCGGGGCCTTCCTGCTGGCGATCAGCCGGGCCATCGGCGAGACCATGATCGTGCTGATGGCCGCGGGGCTCTACGCCAACCTGACCTTCAACCCCCTCGAGAACGTCACCACGGTGACCGTGCAGATCGCCACCCTGCTGACCGGTGATCAGCGCTTCGACAGCGCCAAGACCCTGTCCGCCTTCGCGCTCGGGCTGACCCTGTTCGTGGCGACGCTGTTGCTCAACCTCGGCGCGCTCAAGTTCACGCAGTACTATCGGCAGAAATATGAGTGACGCGACCCTGACGGCGGCGGCGCCGTCCCGCTTCCGCGACCCCGCCTACCAGCGCCGGCTCGGCCGGCGGCACATGCGCGGCGGCGTGTTCAAGTATCTGGGGCTGGGCGCGGTGATCATCGCGCTCACCATGCTCGCCCTCTTGCTGGCCAGCGTGGTCTGGCGCGGCTACCCGGCCTTCCTGTCGACCGAGATCCAGCTCGACGTCTTCTTCGACCCGGAGCAATTCCCGCCGGCGGGCGAGCGGTCGCGGGAGGCGCTGGCCGGCGCCGACTACGACGCGATCCTGGAGGACGCGCTGCAGCGGCGGCTCGGCCGGCCGGAGGACCGGGCCGGCCGGCAGGACCTGGGCGCCATGGTCGCCGACGGCGCCGCCGGGCTGCTGCAGAACCGGGTCCAGGCGAGCCCGGAACTAATCGGCCAGACGGTGAGCCTGTGGCTGCCCGCCAGCGCGGCGGTCGACCAGGCGGTCAAGCAGGATGTCACCACCGGGATGGCGGCGGCCGAGCGCAACGTCAGCGACCGCCAGCTCGCCTGGATGGCGGAGCTCGAGGAGGCGCAGCAGCTCGACGTCACCTTCGGCACCGAGTTCTTCCTCAACAGCAACAGCCGGGAGCCACCGCTCGCCGGCATCTGGGGCGCCGTGGTGGCCACCTTCCTCACCCTGATCGTGACGGTCACCGTGGCCTTCCCGATCGCCATCATGGCCGCGGTCTATCTCGAGGAGTTCGCGCCCAAGACGTGGTGGACCGACATCATCGAGATCAACATCAACAATCTGGCGGCGGTGCCCTCGATCATCTTCGGCGTGCTGGGCCTCGCCGTGTTCATCAACTTCCTGGGCATGCCCCGCTCGGCCCCGGTGACCGGCGGCGTGACGCTGGGGCTGCTGGCCCTGCCGGTGATCATCATCTCGGCACGCTCGGCCCTGAAGTCGGTGCCGCCGGATTTCCGCACGGCGGCGCAGATGTGCGGCGCCTCGCGCCAGCAGACGGTGCTGTTCGGGGTGCTGCCGATCGCCCTCCCGGGCATCCTGACCGGCACCATCATCGCCATGGCCGAGGCCATGGGCGAGACCGCGCCGCTGCTGCTGATCGGCATGGTCGCCTTCGTCGCCGCCCCGCCGGGCGGCTTCACCGACGCGGCCGCGCCGCTGCCGGTGCAGATCTACCTGTGGGCCGGCAATCCGACGGAGGGGTTCGTCGAGCGCAGCGCCGCGGCGATCCTGATCCTGCTGGCGTTCCTGGTGCTGATGAACCTGACCGCCATCATCCTGCGCAAGCGTTTCGAGAAGAGGTGGTAGCCATGGTTGCTCTTCAGGAGGAGACCCGGGTCGAGCATGACGCCCGGTCGGAGACGCTCGAGGCCGAGCCCAAGATGCTGTGCGAGGACGTCGACGTCTTCTACGGCGATCACCAGGCGATCGTGTCGGCGACCCTGCGCATCCTGCCGAACGAAATCCTGGCGCTGATGGGCCCGTCGGGCTGCGGCAAGTCGACCTTCCTGCGCTGCCTCAACCGCATGAACGACACCATCGAGGCGGCGCGGGTCAGGGGACGAGTGCTGCTCGACGGCGAGGACATCTACGACCCGTCGATCGACCCGGTGCTCGTGCGCGCGCGCGTCGGCATGGTCTCCCAGGCGCCCAACCCGTTCCCGAAGTCGATCTACGACAATGTCGCCTTCGGGCCGCGCATCCACGGCCTGGTCGACAGCAGGAAGGAGCTGGACGAGCTGGTCGAGAAGACCCTGCAGCGCGCCGGGCTGTGGAAGGAGGTCAAGGACAACCTGAAGCAGCCGGGCACCAGCCTGTCCGGCGGCCAGCAGCAGCGCCTGTGCATCGCCCGGGCCATCGCCACCGAGCCCGAGGTGGTGCTGATGGACGAGCCGGTGTCCTCGCTCGATCCCAAGTCGTCGGAGATCATCGAGGCGCTGATGGCCGATCTGGCGGAACGCTATACCGTGGTGATCGTTACCCACAACATGCAGCAGGCCGAGCGTGTCTCGCATCGCTCCGCGTTCTTCCATCTGGGCGAGATCGTCGAGGTCGGCCGGACCGACGACATCTTCTCCGACCCGCAGGATGAGCGCACGCGGGAATACATGAGCGGCCATTTCGGCTGACCGGAGCGGCGCCGGGCGCATGCCCCGCCGCCGAGCCCGGCCCGCCGCCCGCAAGCCCAGCCCACGGCCCGCCCATGCGCCAGTATCTCAAGTACCACTTCGTCGAGCGGGCCATCGCGACCCTGCTCACCATCGGCATGATGGGGGTGTTCGCGCTGGCCACCGCACACTTCCTGCTCGGTGTCGCCGAGGCGGCACTCGGCTTCGACCGGCAGTTCACCTACGCCTCCTTCCAGAACCTGTTCGACCGAGTTCTGGCGGCGGTGATCGCGCTCGAGCTGGCCCACTCGGTGCAGCAGATGGCCTCGGGCAAGCACGGGCTGATCCAGGTGCGCACCGTGGTGCTGATCGGCGTGCTGGCGGTGGTGCGCAAGCTGATCCTGCTCGAGATCGAGGGCACCACCGGCACCTATCTCGCCGGGCTCGCCGCGGCGATCCTGGCGCTCGGGATCGTCTACACGCTGATCCTGTGGATCGAGCGGCAGGCCGGCGACGAGGCGCCCCCATCTCCTGGACATAAATCCTAAAGGTTTTCGGGCTATAGGGAGCGTGTCAACGCCATCCGCCTGCCCGGCCCGCCGGCCCCGGATCGTGAGGCGCCCGCTTCCGCTGTGTCGGCGCCCGCGACGGCTGTCGCATTCGCCTGCCGGCGCCGCGGCGCGGCCACGGCGTGGAACCCGTTCCCAGGCCGGGGGTTACCCGGACGGCTACCCGCGCGGTCGCCGTGGGGCTTCGATATCGCTCCAAACGATATGTCGGCACGGAAAATGAGGTTGTCATGGTGAAGCTGGATACGGGGACGAGACCGGCCGCACCGTTCGCCATCGCCGTCCCGGTGGGCCTGCTGGTCGGCCTGGCCGCGGGCGGCGTCGCCGCCCAGGAGGGCGGCGGCGAGCCGGGCAGCCTGGCCGAGCGCGGCGCCTACGTCGCCACGGCGGGCGGCTGCGAGTCGTGCCACTCGGCGCCGGAGGGGGAGCCCTGGGCCGGCGGTCTGGCGCTCGAGAGCCCGTTCGGCACGCTGTACTCCAGCAACATCACGCAGGACGAGGCGACCGGCATCGGCGACTACAGCTACGAGGACTTCGAGCGGTCGCTGCGCCACGGCGAGGGACCCGAGGGCGAGGCGCTCTACCCCGCCTACCCGTACACCAGCTACACCCAGATGACCGAGGAGGACGTCCAGGCGCTGTGGGCGTTCCTGCAGACCATCGAGCCGGTCGAGAACGACGTGCCGGAGCACGATCTGCAGTTCCCGTACAATCTCCGCTTCGGGGTGGCGCTCTGGCAGAACGCCTTCTTCCAGCCGGAGCGGTTCACGCCCAATCCGGACCAGAGCGAGGAATGGAATCGCGGCGCCTATCTGGTGCGCGCCCTTGGTCATTGCGGGCAATGCCATACGCCGCGCAACTTCGCCTTCGCCCGGGACGAGGACGAGCGGCTGACCGGGGCGTTGATCGAGAACTGGTACGCGCCCAGCATCTCCGGCGGCCCGCTGTCGCCGATCGCCGAATGGAGCGACGAGAAGCTGTTCAATTACCTCAAGGAGGGCGAGACCGACGACAATCTCGTGGTGTTCGGCCCGATGGCCAGCGTCGTCCACGACAGCCTGAGCGAGCTGCGCGACGAGGACATCGCCGCCATGGTCACCTACCTCAAGACCCCGGTGGACCGGGTTGAGGAGGAGCAGGAGGAGCTCGAGCCGGTGCGCATGGCCGAGGCCCGCTTCGAGGCCGGCCAATCGCTGTACCGGATCAATTGCGCCAGCTGCCACGGCGAGGACGGCACCGGCGTGGCGGGCATCGCGCCGCGGCTGGCGGACAACTCGGCGGTGACGGCGGAGCGGCCGCACAATGTGGTGATGTCGCTTCTGGAGGGCTTTGCGCCCAGCGAGGAATGGGGCGCGATGCCGTCCTACGCGCCGCTGAGCGACAACGAGCTCGCCCTTCTCACCAACTATGTGCGCACCGCCTGGGGCAATGAGAGCCCGAGCCTGGCCGGCCCGACCCTGGTCTCGGGCTCGCGGCCGCTGGCCGACACACCGCCGGGCGGCCTCAGGCCCGCGGTCGTCTGCCCGAGCCGGCCGGCCGAGCAGCTCGATGTGGAGACGCTCGAGCGGCTGGCCCGTTTCCGCCAGGGCGACGAGAGTCGCTCCGCCCTGCGCGATGTCGTGGCCGAGTATCAGGAGCGACACCCCGACGTCGACCGGCGCGACATGGTCCTGTCGCTGACCACCGGCTACTGCCGTCAGGTGGTCGATGATCCGGATCTCGGGCGGGGCGCGAAGCTGGCGGAGGTCTCCCGGTTCTCCGGCGAGGTGTCGCGTATCGCCTTCGCCGAGGCCACGACGGCCGGGACGGACGGCGGCGACGGCCAGGCGCCCCGGCCCAACTGAATCGGCCGCGTGCCCGACGCGGGGCGACCGCCGGCGGCCCGCTCGCGGCGCGACGCGGGCAGGGGGGGAGTGCGCTCCGCCGACGCGCCTCTTCCTCATCCGGCCGTGCGGCTCCGTCGTGGCCAGCCGGCACGGCCTACGCCGACGGTTCAGGGCTCGACTCGCGTCGCGAGCGACGCCGGGCGACCGGGGAACGGCGGGCTCGGCCGGCCTGTTGTGTCGCCATGTCGCGGTGGCGGCGCGCCTCCGGCCCGGCCGGCCCGCGACCCCTTGCGCACCCCCTTGCGCACCCCCTTGCGCACCGATGATGGAGACGCTTGATGGACGCATCCTTCGCGAAGACCTCGACCGCCATCGCCCTGGCGGGCGCGCTGCTTACCGGCACGGCGATCGTCCCTGTGTCGGCGCAGGAGCAGGGCACGGCCGCCCAGCCGGCCGCCGGCGCCGGGGGCGAGGTGTCGCCCGGGGAGATCGAGACCCGGTTTGATCTGTCCGAGGAGGATCGCGCGCTGCTGGCCCGGTTGTCCCCCTCGTTCCGGCAGTACGTGCTGAGCCGGATGGGGCCTGATCAGACGGTATCGGAGCTGGTGGAGACGACCATCCTCAACGAGCTGTCCGAGGAGTATGCCCAGTATCGCAACCCGCGCTTCGAGGGACCGATGTATGTCGTCGAGGTGCGCCCGGACGGTGGCGAGTGGACCGTCGTCGAGATCGATCCGGCCACCATCGTGCTGTGACGCGATGGCCGGAGCCGTTTCGGACGCGCCGCCCCAGCCGCTGGGGCGGCGTTTCCGTGCGGGGAGGCGCGGGGCGCCGGGTGGCTCAGGACGGGGGCCGTTGGTCGGGCCGCGAACGGGCCCGGCCGCGGTCGCCCCGGGCCAGGACATAGAGGAGCAGCCAGCCAAGGCCGGTGCCCAGCATCAGGATCATGAGCGGCGGCACCGCCAGCGCCACCCACTCCCGCCCCTCGGCGGCGTGCCGGGCGAGCGGTGCGGCAAGCGCCACGTAGAGGGCGACGAGAACGGTTGCGCCGATCCAGCTCCAGAAGAGCCGTCGTCGCCAGCGCCCGCCGACTATTCGCGCCTCCGGTCGTTCGGGCACGATCGGACCCTCCAGCAGTTAGACGCCGGCATCAGGGTTCAGCACGGCTCGTTCGGGCGGCGCGCAGAAGCGGCTCCCGGGGCCGCACCGGTCGCCCCGGGCACTCATGGACGCCCGCCCGGCGCGACCTGAAGATCGTTGTCGACCGAGGCGACCCCCTCGATCCCTGCCGCCACGGACTCGGCGCGCGCCTTGTCCTGCTCGAGCGGCACGTTCCCGGTCAGGATCGCGGTGCCGTCGATGACCTCGACCGCCACGGTCGCGAGGCTGGCGGCGGCGTGGCGATCGAGGGCCGCCTCGATGCCGGCCTCGATTTCCGCGTCCGGGCGCTCGCGCCCCGCCACCCGGAGGAGGTTGGTGACCGTGGTGACGCCGACCAGCTGGCCGGCCAGGGCGCCTGCCGCGCGCTTGGCCTCGAGCGTGCCGACACTGCCCGTCAGAACCGCCTCGCCGTCGTTCACGCGGGCGGTGATGTCCTCGCCGACCAGCCGCGGATCGTAGAGCAGGGCGCGGCGCACGGCGGCGCTGGCCGTCCCGTCCACGGCGTCCACGGCCGGGGTCCGCGGCGCGCGAGCGGAGGTCTCGCCGGGCGCGGAAGTCTCGCCGGGCGCGGAGGTCTCGCCGGGCGCGGAGGTCTCGCCGGGCGCGGACCCGGCCACCTCGAGGCCGCTCATGTCGACCTCGCGCGCGCCGCGCACCTCGGCCAGCAATCCGGCGTGGTACTTCTCGGCGAGGCTGCCGACCATGCCGTCGAGCGCGACCACGCGGTCGGCGACCGAGACCTCGATCCGCCGGTCGTCGACGAGCACGCTCCAGCGCAGCCGCTGCCGCGCTTCCTCCTCGATCTCCCGATCGGAGCGCTCGACCGTCTCGGCGACCGCCAGGCCGTTGGCGACCGCCGTGACGCCCTCGACGCTGCGGATCACGGTCTCGGCCAGCCGGCGGTCGGCCCAGGAGGGCACGGTACCGTCGAGGGTGACGGTGCCGTCCGGGCGGACGCCCGGATCGATGTCGAGCGCGGCGGTCGCCGGATTGGCGTTCAGCGCGGCCCGGATGCTCCGGCGGACCGCCCCGGGGTCGAGGTCGGCGGAGGATACCACAATTTTGTTGATGATCCCTTGGCTGCCACGCGCTTTAGTTGCAATGCGCTCGGCGCGATCCTTGTCGAGAAGCGTCTCGACGACGCCGGTCAGGATGACCATGCCGTTCTCGGCGGTCACCTCGATGCGGCCGGCCGGCAGCGCCGGGTCGTCGGCCAGCCGGCGCTCGACCCGGTCCGCCAGGCCCTCGTCGGCAACGGCCGCCGCGTCCTGGGCCGGCGTCGTCGTGGCGGACAGGCCGGCCAGCAGGCTGCCGCCCAGCGTCAGGACGGCCGCCGCGGCGCGCCAGCCCGGCCGGCTGCTCAACAATGCCGCCATGGTCGCAAGGCTCCTCGCGATCGGGGACGGTCGGGGAACGAACATCCCGCGTGGGTGCGGGTTCCCGTCGTCGCCCATTGCCGCTTTTCAGGCCGGCTCAGCCCTCATAGGCGAGATCCCCGGTCAGCTTGGCGTAGTCGAAGGGCTCGATCCGCTCGAGCCCCGCCCGGCGGTACGGCAGCGACAGCGTCCCGCCGGGCTCGACGACCACGCTCTCCCAGGGAACGGCGTAGAGCGTTCCGTTCGCGTCGACCACGGCACCCTTGAGGAAGGCCCCGCGGTCCATGATCAGGTCGTCGACCGTGCCCAGGCGCTCGCCGCCGTCGAGCACGACCTCCGCGCCGAGCAGCTGGCCGACCCGCCAGCCGATCTTGTCCCTGACCGGGGCGTCGAGACGCTCGAACTCGCCCTCCTCGACCATCTCGGCGATGCGCTCCGTCGACAGCTCGGTGTCGATGCGGTCGAGCCCGGGGCCGATCTGGGCCTCCTCCCAGGTCAGCACGAAGGTGCGGCTCGGCCCCTCAGCCATGGCCTCCGGCACCTCCACCTGGAGCAGGTCGGCCTCGTTGAACGGGCTCAGGAACAGGTCCACGGTCTGGCCCAGCGGCCGGTCGTCCTTGCCGTGCACGGGCGTGTCCAGGACCGCGCTGGCGCGCCAGCCGGTGTAGAGATCCTCGATCTCCCGAGGCGTCGGGGCCATCGTGCCGACGCTGGCCTGCGCCGCCACGGCCGGAGCGGCCAGCAGCGTCAGGGCGGCGAGCAGGCCCGCCAGGGAGAGGCGGCTCGGTCTCACGGTCACGTCTCCTTCTCCATCCGAAGGGTCTCGCCCGACCTGGAGGGGTCTCTGCGGCTGTCGCGGCCCGATCCGCCGCCGCCCCTGATCCGGAGCGGCCGCTCGCCGCTCCATCGAAGGCCGGCCGCCGGCGCGGGCGACGCCGCGGCAGTCGCCCCCAAGGCGACCCATGATGTGTATCGGGGGCCAAACAAGCCCGGGCGCGGTCGCGTTCCGCCGGGTCGAGGCCGGAACCCGGGCTCACGGCCGAGGGTTGCCCCTGCCCGGGCCTGCGCCCCGATGAACACCGGCGCCGAGGGAGGACCGCACCATGCTGCGCAGTCTGAACACGATCCGCGGCTATGACATCGCCGCCAGCGACGGCGAGATCGGCGACGTCCACGACTTCTACGTCGACGAGGCGTTCTGGGTGATTCGCTACCTGGTGGTCGACACCGGGCGCTGGCTGCCCGGCCGCAAGGTGCTGATCGACCCGGAGGCGCTCGGCGAGCCCGTCTGGCTGCAGCGCCGGCTGCCGATCGAGCTCAGCCGCGAACAGGTCCAGAACGCCCCCGACATGGCCACCGACCTGCCCCTGTCGAAGCGCGAGGAGCTGGCCCTGCGTGATCACTATAAGTGGCGTTACTATTGGGACTTTTCGACCATGGGTATCGCCCCGCCCAACCTGCGCGGCGCCATGGCGCCCCTGGCCAGCGCCGAGCGCGATCCCGAGCGCAAGCCGGGGATGGCCGATCCCGGGAGCGAGACCAGCCTGCGCAGCGCGCGGGAGGTCACCGGCTACGAGGTCGCCGCGCTCGACGGCGAGATCGGCCGGATCGACGATTTCCTGATCGACGACGCCAACTGGACCATCCGCTATCTGATCGCCGAGACCGGCCGCTGGCTGTCGAGCCGCAAGGTGCTGCTCGATCCGGGCTGGACCTCGGCGATCGACTGGCTCAACGAGCGGCTGACCGTCGAGCTCGACCGCGAGACGGTCCGCCGGGCCCCGCCGTTCGACCCGGCCGAGCCGATCAACCGCGCCTACGAGGAGCAGTTCTACGACTATTACGGCCGTCCGGCCTACTTCCGCGAGATCGCCCGCTGAGCGGCGAGGCCGGTCCGACCGCGCCGGATCGGGGAGCCCTGCCGCGAGGCCGCCGCGCCGGGAACCGCGAGGGGCCCCGACGGTTGAGCCGGGGTCATCCGTCCGGCGCAGCCCGGCCGATCTGAAACCGACACGAAGGAGCCAGCCATGCGCAACCTGCTCGCCGCCGGCGCCATCCTCGCCGCCCTGCCGCTCTCGCTCGCCCATGGCCAGTTCGAGCAGGAGGAGGGCACCGGCGCCATCCCGAGCTCGCCCTACACCAAAATCTGCGAGGGCAGCGTCCAGGGCTTCGACACCCAGCTCAACGCCGTCCGCGACGTGGTCTCGACCAACGATCCGCTGCTCCAGCAGGCGATGGAAATGCGCGACCGCGCCGACGATCTGTGCGAGAACTCGCCCCAGGTCGGCCTCGATGTGATCCGCCGCGCCAGCAACATACTGAACAACCTGGAGCTGCAGGAAGCGCCGGCCTGACGACCGCACGCCGCCGGCCCGGCGCGGCCGGCACCGGCACGGCGGGGCGGGCGCCGACGCCGACTCGGCGCCCGATCCCGCCGGGGCCCAGCCGACCGGCCTGAGCGATGCGCGGCCGGCGCGCGGGGTCCTTGCCAAGCCCGGGCGGCTCGGACAGGCCCCGGCGGATCCGGCCCCCGGATCCGGGCCGGTAATCCCGCGGCCGGTGCATGATCCGGACCCGGTCCCGCCCCAACCCGTCAACGCGCCCATCTTGCCGACACGACGCTCCTGCGGACCGTTCCGCGGGACGGCGGCCCGTGGGGCGGCTGGTCGCCGGGGTGATCGATCCCGCCGTGGGCGCCTCGAGACGTGACCCGCGGACGAGCCCCGGACCAACCACCTTCCCGGACCAACCACCTTCCCGGACCAACCACCTTCCCGGACCAACCACCTTCCCGGACCAACCACCTCAAGGCCAGGAAAGCGACGCCCATGCTCATCGCGGGTGAGATCTACGGGGTGCCCACGCTGCTCGTCTTCCTGGGCGCCGGGGTGACCATCGCGATCGTCGGCACTTGGCTGACCAAGCTGGCCGACGAGATCGCCGACCGCACCGGGGTCGGCGAGGCCATGACCGGCGGCATCCTGCTCGGCGCGACCACCTCGCTCGGCGGCACCGTCACCTCGGTGTCGACCGCCTTCGAAGGCAACACCGACCTTGCCATCAGCAACGCGATCGGCGGCATCGCGGCGCAGACCGCCTTTCTCGGCATCGCCGACATCTTCCACCGCCGCATCAATCTCGAGCACTCCGCCGCGTCGATCGAGAACATGCTGCAGGGCACCGTGCTGATCGCCCTGCTCTCGGTGCCGCTGATCGCCGCCTCGGTCCCGGCGGCGACCTGGCTCGGCGTCAGCCTGTTCTCGCCGGCGCTGCTCGCCTTCTATGTCTTCTCCAACTGGGTCATCGCCGAGGCGCGGAAGCATCCGATGTGGTACCCGCGCCGCACCCGGGAGACCCAGGACGAGCTCGCCGACGAGGCCACGTCGTCCATGACCGTGGCCGGCCTGCTGGGCCGCTTCGCCGTCGCCGCCGGCATCGCCGCCTCGGCGGGCTATGTGCTCGGCGACAGCGGCACCGCGCTCAGCAAGCAGACCGGCATCTCGCAGACCGCCGTCGGCGGGGTGATGACCAGCGTGCTGACCTCGATCCCGGAGCTGGTCACCTCGATTGCCGCCGTGCGCCGCGGCGCGCTCAATCTCGCCGTGGGCGGCATCGTCGGCGGCAACGCCTTCGACGTCCTGTTCCTGGTGTTGTCCGACGTCGCCTACCGGGACGGCTCGATCTACCACGAGATGAACGACGCCCACATCCTGGCGCTCGCCGTGTCGATCCTGATGGCCTCGATCCTGCTCATGGGCCTGCTCCGGCGCGAGGAGAAGGGCCCGGCCGGCATCGGCTTCGAGAGCGTGCTGATCCTGCTGCTCTACGCCGGCACCGCCTTCGCCTTCACCACCGTCGGCTGAGCCGCCCTGCGGCGCCGGGTAGGCTTTCGTAGGCTGTTGCAGGGGTTCGTTGGGGCCTGCCCCGATTGGAACGGATCAGCCCCCGGGCCAACGCGCCCGACACCCGGCGCCGGCGGCGACCAGGGGAGGACTGCCTGGGGCGCCGGTCACAGGTCGGCCGCCATCAAGCCGATCCTACCGGGCAAAGCGTGAACGATTGGTGAACATCGGCGTCTTGGGAGGCTGTCTCGTGGGTCGGCGCGTGGTCGGCCCGGCCCTCTCAGGCCGCCATGTCACTCGCTGGTGCTGGCGGCGTCCGTTATCGAAGCTTGAACGTCTTCTCGACGGCTTCCGCGTAGGTGGGCACGGTTCGAAGCAGATCACCCCAACCCTTCTTGACCTGCGCCTCGATCCTGATCGCCACCGGGAGCTCGACCAGGTCGCGCGGCACCTGGAGCACGATGAGAGCCCACTTGGTCCCGAGGTGCACCGGCGAGGCCTCATGCTTCCAATAAAAATCGTCTGTTCCAATGTTGAACACGGTGATTGTCGGCTGAAGGCTTTCGAAGCGATCCCGATAGGAAAGGTTCGCGTCGACATTCAGCCAACCGAACTTCATGCTTGGTGTCAGGCCGAAGACACGCTCGCTGTCATGCTGCTGGTATGTCGTCGGCGGGAACAAGTCATAGGCGGTGGCGGCCTCATGATCGAGCCGTACGCGAATATTTACCTCCTGCAATGTCTTGTCGCCCGGAAGCTCTTGCAGGCTGATGGGGATCTGAGCCAGGAAGAAGTTCCATTCGTCCGCATCGATCGTTGGGGGATTGGCAATCGGGAACAGGCGATGCTTGCCGACCTTGACAAGGCCCTCGATGATCCTCTTCGTCTCGGACGTCGGGCCGAGGGTGATGTCCTCACTGTAGAGATAAAGGCTGTGCGCAACCTCGTCGGGAGGCAATGGCCCGGATGTCAGGACCCCGATCTCGTCAGCCATTGCGTGCTCCCGAATGCCGAAAATTACCAGCAGTGCCAACGTCAGGAAGGCAAGGCATGCGCGCGGCAGGCAGAGACACCGCATCTCACTCGACCCCGAAAAGCACGACCGGCGACCAGACGTCGATCTGGTAGGGATTGGACCCGCGGATCGTCAATTGCGCATGTCGAAGGGCCTGCGCCTTGGTCATGCCGTGCTCAAGCCAGAAGCGATGGAAATGATCGAGAAGATCGACCATCACCGTTTGCGCCGGCTTCCAGAGCGTGGTCATGAGGCTAGCCCCGCCGGCCGAGGTGAACGCCCGGCCGAGATCATTCACGCCGTCCCCGGTGACCGGACCGCGAGCCGTCTCGCAGGCTCCGAGGATCACCAGCTCGGCATCGAGCCGAAGCGGGTTGCGATAGACCTGCGACAGTGTGAGAGGCGCTCCGGCCAGCGCAACGAATGTCTGGTCAAGCGGCTCGTCGTCGCTGGCGACGCCATGGGTGGCGAGATAGACGACGTCGTGCCGGCGGCCGTGCGTCGTCAGGCTCGCCAGGTTGGCCTCGCGGCCGCACAGGATCGTGCTGCCGTGTGCGTGAGCCGGTCCCGTGCCCTCACCGCAGCCGATGGCGCCGTCCATGCCATAATGGGCCGCCAGGGCGCCGATCTTCCGTTCGGTGTAGTCGAGAGGGGCCATCGGCCTGCCGCTCAGGTCCTCCATCGGCTCCGGGTCGACCAGCGCCAGGAGCCGAGGCAGGCCTGACCGCTCCCTGCCGCGACGGCGCTCGGCATAGCCGGCAATGGCGAGCGAGGAGGCGTAGACGACCGCATGGTCGTCGATCAGGTGCCGCCCGGAAGGACTCCGCAGGGCCGCGAACGAGACCCGAAACAGCTCCCGGTGCGGCACGATGAGCAGGGTCTGGCCACGGTACGGCTCGAGCCGCTCCGCCACCGGCGCGATCAGCTGGTCGTAGAGCGCGGATCCGGCCGCATCCTGGACTGCCGGATCCGGCGGCTGATCCGGATCGGCCAAGGCTACGGTCTCGATGAAGCGCTGGACCCCGGCTTTCAGTCGCTCGGCGCCGGTTCCGATCTCCGTCAGCTCGATGCCGCCGGTCGGGTGGATCAGCCAAATCAGCAGCCGATCCTCGAGACCATGAAACTCCAGAACGGGTGCCCCGATCGCCTCGACGGTCGAGCGGAGCGCCTGCAGATCCGGCGGTGGGGCCTGCGCCATGCTCAAGATCGACGGACCGGCGACGTGCCCCATCGCCGTCGCGCCGGCACCGAGCCGGCTTTCCAGGAGATCGGCGAAGGCCCGGGCGCGGGAGGCCTCGGCCATGACCAGGGCTTCCTCGGCGGCCCCGAGATCGACGTAAAGGTCCACGGCGGTGTCGTAGAAACCCTGGCTCAACTGCAAGGCCGCGATCTTGGCCTGGTCGGTGACAAGACGGTCACGCCATTGATCGAGCCGGTGGGCCAGCTCCCGTATCTCTTCCGTCGCACGCACATCGTTCTCGTCGGCTGCGGCAAGATCCGCGAAATCGGTCAGTCGATCCGCCTCGAACCCCAGCTGCCGGGAGGCGCTGAAGAGGGTCGAGGCGATGTACAATTGCCGCCCGATCAGGAGGCGCTCGACCTCGCTCAGATCGTCGTTGACCGGCTCGAGAACGGCAGTCTCGTGCGCTTCAGCCTCACGCATCGGCTGTCCATCGACGGCGCCGTCCGGGACGCCGGCAGTGACCCGGGCGAGAGCCTCGATCACTGCGTTGAAGTGCATGAGCAGGTCGGGATACGGGTCGTACAGGGTCCGTGCCCGCTCCACGGTGTCCCGGCTGGCCTGGGCCAGCACCTGCGCGCGCTCATGAACGTCTGCCTGCAGGGCCTGCAAAGCCTCAAGCGCAGCCGTCTTGGTCGACGCATCGGCTGGGACGAATGGTTGGCTCAGGGCCGTTCGCACCCGCTCGAGGCTCGCGATCTCCTGCTCGAGACCCTGCTCGAAGGCTGCTTGCCGTTCGGGTGACGCGGGGCCGAAGGGAGCCCGAACGATCTCGATGTCGACACGCCGGTCTTGCCGTCGCACCGCCAGCGTGATGCTTTCGCCGGCCGGGCCGCGAAGGCCGGTCGTGGCGGAGTCGATGCTCATGCCCGCGGCCGAGGCGCCGTTGACCGCCACCAGCACGTCGCCCGCGCGAAGACCGGCGGCGTCGGCGGGGCTTCCCTGCGCGACGGTCGAGATGACCAGGGCCCCCTCCTGATCGGCCAGGGCGATCCCGATGATGCCCGAGCCGAGCAGGCTGTGAAGCCGGCCGACCTGATCTCGAAGGATGCTCAACGTGTCCCAGGTGCCTGCCGCGTTCTCGGCAAACAAGCCTCGTCGATCGTCATGGAGCCTCAAAAGGTCGGCGCCTGGTGCCAAGTCGCGGACGAGCCTTATGCCGATGCCGACGTATCTCAACAAGCGTTCATAGTCGCCAATCTGCAGAGAGCACACCGCCAACGGGCTTACTGCCGCTGATGATTGGATGAGGTACTCTTTCTTTTTGAAAAAGGAAACCGTTGTATCGGCCAAAGACGTGTTGGAGAGTGCCAGATAGTCGTCGAATAGCGGCTCGAGAAGATTCAAGGCCTGCCGACATTTGCCGGCAAGCATCAGATCCCAGGCCAGATGCCTGGCCTCGAGCATATCCTCCGAGGTTGGCTCACGGGCCTCCACGGCCGACGGAGCGGACGCTGCGCGACGCGATACGGTGGCCGCCTGCCAGAGCACCATCGGCTCGGCCTCCGTCGGGCGATCCGATGGATACGCGTAGCCGACAAGCCAGCCCCCGCCGGGAACGGAACGCAGGACCATGGCTCGCGAGGGGCCGGTCGGAGTGTGCTCGATCAGCTTCGCGACCCCGTCGACCACGACGCCGCTCATGGGCTTCTGGTCGGCTTCATCCTCCCGGAAGGAGCGTTCGATCCGCGTCTCGTCCTGGACCAGCCGAATCCGCTCACCCGGCGAGCCCTGCTCGATCCAGGTCCCGTCAAGGGAACGCTCTCCCGTGATCCGACGAAGGGTCTCGACGCGCTCGCTCCGCGCGAGCGCGCCCCTGAACTCGGCATGATACGAGCTTCCGACCCGAAGCTGCGGTGACCGGAACCCCGTTGCCCTCAAGCTGCCGTGTACGGCATCACCGTCAACCGAGTAGGTCAATCGTCCCTCGGCAAGGGTGACCATCGGAGGCTGCCAATCGTCCGAGGCGCCTTCCGTGGTCCGCCAGACCGACTGGCCCTCCGCGACCAGTGACCGCCCCTGAGGCAGCTCCAGATCGATGGTCACCGTGCCATCCCGACGCTGGATCGTTCCCAGCAGGCGCGACGCCGCGTGTGCGTCCTCCGCGCTCGCGGGGTGCGCTGGGGACCTGGATCGCTCGTTGGTCCAGTAGACCGCGCCGATCTTGTCGAAATCGCTGGTCGCAAGCGTCACCGGCTGGCGTAATCCATCATCGGGTCCAAGCTCGCCCGTGAGCAGGAAGCCGTCGAGAGGGCCGAAGCTTTCACCGTCGACCGTTCCCGTAAGCTGCACCCGGTAGTGCGTCGAGGCCGGACCCGCGACGATATCGTCTGCCGGCTCACCCTCTTCCGGTGGCATGGGCGCGGACCCGGGCGGCGTTTCGGCCTCACTCGGGATCGTGTCCAGGCGATGAGCGTAGCGGTCGCCGTCGCCCGTCGCGATCCCGGCCAGGTATTGCTCGATCAGCTCCTCCAGCGTCAGCTCATCGAGCCCGCTGACCGCGTCCGATCCGGGCGGACCGCCAGCCGAGCCACCAATGGCGGTCCACCTCTGCCTACGAACCTCCTGCCGATAGAATGCCTCCTGCCGTTGGCGCAGACGGTGACCGATCTCGTTCGGCGTCAGGGTCGATCCGAAGGTCTGCCGGACCCGTTCCACCTGAACGAAGCTGGCGTAGGTGACGACCAGCATCGCCTCCAGGCGATGACCGGACCCCTGGGGAAAGATCCAGCCATCGAGGCTGGCGCGCGCCCTTGGCCCGAGCTCCGTCTCGCCATGAAGCTCGTACGCGCCTGCTTTGCTCTCATAAGTGCCTGTGATGGCAAAATATTCTATGCTCTCGACCGCGTTGATGTCCGGCCAGAAGGCGAAGATATCGGGCTCGCCGAAGGTCCAGATCGCCTTCTCGAACAAGGGCCCGGAAGACTGCCCGAACGGATAGACGGCGCGCGCGTTGGCCTCCTCGGGAGGAAGCCGTCGTTCTTGGAATGCTTCCGTGCCGAATGGGTCGGAACAGGGCTGTTCGGTGACGGTCGGCGATCCCGGGTGCGATAGGCAAAGGGCGGTCTCAGCGGTCCCGTCGGCAATGAACGAAACGGGAGGAGCCGCCGCAGAGCCGTCGGCGGCGTGGATCTGCGAGGTCATGCTCAGGAAGGTCGCGGTCACCGCAAGCACGCATAGAATTCGTCGGTGGGGCTTCGCTGCGTGTCCCGTGCCGGCGGATGGTTCGCTCGCCCTTGCCGCGCCACGCGCCAGGACCTTGGAGGCAAGTACCTTGACAAGAGACATGGTCACACCGTCCACGGCTTTTGCGCCTAAGGGCATGAGCCTCTTGAACAGCGGTGTGAACGCAAGAACGGCGAGGCCAGG
>CAZTHL010000059.1:0-22556 GCA_964613585.1 uncultured Mycobacteriaceae bacterium | reverse complement strand
GTGGCGGTTCTATGCGGCCGCCAGCCGCGCGCGCATCAATCTGGGCATCCGCCGGCGCCTGGCGCCCCTGATGGACAACGACCGGCGCAAGATCGAGCTGATGAACAGCCTGCTGTTCTCCATGCCCGGCACGCCGATCATCTACTACGGCGACGAGATCGGCATGGGCGACAACATCTTCCTCGGCGACCGGGACGGCGTGCGCAAGCCCATGCAATGGTCGCCCGACCGCAACGGCGGCTTCTCGCGGGCCGACCCGCCGCACCTGTTCCTGCCGCCGATCGCCGATCCCATGTACGGCTTCGATGCGGTCAACGTCGCGGCGCAGCAGCGCAGCGCCTCCTCGCTGCTCAACTGGATGCGCCGGATCATCGCCGTGCGCCAGATGCACAAGGCGTTCGGCAGCGGCGTGCAGACCTTCCTCTATCCGGGCAACCGCAAGATCCTGGCCTATCTGCGCGAGACCGAGGACGAGACCGTGCTGTGCGTGGCCAACCTGTCCCGGCAGGCCCAGGCGGTCGAGCTCGACCTGTCGCGCTTCAAGGGCAAGCTGCCGGTGGAAATGCTGGGCGGCAGTTCGTTCCCGCCGATCGGCGATCTGCCGTATCTGCTGACCCTGCCCGCCTACGGCTTCTACTGGTTCCTGGTCACCGACGAGGCCCGCATGCCCTCGTGGCACGAGGAAATCCCCGAGCCCATGCCCGACTTCATCACCCTGGTGCTGACGGCCGACTGGAACAGCCTGCGCGAGGGCCACGCGGCGGATGACTTCGGCCGGGCCGTCCTGCCCATCTACCTGGCGAAGCAGCGCTGGTTCGCGGCCAAGGACCAGCGCATCACCGCCGCGCGCCTGGTGGACGCCGCGCCGATACCGGGGGTCGGCAAGGACCCCTACGGCGCGATCATCGAGGTCGACCTCGCCGGGGCGCCGAGCCAGCGCTACTTCCTGCCGCTCACCATCACCTGGGACGAGGCCGCGGTCACCTCGGCCTCGCCGACCCTGCCCTACACGCTGGCCAAGGTGCGGCGCGGCCCGCGGCTGGGCGGGCTGATCGACGCCACGGTCGACCCGAGCTTCGCGCTCTCGCTGCTCCGGCAGATGCGCGACGGCGCCGATCTGCCGGCCGCCGACGGGGTGATCCGCTGCACCCCGGGATCACAGCTCGCCGAGGTGGCGCTGACCCCCGAGGACGAGATCCGCCGCCTCGGGGTCGAGCAGAGCAACACCTCGATCCTGCTCGGCCAGAAAATGGTCATGAAGACCTACCGCCGCCTGTCCGTGGGCATCCACCCGGAGCTCGAGATCGGCCGGTTCCTTACCGAGGTGGCCCAATACCCGAACATCCCGCCGCTCCTGGGCACGGTCGAGCACATCGCCGGCGACGACACGCCGATGGCGCTGGCCGTGCTGCAGGGCTTCATCCGCAACCAGGGCGACGGCTGGGCCTTCACCCTGGACTTTCTGTCCCGCGAGCTGGAGGCGGCCCGGCTCGGTGCCGGCGGGGACCTGGCGCCGGCCGACCGCTACGGCTTCTACCTGCCGCTCGCCGAGGTGCTCGGCCAGCGCACGGCCGAGCTGCACAAGGCCCTGGCGCTGGAGACCGGCGACCCCTCCTTCGATCCCGAGCCGCTCACCGCCGAGGACCGGGCCGGCATGGAGCAGGCCGTGCTGGGCCAGGCGGAGACCGCCTTCGCCGTCCTGGCGCGCAACCGGCCGGGGCTCGACGCCGCGGTCGGCGGCCTCGCCGACAACCTGCTGGCGCGGCGCGACGAGTGCCAGGACCTGATCCGCCGGCTCGCCGCCAGGGCGGTGGAGGCGGCGAAGACCCGGCACCACGGCGACTATCATCTGGGCCAGGTGCTGGTCGCCAAGGACGACTTCGTGATCGTCGACTTCGAGGGCGAGCCGGCCCGGCCGCTTGCCGAGCGGCGCGCCAAGCGCACCCCGCTGCGCGACGTGGCCGGCATGGTGCGCTCCTTCGACTACGCCGCCGAGGCGTCGGTGCGCGCCGCCATCGAAGGCAAGCCGGAGTGGCACACCGACGTGCACCGAATGGCGCTCGAATGGCGCGACCTGACCGTCGACGCGTTCCTGCGCGCCTACCGCGAGACCATCGAGGGCTGCATCAGCTACCCGGCCGAGCCCGAGGCGGCGCAGCGGCTGCTCGACCTGATGATCCTGGAGAAGGCCCTGTACGAGATCGGCTACGAGGCGGCGAACCGGCCGGGCTGGCTGGCGATCCCCGTGCTCGGCGTCACCCGCATCCTGGATGCACACATCGGCGGCGCCGCCTGACGCGGCCAGCCGTCGCCGACCCGTCCGCCGTTCCGCCGGCGGATCGCCCGCCCGGGCCGGGTCCCAACATGGAGGCTTTGATGACGATCGATGTCGTGGAACCCAAGGTCAGTCCGCGGCCGGAGGTGGACGCCATCGTTCGCGCCGATCACGGCGACCCGTTCGCCGTCCTCGGCATGCACCGGGTCGAGGGGCCGAAGGGCGAGGCCGAGCTCGTGGTGCGCACGTTCCAGCCCCGCGCCCTCCGCGTCTTCCTGATCGACGCCGGCTCGGGCGAGACGCTGACCGAGCTGCCGCGGATCCATCCCGACGGCTTCTTCGAGGGGACCGTGCCGGGGCGCGAGTTCCACTTCCCGTACCGCCTGCGCATCGACGGCTATGAAGGGGACGCCGAGATCGAGGATCCCTACCGGTTTCCGCCGGTGCTGGGCGAGCTCGACATCTACCTGCTGGCCGAGGGCACGCATCTGCAGAACTACCACCGGCTGGGCGCCCATCCGACCACCATGGAGGGGGTGGCGGGCACCTCCTTCGCCGTGTGGGCGCCCAGCGCGCGCAAGGTCTCGGTGGTCGGCGACTTCAACCACTGGGACGGGCGGGTGCATCCGATGCGGCTGCGCCACGGTCCCGGCGTATGGGAGATCTTCCTGCCCGGGGTCGGCCCGGGGGCGCTCTACAAATACGAGATCCGCGGGCCGCACGGCAACCTGATGCCGCTCAAGGCCGACCCCTACGCCTTCTACGCCGAGCAGCCGCCGCGCACCGCCTCGGTGGTCCACGGCCTGCCGAAGCACGAGTGGCAGGACCAGGAATGGATGGAGCGCCGCGCCGAGCGCAACGACCGGCACGCGCCGATCAGCATCTACGAGGTCCATCTCGGCTCCTGGCGCCGGGTGCCCGACGAGGGGCACCGCTACCTGACCTACCGTGAGCTGGCCGAGCAGCTGGTGCCCTATGTCGCCGAGCTCGGCTTCACCCATATCGAGCTGCTGCCGGTAAGCGAGTTCCCGTTCGACGGCTCCTGGGGCTACCAGCCGATCGGCCTGTTCGCGCCGACCAGCCGGTTCGGCCCGCCGGAGGACTTCCAGCACTTCGTCGACGCCTGCCACCAGGCCGGCATCGGCCTGCTGGTGGACTGGGTGCCCGGGCACTTCCCGTCCGACGCCCATGGGCTCGGCCTGTTCGACGGGACGCATCTCTACGAGCACGCGGATCCCCGCCAGGGCTTCCACATGGACTGGAACACCCTGATCTACAACTACGGCCGCACCGAGGTGGCCAACTTCCTTCTCGGCAACGCGCTGTTCTGGATGGACAAGTACCATCTCGACGGCCTGCGCGTCGATGCCGTGGCCTCGATGCTGTACCTCGACTACAGCCGCAAGGCCGGCCAGTGGGTGCGCAACCGCTTCGGCGGCAACGAGAACATCGAGGCGATCCAGCTGCTGAAGCGGATGAACGAGGAGATCTTCTCCCGCTTCCCCGGCGCCACCACCGCCGCCGAGGAGTCGACCGCCTGGGCCGGCGTGTCGCGGCCGACCTACACCGGCGGCCTCGGCTTCGGCTTCAAGTGGAACATGGGCTGGATGCACGACACCCTGACCTACATGACCAAGCAGCCGATCCACCGGAAATACCATCACCATGACATGACCTTCGGGCTGCTGTACGCCTTCTCGGAGAACTTCATCCTGCCGCTGAGCCATGACGAGGTGGTGCACGGCAAGGCGTCGCTGGTCAGCAAGATGCCCGGCGACTTCTGGCAGCAGTTCGCCAACCTGCGCGCCTATTACGGATTCATGTGGACCCAGCCGGGCAAGAAGCTGCTGTTCATGGGCGGCGAGATCGCCCAGTGGCGCGAGTGGGACCACAACACGAGCCTCGACTGGCACTTGGCGCAGTACAAGGAGCACAAGGGCGTCCAGACGCTGATCCGCGATCTCAATCACCTGCTGCGCTCGAGCCCGGCGCTGCATGAGCAGGACAGCGAGGGGACCGGCTTCGAGTGGATCGATGCCAACGACTCCGACAACTCGGTGTTCGCCTACCTGCGCAGGCCGCAGGGTGAGGCGCCGCCGCTGCTGATCGTCTGCAACTTCACCCCCGTGGTCCGCCACGAGTACCGCATCGGCGTCCCGTTCGGCGGCCGCTGGGTCGAGATCCTCAACACCGACGACGAGCGCTACGCCGGCAGCGGGGTCAACAATGTCGGCGGCGTCATCGCCGACCAGGCCGAGGCGCACGGTCGGCCGTTCTCGCTGCGGCTGACGCTGCCACCGCTGGCCACCATGATCTTTCGCCCGGAGCCGGGGTGAGCGCCGGTCCGTCCGGCGCCACCGGCCTCTGACCTAAAGCAAGGCGGCGGGCCCGCCTTCGGTGCTAGCCTCCAGGGATGTGGAGGCGGGCCCGCCCGCTGCCGCGCCGCGCGTCCGTTGCCGGACCCTTCACCGCTCGCGCATGACCAAGCCGCCAAGCCTGCCACCGGTGCTGCCGGGCCGGCCCTACCCGCTGGGGGCCACCTGGGACGGCCGAGGCGTCAACTTCGCCTTGTTCTCCGCCAACGCGGAGCGGGTCGAGCTGTGCCTGTTCGACAGCGCCGGCCAGCGCGAGGTCCAGCGCATCGGCCTGCCCGAGCGGACCGACCATGTCTGGCACGGGTACCTGCCGGAGGCCCGGCCGGGCACCCTGTACGGCTACCGCGTGCACGGACCGTACGACCCGGGCCGCGGCCACCGGTTCAACCCGTACAAGCTGCTGGTCGACCCCTATGCCAAGGCGCTGGCGGGGGGCCTGCGCTGGACCGATGCCCAGTACGGCTACCGGATCGGCTCGAGCCGGGCCGACCTGACCATGGACCGGCGCGACAACGCCCGCAGCATGCCGAAATGCGTGGTGGTCGATCCCGCCTTCACCTGGAGCGACGACCGGCGGCCCGACGTGCCCTGGCCCGACACGGTGATCTACGAGACCCATGTGCGCGGCTTCACCATGCGCCATCCGGGCGTACCCGAGCGGCTGCGCGGCACCTTCGCCGGGCTCGGCAACCGGCAGATCTGCCACTATCTCAGGTCGCTCGGCATCACGGCGGTCGAGTTGCTGCCGGTGCACGCGTTCCTCGACGACCAGTTTCTGGTAAAGCGCAACCTTCGGAACTATTGGGGATATTCAACTTTTAATTTCTTTTCCCCCGAGCCGCGCTACCTTGCCTCGTCCTCGATCCACGAGGTCAAGACCATGGTCAAGCACCTGCATGACGCCGGCATCGAGGTGCTGCTCGACGTCGTCTACAACCACACCTGCGAGGGCAACCATCTGGGCCCGACGCTGAGCTTCCGCGGCATAGACAACGCCTCCTACTACCGCCTCAACCCGTCCGACCGGCGCTATTACCTCGACGACACGGGCACCGGCAACACGCTCAACCTCTGCCACCCGCGCGTACTGCAGATGGTCACCGACAGCCTGCGCTACTGGGTGACCGAGATGCACGTCGACGGCTTCCGCTTCGACCTGGCCAGCACCCTCGGGCGCGAGCCGGCCGGCTTCGACCCGGGCAGCGGCTTCTTCGACGCCATCCGTCAGGACCCGGTGCTGTCGACGACCAAGCTGATCGCCGAGCCCTGGGACATCGGCCCGGGCGGCTACCAGCTCGGCAACTACCCGCCGGGCTGGGCCGAGTGGAACGACCGCTACCGCGACACCATCCGCCGCTTCTGGCGCGGCGACCACGGCGTGCTGCCGGATCTCGCCGGGCGCATCGCCGGCTCCTCGGACCTGTTCGAGCACAACGGCCGGCGGCCCTGGAGCAGCATCAACTACGCGGCCAGCCACGACGGCTTCACCGTGGCTGATCTCGTCAGCTACGAGCGCAAGCACAACGAGGCGAACGGAGAAGGCAACCGCGACGGCCACAACGCCAATTATTCGCTCAACCACGGCGTCGAGGGGGCGACCGACGATCCTGCCATCGTCGAGCTGCGCTACCGGCAGATGCGCAACCTCCTGGCGACGGTCCTGTTTTCCCAGGGCACCCCGATGATCCTGGCGGGTGACGAGCTCGGCCGCACCCAGCAGGGCAACAACAACGCCTACTGCCAGGACAACGAGCTCAACTGGATCGACTGGACCGGCCTCGGCCGGCACGGCGAGCAGCTGCACGGCTTCGTTCGCCGGCTGCTCGAGGTGCGCCGGCGCCATCCGGTGCTGCGCCGGTCACGCTTCCTGCACGGCCGGCAGGTCTCGCCGCTTGGCCTGCGCGACATCAGCTGGCATGCGCCTGACGGCGGTGAGAAGACCGACGACCAATGGCGCGACCACTTCGCCCGCTGCGTCGGCCTGATGCTGGCCGGCGACGCCGGCACCTATCTCGACGGCGAGGGCCATCCGCTGGTCGACGACGTGCTGTTCATGATTCTGAACGCCCATACCGACACCGTCGAGTTCGTCATGCCGACCCTGCCCGGCGGCCGCGGCCGCTGGTCCTCGATCGTCGACACCACGGAACCCGAGCGGCCCGAGGGCGCGTTGACCGCCCGCCCGGGTGATCCGTACACGGTGCCGGCGCGCTCGCTGATCCTCTTCAAGCTCACGGGGATGCCCTGAAACGATGACTGCGCTCGATCGGCTCGCGAGCCTGGCCGGCATCGAGTCCGGCTATCACGATATCTGGGGCACCTACCATGGCACCTTGCCCGAGACCAAGGTGGCCATCCTGCAGTCCCTCGGGCTGCCCGCGGGCACCCCGGAGGATTGCGAGGCGAGCCTGCGCGAGCTCGAGGAGCGGCCCTGGCGTCGGCTGGCCGAGCCGGTCACGGTGATCGCTGCGGAGGCGCAGCCGGGCCGGCTCACCGTGACCGTACCGGCCACCCAGGCGGGCGAGGCGCTAACCTGGGCGCTGATCGAGGAGGGCGGGGTGCAGCAGCGCGGTCATCAGCCGCTGGACGGGCTGCCGCTCGACGCCGTCCGAGTGCTCGACGGCCTCGCCTTCGAGCGCCGCGTCTTCGAGCTGCCGGTCGGCCTGCCCGAGGGCTACCATCGGCTGACCCTGGCGGTGACCGGCTCGGTCGAGCCGCCGCTGGAGACCACGGTCGTGGTGGCGCCGCGGCGCTGCTGGAGCCCGGACGACGTGGCCTCGGGCGAGCGCCTGTGGGGCGTGTCCTGCCAGCTCTACGCGCTGCGCTCGCCGCGCAACTGGGGCCTCGGGAACTATGTCGACCTGGCCGAGCTGGCCGAGCATGCCGCCGCGGCCGGAGCCGACATCCTCGGCCTTAACCCGCTGCACGCGCTCTTCCCGGCCGCCCCGCTCGAGGACAGCCCGTACTCGCCGGCCAGTCGAAATTTCCTCAACATCCTCTACATTGACGTGGAGTCGGTGCCCGACTTCAGCGAGTGCGCGGAGGCCCAGGCCATGGTCGCCGCGCCGGAGTTCCAGGCAAGGCTGGCGGCGGCGCGGGACAGCGGCCTGGTCGACTATGCCGCCGTGCACGACCTGACCCTGCCGGTGCTGCGCGTCCTGCACCGCCATTTCGAGCAGCACCATCTGGATGCGGACAGCGATCGCGCACGCGCGTACCGCGCCTTTGTCGAGATCGATCAGCCGCGCCTCGGCACCTTCGCCACCTTCCACGCGATCCAGGCGCGCTTTGCCGCCGAGGATTCCGAGCGGCTCGCCTGGTGGACCTGGCCGGAGGAGTTTCACGACCCGGACGGGCCGGCGGTGGCCGGCTTCGCCGTCGAGTATGCGGAGGAGGTCGAGTTCCACAAGTACCTTCAGTGGCTGGCCGACGCGCAGCTGGCGCGCGCCGAGCGGCACGCCGAGGCGGCGGGCATGCGGGTCGGGCTGTACCGTGACCTGGCGGTCGGCGTCGGCCCGGGCAGCGCGGCCGCCTGGGCCGACCCCAAGGCGCTTGTGCGCGAGATGTCGATCGGCGCGCCGCCCGACCTGCTCAATCATCTCGGGCAGAACTGGGGGCTGAGCCCGCTCAACCCGCTGACCCTGAGGGAGCGCGCCTACCAGCCGTTCATCACCGCCCTGCGCGCCAACATGCGGCACGCCGGCGCCATCCGCATCGACCACGCCATGGGTTTAATGCACCTGTTCTGGGTCCCGGTCGGCCGGCCGGCCAGCGAGGGCACCTATGTCCAGTACCCTCTTGCCGACCTGATGCGGGTCTTGGCGCTCGAATCCCGGCGCCAGCGGTGCCTTGTCATCGGCGAGGACCTCGGCACCGTGCCGGACGGCTTCCGCCCGGCCATGAGCGCCGCGGCGATGCTGTCCTACCGCGTCTTCCAGTTCGAGCGGGTCGGCGACGGCCTGTTCAAGCAGCGTCAGGCCTATCCGGAGGACGCGCTGGTCACCGCCGGCACCCACGACCTGCCGACCCTGGCCGGCTTCTGGACCGGCCACGACCTAGATCTGCGGCGCTCGCTCGACCTTTACCCCAGCGAGCGGATGCGCGACGACGATGCCGCCAACCGGGTCAGCGACCGCCGCAAGCTGGTCGACGCGCTGATCGATGCCGGGCTGTGGCCCGGCGGCGCGCGGCCCGAGAGCGATGCCAGCACCAGCCATGCGCCGTTGCCGCGGGCCCTGCTGCTGGCGATCCACCGCTTTCTCGCCGGGACGCCATGCCGGCTGATGATGGTGCAGATCGAGGACGCGGTGGCTCAAACCGAGCAGCAGAACCTGCCCGGCACGACCACCGAGCATCCGAACTGGCAGATCCGGCTCAGCCGCACGATCGGGGAGATCTTCGCCGATCCGGCCGTGCGGGAGTTGCTCCGGACGGTGGCCGAGGAGCGTGCCCGTACCGTCGTCGGCCCTGCCGTCCGCCGTTGATCCGCCGCCGCGCCGCCGAGGGCGGCGCCTCCGGCCGGTCGGGACGGGGCCTCGCGTCGCGCCGAGGCCTGCCGAGCGGAGCACGGCGCTTTCCTTTCCCGCCATGTCCCCTATCCTGGGGTCCACGATTATCGTCACGGGGAAGGCAGAATGCACGGCGACGCCACGGTGCTGCGGCACCTCAACACCATCCTCACGAACGAGTTGACCGCCATCAACCAGTACTTTCTGCACGCGCGGATGCTGCAGAACTGGGGCATCAACCGACTCGGCGCCTTTGTCTACAAGGAGGCGCTGGGCGAGATGAAGCACGCCGACATGCTGATCGACCGGATCCTCATGCTCGATGGCCTGCCGAACGTCCAGGATCTGCACAAGATCCGCATCGGCGAGACGGTGCCCGAGATGCTGCAGTGCGACATGAAGTCGGAGCTCGGCAACCAGGCCGCCCTCAAGGAGGCCATCCCGGCGGCGGAGGCGGCCCAAGACTTCGTCTCCCGCGACCTGCTGCGTGAGATCCTCGGCGACACCGAAGAGCACATCGACTGGCTGGAGGCACAGATCGGCCTCGTCGAGAAGATTGGCGCCGCCAACTACATCCAGGAGCAGATGCACGAGGCGGGCGAGGAAGAGGGCTGACCGCCCCGGCTCTCACCTCGGCGGCAGCCGCGTCCTCGAGCGGTCCCACGATGGATCCGGCGCCCGAGGGAAGCGGCTGCGGCCGACGCAGGGCAAGATCGAAAGGGTCATGGACGGGGCTCATCCGGTACGGCCGATGCCCTCGAGGCCTGCCGACGTATGCGGGATGGCTCCGGCCCGCCCCGCGTATCGGCGGCCGGAGACGGAGCGAGACGGGACCGGGCGATCTCCGGAGCCTGTGGCACCCGTCTCCGGTGCGTGGCCGACCGGATGGAAGCCCGGTTAAGGAAAGCCTAAAGAGTCTGCCTGTAATCTTCGGTCCGATTACGAGATCGGTTTATTTCGTTTGTTCCCGGCTCTGTTGCATATTCAGCAATCCTTAAATCCGATCGCCTAGACCGGTATGGAAGTTCCGTGGCGGATCCGGTCGGTCTCAAGCACTGGACCGACGGTGGAGTGCCCATGCTGCAGGACAATGAGTCGACGGACTGGGCCGCTGCCGCACTGGCAGCCGCCGGCGACGCGGGCTATGAGTGGGACTTGACGACCGACGCGATCGTCTGGAGCGACGGAGGCCGCCTCCTCTTCGGCGCCGCGACCCTGCCGGCCTACTCGAGCGGCAGCGCCCTCAACGGCCGGGTCCATCCGGAGGACCTGCCGCGCCGTCTGGCGGCGCTGTCGGAGCATTACCGGACCGGCGAGCCGTACGACTGCACCTACCGGGTGCGCCGGCCCGACGGTCTTTTCCTCTCGCTGCATGACCGGGGTCGGGCCGAGATGGTCTGCGGCACGCCGGCCCGGCTGCGCGGCATCGTTCGTCAGGTCGCCGGTCGGCAGCGCTGGGATGACCTGGCGGCGCGCCGCGCCTGCGTGGACGAGCTTACCGGCCGCTGCAATCGGGTCCAGCTGCGCTCGGCGCTCGAGGTGGCGATGGCGGAGTGCCAGTCTACCTTTGGCGGCTATCTCAGTGTCGGCATCGATCAGCTGACCCTGGTCAACGACGCCTACGGCTACGAGGTGGCCGACACCGTCATTGTCGCGGTCGGGCAGCGCCTCAGCCGGGTCGTGGGGGACGAGTCGATCGTCGGCCGGGTCGGCGGCGACGTCTTCGGGGTCGTGCTGCGTGGCATGTCCGTTGAGGATGTGGTCGGCGCGGCGGAGCGGATCCTGGCGGCGTTTCGGGAGCATGCCGTGCACACGCCGGCCGGCCTCGTGCATGTCAGCGTGTCGATCGGCGGGGTCGTCCTACCGTCGTCGGCGGATGCCTCGTTCGAGGCGATGACCCGCGCCGAGACGGCGATGCGTCAGGCCAAGTTGTCGGGTCGCGACTGCTTCTGCCTCTACACCGGCACGGAGCAGGAGCGCAGAGACAACCGCCGCCTGATCGCACTGGGTGAGCAGCTCAAGAACGCGCTCAAGAACAATCGGATCGCGCTGGCCTTTCAGCCGGTGATCGACCCGCGCACCGGCGCGGTGGCCTTCAATGAGTGCCTGTTCCGGATGATTGCAGCGGACGGGGAGATCGTGCCGGCCAGCCACCTGATCCCGGCCGCCGAGCAGCTCGGCCTGGTCCGTCAGCTCGATCGTCGGGTGCTTGAGCTGGCCATCGACGTCCTGGTCCGGCGCCCGGACGGGCGCTTGGCGATCAACGTCTCGGCGCATACCGTCGCCGACAGCACTTGGCTGGTCGCGCTCCGTCAGCTGATCGGCGGCCGGCCCGCGCTCGCCGAGCGCCTCGTGGTCGAGATTACCGAGACGGCGGCGATCCGGGACCTCGAGCATGGCCGACACTTCGTCAGCAATGTTCGACGCCTTGGCGCGCGCGTCGCGCTCGACGACTTCGGTGCCGGCTACACCTCGTTCCGACACCTCAAGACCATGACGATCGACGCCGTCAAGATCGATGGCAGCTTCACCACCGACATTGGCGGCAAGCTGGAGAACCGGCTGTTCGTGCGCAGCCTCGTCGGCCTGGCCAAGGGCTTCGGGCTGCTCTCCGTGGCCGAGCGGGTGGAGACGCTGGACGATGCCGAGGCCTTGCTCGAGGAAGGTGTCGACCTGCTGCAGGGCTATCTGTTCGCGCAGCCGCGACTCGACCATCCGTGGGACGGCGAGCCCCCGGACCGGGCCACGTCCGCTTGGCTGCTGGCGCCGCGCGCCGAGCTCGCGTGCGGCCGGGCGAAGCCGCCCCGGCTCCTGGGGGCGGCGCAGGACGTCGCCTGAGCAGGGCAGCCTGAACCGGCTGACGCAGGCGGACGCGCCGGGAGATGGAGCGTGTCCGCGTGATGCGGGATCGGCACCGGCCCGCGCCCCCGCCCAGCCGGCCGGCCTGAGCATGCTGTCCTTGGGTGGCCGGGCGGGAGAGCGGGCCGGCGATGCCAGCTACTCGGAAACGCTTTGGCGCGCAAGGCCCGGACAGCCGGCGTCGGCCAGCCGGGCAGGCCGACTCCTCGCGCCGCCGAGCCGACGAGATGACGTGTCGGCTCGGCTGTGGGCGCGCCCGTCAACCCTGCCGCCGCCCGGGCGTGCCGTCCCGAGCCAACGGCTGAAGCCATTGACCCGCCGGTATCAGGAGCTCGGAAGGGGAGCCGTCGTGATCGGCTTCCTCAGGATCAGGCCCTGGTTGTAGGCCTGCACATGCTGCCTTGCGAGCTCCGCCAGGAAATCCTTCATGGTCGCCGGTGGTGTGGCGGGCTTGGTGCCTTCCAGGCGCGCTCCGGGCAACGTGTGATAGTGCATGCCGGACCGTCCGGCGACCGCGACGGCGGCGCTCACCAGCGTCGTCAGCTCCACGGCGACCGCCCCGTGCGGCTCGCCATAGATCATGGGAATGTCGGTCAGCTTCGGCGACTCGTTGCCGTCCAGGTCCGTGTGGCTGTGGACGGCCCAGGCGTGCGGAATCACGTCGTAATGGTTCCACAGCCGGACGTTCAGGTGCTGGTAGGGCTCGGATGACCCCCAGGGACGCGACGGCGGCAGCTTCTCCTGGAACCGCTCGGCGAAGCCTCGGCTCCCCGGCGTCGCGCCGGCGGTCGGATAGGTGACCAGGTTCAGCCCGCCGGGATGGCCGAGCGGCTCATGGTCAATGAAGTAGAGCGCCATGGCGGGCGCCAGCGCCCCGGCCAGGCTGTGACCGACGAAGGCGAGCATGGCTGACCGGTCGGTGATGCTTCTCAGGTACTCGGCCAGGCTGGTGCTCGGCGCGGCGCCGAGCCACGCCGGCGCGTGCAGCTCCAGGAGATCCGACAGGCCGAGCGCGGTTGCCGCCGAGATGTACGGCCTGAGCCAGGGGAACGCCGGCTGGCGCAGCGTGTGGTAGTCGCCGGGCCGGAAGCCGAACCAGTCGACGACCGCGTCCACGTGCGCATCCTCCAGGGCCCAGTCGTAGATGGATCTTTTGTTGGTCGCGGCGATCGCCACCACATAGGCCTCGGCCGGCAGCCCGCCATCGCCGGTCGGCGACAGCCGCGGGCAGCGCGCGACGAACATGGCGTTGCGGGCCTCGCGGGCGCCGCCGCCCGGAGTGGTCAGCACCGCGGGGCCCCAGACCAGCTCCCACTCGCCGATCAGCCCGACGGTGTCGGCGTCGGGCGTGACCGGGGCGTAGGCCGGGTCGGGCGGCGCGCCCGTGACCTTCATGAAGTGCGAGAGCTCCCAGAACATCTTCTGCTCCAGGATGGCCGCCTTGTCCCAGATGCTGCTCACGCAGTTCGAGAGCATGGAGAGGCTGAAGAGGCGCTGATAGGCGTCTTGCGGAGCATCGGACATGATCGTTCCCTCGTTTGATGGAGAGCTAACGTAGCCCCTCCGACGCCAACCGATGAGCGAAAATCGCTTATCTTTCTATGAAATTTCGAACAGTTTCCTTGCCACCCATTGAGCCAAGGAAGTGTCAGGACACCCGCTTTTTTTTGGCGAGAGCGTTTCCGGCTCAAGGGGCATCGCCGGCTCGCTCTCGCGTCCGGCCACCCAACGACAGTATGCTTGGGGTGGCCGGGCAAGGGCGCGACCGGTGCCGATTCCCCGTCAGGCGGATACGCTCTGGGTCCCGCTCCGAAGGGCCCGGGTTGCGGCGCGCTGCCGGCGTGGCCTCGGAAGCGTCTCATGCCGCCGAGCCGACGAGATGGCTCGTCGGCTCGGCCGAGGGCGCGCCCGCCAACCCACCGCCGCCCGTGAGCGCTGCGGTTCCTCAATGACGGCTGTCATTGGCTCGACGGGATCATTCGGCCCGAAGCGGCTCGACGGCCGGGGAAGCGGTCTTGGGGCGCGTCCCGGACAGGCCAAGGCGCCGCAGGCCGAAGAACACCCCGGTCAGCCAAAGCAGGACCGACAGGAGATGGGCCACGGTGAACAACCAGAACACGGCACGGGTATCGAGCCCCAGACTGCTGAGATCGCCGCCATGGATCTCCTCCCACACCGCCTTCTGGTGCCGGAAGACGGTGAGCACCTCGGCTGTGGCGGCGTCGACCTGCACTTCGGTCGGCACGGAGCCCGGCGTGACCACAGCGTAGACACCGCGGTCGACATACAGATAGATGCGGCTAATGTCCTCCCACGAGCCGATGCCGGCCTCGGCCGAGCGGGCGGCGGCGAGCGCGTCGGGCCAGCCCGTCGCCGGCAAGGCCGCGGGCGCGGAGCCGACCACCCGCTCGGCCTGAATCGGCAGCTCGTCGCGCAGCTGCAGCACAAGGCCGGTGACCGCGACGAAGGTCCACGGCACCAGCACGATCAGCGACATCCACCAGTGATTGCGCATGCTCCAGGCGGTGAGCCCGGGCTGCTGGTGCCGCGGGGCGACCGTCTGGCCGCCGAGCCGGGCGGCGAGGCGTCGGGTCTCGCGTCGCAGGCTCGGCCACAGCAGAACGAGCCCGGTCAGGCCGACCACGGCGTAGGCGAGCCCGCCCGGCAGACCGACGATGAGGCGCAGGTCGAAGCCGCTCCAGTTGTGCCAGCCCTCGATCCGGTCGGACCAGCGGCCGGCCGAGGCGAGCACTTCGCCCGTGACGATGTCGACCTGGATCTCGTGCGCGGCCCGAGCCGAGAGCACCTTCACGGCGCCCTTGCCGGGGCGGAGATCGAACCGCGCTATGTCGTCCCAGGCCTCGACGCGCATCTCGGGCACGCCGCGGGAGATCTCGAGCAGGTCTGCCGGCGTCAGCGCCGGCCGGTCGGCCTCGCTGCCCGAGGCGGACGGCGGCTGGATCCACTCGAAGCCGGGCTCCTGCCGGACATGGAGCAGCATGCCGGTGACGATGAGCCACAGGATCAGTGCGGCCAGCAGCACGCTGGCCCACAGATGGACCTTCTGGATGAAGCGCATGGTTGAATGGCCTCTCTGACGTCTCGCGCCCCTTCGGCGCAGGCCGCCAGCGACAGCGCGCTTTGGGTCTCCGACCGCCGGAAGCCGGGATCGCGATTGTGGGGACGGCAGGCTTCAATAAGGGTTGTAATTGAGAATGAGTCTTATTTGCATTGCGTTGGCTCAATCGCACCGTGGATGCGCGCCGATGCCTGGCCGACGCCTCGCCCTGCCCAACCGACGCTCGGCGTCCTTGTACAGCGTTTCCGGCAGAAGCGGCATCGCCGGCCCGCTCCTTCGCCCGGCCACCCAACGACAGCATGCTTGAGGTGGCCAAGCGGGGACGCGGGCCGATGCCGGTGCCGCGTCACGCCGAAACGCTCTATGCCATCGAGCCGTTGGGATGACGCCAGCGAGCCGCCGACGTCAGTCCTTCACGATCTGCGTCGTGCCCGACTCCGTCGGGACACGCGTGTCGTGACCCGGCCTATGGCTGCAGGACCCGACGCCGGAGCAGCGCGGCGAGCGCGGCGAGCGCATCCTCGGGGGCGACCGGCTTGGCCATGCGAGGCGCGGCGCGCAGCGCCGCCGGAGGGCTCACGGGGTCGGCGTAGCCAGAGGCGAGCAGCAGCGGCACGCCGCGTGCCGCAAGCGCCTCGGCCACCGGCCAGATCATTTCCCCGTCCAGGTTGACGTCGAGCACCGCGGCGTCGAGCGGCTCGGCCTCGGCCAGCGCCCGCGCCTGCGCCAGGGTCGGCGCTGGCCCGACAACGTGGCAGGCGGCGGCACGCATCGCCTCGGCGAGCTGCTCGGCGATCAGATGCTGATCCTCGACCAGCAGGATCCGCCGGCCGGCAAGGCATGAGACGTCGTCGCCCGCCTCGGCCGCCAACGCCTCGCCGGGTGCCGGCTCGTCCGCGGCCCCGTCGGGCGACGTTCCCGGGCTCAGCGCGGTCGACGGGAGCGCCAGCGTGGCGACAAGGCCGTCCGGCCGGAAGTCGAGCTCGACGGTCCCGGCCAGGTCGTAGGTCACGGTGGCGCGGATCAGCCGCGTGCCGAAGCCGCGGCGCACCGGCGGCGCGGCGATTGGTGGGCCGCCGGTCTCCTGCCAGGTCAGCACGAGCCGGCGCTCCTCGCCGTCCCCGCCGAGCTCCCAGCCCACCGCGACCCGGCCGCCCGGCGCTGCGAGCGCGCCGTGCTTGGCCGCGTTGGTCACCAGCTCGTGCGCGGCGAGCGATAGGGTCTGCGCCGCCTTCGCCCCGACCTCGACCTCGGGTCCCTCCACCGTGACCCGCCCGGCGCCGTCCTCCTCCCGGTACGGCGACAGCGCGCCCTCGATCAGCCGGCGCAGGCTGGCACCTCGCCAGCGGCCTTCCGCCAGCAGGGCATGACTGCGCGCGAAGGCGCCAAGCCGGCCGGTGAAGCGCTCCGCGGCCTCCGGATCGGCATCGCGCAGGCTCTGCCGGGCCACGGACTGCACGGCGGCGAGCACGTTCTTGACGCGGTGGTCCAGTTCGGCCATGAGCAGCCGCTGGTGCTCCTCAGCGCGGACACGCGCGGTGATGTCGACATTGGCGCCGATCATGCGCAGCGGCCGGCCCTGCGAATCCCTCTCGACGATGCCGCGCGCCAGGAGCGGGACGATGGTGCCGTCCGGCCGCACCACCCGCCATTCCGCCTCGAAGCGCCCGGTCTCCAGGGCGATGCGCACGCGCCGCTCGGCCTCGGCGAGGTCGTCCGGATGCACCAGCGCCGCCCAGGCCTGGTAGCTGCCGGCGAAGCCGCCCACCGGCAGGCCGTAGAGTCGCTCGATCTCCGGGCTCCAGCGGTTGACGTTCGTCTGTATCATCCATTCGAAGGTGCCGACGCCCGCCACTTCCTGGGCCAGGCGCAGTCGCTCCCGGCTCTCACGCAGCGCCGCCTCGACCTCCCGACGCCGGGTGACGTCGGTCACCGCGCCGATCAGGCGGTCGGCCACGCCGCCGACGAAATGGACCTGCCCGGTCACGGAGAGCCAACGTCGCGTACCGTCCGGTCGGTTGATGCGGATGTCCTCGCGCAGGATGCCCGGACCGGCGGGATCGAGCGTGCGCTCCACCGCGGCGGCGTAGCGCGCCCGATCCTCCGGATGGATCAGCCGGTCAAGGGCGTTGGCCAAGGTGACCTGCGCGGCCTGGTCTTGCCCGAACAGGGCCAGCATGCGCTCATCCGGCTCGGGCCGGTCCGCCTTCGGATGCCAGATGAAGGTGCCCATGCCCGCGGCGTCGAGCGCCAGGCGCAGACGTTCCTCGCTGCGGCGCAACGCCGCCTCAAGCCGGGCCCGCTCGGTGATGTCGAGATTGATCCCGACCGCGCCCAGCAGGCGCCCCTCCTCGTCCCGCACCGGCGCTGCCGAGGCGAGCACCGTGCCGTCGCTCCCATCCAGGCGACGGATCCCGAGTTCCATCGGTCCGATCGGCTCGCCGGTCGCCAGAGCCTGCGCGACCGGATGCTCACCGGACGGCAGCCGACCGCCCCGGGGCGCATTCCAGGCCCCGTCGAGCGCGTGCGGCTCGGAGAGCGGGGCCGGCGGCTCGGCGCCGCTCCCGATGCGGGCGGCCTCGGCGTTCCTCTCGATCAGCCGGCCGTCCGGGTCGACGATCCACACGCCGACCGGGAGGTGCCGCAGCACCGCCGCCAGCCGGCCACGCTCCAGCGCCAGCGACCGGGTCAGCCGGCGCTGCCGCTCCTCGGCAAGCTCGCGCTCGGTGACGTCCTCGAGGATGGCGATGGCCTGCCGAACCTCGCGCCCGCTTGCGCCGTCGGCACCGGGCGCGCCCTCGTCGAGCACGGGCACGGCGGTCACCCGGAACCAGCGGTCCCGGCCGGCGACCTCGGTCCGGAACATTACGCCCTCGGAGGCGGCCTCGCCGCGGAGCGCCCGGGCGCCGGGCCAGTCCTTCGGCGGCACCGGCGCGCCCGTGTCGTCGACGGCCTGCCACCGGCCGCGCCCGTCCAGGTCGTGCGACGGGATCCGCGGGCCGGTGAGCCAGTTGAGCGCCGGGTTCTTGAACAGCCAGCGCCCTTCCCGGTCGAACAGGCCGATGCCGAGCGGCGCGTGGGCCAGGATGGTCGACAGCCGCTCCTCGCTGTCGCGCAGCGCCGCGAAGGCGCGATGCCGCTCGACGAAGTCGGCCGCTGTCCAGGCCAGCAGATCGATCAGCCGGAGCGCATTCTCGTCCGGTCGGCACGGCTCCGCGTGCTGCGTGCTGAGGACCCCGACGATCTCGCCGGTTCGGCTCACCATCGGGGTCGACTGCGCCGCGCGGATGCCGTCCGCCAGGGAAACCTCGCGGTCCCGGGTGCCGGCGAGATCGGGAAAGTTCTCGATGTCCTCGATGACCAGGCGCCGCTGCCGGCGCACGATGTCGCAGCCGAACAGCGACCCCTGGTGCCGGAAATGCTCGGTGAACGGGGTGCCCGCGCCGAAGCCGCGATGCGCCTCCAGATCGAGCCGGAGCCCGTCCGTCGCGACGAGTTGCACCGTGCCGCGGTCGGTGCCCGTGACGTCGGTGGCGGCGGCAAGGATATGGCCGAGCGCGGCGTCGAGATCAGCCTCGCTGGCGAGCCGCGCGTGCAGATCGTGCAGGCGGCGCATGCCCGCGAGATCGGCGGCGAGCCGGGCCTCGCTCTCGCGCAGGGCCGCCTCGGCCCGGGCGCGCTCGACCGCGGCCCAGGTCCGCTCCGCGGTCTCCTCCGCGAGCGCGATCTCGAGCGGCGTCCAGGCGCGCGGCCGGTCCATGTGCACGGCGAGCCCGGCGATGAAGCGGCCGTGCTTGATCAGCGGCACGCCGATGTAGGCGCCGATCTGGATGCCCTCGAAGGCCGCCCGCATCCCGGCCGTCAGGGCGGGGTCGTCGGTCACGTCGACGCCGACGGCAGTGCGGCCGGCCTCGTAGGTCTCGAGCAGGGTACGGCCGAACGCGGCGGTCGGGTGGCGCCCGGCGACCGACGGCACTCCGTTCGTGTAGTCGCGCTCGACGCAGTAGTCGCCGCCGCACATCTCGAAATAGGCGACGCGGCTGGCGCCCAGGCGCTCACCCAGGACGCGGGTGGCGGCCGCCTGGATCTCAAGCGGGTTGGCGATCGGCCGCAGGGCGTCGGTCAGCGTCAGCAGGAAGCCGTGGCGCGCCTCGCCGGCGCGCAGCCGCGCCTCGGTGCGGGCCCGCTGGGCCGCGGCGTGCGCGCGCCCGGCGACCTCCCGCGCCAGCTCGACATCGTGCGGGCCCCAGCGACGCCGTCCGCGGTGGCGCACAACCAGGATCGCGGCCAGCCGATCCTGCCGCAGGACGGGCACCGCCAGCACGGCATCAAGGCCGCCGTCCGGCCCGGCCGCCGTCACCGCGGCGGGCCCGGGGCTCGCGTCGCCGCCTGCCACCGGGATCGCCACCTCGCGCCCGGCCCGCAGTTCGCCGAGCAGCGGCTCGTCCAGCGTGGCCGGATCCGGGCCGTCGTCCGCGCCGACGCTGGTCTCGGCGCGCCAGACGGCGCCGACGGTGCGGCGCCGGGTGGACGGGTCGACCTCCACAAAGGCGGCTCGGTCGGCGCCGAGCTCGGCGCCCAGGCGATGCGTTGCCGCGCGCAGGATGGCATCGGGGTCGTCGAGCCCGCGCAGGCTGGCGCCGAGCTCGGCGAGCGCCTGCAGGTGCCGCTTGAGCAGCGCCGTCTCGGTGACGTCGCTGCCGGTGATCAGGGCGCCCGCGACCGCGCCGTCCTGGTCGAGCAGCGGCGTGGCGGACACGGCCCAGCAGGCCTTCTCGGACACGCCGTCGCGCTCGACCGTGAGCGCCATCTCCGCCACGTGGATGGCTTGGCCGGCCCGGATCCGCGCGGCCTGTGGCCGGAGCCCGGACTCCCAGAGCTGCGGCGAGAGCCGGTGGAGCGGCCGGCCGAGGGCGGCGGGATGCCGGTGGTCGACGAGCCCGGCGGCGGCGTCATTGTAAAGAAGGATGTGCTCGGCCCCCCAGACGATCAGCATTGGCTGGCGAGCCTGGAGCATCAGACCGACCGCAGTCCTGAGCGCCGGCGGCCAGCCCACGGGCGGCCCGAGCGGCGTGGCCGTCCAGTCGTGCGCGCGGATGCGGGCGCCCATGGAGCCGCCGCCGGCGAGGAAGGCTTGGGAGCCGGCCGCAGCGGTGGCGGCGGTGGAGGCATAGGCCGAGGGGTTGGGAGCGGCGGCGCCCGGGTCAGCGGCGTTTGCTTCGGGCCCGGGACGGTCGGTCGGCGTGGCCCCGGCCCCGGGCTCCCGCTCCGGTCCGGCGTCGGCAGCCGGGCCGGGGTCCGGCCGCCTGCCTTCGCCGCTGGCGGTCTCGCTCAAGGCATGCCCTCCACCATCGGCGCCCCGTTCGGCGCGCTGCCGCCATTTCCGCGTCCCCGCGGACTCTCCGGGATCGATCTCCGGTGCCGAGCGGCTTCCGGCCTCCCGGCCGTCGGCTTCCGGACCCCTTAATGACGCCAGGGCGCCGTCGGCTCCCATGGGCCCGGCTGATTGTCTAAGACCCACGGCCTAAACTAATATATAGAGCGCTTCCGCCTGATGCGGTATCGGCACCGGCCCGCTCCCCCGCCCGGCACCCCAAGCATGCTGTCGTTGGGTGGCCGGGCGGAGGGCGGCCGGCGATGCCTTGGCCGAGAAGGGGCTCTCGGCCCCATCGATGATGCTGGCTTCGCCAACCGTATAGTCTGAAAACATCAATCGCTACCGGTTATGATCGGGTCTAGCCTGGGCATGGGCGGGCGTGCCTGGCCCACGCCACCGGCCGCTTGGAGCATGCCGATCGGCGAGACCTCGCCGCCTCGGGACAAGGGAAGACCCCTTCCGTGACGCCCTTTGCACACTGCCCGATCTGTTTCTCGACTGATCACGACGTCGTGTGGTCGACGACCAGCGCAGCGGCCGCCCAGCACTTCGTTCTGGAGGAGCAGTCTCCGCAGAGACACCACGATCTGCGGTCAGCCATCGAGCGTCTGTGGCAGTCGACCACCGCTGAGGTGAAAGAATGTCTCGGCTGCTCGTTCGTGTTCAGCGATCCGTTCATTAGTGGCGACAAGGATTTCTATGATCTGGCCTTTCAAAGAACCGGATATCCGCGTTGGAAGTGGGAGTTCCAGCGAACCCTTGACCGCCTCGAGCAGATCGACAGGACGCGGCTGCATATCCTCGAGGTCGGTGCCGGCGATGGCGCGTTCCTGTCCCGTGTCGCGGAACGGCTCGGCCCGGGTGCCACGATCACCTGCACGGAGTACTCCGACTACGGTCATCGAAGACTGAAGCAGCTCGGCTTCGACTCGTCCCAGAAGGACATCCGGACCTTGATGTCGCCCGAGCATTGCGGACGGTTCGATGTGCTTGCCCTGTTCCAGGTCCTGCAGAGCATGGACCGGCTCGACGAGCTCTTCTCGACGTTGAAGCGCGTACTGGCGGCCGACGGCAGCATCTTCATCGCCGTGACCAATCGGAAGAAGATCGACTTCAACGAAAAGAATGGCGCCCTTCTGGACATGCCGCCGACCCATATCGGCCGATGGAGCCGCAGGAGCTTCGAGATCATCGCCGCGCGGCACGGGCTCTGCGTCGCCGAGCACGAGATCGAGCCCCTGAGCCGGAAGGATGCCGCGATCCAGCTCGCCTCCTATCGCACCCGGCGCCGGTCGCAGACCTCCGGCACCCTAGAGAATTCCGCCTTCACGCTGGAGAGCGGCCCGGTCCGCGCCGTCGCCTTGCGGCTTCTTGCGGCCAAGCACCTGCTGCAGTCGGCGCCCTTGCTGCGCCGTCTCGACGCCAGCCATGGCCCCTCGCAATGGGTGCACCTGCGCCATCAGGAGGCGGGCTGACGCACCGGCCGGGACGGGAACGGGGCGGGGTTGGAGTATCGCCCGCGGCGTCCAGGCACGGCTTCGGCGGCGCCCCCAGGGGCAGGTCTGGCCGGTCAGTGCGTCGAGCAGGCGGTCGTCGAGGATGCGGCCGGTCATGGCCAGGACCCTCGGATCGGCCGGGTCGCGGATCGGCACCTCCGCACCGCCGGCGATCGTGCCCCGTAGCGTGGTGTAAGAGCTGCGGCGTCGATGCGTTCCCCGGTGTGGTTCCGCCGGGGTTCAGCTGGCGACTGCGGCCAGCAGAGGCACGTTATCTTCGCTGACCTCGCTGATGGTGGCCAGATGCTATGGGGCGCGCCACGCCAGGCGCAAACTTGCAGCACCATGAGCTGACGGAGGCCCCCATGCAGATCGACCCTGGCATTCACTGCGCCATGCTGCCCTTCACCCCCGGTGAGACGCTTGTCGTCGTCGTCGAGATGAGCCAACGAAGCTGGCTCGTCGGCGGGCTGATCCCGGGTGTGACGCGGCAGCCGCTGAAGAAGATCGGCGCCGACGAGTTTGCCTTGATACCTGATCGAGCGGTGGCGGACGCAAGCCGTCGAGGCAAGCGTCCGGGTCTCGCG
>CAZTHL010000058.1:0-22715 GCA_964613585.1 uncultured Mycobacteriaceae bacterium | reverse complement strand
CGCGACAACGTGGTGATCCACGAGGGCACGCTGAAGACGCTCAAGCGCTTCAAGGACGAGGTCAAAGAGGTGCCCGTGGGCCAGGAATGCGGCATGGCCTTCGAGAACTACGAGGACATCCGCGAGGGCGACGTGATCGAGATTTTCGAGCGCCGCACGGTCGAGCGCACCCTCTGACGCGCTCGGCGGCGGATCGGCCGCGGCTCAGGTGAAGGCCCAGAGCCGCGGCTCGGCGATCTCCAGGCTGTTGCCGGCGGGGTCTCGAAAGTAGATCGACCGTCCGCCCCTCGGCCAGGTGAAGTCCGCCTCGATCCGCACATGGGCAAGTCGCAGCCGCTCGATCCATTGCGGGATCTCATGGGCGAAGGCACGGAAGCAGACATGGCCCTGCCCCTCGCAGCCATGGGGCGGCACCGGGATCCGCGCCCCGATCACAGGCCGACGGCCGGACATTTTCGGGTTGAAGATCAGGAGCATTCCGTGACCGCAGCGAAACGCCAGCATTGTTTCCGCAGTGGCGCTGATCAACTCAAGTCTCATTACGGAACGGTAGAACCGTTCCGCAGCCCCGAGGTCTCTTGCATAGAGGGCGGTCTCAAGAATCCCTTGCGGCGTCATCTCACGGCAACCATAGAACAAAAGTAACACGAAACCAAAAACACGCGCGTACAGAAAGGTCAAGCTGATGGCACGTCGAGCCTCCCCCCATCCTGAGCGCGCCGGCGGCGGGCGCCTCGGCGAGAGCCAGCGCCAGCTCCGGGTCGGCGAGTTGATCCGCCGCGCGCTCTCCGAGGTGCTGATCCGCGGCGAGGCGCATGGGCTGAGCGTGCCCGGGTCGACGATCACGGTCACGGAGGTGCGCCCGGCGCCGGATCTCCGCCACGCCACCTGCTATGTGATGCCGCTTGGCGGGCGCGACCTCGAGGCGACGATCGCAGCGCTCGACGAGGCGCGCGCCGAGCTCCGCCGCGCCGTGATGCGCCGGGTGCATTTGAAGTATGCGCCCGATCTGCGCTTCGTGATCGACGAGAGCTTCGACCGCTATGACGAGACCCGGGCCATGCTCTCCCAGGACGCCGTGCGCCGCGATCTCGGCGAGTAGCGCCCGGCCGCGGCCCCCGGGGCGTGGCTGCGTCACGTCTTCCCTTGCGATATGAGATCTTTCACAGACATCTGACGGGGCGCGCGCCATCTCTGAGTGGAGCGGCGCATGCGCCAGGTCTGAAAGTTATGGGGGAGTGATTTATGGCAAATCTCAAATGGACCTCTGAAGGCCCGAAGATCAAGGAATTGCAACAGAAGTTGGGGAAGCTCGGAATCAAGCCGAAGCTCAAGCCGGACGGAAAGTTCGGCGAGCTGACCTACAAGGCGGTCAAGGCATTTCAGGCCGGCTACAAGGGCGAGCCCAAGCTCAAATCGGACGGCGTCGCCGGTTCGAAGACCATATCGGCGATCGACACCGCACTGAAAGGCGGCGGTGGGGCCACCATAAAGTGGCCCGAAGACCTCGAGGATTATCCGCAGCAGAAAAAGGATCTCATCACTGGCCGCCGCGAAGACGCACAATCCCAGGCCAAGTACCGAGACGCACTCAGCATGGCGGGCAGCGCCGACCTCGACAAGCTCGAGGCGGAATGGGAGAAGCTGATCAGTACATATGAGGTCAACATTAAGAAGTACGTACCGCTCGTTGATCAGATCGCGAAGTTGAAAAAACAATTCGACACACAAGTAACCAAGGCACCCGACAAGGCGAAGGCGACGGTCAAGCAGGCGATGGGACTGCACAAGCAGGCTGAGCCGCTTTCTAAAATCTGGAATGATGCTGCATTCAAGTCCATGGAGATCGAAGATCAGATCGACGCGGCGCTCAAGAAGCTTGGCGGTGCGCCTGCCAAACCGCTGAAATGGACCCTGCCGGACTACGCCGCACTGGTCGACCGCGAACGCGTTGCGAGGCGCTCGGCACAGGAGTTCGGCGAGAAGATCCAGCGGCAGTGCTCGCGGAGCCAGGCGGCGGTCGCAGCCGCGATGGGGCAGGCGATTGTCGAGGCGGAGAAGACCTGCGCGCGTGCCTATACGAGCTGGGAGGCGCCAGCACGCCAGATCGCATCGCATCAGGGCGGGTTCGAGGATCACAAGTCGCGCAATCCGGGCAGCGCCGCAGCCCTGTTGCGGGAAGCTCAGAAACTCGAGCCGAAGGCCAAGAAGGCCCACAAGGCCCTGGTGGACGCAACGCAGCGCCTCCGCGAGACGATCGCCGAAGCGGAGGAAGCCGTGTCGGACACCCGCGAGCGATCGCGCTGACAGGCTGTCCCCAAGCCGGGACCGACACTCTCAGGGCATCACACCGGTCAGGAGCCGCGGGACCTCCCCCGCCTGCCCGCTCGCCTCGCGCATAAGCGCGCGCTTGGCGGGCCCTGAGGCATCGACCGCGGCGAGCCCTGCCTGGCGCAGAACCGAGAGCGGGCCGATGCCGTTGGAGAACAGGCGGTTGAGCGCGTCCATCCCGAGGGCGAAAGCCCCGGCATCGAAGCGCCGCCACCGCTCGTAGCGGCGGAGCACCGTCTCGCTGCCGATATCGGCGCCGAGACGCGCGGCCGCCACCAGCACCTCCGTGAGCGCGGCCACGTCGCGAACACCCATATTGAGGCCTTGCCCCGCGATCGGATGCACCCCATGCGCCGCATCGCCGAGGAGCGCGAGCCGCGGGGCGACCAGCGCCTCGGCGACCGAGAGCGCGAGCGGATAGGCGCGGCGCCGCCCGATTAACCGGATCGCGCCGAGCCGCGGCCCGATGCGCCGCGCGAGCTCGGCCGAATAGCCGTCGTCGCCGAGGCGCATCAGCCTCTCGGCCACATCGCGCCGCTCCGACCACACGATGCTCGAGCGGTTCCCCGTCATCGGCAACACGGCGAAGGGCCCGCCGGGGAAGAAGCTCTGATGCGCCTCGCCGTGATGGGGGCGCTCGTGGTGGATGGCCGCGACAAGGCCCGTCTGCGCATAGCTCCAGCCGATTGCCCCGATCCCCGCGGCCTGCGCCAGCGCCGAGCGCCGCCCATCGGCCGCGATCACGAGCCGCGCGCGCACCCGCTCGCCGCTGCCGAGCGTGATCTCGGCCGCACCTGGGCCGCGCTCGACGCCGGTGATCTCGCCCGCCGGGATCTCCTGCACCGGGCTCACGGCGACCGCCTCGATCAGGGTGGCGCGGAGATGGTGGTCCTCGAGGATCCAGGCGACGCGGCCCTCGGCCGTGGCCCGCGGGTCGAAATGGAGCAGCACGGGCGAGCCGGCGCCCTCGCCCACACGGATATCGGCAATCGGTTGCGCGAGCGGCTCGAGGCCGGCCCAGAGCCCGAGCGCGCCGAGGAGCCGGGCCGAGCCGAGTGCGATCGCATAGGCGCGCCCGTCGAACTCCGGGGCTGCGCGGGTCTCGGGCGGCGTGCGGTCGAGGAGTACGACGTCGAACCCCGCCCGCGCGAGCGCCAGCGCCAGCGTCGAGCCCGCAAGCCCCGCTCCGACCACACCGATATCGTGACACCGCTCCGCCATCGCCCCTAGTATCGGGCTCCGACGCGCCTTGTCCAAGGCGGCGGATGCGACCGATTGGGGGCGGAATGGGCGAGACGGGCCAGGACGAGACAGGCCAGGACGAGACGGGCCAGGAGACGGCGGCGGCGCTCGGGCGCGCGATCGCGGAGGGCCGGCAGGATCCGGTGGAACTCGCCGAGGCCGCGCTCGAGCGGATCGCCCGCCATCCGGGCGGCGCCGAGGTCTTCGCCCGCCTCAGCCCCGAGCGCGCGCGGGCCGAGGCCGAGGCCGCCCACCGGCGGCGGGCGGAGGGGCGCCCGGCCGGCCCACTCGACGGCGTGCCCGTAAGCTGGAAGGACAACATCGACAGCGCCGGGATCGTCACCGAGGCGGGCACGCGGCTCCTCGCCGGCCGGGTGCCGGAGCGGGACGCGACGGTGCTGGCACGCGGCTCGGCGGCGGGGCTCGTCTGCCTCGGCAAGACGCATCTCTCCGAGCTCGCCTTCTCGGGGCTCGGCGTCAACCCGATGACCGCGACGGCGCCCAATGCGGTGATGCCGGGCCATGCGCCGGGCGGGTCGAGCTCGGGCGCCGCGGCGAGCCTGGCGCTCGGCCTCGCGGCCGGGGCGATCGGGTCGGACACCGGGGGCTCGGTGCGCATCCCCGCATGTTGGCAGGGGCTCGTCGGCCTCAAGACCACGCCGGGGCTGTTGCCGAATGACGGCGTCGTGCCGCTCGCGGCGAGCCTCGACACCGTCGGCCCGCTCGCACGCAGCGTGGAGGATGCTGGGCCGCTCCTCGCCGCGCTCCTCGGCGAGCCGGCCGCGCCGCTCCCCGACCCCGCCACGCCCGCAGCGCTCGAGATCCCGGAGACCGTGGTGCTCGAGGGGTGCGAGGCGCCCGTGCTCGCGGCCTTCGAGGCGGCGGTGGATCGCATCGGCCAGGCCGGCACCCGGATCGCCCGCGGGCCGCTCCCTGCTATCGCCGAGGTCTTCGACGTGGTGGCGCGGCTCAGCCCCATCGTCACCGCCGAGGCCTGGGGTCACTGGGGCGCGGCGATCGAGGCCCAACCGGGGGTGATGTACCCCCCAATCGAGGCACGCTTCCGCCTCGGCGCCACGGTCGACCCGGCAGCCGATGCAGAGGCCCGCGCGGAGATGACCAGGCTCGGCCACGCGGTCTCGGAGCGGATCGCCGCGGGTGCGCTCCTCGCGATGCCGACCGTGGCGATTCTGCCGCCCGCGCTCGCGCCGCTCCTGACCGACGAGGCGCATTACTCCGAGCGCAACCTGATGGCGCTGCGCAACACTCGGTTGGTCAACCTGCTCGGCCTGCCGGCGATCACCCTGCCGCTGCCGGAGCCCGCCACGGGGCTCATGCTGGTCGGCGCGGTTGGCGAAGACCGCCGCCTGATCGCCGCGGGCCGCGCGCTCGAGCCGCTCCTCGCGACCTGAGTCGCCGCCGATTCGGTCTGCACGCTGGACCACAGGTCGCTGCTCGGGTAGTGTGACACAAACGGCGCAAAGACGCCGTGCGAGCAGGTTTGAACAGTCATGCAGTACCCGACGCGTTTCGCGGCCCTGCCCGACTATGCCTTTCCGCGTTTGCGGCGGCTGTTGGAGGGGACCGAGCCCGGGAGTCTTCCCGGCGGTGACGGTCCGATCGCGATGTCGATCGGCGAGCCGCAGCATGCGATCCCGGATTTCGTCCCGCGGGTGCTGGCCGAACGACCCGAGGCGCTCTCGCGCTACCCGCCCAATGAGGGGATCCTGGAGCTGCGCGCCGCGATCTCGGCCTGGCTCGGGCGCCGCTACGGGCTGGCCGAGCGCTACCGCGACCCCGAGCGCTCCGTCCTGCCGCTCAACGGCACGCGCGAGGGGCTCTTCGCCGCCTGTGTCGCGCTCTCGCCCGAGCGCAAGGGCGGCGAGACCCCGGCCGTGCTGATGCCGAACCCCTTCTACCAGTGCTATGCGGTGGCGGCGCTGACCGCGGGCGCCGAGCCTGTCTATGTGCCCGCGACCGCCGCGACCGGGCATCTGCCCGATTATGCGAGCCTGCCGCCCGCGCTCCTCGACCGCACGACGGTCGTCTATATCTGTTCGCCGGCCAACCCGCAGGGCGCGGTTGCGGACCGCGCCTGGTGGGAGCGGCTTCTGCGCCTCGCCGAGCGCCACGATTTCCTGATCTTCGCCGACGAGTGCTATTCGGAGATCTGGCGCGAGACCCCGCCCGTGGGTGCGCTGGAGGCGCTGGCCGGCATGGGCGGAGACCCCGAGCGGCTCGTCGTGTTCCACTCGCTCTCCAAGCGCTCCAACCTCGCGGGCCTGCGCTCGGGCTTCTGCTGCACCGGGCCCGAGAACCGCGCAAAGCTCCTCCAGCTCCGCTCCTATGCCGGCGCGCCGATGCCGATCCCGGCGCAACACGCCGCGGCCGCGGCCTGGGCCGACGAGGCCCATGTGGAGGCGAACCGCACACTCTATCAGGAGAAGTTCGCGATCGCTGACCGTCTGCTCGGCAACCTGCCGGGCTATGCGTCGCCCGAGGCGGGGTTCTTCCTCTGGCTCGATGTGGGCGACGGCGAGGCGGCGGCGCTCCGGCTCTGGCGCGAGGCCGGGGTCAAGGCGCTGCCCGGCGGCTATCTCTCGCGGCCCGCCCCGGCAGAGCTCGGCGGCGAGGATCCGGGCCGCGCCTATCTCCGCCTCGCCCTCGTCGCACCGGCAGCGCAGGCCGAGCGGGGACTGCAGGCTGTCGCGGCGGTTCTCGGCGACCAATCTGCGGCGGGGACCTAGCATGGCATTCATCGCAAGCGAGAGCGGGATCGCGCCGCTGATCGGGCCGGAGACGCGCCGGGCGCTCGGCCGGAGGGTCGCCGAGCTCTGGGGCGCGGGGCTCGGGCTGGTCGGGCTGCTGATCGGGCTCGCGCTCGCGAGCTACCATCCGAGCGATCCGAGCCAGTTCAGCGCACCGGGGGCCGACCCGCTCAACTGGCTCGGCCGGCCGGGGGCTGTGCTGGCCGACCCGCTGATGCGGGTGCTCGGGCTGGCAGCCTGGCTGATCGTGGCGATCCCGCTCGCCTGGGCGGCGCGGCTGCTGCTCCATCGCGGCGAGGAGCGGATATGGGCCGGTATCGCGCTCGCCCCCGTCGCGGTGGTGGTGACGGCCGCCTTCGCGGCGACCCATGCGATCCCCGAGGGCTGGCCGCTCGCGGTGGTCGCAGGACCCTCGGTCGGGCTCGGCGGCCATTTGGGCGACTGGGCGGCGGGCGGCCTGATCGGGGTGGTGCCCGGCATCGACGACGCGGCCCTTCGTGCGCTCTCCTTCGTCCTCGGCCTCGCCAGCATCTCGACCACGGCCGCGGCCGCCGGGGTCTCCCGGCGCGAGGCGGCCGGCGTTCTGCGGTGGTGCTTCGCCGGCCTCCGAAGTGTAGTGGCCTCGGCCATCGTGATCGGGCGCGAGACCGAACCGGCACCCCGCCCGCCGAAAACAGCCGCACCAGCCCGCCCAGCTTGGCTCTCCCGCGCGCTAGAGCTGCCCGCCCAGGCCTACAACAGCCTCCGGCCGCGCGCCGACGCGGCGGCGGATGCGGAAGAGCCGATCCATGAGGCCGAGCAAGACCCTGCGGTGACGGCACTCGGCTCGGCCATTCGGCGGCTCCGCGGGGAGGCCGAGGACGAGACCGATCCCGCGGAGTTCCGGCTCGAGCCGACGCTCGCGACACCGGCCGAGCCGAAACCGGCCGCCCGCGCGCTTCGGGAGACGCAGACCGACGCGCCCGAGGACGAGACTTCAGAGGACACCGCTCCCGCCTCGCCGCCCCCGGAGATTTACGACGCGCCGCCGCTCGCCCTGCTCCAGCGCCCGCCCGCCAGCATCCCCGGGCCGCTCGGCCAGCCGCCAGAGACCACGCTCGAGGAGCAGGCCCGCCGCCTCGAAGAGGTGCTGGCCGACTACGGCGTCCGGGGCGAGATCGTCGCCGTGAAACCCGGCCCCGTGGTCACGCTCTACGAGCTCGAGCCCGCCCCGGGCCTCAAGGCCGCCCGCGTGATCGGCCTCGCCGACGACATCGCCCGCTCGATGTCGGCACTCGCCGCCCGCGTCTCCACCGTGCCGGGGCGCTCGGTGATCGGGATCGAGCTGCCCAACCTCACCCGCGAGACCGTCTTCCTCCGCGAGGTGCTGGAGCATCCGGACTATGCGCAGAGCCGGCACACCCTCGCGCTTGCGCTCGGCAAGGGGATCGGCGGCGAGCCGGTGATCGCCAACCTCGCCAAGATGCCGCATCTGTTGATCGCGGGCACCACCGGCTCGGGCAAGTCGGTGGCGATCAACACCATGATCCTGTCGCTGCTCTACCGGCTGCCGCCGGAGAAGGTGAAGCTGATCCTGGTCGACCCCAAGATGCTCGAGCTCAACGTCTACGACGGCATCCCGCAGTTGCTGTCGCCGGTCGTCACCGAGCCCAAGCAGGCGGTGGTCGCGCTCAAATGGACCGTGCGCGAGATGGAGAGCCGCTACCGCGCCATGTCCAAGCTCGGCGTGCGCAACATCGAGGGCTACAACCAGCGCTTGCGCGAGGCGCGCGAGCGCGGCGAGGTGCTGACCCGGCGGGTGCAGACCGGCTTCGATCCCGACACCGGCAAACCGCTGTACGAGGAGCAGCCGATCGACCTGACCGAGCTGCCCTACATCGTTCTCGTGGTCGACGAGATGGCCGACCTTATGATGGTCGCCGGCAAGGACATCGAGGCGGCAATCCAGCGCCTGGCCCAGATGGCCCGGGCTGCCGGCATCCACCTGATCATGGCGACCCAGCGCCCCTCGGTCGACGTCATTACCGGCACCATCAAGGCCAACTTCCCGACCCGGATCAGCTTCCAGGTGACCAGCAAGGTCGACAGCCGCACCATCCTCGGTGAGGGCGGCGCCGAGCAGCTGCTGGGCCAGGGCGACATGCTGTTCATGGCGGGCGGCGGCCGCATCACCCGGGTGCATGGCCCCTTCGTCAGCGATCGCGAGGTCGAGGCCATTGTCGCCTATCTCAAGACCCAAGGTGAGCCGGCCTACAACGAGGCGGTGCTGGAGGACGAGGACGAGCCCATGGGCGGGCTCGACCCGGCCGGGCTCGGCACCGGCGGCGGCGAGGGCGATGACCTCTACGATCAGGCGGTGGCCCTGGTGGCACGCGAGCGCAAGGCGTCGACCAGTTTCGTCCAGCGCCACCTGCAGATCGGATACAACCGCGCCGCCCGCCTGATCGAGCGCATGGAGGCCGACGGCGTCGTCGGCCAAGCCAACCATGTCGGCAAGCGCGAGGTCCTGGTCGGCGACCACTCCGGCGATGTCTGATAGCGCCGAGCCGACGAAGACTCGTCGGCTCGGCGGAGGGTGCGCCGGCCAATCCTGCCGCCGCCCGGGCGCGCGTCGCGACCATGGCTCACGCCACCGGCCCGCGGGCGTGAAAGGCGTCGCGCGTCGGCCGGTGGGGCACGATCATGGTCCCGCTCCGGGATCGACCGCGTGATCGCCCGGCCTTCCCGGAGGTCGCGCCCCGGTCCTGCTGCAAAGGTCGCTGCCCGGCGGGGCCAGTGCCGAGCCCCGCGCTCCGCCGGTCGTGGGCGGCGGAGGCCGCCCGCCGGCTACAGTCCCAGCACGTCCTTCATGGTGTAGAGGCCCGGCGGCTTGCCATGGGCCCAGCGGGCGGCGTGCAGGGCGCCCCGGACGAACACCGCACGACTTGAGGCCTTGTGCGCGAGCTCGAGCCGCTCGCCGGCCCCCGCGAACAGGACCGTATGCTCGCCGACCACGTCGCCGCCGCGCAGGGTGGCGAAGCCTATGGAGCCGTCCGCGCGCGGCCCGGTATGGCCGTCGCGGCTGCGGACGGCGGCGGCGTCCAGATCGACGCCGCGCCCGGCCGCCGCCGCCCGGCCCAGCGCCAGCGCCGTGCCCGACGGGGCATCCACTTTGCGGCGATGGTGCATCTCCAGCACCTCTATGTCGAACTCGGGACCCAGTGCGCCCGCCACCTGCTCGACGAGGCCGAGCAGCAGGTTGACGCCGAGGCTCATGTTCGGCGCCTGAACGAGCGCGGTATGGCGGGCCGCCCGCTCGAGCGCCGCCTGCTGGTCATCGTCGAGGCCGGTGGTGCCGATCACGTGCACGGTCTTGCCCTGGGCCGCCAGGGTGGCGAAGCCGACGGTCGCCTCCGGCCTGGTGAAGTCGATCACCGCCTCGGCTCCGGCGAACAGCGGCACCGGGTCGCCGCCGACGACGACTCCGGCCGGCCCGGCTCCGGCCAGCAGCCCCGCATCCTGGCCGATCGCCGGATGGCCTGGCGTCTCGATGGCGCCGACCAGCTCCAGGTCGCCGGCCTCGAGCACCCCGGCGATCAGCATCCGGCCCATGTGGCCCGCGCACCCAACCACGCCCACCCGCATGACGTCCTCCTGTCTTACGCCGCCGAGCCGACGGTAGGACTCGGCGGCCCGGTGGGAGGCGCGCCCGCCAACCCTGCCGCCGCGCCCGGGAATCTGTGCGAGACCACCACGGAAGGCCCGGATGCGCCTTGGCACAGCTGACCATTCTCCGGAAATATGGCGGTCACAAGAGTGAGCCGCCGAAGTCAGTCATTCAAGATCTGCGCAGTATTCGACTGCATCGTCACGGCGAGCGAAGCGAAGCCATCCCGGTTAGCTTCTTGCCGCAGCGAACCAAAAAACCTGGGCCCCCTCCCTGCGCTCGCGATGACGACTGCTCTCGTAAAGAATGGCTCAGCCAGGTCGAGGACTCATATGCTACGCTTGCAGGTATTATTTGATGGGCAGCGGTGGGGCTGAACGGCAAGCTCTTGGATCGGGCTTCGCACAATTGCACTGGCGCCTGGAAGGGGGCCCCGTGCACTACGCCAAGCCGTTGGACGGCGTTCCGACCGGCCGCGGGTCGCTTGCCCCCGAGGCACCCCGCACGCTCGTCGTGAGGAAGGCCCGATGAGCAATGTGGGGGTGCGCTCCGGCGTTTGGCGGTCGAGGCCCATTCCTCCCGGAGTGGGACCACGTATGCTCAGCTTGTGCCGAGGACGCAGTCTCGGTAGCTGTCGGCCAGGCCTTGCATCAGGCGTCCGTACTGCTCCGGCCCGGCCGGCAGGTCTGCGCCCAGCGGGTCGAGCGTGCCGAGCCGGGCACCGGTGCCCTCGACCGCCGTCTCGGCCAGCCGCGGCGCGAACTGCGGCTCGGCGAACACGCACGCCGCGTCCACCTCCTCGATCGTGCCGCGGATCTCGGCGAGCCGGCGCGCGCTTGGCGGCTGCTCGGGGTCGACGGTGATCGAGCCGCGCACGTTAAGCCCGTAATCGGCCTCGAAGTACTGGTAGGCATCGTGGAAGACGATGGTCGGCGCGTCGCCCACGCCCTCCAGCCGCTCGCGCAGATCCCGGTTGAGCCGGTCGAGCGCCTGGGCCATTGCGTCGGCATTGGCCCGGTACGTCGCGGCGTGGGCGGGATCGAGGCCGGACAGGGTTTCCGCCGTCGCCGCGACGATGGCTCGGGCGTTGTCGACGCTCAGCCAGACATGCGGGTCGGCTCCATCATGGTCGTGCGCGCTCTCGCCGGCATGCGCCTCCTCGCCATGCGCATGGTCGTGCGCGGACTCCTCGGCATGGCTGTGGCCTGACTCGTCGTGGGCATGGTCGTGCGCCGCCGCCTCGTCGGCATGATCGTGATCATGCGTCGGCTCATCGGCGTGATCCTGGGCCGCCGTCTCTCCGGCATGGCCGTGGTCGTGCGCGTGCGCCTCCCACGCGCCGCCGGAGCGCGCCGGCAGCAGGGTGAGCGGCTCGGCGTTCATCAGCTCGAGCACCGCGGCGTCGCCGGCCAGCGTCTCGATCGGCCGTGCCAGGAAGCTCTCCAGGCCGGGACCGACCCAGACGACGAGATCGGCCTGCTGCAGCGCCTGCGCCTCCGATGGCCGCATCGCGTAGGCGTGCGGCGAGGCGCCGCCCGGCACCAGAAGCGCCGGCTCGGCCACCCCCTCCATCACCCCGGCGACCAGGGAGTGCACCGGCTTGATGCTGACCGCCACCCTCGGGGCCTCGGCGGCGTCGGCGGGCGTGGCGGCGCCGAGCAGGAGCGCCAGGGCGGCGCTGGTGAGCAGCGGTCGCGTCGTCATGCGGTCGGGTCCTCCGTCCTTCGGGGGCAAGTGTGCCGCCGATATCGGTCCGTGAAGGGCGCGATTGTGAACGGCAGTGATACGGCCCACACTCGATCCTGTCGAGCCGTGGTGTGCCCGCGGCGCGTGCCCGCAGATCCGAGGACATCCGCGCATGACCGATCCGGCGCCGACCCGATCCGCGGCGCCCGGGTGGCGCCCGGAGCCGGGCCCCGAGCTGATCCGCGCGGAGCGGCTGACCGTTCGCTTCGGCGGCGCCCCGGTTCTGGATGCGGTCGACGTGGCGGTGCGCCGCGGCGAGATCGTCACCCTGATCGGGCCGAACGGCGCCGGCAAGACCACCCTGGTGCGGGCGATGCTCGGCCTGCTGACGCCGGACGACGGAACCGTGGTCCGCGCGGCCGGGCTCAGGATCGGCTACATGCCGCAGCGGCTGGCGGTCGACCCGACCCTGCCGCTTTCGTTGCGCCGGTTCCTGCGCCTTTGGGGTCGGCCCGGGCAAGACACGATCAAGGCCGCGCTCGATGCCGTCGGCGCTCGCGCCGTGCTTGACAAGCCTCTGGCCGCGCTCTCGGGAGGCGAGCTGCAGCGAGTGCTGCTGGCCCGCGCGCTGATGCAGCGGCCGGATCTTCTGGTGCTGGACGAGCCGATCCAGGGGGTGGACGTCACCGGCCAGGCGGAGCTGTACCGGCTGATCGCCGGCATCCGGGATCGCGACGGTTGCGGCGTGCTGCTGATCAGCCACGACCTGCACCTGGTAATGGCCCGCACCGACCATGTCGTCTGCCTCAACCGCCATGTCTGCTGCGCCGGCGCGCCCGACTTCGTGACCCGGGATCCCGCCTTCACCGCCCTGTTCGGCCCGCGGGCACGCGAGCTTGCGTTCTACCGCCACGACCACGACCATTGGCACGGACCGGGCGGGCATGTCGTCGGCCGTGCGCACGGGCCTCGGCCGGACCCGGTGGACGGGCCGGCCTCGGACGGCGACGGCGGCGGCGAGGACGAGGGCAAGCCGGGAGGAGCGGGTCGTGCTCGATGACTTTCTGGCGCGGGCGCTGCTTGGCGGCGTCGGCGTGGCCGTGCTGGCCGGGCCGCTCGGCAGCCTGATCGTCTGGCGGCGCATGGCCTATTTCGGCGCGACCCTGGCCCATTCCGCCCTGCTCGGCGTGGCGCTCGGCGTGCTCATGGGCGTGCATCCCGACCTGGGGGTGCTGGCCGCGGCCATGGCGGCGGCGCTGCTGCTGGCGCGCCTGGACCGGCAGTCCGAGTTGCCGCGCGACACCCTGCTCGGCATCGTCGCCCACGCCAGCCTCGCCTTCGGGCTGATCGCCCTGGTGCCGCTGCAGAGCTTCCGGGTCGACCTGATGGGCTATCTGTTCGGCGACATCCTGGCCGTGGGCCGGGCCGAGCTGCTGTGGATCTACGGCGGCGGCGCGCTGGTGCTGGCGACGCTGGCACGGCTGTGGACGCCGCTCCTCGCCATCACCGTGCATGCCGACCTGGCGCGGGTCGAGGGCATTCCGGTCGGCCGGGTCGATCTCGCGTTCATGCTGGTGATCGCCGTCGTCGTGGCGCTGGCCATGAAGCTGGTCGGCATCCTGCTCATCGTCAGCCTGCTGATCATCCCGGCAGCGACGGCGCGGCGCTTCGCCGGCTCGCCCGAGGCCATGGCGGCGCTTGCCTCCGGCCTCGGCGTGCTTGCCGTCGTGCTCGGCCTCGGCGGCTCGCTCTGGCTCGACCTGCCCGCCGGCCCGGCCGTGGTGGCCGCCGCGGCGCTCGGCTTCGCCCTGTCGCGGCTGCTGCCGGGTGCCCTCGTTCCCGCCCGGTAGCCCGTTCCGTCCGGCTACTCCGCGGCGTCCGCATCGGCGCGCAGCTCGGCCAGGGCCTGGCGCACGATCTGCAGGGCGGACCACAGGAACAGGCTCGCCATGAGCGCGGCGACGACCAGGTCGGGCCAGGCGGTGCCGGTGCCCCAAACCCCGGCGGCCGCCGCGATCACTGCCGTGTTGCCGATGGCATCGTTGCGGCTGCATAGCCAGACCGAGCGGACATTGGCATCGCCGCGGCGGTAGCGCAGCAGCAATCCGACGCTGGCCAGGTTGGCAAGGAGCGCAAGGAGTCCTACCGCGCCCATCACGTAGACGGCCGGCATGCCCAGTACCAGCACCTGCCAGGCGGTGGAGCCGAGCACCCACAGGCCCATGGCGGCCAGGCTCATTCCCTTCAGCAGCGCCGCGCGCGCCCGCCACACGAGCGGCATGCCGATCACCATGAGGGTGATCGAGTAGGTCGCGGTATCCCCAAGGAAGTCGAGCGCGTCGGCCTTCAGCGCCTGCGACACCGCCAGCGTGCCGGCGATCATCTCGACCAGAAACATCGTGGCATTGATGCCGATGACGACAAGCAGCGCGCGCTTGTAGGGCGTCGACAGCCCGTCGAAGCGCTCCGCCTCGCCGCAGCCGCATCCAGCCATGAGTCGCGTTCCCCGCGGCATTCGGTGACGAAGCGTGAGCCTACGGTGGGCCATGGGGCCCGGCGCAAGCCGTGCCTGCACAACCGCAGACGCCCGCTCGGCTACAGGATCCTCGGCGCGCCAAGGGCCAGGAAGCCGATATAGAGGCCGTAGGCGCCCAGCAGAATTCCGCCCTCGAGCCGGTTGACCCGCCAGCCTGTGAGCGTCACCACCAGGAGCACGGCGGTGGCCGCGAGCATCACCCAGATGTCGAGCGCCGCGATCTCCCGGGGCACGGCCACCGGCTCGACCAGAGCGGTCAATCCGAGTATGCCGAGGATATTGTAGATATTGCTGCCGACCACGTTGCCGAAGGCGACATCGCTCTGCCCGCGCAGGGCCGCCGTGGCCGAGGTGACCAGCTCCGGCAGCGAGGTGCCGACGGCGACGATGGTGAGGCCGACGACCGTCTCCGAGACGCCGAGACGCATGGCGAGGTCCACCGCTCCGGTCACCAGGAGGCGCGCGCCCAGGACGACGAGCACAAGGCCGGCGAGCAGGCTGGCGAGGGCGAGCAGCGGACCGCCCGGTGCCGGTCGCGCGGTCTCGGCCTCGGCGGCGTGGAGCGCGGCGGCGGCGTCGGCGGCGCGCCGCTCGATCGCGTAGGTGCCGGCGAGATAGGCGACGAGCAGGACCACGAAGCCGGCCCCGGCCAGGCGGCCGACATCGCCCAGCAGCACCACCCACAGGCACAGCAGCGTCGCCACGACCATGACCGAGCCGTCGCGCCGGAACGCCGCGGCGGTCGCGGTCACCGGCGCGATGACGGCGGCGACGCCGAGGATCAGCAGGGTGTTGGCGATGTTGCTGCCGACCACGTTGCCCACCACGAGCCCTGGCGCGCCGGCCAGCGCCGCCTGCAGGCTGGTCACCAGCTCCGGCGTCGAGGTCCCGAAGCCGACCAGGGTGAGGCCGATGACGAGCGGCGAGACGCCGAGCCGCCGGGCCAGCGACACCGCGCCGCGGACCAGCAGCTCGCCGCCGAGGACCAGCAGCACGAAGCCGCCGACGATCAGGACAATGATCATGATCTGGAACGCCAGGAAGGAGATCGGCAGTGTGCCGCCACCGGGAGGAGCCGTCTCCCCTAGATTGGAGCGCGCCATGACGATTGCCCGTCCCGTCGCCTGGGGCCGCACGCTGGCCGAATACCGGGCTATGTTCGCGCTCGACTCTCCTCCGGCCGCCTTGGGCCCGGTGCTCGACGTCGGGGCCGGACCGGCCTCCTTCGCCGCGGAGTGGGTGGCCGCGGGCGGTCGCGCCGTTGCCGCCGACCCGCTCTATGGTCAGGATCCCGGGTGGATCCGCGCGGACCTGGACGCGGCCGAGGCGTCGGTGCGGAGGTTGCTGGACGAGAGCCGGGACCGCTTTGTCTGGGGCCATTTCGCCGATCCGGATGCGCTCGTCGCCGAGCGACGCGCTGCTGCCGCCCGCTTCCTGGCCGACCATGCGAGCGACCGCCGCCAGGGCCGCTATGTGGCCGCCGCGCTGCCGCGCCTGCCCTTCGCCGAGAGACGCTTTGCTCTCGCCCTCTGCTCCCATCTCCTGTTCCTGTATGGCGAGACACTCGATCTCGACTTCCACCGAGCGGCGCTCGCCGAGCTGCTGCGCGTCGCCCGTGAGGTGCGCGTCTTTCCGCTGCTGGAGATGAGCGGCGCGCCGTCGCGGCATCGTGAGCCCGTCATCGGCGTGCTCGAGGCCGATGGGGCCGTCGTCCAGATCGAGCGGGTCGCCTATATGGTGCAGCGGGGCGGCGACGAGATGCTCCGTATCCGATAGGTTCCGGCACACGGGAGGCACCGCCGAGAGCGTTGGCGGGCCCTTGAGGAGGCCACGGTAGCGACACCTTCCGATAGTGAGGCCGGCACGGCCCGCCGGCGCGGTCGCTGGCGGCGGCTGCTGCTCCTGCCGCCGATCCTGCTCGGTGCGGCGGTGCTGGCCTGGCAGGTCGGCCACCGCCAGGAGCCGGCGCCTGCCGAGCGGCAGGAGGCGGCCCGTCCGGTCGACGTGATCACCCTCGAGCCGGTCACCCTGGTGCCGCGGGCGCTCGGCTACGGCACGGCGTCTCCCGCCACGGTCTGGACCGCGGTCGCGGAGGTCGGCGGCGTCATCGTCGAGCGGCATCCACGGCTCGAGCGCGGCCGTCTGCTGCCCGCCGGAACGGTCCTGTTCCGTATCGATCCCAGCGACTACAGGCTCGAGGTGGCCGAGCTCGAGGCCGCGGTGCAGGCCGCGGACGCCCAGCTGGCCGAGCTCAATGTGCGCCGGGCCAACGCCGAGGCCTCGCTCGCCATCGAGCGGCAGGCGTTGGATCTGGCCGAGGCCGACCTCGCCCGCGCGCGCCGGCTGCTTGCCAACGGAAACATCAGCCAGTCCGCCGTGGACGAGGCGCGCCGCGACGTGCTGACCACGCGGCTCAGGGTGCAGGATCTGGAGAACCAGGTCGCGCTCCTGCCGGCCGAGCGCGCCGTGCTCGAGGCCGAGCGGGCGCGCCAGCAGGCCGACCTCGCGCGCGCCCGGCTCGATCTGGAGCGGACCCGGGTGCTCCTGCCGATCGACGCGCGCATCGCCAGCGTTGAGGTCGAGCGCGACCAGTTCGTCGCCGCCGGGCAGGAGTTGGCCAAGGCCGACGGCATCGAGAGGGCCGAGATCGATGCGCAGGTCGGGCTCGACGCCCTGGCCCCGCTGGTCGAGCGTTCGCTCGACCTGTCCACCCTGACGCCCGAGGAGATGACCCGGCTGCCCCAGAGGCTGGGCCTCGACGCCGAGGTGCGCCTCGATGTCGGCGCGCTGTCCGCCGCCTGGCCCGCCCGCTTCGAGCGGATCAGCGACATCATCGATCCGCAGACCCGCACGGTCGGCGTCATCGTCTCGGTCGAGGATCCGTACCGAAAGGCGATCCCGGGCCGGCGACCGCCGCTCGCCAAGGGCCTCTATGTCGAGGTCGAGCTGCGTGGCGCGCCGCGGCCCGGGGCGATCGTCGTCCCCCGCACGGCGCTCTCGCGCACGGCGGACGGTGAGACCGTGGTGCAGGTCGTCGATGATGACGACCGGCTGCGCCGTCGGGCGGTGATCGTCGGCTTCGAGCAGGACGACCTGGCGCTCATTCTGGACGGCCTTGCCGCGGGCGACCGGCTCGTCGTCACCGACCTGATTCCGGCGATCGAGGGCATGCGCCTGGCGCCCGACCAGGACGTGGCCCTGGCCCAGCGCCTGCGCCGGCAGGCGGAAGGGATCTCGCTGCAGGCGGCGACTCGTCCGGAGACGGAATGATCCGCTATTTCGCCGGTCACCCGACGGCCGCCAACCTGCTGATGATCCTGCTGATCGCGGTCGGACTGGTCGGCCTGCCGCAGCTGCAGCGCGAGACCTTCCCCGACTTCTCCGCGGACATCGTCCAGGTCAGCGTGGTGTATCCCGGCGCCTCGGCGGAGGCGGTGGAGGAGGCGTTGTGCCGGCGCATCGAGGACGCGGTCGACGGCCTGACCGACATCGACGAGGTGCGCTGCGAGGCGCGCGAGGCCCTGGCCACGGCGACCATCGAGATGGTCGCCGGCGGCGACATGGCGCGGTTCCTCTCCGAGGTGAAGACCGAGGTCGAGGCTATCGACAGCTTTCCGGAGGAGATCGAGACGCCGGTTGTCCGGCAGCTGAACCTGACCGAGCCGGTGGTGTCGATCGCCGTCACCGGCCCGATGAGCGAGCCGCATCTCAAGGTCTACGCCGAGGACGTCAAGGACCGGCTGATCCGCCTGCCCGAGGTCAGTCAGGTCGGCGTTGGCGGCTTCTCCGAGCGGCAGATCCGCATCGCCCTCGATGCCGTGGCGCTGCGCCGCTACGGGCTCAGCGTCGCCGAGGTGGCGGAGCTGATCGCCGGGCAGAATGTCGACCTGCCCGCAGGGACCATCGAGACCGAGGATCGGGACATCCTGATCCGCTTCGCCGAGGAGCGCCGCTCGCCGCTCGGCTATGCCGACCTTGTGATCCTCGGCGGCGAGACCGGGGCCGAACTGCGCCTGGGCCAGATTGCCCGGATCACCGATCGGTTCGAGCAGGACGAGGAGCGCGTCTTGTTCAACGGCACCCGGGCGGCGCTGCTCGAGGTGAGCAAGACCAAGACCCAGGACACGCTCGAGGTCATGGCGGCGGTGCGCGCCTTCCTGGAGGAGGAGCGGCAGCGGGCGCCGCCGGGGGTCGACTACCACCTCACCCGCGACGTCGCCTCGATCGTCCAGGACCGGCTCGATCTCCTGATGCGCAACGGCGCCCAGGGCCTGGTGCTGGTGTTCCTGGTGCTGTGGCTGTTCTTCTCGCTCAGGCTGTCGTTCTGGGTCGTGCTGTCGCTGCCGGTATCGTTCCTCGGCACGTTGTTCGTCATGACCCTGCTCGGCCTGTCGATCAACATGCTGAGCATGGTCGGCCTACTCATCGCCATCGGCCTGTTGATGGACGATTCCATCGTCATCGCCGAGAACATCGCGCGCCACCGCAGCGAGGGCGCGTCGCCGATCCAGGCCGCGGTCGACGGCACGCGGGAGGTGGCCGGCGGCGTTCTGTCCTCCTTCGCCACCTCGGTCTGCGTGTTCGCGCCGCTCGCCTTCCTCGAGGGCGACATCGGGACGGTGCTGCGCGTGATGCCGGTGGTGCTGATCCTGACCCTGGCGATCAGCCTGATCGAGGCGTTCCTGATCCTGCCGCACCACCTCGCGCACGCCGCGTCGCAAGACGAGCCGCGCGGCTTCCGCCGACGTTTCGAGGCCGGGTTCTCCCGGCTGCGCGAGCACGGGCTGGGACGCTTGGTCGACGCCGCCGTCGGATGGCGCTACCTGACCTTCGGGGTGCTGATCCTGCTGTTCCTGGTGTCGGTCGCCCAGATCGCCGGCGGCGCCCTGCGCTTTCAGCCGTTCCCGGAGCTCGACGGCAACGTCGTCGAGGCGCGCATCCTGTTTCCGCAAGGTACGCCCCTCGAGCGCACCGAGCAGGCGGTAGAGCGGGTAGCGGCGGCGCTCGAGCGGGTCGATGATCACTTCTCGCCCCTGCAGCCGGGCGGCCGCCGCCTCGTGCGGAACGTGCTGGCGCAATACAACACCAACCCGGACGCCTTCGAGGCGGGCCCGCACCTGGCCACGGTGACCGCCGACCTGCTGACGGCCGAGGAGCGCACGGGCCGGCTCGACACCGTCCTGCAGCGCTGGCGCGAGGAGGTCGGCACCATCCCCGGCCTCGTCTCGCTGACCTTCAAGGAGCCGGTCATCGGCCCGGCCGGCCTGCCGATCGACATCCGGCTCACGGGCGAGGATCTCGATCAGCTCAAGGGGGCGGCGCAGGACCTGATCGCCTGGCTCGGCCGCTTCCCCGGCGTGACCGATCTGCAGGACGATCTGCGGCCGGGCAAGCCGGAGCTGCGGCTGACGCTTCGCGACGGCGCGGCCACGCTCGGAGTCGACGCCAGCCTCATCGCGGGCCAGCTGCGCGCGGCGTTCCAGGGCCGCACCGCGGCCGAGATCCAGGTCGGGCCGGAGAGCTTCGAGATCGACGCCCAGCTCATGGAAGGCGACCAGGACAGCTTGGCGGACATCGACACGTTCGTGATCACACTGCCGGATGGGCGGCAGGTGCCGCTGTCCGCCGTGGCAGAGGTCGAGCGCGCCCGGGGCGTCGCCCGCATCGCCCGAATCGACGGCCAGCGCACCGTCACCGTGCGCGGCGAGGTCGATCCGGAAGTGGTCAAGGGCGGCCAGGTGCTCGCCGTAACGCAGCGCGACTTCCTGCCCGAGCTGCGGGAACGCTACCCGGACGTCGAGATCGGCTTCGAGGGTGAGGCCGAGGAGCAGTCGGAGACCGGCGACTCCCTGCGGCGCAGCTTTCTGCTGGGGCTGCTCGGCATCTTCCTGCTGCTCAGCTTCCAGTTCCGCAATTATGCGGAGCCGCTGATCGTCATGATGGCGATCCCGCTGGCGCTGATCGGCGTGGTCTGGGGCCATCGGCTGCTCGGCCTCGACCTGTCGATGCCGAGCGTGATGGGCTTTGCCTCGCTGGCCGGGATCGTGGTCAACGATTCCATCCTGCTGGTCGGCTTCGTCAAGCGCTACGCGGCTCCGGACGGCCGCTTTCCCTTCGACGCCGTCAGGGCCGCCCGTGCCGCCGCGCGCGCCCGCTTTCGGGCGGTGCTGCTGACCTCGCTCACCACCGTCGCCGGCATCGCGCCGCTGATGCTGGAGCAGAGCCTGCAGGCCCAGGTGCTGGTGCCGCTGGTCGTCTCCCTCGGCTTCGGGCTTGTCGCCTCGACCGTTCTGGTGCTGGTGGCGTTGCCGGCGCTCTACGCCATCCTCGACGATCTCGGGCTGACCACCGTGGCGCGCGAGGCTGCGCGGTCGTCCGGCGCGCCAAGCTCGGGTGCCGCCGCCGCGGGCGAGGCCTGACGCGGCCCCGGCTGGGGATCATCTTCACGACTCATTATCTTTCTACAACGGCGTGGGCGCTCCAAGCTCGGGCCACCTCTGGACTCCGGCTCCCGAAAGGCTTTCTCAGTATCCATGATCGACGTCGCCGCCTTCGGCCGCCGCGTCCGCGGCATGATCGCCGACCCCAAGACCACGCTGGCCGACCATTGCGACCCGCTGCCGCCGTGGAGCGTGGTGGCACGCGAGCACGTCGTGCCGCTGATCGTCGCCACCAGCTTGGTCTCCGCGCTCCTGCTGATCCTGGTGCCGCCGCCCGGAATGGAAGGCTCGGCCTTGCCGTTGGCGCTGTTCCAGCTGTTGGCCCGGCTCGCCGTCAACGTCGTCGCGCTCGCCGTCATCGCCGGGCTGGTCGCTCTCTATTCCGGCATGTTCGGCGGACGTCGCGAGTTCGACGCGGCTTGGCTGCTGGCGGCGCTTGCCTTCACGCCGCTCTACGTGGCCGAGGCGATCTGGCCGCTGCCCGCGATCGGGCCGATCGCCGGGCTGGCCGGGCTCATCTACTCGCTGGTGATCCTCTACCAGGGTGGACCGATCGCCCTCGACCTGCCCGACAAGCACCGGGCCGCCCATTTCGTGCTGACCCTGCTGTCGCTGTTCCTGGTGCTCATCGTCGCCGGCCTGGCCCTGGGGCCCTTCCTGCTGCCGGCCAACGCCGGGTAATCCCGGGTTGGCTGGATCGGGGGCTTGAGCTGGACGGCGGTGCCGTGCTTCTGCGCCGTGTGGGCTACCAGCGGCGTGTGGGCTACAAGCGGCCGCCGACCTCCTGCAGGCGCCGACGCTGGCCCTCGGTGAGGGGGGTCGAGCGGCGCTCGTCGAGATCGAACAGCACGCTCACCGTGTCCGCCGTGGCGGCGCAGCGGCCGTCCTTGAACACGCCCTGCCGGTAGGCGAAGGAGGCGCGGCCGAGCCGGGTCAGCCGGGTGCCGATTTGCGCCGTGCCCGGAAAGGTGAGCTCGTCCACGAAGGTAACCGCGAGGTGCGCGACCACCGTGGACAGGCCCGGCCGCTCCTGGCGCAGCCGCGCGGCCTCGAAATACGCGACCCGGGCCGACTCGAGATAGACGCAGATGGCCACGTTGTTGATGTGGCCGAGCACGTCCATGTCGGCGAAGCGCATCTGCTGCGCGCACCAGTGCCGGTACGCCGATGGATCCGTCCAGTCCGGCTCGGCCGTCTCGGTCATGGTGCTCGCACGGGCTGATGAAGAGGAGCTGATCAAGAGGATCGGACGCGGGAAGGCAGGAGACTGGTCGGTCGACCCGGGCCGAAACTCGTTACGGCTGCTTCCTTCCGGACCTGACCGGGTTGGCGAGGGACCCGTCCGCCGCCAGCCTCCCGTCTGGAATATCGACCCGCCGTCCGGCCGGCGCAAGACCGGAAGCCGGGTGAGCGATTGGGCCGTAATCGGTTACCGGCTTGATCCGTCGTCGGCGCTGGCGCAAGGTGCGGGACGCAAAGCCCCGGGACACACGCCGTGACGGGGCCCCTTCCCGGACAGATCCCTGGAGGATGTCCCGCCCCCATGCGCTTTCCGACCGAGCCGAGCGGCATCCTGATCTGCGGCCACGGCAGCCGCGACGCCGCCGCCGTTGCCGAGTTCGAGGCGATCGCCCGCCGCTTTCGCGAGCGGCTGCCGGACCGTGACATCGAGCACGGCTTCCTGGAGTTCGCCATGCCGGTCATCCGCGACGGGCTCGATGCCTTGCGCGCCCGCGGCCACGACCGGATCTTGGCCATCCCGGGCATGCTGTTCGCCGCCGGCCATGTGAAGAACGACATTCCCTCGGTGCTCAACACCTACATGGCGCAGCACCCGGGCACCGAGGTGGTGTACGGGCGCGAGCTCGGCATCGACCTCAAGATGCTGCGCGCCGCCGGCGAGCGGGTGCGCGAGGCGCTGGACGCGGGCGGGGTCGAGGGGCCCTTGCACGACACCCTGCTGATGGTGGTCGGCCGCGGCGCCTCCGATCCCGACGCCAACTCGAATGTGACCAAGGTGACGCGCCTGCTCTGGGAGGGGATGGGCTTCGGCTGGGCAGAGACCT
>CAZTHL010000057.1:6451-22719 GCA_964613585.1 uncultured Mycobacteriaceae bacterium | reverse complement strand
GGCCCCGCAGCGCGCCCCTCGCCGCGAGCAGGACTGGACCCCGACGCCGAAGCCGACCGCCGCGCTGGGCGCCGCCAGCCCGCAGGCGACGGCGGACGCGCGCGCCGCCGCCGCCCGCGCCACGACGCTGGAGGAGCTGCGCGCCGAGCTTGCCCGCTTCGAGGGCTGCGCGCTCAAGCACACCGCCACCAACCTGGTGTTCTGCGACGGCAACCCGGCGGCCGAGGTCATGCTGATCGGCGAGGCCCCGGGCGCCGAGGAGGACCGTACCGGCCGGCCCTTCGTCGGCCCGGCGGGGCAGCTGCTCGACCGGATGCTGGCGGCGATCGGGCTCGACCGGCAGACCGTCTACATCTCGAACGTGCTGTTCTGGCGGCCGCCCGGCAACCGCCAGCCCAATCCCGGCGAGGTCGCCGTGTGCCTGCCCTTCGTCGAGCGGCACATCGTGCTCAAGCGACCGCGGCTGCTGATCCTCTCCGGCGCCACCTCGGCCAAGGCGCTGCTCGCCAGCACCGAGGGCATCATGAGGCTGCGCGGCCGCTGGTCGGAGATCAGGGTCGAGGGGTTGGACGCCCCGGTGCCGGCGGTGGCCACCTATCATCCGGCGTTCCTGCTGCGCTCGCCCGAGCGCAAGCGCGAGGTGTGGAGCGACCTCAGGGCCGTCGCGCGCTTCCTCCGGGGCGGGTAGACTTCGCCGGCCGGTGGCCAGGGCCGGCCGGGTTCGGGAGCGGGAGTCGCGGGAGTCATGGGCAGGATCGACGAGGGCCGGGCGTTCGCGCCGCTCAACATCGCCGTGCTGACGGTGTCCGACAGCCGCACGCCCGCCGACGACACCTCCGGCGACACGCTCGCCGAACGCGCGGCGGCGGCCGGCCACGCCGTGGTCGCCCGCGCCATCGTGCGCGACGACGCCGCGGCGATCGCCGCCAGGGTGCGGGACTGGATCGCCGATCCCGGCATCGACGTGGTGCTGACCACCGGCGGCACCGGGGTGACCGGCCGCGACGTCACGCCGGAGGCGCTCGAGCCGTTGCTCGACAAGCCGATCCCCGGCTTCGGTGAGCTGTTCCGCCTGCTGAGCTACCAGAAGATCGGCACCTCGACGATCCAGAGCCGGGCGCTCGCCGGGGTCGCCGGCGGCACCTATGTCTTCGCTCTGCCGGGCTCGACCGGCGCGTGCCGCGACGCCTGGGACGACATCCTGGCGGCGCAGCTCGACATCCGGCACCGGCCCTGCAACTTCGCCGAGCTGCTGCCGCGGCTCCGGGAACGGTGAGCCCGCCCCGACGCTGATGGTGGGGCGAGCCTCGGCGGCCAGGATCCGCCGCTAACGCCGTCTACAGTCCCGTGCGCTACCCTGCCCGTCCTCCAGTCACGCCCGCGCCCGAAATCGCCAGGCCCACCATGATCACCACCATCGGCTTCGACGGGGACGACACGCTCTGGCACAACGAGACCCTGTTCTCCATGACCCAGGAGCGGTTCCGGCAGGTGCTGCTGCGCTACGCGCCGGCCGCGGACGTCGACCGCCAGCTCTACGACACCGAGGTGCGCAACCTGAAGCTGTTCGGCTACGGCGTGAAGGGCTTCACCCTGTCGATGATCGAGACCGCGATCGAGCTGACCGAGGCGCGCATCAACGCCGCCGACATCCAGCGGCTGATCGACTTCGGCAAGGGCATGCTGGAGCATCCCGTTGAGCTGATCGACGGGGTTCCCGCCGTGCTCGATCGCCTGACGCCGCGCTACCGTCTGCTGCTGATCACCAAGGGCGACCTGTTCGACCAGGAGAGCAAGATCGCCCGTTCCGGGCTCGCCGACCGCTTCGCCGGGATCGAGATCGTCTCCGAGAAGGACGCCCCCACCTACCGCCGGCTCCTGGCCAAGCATGGCGTCCGGCCGGCCGATTTCCTGATGGTCGGCAACAGCGAGCGGTCCGATGTGCTGCCGCCGCTGGCGATCGGCGCGCAGGCGGTGCACGTGCCGTACACGCTGACCTGGCAGCACGAGACGGTGGAGAACCCGCCGGCGCGCCCGGGCGAGCATTTCGAGCGGCTCGACCGGATCGACGCGCTGCCGGACCTGCTCGGCCGGCTCGATCGGGCCGCGCCCGACGCCGTCGCCCGCTCGGCCTGACCCGCCGGCCCAAGGCGCCGAGATCGCAGGGCGCGCTGCCGCGGGGGCGGCGGCGCTCGGTCGGCTCCTGCCCGGTCCGCGCCCGGAGGGACGCAGAGCCCTTCGCACGCCCGGCCCGCGGTCGCGGTCGCGCCGCGCGCACGGCGGAGATCGGGCCGCCTCGCCCGGCGGCCCGATCCCGCGGGTCGGTCAGTCCTGCTGGCTGACGCTCATGACCTCGCCGGCCGACGAGATCTCGATGACGGCCTGCTGGCCCTGGGCGTCGGTGCCCTCGAACTCATAGGCCGCGACCTGGCCGTCCCGCGTGCTCTCCTCGATCAGGCTCGGCTGGAAGCCCTGCATCTCCTCCTGCAGCGCCTGCTGGACCGGGCTGGGCACCTGGTCCATGCCGATCTCGCGCTCGACCTCCTGGATCGTGCCGTCCTCGAACACGTCGACCTCGAAGGCCATGCCGTCGGCGCTCTGGCCGCCCAGCTCGTAGACGGTCCGCCCGTCCTCCTGCTCGGTCTGCGCCTGGGTGAACTGGGCGTCCGGCATCTCCTGCCGGGCCGCCTCCATGACCGCCTGCGGCACCTCGGACATCTCGATCTCCTGGGCCTGCTGCTGCTGACCCTGCTGCTGCTGGGCCCAGGCCGGGCCGACCGCGAAGGCCGCGAGACCGGCGGCGACGATCTGATACTTGAACATCATCTTGGGCTCTCCCGAAACGCGCGGACCGCCCGAAGTATTCACGGCCATGCCCGCACGGTTATGGTGTCAGCGCCGGCGTGCGGCGCCCCGGGAGAACCGGCGCCTCGAGACTCCGGTTCTGTGAACTTTTTACGTCATCTTGCAGAGCAACCGTGGTTCGCGAGAAAAAATCGGTGAATGGACAGAAAAAGCTGCAGCAGGGCGGCAACCGGGCTTGTTTCAGCTTTTGGAGGAAACAATCAGGGTCAAGCGCGTCCGTCCGGTCGCCGGAACGCTGGGCTTGCCGGACGTCGGGACATGGCCGCTCCGTCGCGGTCGACGCCGGTACGGCGCTCACCGCGGTGGCGCGCCGTCGGCGTCCGGCCCGCTCGGGACCCGGTGTCGCCGGGCCGCTATCCGGTGGGCGAGCGGTCCAACCGCGCGGCGGCGGGCGCCGTGCGCAGGAAAAGCGCCGCGATCAGGGCCGACAGGAGCCCCCAGAGCGCCGCCGTGCCGAGGGCCGCCGCATAGGCCGCCTGGAACGCCGCCTCGACCGCCGGGCGGCGCAGCGCGCCTTCCGGCGGCATCACCCCGAAGCGGACGGACCCGGGCGCGACGCCCGCCGCCTCGAGCGAGCCCGTGAACACGACGCAGGCGACGGCCCCGAGGATGGCCACCGCGAACAGCCCGGCAAGGCGGCTGGCGGCATTGTTGACGCCCGAGGCGGCGCCGGCGTGGCCGTCCGCAACGCCGTTCATCACCGCCGTGGTCAGCGGCGCCACCACCAGCGCCATGCCGAGGGCGAGCAGCAGGACCGGCCCGACGATCCCGGGCCAGAAGCCGATCGGCGGCAGGGCAAGGCCGAGCGCCGCCAGTGCCACGAGAAGCGAGCCGGCGATCAGGAACGGTCGCGGTCCGGTGCGGTCGGCCCAGGCGCCGGCCGGGCGCGACAGCGTGCCGATGAGCAGGCCGATCGGCAGCAGGGTCAGCCCGACCTCGGTCGCCGACAGTCCGTGACGGCCGATCAGCTCGAACGGCAGGAGGAACAGCATGCCCATGAAGGCGCCGTACAGAAAGAGGGTCATGGCGTTGGCGGCGGCGAAGGCACGGGACCGGAACAGCCCGAGCGGCATCACCGGATTGGCCGCGCGCCTCTCGCGGCTGAGGAAACCGGCCAGCCCCAGCGCACCCACGGTCAGCGCCGCGATCGCGACAGGGGTCGGGCCGGATCCCTGGGAGAGCAGCGTGAGCCCGTAGCTCAGGCTGCCGAAGGCGAGCACGGCGAGGGCACCGCCCGGCCAATCGAGCGGCCCGACGGGCGAGCTGCCGCGACTCTCGGGCACCCAGCGCAGGGCCAGGGCGATGGCGGCCGCCGAGAGGGGCAGGTTGATCCAGAACACCGCGCGCCAGTCCAGCGCGTCGATCAGCAACCCGCCGAGCGGCGGTCCCAGCGCCGTGGCGATGGCCGAGGCGCCGGCCCAGAGCCCGATCGCCCGGCCGCGCCGCTCCCGGGGGAAGGCGGCGGCGATGATCGCCAGGCTCTGCGGCACCAGCAGCGCGGCGCCGATGCCCTGGAGCGCGCGGGCGGCGATCAGCATCGGGGCGGACGACGCCAGCGCGCAGGCCCATGAGGCCAGCGCAAAAAGGGCGATGCCGGCCAGGAACACGCGGCGTCGGCCGAACCGGTCGCCGGCTCCGCCGCCGATCAGGATCAGGCTGCCGAGCAGCAGGGAATAGGCGTTCAGCACCCATTGCAGGGCCGGAAAGCTGGCGCCGAGGTCCTCCTGCAGCGTGGGCAGGGCGATCATGACAACGGTGGAATCGATGAACGCCATGGCCGAGGCGAGCACGGTCGCCGCCAGCACGAAGGGCCGCGACCGGGCCGTGCCGGGGCGGCGGGACCCGGTGGGCGGGACGGGGCGGCCGCGCGCAAGGAACGAGCGATAGAGGTCGCGGCCGGCGCCGCTGAAGAGGTTGGACATGACGGAGCCTGCGGCGAGCAAGAGCACCATGGTGCGTGCCGACACGGTAACATTCGCTTAAGCGGGAGCCGTCGGAGCACAGCTGCATGATCTTCGGGCGCCGTACGGCTGACGCCCGGCCGCGCGGCCCGGTCGGCCGTCAGATGAGCCGCTCCACCCCGAAGCCGAAGCCGAAGGCGAGGCCGGCCGCGGCCATGCCGATGGCGAGGGTCTCCGCGCCGGAGAGCCACCAGGGCGCCACCGACCAGACGCTCTTGATCGAGCCGATCGCGACGAAGACCATGGCGGTGAGCCCGATCGCCACGGCGAAGGGCTGGGCGAGGCCGAGCAGCAGGGGCAGCAGGGGCACGAGGCCGCAGACCAGGAAGGCGCCGAAGGTGCTGAGCGCCGCGCGGACGGGCGAGCGCGACGCGGCGGACAGGCCGTACTCCTCGGCCAGCATGGTGTCGATCCAGCGCCGTCGGTCGGCCGTGATGACCTCGACCGCGCGCTCCAGATCGGCGCCGCCGAAGCCCTTGGCGGCGAAGATCTGCCGGATTTCCTCGCGCTCCCCCTCCGGCTCAAGCCGGATATGCCGCTCCTCGACCCGCTCCAGACGCCTGTAGTCGTCGCGCTCGGCCTTGGTGCCGCTGTAGTTGGCGGCGGCCATCGAGAAGCCGTCGGCGATCACGTTGGCCACGCCGAGGATCAGGGCCACCCGCTCGGAGAAGCCGGCGCCGACGGCCCCGGCGACGATGGCGAAGGTGGTGACGGCGCCGTCGATGCCGCCATAGACCCAGTCCCGCAGGTAGCTGGCCTCCGGCCCCCGGGAGAGGCGCCGGCGGATGCTGTCGCGGGAATGGTTGTGCTCAAGAACGGTCATCGCCTGTCGGCCTCATGGCGTTCCGGCGGAGCGTATTGGCTCCACGAGGCTGATCAAAAGCCCTTCTAGGGTCCATGAAAAGAGTAGTCGATCGTCTCGACGTCCACCAATGCCTCCAGTCATGGCGCAGTTCGATGGATCAATTCAAGGACGCGCTTTATGGAGAAAAGTGCGATTGACTTGCATTTGCGCGGGCCGGCGATGCCGCGTGAGCCGGAACCCTTTGAGCGCCGGGTGATCCCGGCTGGACCGGACGGTGTCGGCCCAGCGGTGTGCCAGGCTCCGGCTCCATCAAGGACGCGCGAGAAAATACCGGCGGCTTTCCCGCCTGCAGGTAATCGATCGATGTATTGGTGCATAGTATAAGAACAAAGGAAACTATCAACTCCGCGACATGAGGCAATCTCTCGGACGAATACAGTAGACTGCCGACACAAGAAGCTCCTTCCGACAGGTTTTTTTCTTGGACGCCCAAAGGGTGGCTGCTATTCAGGGGTCATTAACCATGAATTAAAGGATTCAAGACCATGGTCGGACGCGCTCTCACGGCGCTGGCCGCCGCTACCCTGGTCGCCGGCGCGGCCGACGCCCGCACGGTCACCATCGCCACCTGGAACATCGAGCATCTGCGTGCCGACACGGGGGCCGGCCCGGTCCCGCGGGATCCGGAGGACTTCGCCCGGCTGCAGGCGATCGCGGCGGCGCTCGACGCCGACATCGTGGCGCTGCAGGAGGTCGACGGGCCCGAGGCCGCGGCCCGGGTGTTCGATCCCGAGGACTACGCGTTCTTCTTCTCCGACCGGAACAACCCGATGCGGACCGGCTTCGCGGTGCGCCGGGACATCCCGGTGGTCGAGGACCGCGATCTCGAGGCGCTGGCGCTCGACGGCGGCCTGCGCCGCGGCACCGACATCACGGTGGAGCTGGACGGCAAGCGGCTGCGCCTGCTGTCGGTGCATCTGAAGAGCTTCTGCTTCGACGACGACCTGACCGGCGACGACCCCGACTGCCGGCGCCTGGCGCAGCAGCTGCCGATACTCGAGCACTGGATCGACGAGCGTACCCGCGAGGACGTGCCGTTCATCGTGCTCGGCGACTTCAACCGCCGCTTCGACACCGAGCCCAACGGCCAGTTCTTCCGGGAGATCGACGACGGCGACCCGGCCCCGCTCGACCTGTCGCGCGTGGCCGCGGGTGTCACCGCGGAATGCCTGGACCGTCGGTTCCCGGTGTTCATCGACCACATCGTGCTCGACGAGCAGGCCCATGACTGGCTGATGCCGGCCTCGTTCCGCCAGGTCATCATCAGCGAGGCCGAGGTCGAGGAGTTCCGGCTGTCCGACCACTGCCCGATCGCGGTGACCCTCGACACCGCCTCGCCCAGGCCGGACGTGGTCGCGCGGGCGCGCGAGCTGTTCCGTCAGATCGAGGTGCGGGTGGCCGAGACGAACGCGCTGGTGCAGGAGCTCCAGGCCCTGCAGCCCGAGCTGGAGGGGCTGATCTCGCGGTAGGCGGACAGGCACCTCATGGCGCCGAGCCGACGAGCTTCCTCGTCGGCCCGGCGAGGGGGAGGGCGCCAACGCTAGGTCGCTCGGGCACGCGGGCGAACACCGTCCGGAGCAGCCCGATCGTTTCCCAGGGCAGGCTCGACAGGTCGGCCAGCGTGCGCTTCTTGACCTTGCCCTCCTCGGCCCTCCTCGCGGTAGCTCTGGCCCAGGGGACGCCGCCTGCATCCGGGAGGTCGAGGCCGCGCTCGTCGGCCGATGCTGAGCCCGGCCCAGGGGATCACCGCCGCCGGCGGCCGCCTGCTTCGGCGAGGAGGCCAAGGCCCCGGGCCGCGCCGGCGCCGCCGCAAGGCGGTGCCGGCCCAGCCCGGGTGACGTCATGCCGCCTGCTGGTGGGTGGGCGTGGAGATAGTCGGCACCTGCGCCCGGTCGACCGACCATGCCGGCGCGACGTCACGCTGCCACAGCGAGGCGGCCAGCGGCACGTCGGCCCGGTGGGCGGTCTCCAGGAACGCCTGGGTCACGTCCGAGCGGAAGTGCGCCTCGTTGTAGGTCAGGGCGACATAGGCCTTGACCGTCAGCACGATGGCATCCGGCGTCTGCGCCACGAAAATGTTGAGCGGCTTGTCGAAGTCCCAATACATCGAACGCTGCACGGCCTCCCACAGGCCGCGCTTCGCCTCCCTCAGCTGGGCGTCGCCGACGAAGGGCGCCAGATGGAACGCCATCACCGTCAGCGAGGCCCGCTCCCCGGCGTTGGACGAGGTCAGCGTCGAGGACCAGAGCGACGCCGTCGGGATGCTGACGAGGTCGTCGTCGGACGTGACCAGCCGGACGAAGAAGGGCCCGATCTCCACGACCTTGCCGGTATGGCCCTGGAGCGAGACCCGGTCACCCACCTGGAACGGCTGCCGGAAGCCGGCGAAGGCGCGGAACGCCGTGCCGCTGAGCAGCGCTTTGGCGACGTCGGTCGCCGAGATCAGCACCCAGATGACGAGCGCCAGGAAGGTGACGGCGATCGCCTCCTGCGTCGCCGGGTCGGCCACGGTGTCGATCATGACGAACGGCACGACGAAGACGGTCAGCACCAGCAGGACCGCCTCGACGGTGGCCGCCTTGCGCACGTTCTGCAGCTTCATCGCATGATCGACGAGCGGCTCGCCGCCCATGCCCGGGCGGCCCAGCCCGGCCCGCCGCCGGCGGCGCCGGATCAGCCAGCCGCGTGCCGACCGGACCAGGGCAAGAAGAGCCTGGGTGGCCACGATGATCGCCAGATAGGCGAACACGTGCCAATTGAGCAGATCCGCTGGATCAGGCATGAGACGTCTCCCGCAGTCGGCCGAGCACGGCGATCGGATCGAGGCCAAGGGTGCACCGGAGCAGGTAGAGGACAGCCGCCAGGGTCGGGCTGTCGGTCCTGAGAGACCAGACCTCCTCGTTGGAAGGGTCTCCCTGATCGGGCGCCGGCCTTCGGTCGAGGGCGTCGCCGAGGGCCTCGAGCACCCGCACGGCCTGGCAGTCGTGGATGCTGAGATCGGAGGCGATCTGCCGCGTCGTGCTCGGCCCACGGAACAGAAGGCTGGCCAGGGCCCGGCGCTCATCCCGCGCCGTGCCGCGGGCCGCCGCTCGGCGAAGGCCGAGATAGATCGATCTCAGCCGATGGTCCCGCAGGCGGCCATGGCCCCGCTCGAACCGCTCGAGCTGCCGCATCCCGGCCTGGACCTCGTCGATGACATGGTCGACGCCCGAGAAATCCTCGTCAATGATCAGATCCAGATTCTTCGCCGGGCAGATCCCGGCGTAGAAGAACATGTTGAGTGGGAGCCTGCCGTTCTGCCGGGCCACGCCGACCAGCTTTTCCTGAAGCTGGGCGAAGTCGATTCTCTCCCTTGCCAAAAACCGGATCTCAGGCCCGTCATCCCATGTCAGAGAAAGCCGGACCGCACCTTTTGGTATGAGCTCAGCTTCCATGAGGCCGCCCTCCTTCCAATGATGTCTTCAAAACGGGTTTCTGACGAACAAGCTCATTATTTGGATAAGCCACTCGTCATGAGGGGCGTTGCCGGTCCTCCCGCGCACGAATAGTCATATGGTCAGCTAAAGCCAGACATCGCCGGAATGGTGGGACTTGGGCTTCGCCGCCTCGCCACCTGCTTATCAATACAAGCAGAGCTCGTAAGTGGGATTCACCAATATGATACATTATAGAAACAATAAAGCGGCCGATCGATACTGGCTGGATCGGCACTTCTCGCGCGACACTCGAATAATCGATTGCCTGGATCGCCGTGAGGCGCTGTTTTCACAAAGCGCTTTCGGGAAATTGTACCGGCAAGGTCATGTTAATCGGCATTCGCGCCGCACCGTCGCCAGGGTGTGCCGCGCGATCATGCGCTCCTCGTCGGTCGGGATCACCCAGGCCGAGACGCGGCTGCCGTCGCGGCTGAGGCGCGGGCCGCCGGCCGCGTTCGCCGCGGCGTCGAGCTCGAGGCCGAGCCAGGCCGCGTCGCGGCACACCCGCTCGCGGATCGGCGCGGCGTTCTCGCCGATGCCGGCGGTGAAGACGAGGCCGTCGAGCCCGTGCAGGCTGGCGGCGAGCCGGCCCAGCTCCTGGCCGATCCGGTAGACGAACAGGTCGATGGCGAGCCGCGCGCCCGGGCTCTCGCTGGCCAGGAGCGCGCGCATGTCGTTGCTGACGCCGGACACGCCGAGCAGCCCGGAGCGCCGGTAGATGAGATCCTCCACCGCGCCGGCGTCCATGCCCAGCTCCTGCAGGAAGTAGAGCACGGCGCCGGGATCGAGGGCGCCGCAGCGGGTGCCCATGGGCAGGCCGTCGACCGCGGTGAAGCCCATGCTGCTCTCGACGCTGCGCCCGGCGTCGAGCGCGCACATGCTGCAGCCGTTGCCGAGATGGGCGACGACCACCTTGGCCCGGGCCAGCTCGTCCGGCAGCGACCGGGCGATGTGCTCGTAGGACAGCCCGTGAAAGCCGTAGCGGCGCACGCCCCGGTCGTGAAGCTCGGCCGGCAGGGCGTAGCGGTCGGCGACCTCCGGGTGGCCGCGGTGGAAGGCGGTATCGAAGCAGGCCACCTGCGGCAGGTCCGGCATCTGCCCGGCAACGACCCGGATCGGCGCCAGATTGTGCGGCTGATGCAGCGGCGCCAGCGGCACCAGCCGCTCCAGACGCTCCAGCACGGCGGCGTCGACCAGCACCGGCCGGGCCAGGTCGGGCCCGCCATGGACCACGCGATGGCCGACGGCGATCAGGGTGGCCATGCCGGGCCGGTCCGCGAGCCAGCCGCGCAGCCGCTCCAGCGCCTCGGCATGGCCGCCGACCTCGCCCCACTCGGCGTCCTCCAGGACCGCACCGCCGGCGTCCTTCACCGTGAAGCGGGGCCTGTTGCCGAGGCCCTCGATCTGGCCGCTCAGGGTCTCCTCGAGCCCGTCCGGCGCGGCCGGGTCCGCTCCGTCGACCGTGAAGATCGAGAGCTTGATGCTCGAGGAGCCGGCGTTCAGCACCAGGATCGCGTCGCTCATCCGTTCGGCCCCTTCGGCACCTTTGGAAGCTGCTCGCGGCTCGCCCGGGCCATGATCGCGGCGATCGCGCAGGAGGCCAGCTTGGTGCGCCGGCTGTCGGCCCGGCTGGTCAGGATGATCGGCACCCGCGCGCCCAGCACCACGCCGGCGGCATCGGCCTTGCCCAGGAAGGTCAGCTGCTTGGCCAGGATGTTGCCGGCCTCCAGGTCGGGCACCACCAGGATGTTGGCATGCCCCGCGACCGGAGAGGTGATGTTCTTGATGCGCGCGGCCTCCGGGCTGATCGCGTTGTCGAAGGCGAGCGGCCCGTCCAGCAGGCCGCCGGTGATCTGGCCGCGGTCGGCCATCTTGCACAGGGCGGCGGCGTCGAGGGTCGAGGGGATGCGCCCGGTGACCGTCTCCACCGCCGAGAGGATCGCCACCTTCGGCTGCTCGATGCCGAGCGCGTGGGCGAGGTCGATGGCGTTCTGGCAGATGTCCCGCTTCGCCTCGAGCCCCGGCGCGATGTTGATGGCCGCGTCGGTGATGATCAGCACGTCGGAATGGGTCGCCACGTCCATGATGAAGGCGTGGCTGATGCGCCGCTCGGTGCGCAGGCCCTTGGCCCGGTCGACCACCGCCTCCATCAGCTCGTCGGTGTGCAGGCTGCCCTTCATCAGGACGCCGGCCCGGCCGAGCCGCACCTGCTCGACCGCCAGCGCGGCCGCGTGGTGGCTGTGCTCGGCATCGATGAGCTCCAGGCCCGACAGGTCGAAGTCGTGCTCCTCGGCGACCCCGCGGATGCGCGCCTCCGGGCCGACCAGGATCGGCACCAGCAGGTTGCGCCGGCCGGCCTCCACGGCCGCGCCCAGGGACGAGCGGTCGCACGGATGCGCGACGGCCACCGGCACCGCCTCGATCTCCTCCCGGCAATAGGCCATCAGCCGCTCGTAGCCGCCGCTGCGGCGCAGCTGCACCTCCGGCGCCTGGCCGCGCGGCCGGCGGATCTTCTCGGCGGGCGCGATCACCCGCACCGTCCCCTCGAGCACGCGCTGGTCGAGGTGGTTGATGCCGGCGCAGTCGAGCACGACGGTCCGGTCGGCCGGCTGCTTCTCCCGCACAACGAGGTCGACGGTCAGCGTGTCACCCTCGCCGATCGGCCCGACGAAGCGCAGGTCGGCGCCGGTGTAGAGGGTGCCCGGACCGGGCAGCCGGGTGCCGAGCACGTTGGCGATGATGGTGGCGCCCCACATGCCGTGGCCGACCACACGGGACTGAATGCCGTCGCGGGCATAGTCCTCGTCAATGTCGTCGGGCGCCATGTCGCCGCTGAGCGCCGCGAACAGAGCGAGATCCTGGCTGCTCAGGGTGCGCGTCAGCGAGGCGTGGTCGCCGACGGCGATCTCGTCGAAGGTCCGGTTCTCGATCGTGTCCGGCTCATCCATGGCTGCGCCTTTCCTAGATCCCGGGTTCATCGGCGCCTTGTCGGCCGGCCCATGGTCAGGCCATCACGTTGAAGCCGGCGTCGATGTAGATGATGCCGCCGGTGATCGTGGCGGTGGAGTCGGTGGCCAGCGCCGCCGTCGCCGCGCCGACCTGCTCGATGGTCACCGGCCGGGTCACCGGCGCCCGCTGCGCGACGTCCTTCATCAGGTGGTCGAACTCGGCGATGCCGGAGGCCGCGCGGGTCTCCAGGGGCCCGGGCGACAGGGCGTGCACGCGGATCCCCTTGGGCCCCAGCTCGGCGGCAAGGTAGCGCACGACGCTCTCCAGCGCCGCCTTGACCGGACCCATCATGTTGTAGTTCGGCACGACCCGAGTGCTGCCGATATAGGTCATGGTGGCGAGGCAGCCGCCGTTCGTCATGAGCGGCTCGGCCAGACGGGCCATCCGGATGAACGAGTGGCAGGACACGTCCATGGCGATCTGGAAGCCCTCGAGCGAGCAGTCGACGACCCGCCCGTGCAGATCGTCCCGGGGCGCGAACGCGATGGAGTGCAGACCAAAGTCGAGCCGGCCCCAGGTCTCGGCGATACGCTCGAACACGGCCTCCAGCTGGCCCGGCTGGCGCACGTCGAGCGGCATTACGATCGGCGCCTCAAGCCGCTCGGCGAGCGGGCGGACATGGCGCTCGGCCCGCTCGTTCAGATAGGTGATGGCGAGTTCCGCGCCGCGCTGGCGATAGGCCTGGGCGCAGCCCCAGGCGACGCTGCTGTCGTTGGCGATGCCGACGACGAGCCCCTTGCGGCCGGCAAGCGGGTACGGCGTGTACATGGCGCTCCTCGCGTGGCATGGGCTGGACGGCCGGATCGGTGGGCACGCCCCTGCGCCAGGATGTAGACAATCCGGACCGACGGCCCAACGGCATCCTCAAACTGTCATGATCGCGCCGCCCCAGCCCGGCCGCTCCCCGTCGTCGCGGCCGTCACCAGCTCAGGAAGATCCCGACATCACCCAGCATCTGGTTCGGATAGCTCAGGATCTGGGCGCGAATCATGTAGCCCTGAGGTCTCAGTTCCTCCTCGTAGAACTGGTAGCCCCGCCGGGCGAAGCCTTGCAGGGTCTCCGGCCAGTCGGAGCGCATGTTGTTGATGGCCACGCCGCCGTCCTCGCACAGGTCGGCGGGAAACTGCAGCACCAGGACCTCGCGCTGACCGTTCTCGGCCGCCTGGCGCACCACCTTCGACAGCCGACGCTTGGCATCGGGCCTCAGCTCACGGCTCATGAACGCCTCGCGCAGCTCGCGGCGATGCGCTTCCTCGCGCAGGGCCCGCTCCTCGGCCTCGCGGGCGCGCGCCGCCTGACGATCCTCGACCATCCTGCGCAGCTGGCCCGGGCTGATCAGCTCGTCCTTGTCCGCGGCATCCTGCTGCACATCCGATGTGTGGGCCTGCCTCATGAGCCTCTCCCTCGGGCGCACCACCCGGCGAGCCGGCACGCTGCCCGCCCGCCGCGGCGCAACATGACGAAGAAAGCCGGCGACGCACCGTCTGTTCCCGGCGCCCGCCAGCGCCCCCGACGGAGGCGACATCGGGCTCCTGGCGGCGCAGTGACCGGTCGCATCCGCCGTTCCGGCGCCGTCCGGCCCTCGCGGTTGCATGATCGCCCCGGAACAACGAGCCCTCGCCGCCATTCTGAACGGTGGGCCCCGAGTGTCCGCTCGTCTGAGGGTTTGATCCATGCGCCCGCCGTCGCTCCAGCCGTCCCGGCCCCCCGCGCTGCCGGGGCCGGCGTCCCTCCTGCCGGCGCAGGCCGGGCTGTCCGCGCTGTTCCAGGGCGCCGCGCTGATCGCCTGGAGTGCCGAGTATCTGGTCGACGCCGCGCAGCGGACCGTACTGTTCTGGGACGTGTTGAGGCGTCGCGGCAATCAGTACTTCGAGCACAAAGCGATGCCGGTGCCGCACGTGCTCAGCTTCGAGGCGAGGCTGGTCCACGATGCCCGCGCCTTCGAGCCGCCGGTCAACTATCTGCTGGTCGAGGTGCTGCCGCCGGAGGGAGTCGTCCTCGACCAGCGCAAGCGGCCCTTCGTCGTGGTCGATCCGCGCGCCGGCCACGGCCCGGGCATCGGCGGCTTCAAGGCCGACAGCGAGCTCGGCATGGCCCTGCGCGCCGGCCATCCCTGCTACTTCGTCGGCTTCACCCCGGATCCGGAGCCGGGGCAGACCCTCGAGGACATCATGCGCGCCGAGGCGATGTTCCTCGAGACCGTGATCGAGCGGCATCCGGAGGCCGACGGCAAGCCCTGCGTCATCGGCAACTGCCAGGCCGGCTGGGCGGTGATGATGCTGGCGGCGACGCGCCCGGAGCTGTTCGGCCCGATCCTGGTGCCGGGCGCGCCGCTGTCGTACTGGGCCGGCGTGATCGGGCGGAACCCGATGCGCTACGCCGGCGGCCTGCTCGGCGGCAGCTGGCTGACCGCGCTGACCAGCGATCTCGGCGGCGGCACCTTCGATGGCGCCCACCTGGTCAGCAACTTCGAGAGCCTGAACCCGGCCAACACCTTCTGGACCAAGGGCTACACCGTCTGGTCCAGGATCGACACCGAGCCGGAACGATTTCTCGAGTTCGAGAAGTGGTGGGGCGGCCATGTCAGCCTCAACGCCGAGGAGATGCAGTGGATCGTCGATCAGCTGTTCATCGGCAACCGGCTGGCCACCGCCGAGATTGTCACCGGAGACGGCGTGCGCATCGATCTGCGCAGCATCCGCTCGCCGATCATCTGCTTCTGCTCCGAGGGCGACGACATCACGCCCCCGCAGCAGGCGCTCGGCTGGATCACCGATCTCTACGGCTCCGACGCGGACATCGCCGCCTGCGGCCAGACCATCGTCTATTCCGTCCACGCCAGCATCGGCCATCTTGGCATCTTCGTGTCGGGCAGCGTCGCGCGGAAGGAGCACCAGGAGCTCACCACCAACATCGACCTGATCGACGTGCTGCCGCCCGGGCTCTACGAGGCGGTGCTTATCCCGAAGGCCGAGGCCCGGGCCGGCGCCGACATGGTCCGCGGCGAGTGGATCAGCCGGTTCGAGCCCCGGACGCTCGACGACGTGCGCGCGATCGTGCGGCCGAGCCTTGACGATGAGCGCCGCTTCGCCGCCGTTCGCCGGGTCTCGGAGATCAATCTCGGCGTCTACCGGACGCTGGCGCAGCCCTTTGTGCGCGCCATGGTCGGGCAGCTCGACCTGGCGCATCGGCTGCACGGGCTGCAGCCGGCCGAGCTGCCGCACCAAATCTTCTCGGATCGCAACCCGCTCATGGCGCTGATCGCCGGCATGGCCGAGCCGATCCGCGCCGGGCGCCGGCCGGCGGCGCCGGACAACCCGTGGCGGGAGGCCCAGGCGCTGCTGTCCTCCCAGGTGACCGCGGCGCTCGACAGCTGGAAGCTGCTGCGCGACCACGCACAGGAGCAGCTGTTCCTTGCCATCTACAGCCAGCCGCTGCTGCAGGCGCTGCTCGGCCTCCGCGCCGACGACGCCGCGCCGCGGCGGCGGCCGGGGCTCGAGCCCGAGGAGATCGAGTTTGCGCGGAAGCGCATGGCCGAGATCCGGGCCGGTCTGGACGAAGGAACCCCGCGCGACGCCTTCATCCGCGCCCTGCTCTACATCGGCATGGCCGGCCCGGGCGCCGACGAGCGCGCCTTCGAGATGCTCAACCGGCTGCGCGCCGAGCACGCGCCCGATGTGACCCTGGCCGCCTTCAAGGCGATGGTGCGCACGCAATCGCTGGCGCTGACCGTGGACCGCGACGCCGCGGTGGCGGCCCTGCCGGCCATGCTTCCCGACGATCCGGCCGCGCGCGAGCGAATGGCCAAGGGCCTCCGCGGCATCATCACCGCCGTCGGCACGCCCGAGGGCACGCGCGCCCGGCGCCTCGACGAGATCGAGGCGCTGCTCGCCGGCCCCGCCCGGGCGGCGTGAGGGCGCCGCCCGCCGAGGCCGGCCCCCGCGACGTCGCCGCGCGTCCGAGGCCGGCGTTCCGCGGGGGAGAATTGCCGACGTCGGGCCCTCTCATGCCGCCGAGCCGCCGAGACGACCCGTCGACAGGGCTGGTGGCGGCAGGGCTGGTGGCGCGCCCGCCACCCCTGCCGCCGCCCGG
>CAZTHL010000057.1:0-6351 GCA_964613585.1 uncultured Mycobacteriaceae bacterium | reverse complement strand
CAGGGCTGGTGGCGGCAGGGCTGGTGGCGCGCCCGCCACCCCTGCCGCCGCCCGGGCGCGCCGTCACGAGCCCATGGCCACCGCCATGGGCTCGCGGGCATCAGCTCTCCACCACGAGGTCGGCGTCGAGGCGGATCGGCCGGGCGACGTTGAAGTAATTGGGCGAGGTCTCCATGACCCGCTCATGGATCTCCCGAAAGGCCTCGGGGCTGCCGTCGCCCTTGACCCGCACCGTGTACTTCAGCGCCTCGTAGCCCGGCGGGATCGTGTCGTCGAGCCCGAGGAAGCCGCGCAGGTCGAGCGCGCCCGCGGTCTCGATCTCCAGCTTCTCCAGCGTGATGCCACGCATCGCGGCGCCGGCCACGTAGCCGACGATCATGCAGGCGTTCAGCGCGGCCATCAGCATCTCCTGCGGATTGGGCGCGCTGTCCGTGCCGAGCAGCTCGGTCGGCTCGTCGATGGCGATGGCGAACTCCCGGCGGATGTCCTGACCGGCGAGCGTGTAGCCGTCGACCCGCGTCACGCTCCGGGTCTGGCCCTCCCAGACCGAGCGAACCGCGAATCCCACCGAGGCCTTGCCCGGATCCTGCTTGACGTCCTCGATGACCTGCTTGAGGGCCGCCACATCCAGGCCGTTGACGCGCTCCTCGGGCTCGGCGGTCCCGGACTCCATGGTGATGCTCATGTTGTGCGCTCCTTCCCTCGGCATTGCTTTCAATTTGTCTTGTATTCGATCCGGCCTCCAGGGGACGACCGGAGCCCCGGGACAAGCCGACCGCTCGGCTGCGTCAAGCAGCGGCTCGGGGCCGACGGCCGCATGGCCAGGGCCTGCACGGCAATGACATCCGCCGGTCCGCCCCGCGCCAGCTTCGCCCGTCGGCGCGGTCCGGCGCAAGCGGTTCCGCTGCGCCGCTCGCGCCACCCGGCCTCCCGATCACGGACACGCCCGACGGCGGCGGCGACGCCTTGTGAAAGGACCGGTGGCGTGAAAGGACCGGTGGCGCAACGTCCTGCCTTCGGCGATGCCCTTCGCGCCGATCCTCCCGGACGGCCGGACGGCCGGACGGCCGGACGCCGGTCGCTCCGGGTCGCCGGCCGGCCCGTCCCATGCTTGTCGCTTGTCAGACGATGGGCGTTGCCGGCATGCCGCTGGAGCCGGAGAACGGTGCGGTATTGTCCTATGGGGCAAGGACATCTTAGGCTCACAAAAACAATTCTGAGCCGGGCATTTCCCGGACACGGCAGCGGCGCAGTCAGCAGTCAAGAGGATGGCACGATGACACGAGGACGGCGGGATCAGCTCAAGCGGCTTCCGAGCGCCGCCATGGCGGTCGCCCTGGGGCTCGGCCTGGCAGCCGTCAGCCCGGCCGCGCATGCCGAAGGCGGGCTGGCCAGCCGCTCCGTGGTGCCCGAGGTCGGCCGGCTCGACGCCGCGGCGCAGACCCAGGCCGGAGCCTACCTGGCGGGCAGCTTCGCGGTGCAGAAAAAGGACCTGGATTCGGCCGTCCGCTACCTCTTGCAGGCGCTGTCCTTTGATCTGGACAACGCCCATCTGCAGAGGCGCGCCTTCACCGTGGCGCTCGCCGGCGGCCGCATGGCCGAGGCCGTCGACCTCGCCCGTCGGGTCGTCGAGCGCGATCCCTCGGACCCGCTGTCGCGCACCGCTCTCGCCGTCGACGCGCTGCGCGGGAACCGCCCCGCGGCGGCGCTCGAGCATCTCCAAGCGTTGGAGAAGACCGGCATTTCCCGCTTCGTCCAGCCGCTGCTGGCCGGCTGGGCGCAGGCGGGCCAGGGCGATGCCGGCGCCGCGCTGGACACGCTCCAGGCCTTCATCGAGATCGACGGCCTGGCCGCGCTGGGGGCCATGCACAAGGCGCTGATCCTGGACGGCGCCGGCGAGTCGGAGGCGGCGCGCGCCGCCTACGAGACCGCCCTCGAGGGCAGCGACACCGTGCGGCTGGTGCTGTCGGCCGGCGCCTTCTTCGAGGAGCAGGGCGACATCGAGCGGGCTCGGGCCGTCTATGACGGCTACCAGGACGGGCATCCGTACAGCGTCATCGTCGCGCCGGCCCGGGAGCGGCTGGAGCAGGGGCTTGGCCCCCAACGGCCCATCAACGGCCCCGTGGACGGCGCGGCGGAGGCTCTGTTCCAGATCGCCAGCCTGATCCAGGACGAGGGCGCCAACGACCTGGCGCAGATCTATACGCGGCTCGCGCTTCATCTGCGTCCGGACTTCGCGCTCGCGCAGATTCTGATCGGCGATCTGCTGAGCGACCAGGATCGCCACGACGACGCCCTCGACGTTCTGGCGGCGGTGCCGGCCGGAACCCCGGTGGCCTGGTCGGCCCGGCTGCGCATGGCCGAGGCCCTGGAGGATCTGGAGCGTCTCGACGACGCCGGCGCGCTGCTCGAGACCATGGCCGGCGAGCGGCCGGACAATCCGGAGCCGCTGATCCGGCTGGGCGACCTGCACCGCGCGAACGAGCGCTTCGACCAGGCGGTCGCGGCCTACGACCGCGCCTTTGAGCGCGCGCCGGAGCGGCTGAGCCGGGACTGGACGTTCCTGTATCGGCGCGGCATCGCGCTCGAGCGCGCCAGGAACTGGGAGCGCGCCGAGGCCGATCTGCTGGCCGCCGTCGAGATCGAGCCGGAGCATGCCAGCCTGCTCAACTACCTGGGATACTCCTGGATCGACCGCGGCGAGCATCTCGACCGGGCCGAGGAGATGGTGCGCAAGGCGGTCGAGATGATGCCGAACGACGGCTACATCGTCGACAGCCTGGGCTGGGTCTACTTCCGCACCGGCCGCCTGGACGAGGCGGTCGTCGAGCTCGAACGCGCGGCGGCGCTGCGGCCGGGCGACGCCGTCATCAACGACCATCTGGGCGACGCCTACTGGATGGTCGGCCGGCGCACCGAGGCCCGCTTCCAGTGGCGCAAGGCGTTGCGCGACGCCGAGGAACGGGATCTGATCCTGGCGATCGAGGACAAGCTGGCCAACGGGCTGGTCGATCCGGCGATCCTGTCGGACGCGATCAGCCGGGACGGCACCGCCGAGGAGCAGCCGGACCCGGTCACCCACTAGCGGATGGGCGGTCGACGCCGGCCATGGGCTCCCGGGCAGCGCTGGCCGCCGGCGGCCGGATCGCCGAGCCGGCGCCGGCCAAGATCAATCTCTATCTCCATGTCGTCGGCCGCCGGCCGGACGGCTATCATCTGCTGGACAGCCTGGTCGGCTTCGTCGACCTCGGCGACCGTGTCACGGTGGCACCGGCGCCCGGGGCCGGGCCACGTCTGACGCTGGACGGACGGCACGCCGCCGACCTGCCGGCGGGCGAGGACAATCTGGTGCTGCACGCCGCCCGCCGCCTTGCCGCGGCGCTCGACCGGCCACCCGATGTCGCCGTGCACCTGACCAAGGAGTTGCCGGTGTCGAGCGGCATCGGCGGCGGCTCGGCCGACGCCGCGGCGGTGCTGCGCGCCCTGGGGCGTCTCTGGGAGGTCGATCCGGCCGCCGTCCTGGGGTCCGGGCTGGCGCGGCTTGGCGCGGACGTGCCGGTGTGCCTGGCCTCGGCGACGCGGTTTGTCTCCGGCATCGGCGAGACCCTGGCGGCCGGCCCCGACCTCGCCGGGCTGCCGGCGGTGCTGGCCAATCCGGCGGTGCCGGTATCGACCGCCGACGTGTTCCGGACCCGCGCCGGCGACTTTTCCGGACCGGGCACCTTCGACGAGCGACCGGCTCGGCCGGCCGACCTGATCGACATTATCGCGGAACGACGCAACGATCTGGCGCCGGCGGCCCGAGCGTTGGCCCCGGTGATCGCCGAGGCGGAGCGCCGGCTGGCCGCCACGCCCGGCTGCCGGCTGGCGCGCATGTCGGGCAGCGGCGCCACCTGCTTCGGCCTGTACGCGGACTCGACCGCGGCCGATCAGGCGGCGCGCGCGCTGGCCGCGGCCCGGCCCGGCTGGTGGGTCCGCCGCGCCCGATTCCTGTAGCGGGCCCCGATCGCGGCGCCGGTGGGCGCCTCGCTCCTCGCCAGCTTCCGAGCCAGCGCCTGCTCGGACCTCCGCTTGCGAACGGCCGACACGCTGAGCCGGCACGCCTGCGCCGGACGACGGGCGTTGCCGGGGCGGCGCGGGAGACGCACGGCGTTAAGGATCGGACGTTCGGAAGAACCCGCGTCGAGCCCCTGAGGTAGAGCGTTTCCGGCTCAAGGAGCCTCGCAGACTCCGCAGCACACGGAAACGCTTTAGCGCTGCTCCGCCACTTGGCGCAGGGCGTTGAGCAGCCCCGTGGTCGGCTCGCCGGTGACGGTGAGCCCACGCGCCTCCTGGAAGCTCTCGATGGCCGCCGCGGTGCGCGAGCCCATCAGCCCGTCGGCCGGCCCCGGATCGTGGCCGAGCCGGGCCAGAAGGCGCTGAAGCTCGCGGATCGCCTCGCGGTCAAGCGCCTCGCCGGAGGCGGCTTCGGCCGGGTCGAGCGCGGCGGCCTCGGCCGGGCGGTCCGGCGGCGGCAGGGAGGCGCGCATCGGCGGCGGCTCCTCCGGGATCTCGTCCACGGCCTCGGCGACGCGCTCCAGCGCCGCGGCCGCGTCCGCGTCGCCGGCGTCCGCGGCCGCCTGGTACCAGCCGGCCGCGGCCGTCAGATCGGGCGCGCCGTCGACCCCCTGCTCGAAGATGCGGCCGAGATTGTAGGCGCCCTGCGGATTGCCGGCGGCGTGGGCCTCCTGGAACCAGGCCGCGGCGCGCAGCACGTCACGCTCGACGCCGTTGCCCTGCAGGTAGGCCAGCCCCAGGGCATTCTGGGCGTCCGGGTGCCCGGCCTCGGCGGCCTGCCGGAACTGGCGGAACGCCGACCCGACGTCCCGTGGCACACCCATGCCGCGGGTCTGCAGCACGCCCAGATTATAGCGCGCGTTGACGATTCCGGCGTCGGCCGACTGGCCGTACCAATAGGCCGCCCGCTCGAAGTTCTGTGGCACCCGATTGCCGAGAGCGTAGACCGTGGCGAGATCGTGCTGTGCCTCGGGATTGCCGGAGAGCGCCCGCCGCGCCAGGGCCTCGAGCTCCGGCGCGGCCTCCTCGGGCAGCGGCGCCCGCGCCGGGTCGAGCGCCACCGGCGCAGCCTCCTCGACCTCGCCCGGCGGCCCGGCCGCGACCGCGGGACCATCATCCGCCGTCGTCGGCTCGGTCCCTGTCCCGCCGGCCGGCGCCTCGGCCCCTGTCCCGCCGGCCGGCGCCTCGGCCCCTGTCCCGCCGGCCGGCGCCTCGGCCCTTGTCGCACCGGCCGGCGCCTCGGCGGACCCGGGCACGGCCCCGGTGGCAGCAGGATCGGCCTCCTGATCGTCTGCGGGCGGCGCCGCCACCGCCATCGCTGCGTCGTCCCTGGTCGCCACCGGAATGGCGGCGTCGTCCCCCGGAAGCGGTCCGGCCCCGGCGAGCGTCTCGTCCGGCGGCAGCGGCACTTGGCCGGTGACGGTGATCGTCTCGTCGGCCTCGCCGTCGATCACATCCTGGTAGGTCTCGGCGACCCGGCTGCGCAGCTCGGCGGAGATCTCCCGGTCCCGCTGGAGCCAGAAGGCGACGCCGCCGATGATCGCGACAACCACGCCCACCCAGGCGGCGACCGGCGCGACCGGGCGGCGGCGGCGAGGCACCGGCCCCGACGGCGTGTCGGCGGACAGGAGCGGCCGGCCAGGGTCGAGGCGGCCGGGCCCGGTCGGGCGGGGATCGGTCGGGTCGGGCTCAATCGGGGACCCGTCGGCGGGGTCACGGGGGATCGGCAGCTGTCCGGTCGCGAGCGCCCGCTCGGCCACGCGCTCGGCGATCCGGGCGTGCCGCTGACGGCTCTCGGGGTCGGGCACCGGCGGCCGCTCGATACGGATGGTCTCGCCGGAGGCCGGCGGCGGCCGGTCCTGCGCCAGCAGGCGCTCCAGCCCCGTCTCGAGCCGGTCGACCCGCCGGGCCAGCCGGCGGACCTCGACCAGAACCGGATCGTCCGCCGGCAGACCGTCCTCCGGTGCCGGTTCATGGGACGGCTGCGGCTCGTCCGTGGGATGTCGGTCCGTCATGGCCAGCCTGTTCGTGCCTGCCTCGGCGATTGCCGAGATTCAAGAACCCTTGAGCTTAAGCAAGTCTTAGGAGGCGCGTTCCGCGGACGCAACGGCCCGTCCGGTGGATCCAACCGGCCGCAGCGGCGCCGGCGCTTGATGGCCTATGTGTTTGCCGGTAGCCTCCGCGCCGACGACGGTGGGGCGTAGCCAAGCGGTAAGGCAGCGGTTTTTGGTACCGCCATGCGCAGGTTCGAATCCTGCCGCCCCAGCCAAGCCATCCCTCACCTTCCCGGCGCGG
>CAZTHL010000056.1:6329-22890 GCA_964613585.1 uncultured Mycobacteriaceae bacterium | reverse complement strand
GGCCGCCGGCCCGGCCGCCGGCTCCGGGCCTGCCGGGCCGGGCGGCGGCGCCCCCGGGCGGATCAGCCTGCCCGACGTGCGGACAATCGTCGCGGTGGCGTCGGGCAAGGGCGGCGTCGGCAAGTCGACCACCGCCGCCAATCTGGCGCTCGGGCTGGCCGCCAACGGCCTCGCCGTCGGCCTGCTCGACGCCGACATCTACGGCCCGTCCATGCCCCGGATGATGGGCATCCACGGCAAGCCGGAATCGCCCGACGGCCGCAGCATCAATCCGATGCGCAACCACGGCGTCGCCGTCATGTCGATCGGCTTCATGGTTGACGAGGAGACCCCGATGATCTGGCGGGGCCCGATGGTGCAGAGCGCGCTGACCCAGATGCTGCGCGACGTCAACTGGGGCGAGCTCGACATCATGGTCGTCGACATGCCGCCCGGCACCGGCGACGCCCAGCTGACCATGGCGCAGCAGGTGCCGCTGTCCGGCGCCGTCATCGTCTCGACGCCGCAGGACATCGCGCTGCTCGATGCCCGCAAGGGGCTGAACATGTTCCGAAAGGTCGACGTGCCGGTGCTCGGCATCATCGAGAACATGTCCTATTTCCTCTGCCCCAGCTGCGGGCATCAGCATGATGTCTTCGGCCACGGCGGCGCCCGCCGGGAAGCGGCACGGCTCGGCTGCGACTTCTTGGGCGAGGTGCCGCTCGAGCTGAGCATCCGTGAGAGCTCGGACAGCGGCACCCCGATCGTCGTGGCCGATCCTGCCGGCCGGCATGCGGCCGTCTATCGTGAGATCGCCGCGCGCATGTGGGAGAACCTGACCGGCCAGGCCGCCCAGCCACGTCGGGCGCCGCCTCGCATCGTGATCCAGTAGGCAGGAGGCCCGCTGGCGGGTCGATCACGTGTCTGTGAGCAATGAGCTCCGATCCTCTCGCTCCGCGTTGTAGGGCGGGGGCGCCCCTGGCTTCGGATCAGCGAGGCCTGCGCTCCCCGATCACACCCCCGACGTCGTGGGAGATGCTTCATGACTGGACTGCTCACATCCGCCCGGGCGCTGGCGATGGCCCTGCCGCTGGTCGTGGCCGGCGGGGCAGCCTACGCGGCCGACATCATCGAGACGGCGGATGAGGCCGGCAACTTCACGGTGCTGCTCGACCTCATCGATGCGGCCGGCATGACCGAGACGCTCAAGCAGGACGGCCCGTTCACCGTTTTCGCCCCCACCGACGCGGCCTTTGGCGTGCTGCCCGAAGGGCAGATCGAGGAACTGCTCGACATGGAGCGGCGGGATTGGCTGAGGGACATCCTCGCCTACCACGTCGTGCCGGCCGACCTGACGGCCGAACAGATCAAGCCCGCCGAGGACGCTCCCGAAGGAGCCATGGGTGTCCACGCGGTGATGACGCTGATCGACCAGCGGGTCATGTTCCGCATGGACGAGGAGGAGCTAATGGTGAACGGCGCCACGGTGGTGCAAAGCGGCGTGGAGGCCGACAACGGCATCATCCACGTCATCGACCGGGTCCTGCTGCCGACTCCTCCGGCCTGATCCTCGGCTCCGCCGCAAGCATACTCGGGCGGGCGGCCGGGGTCGCCCGCCCGTCCTCCCCGGCGGCAGGCCCGGGCGACGGGCGGGGGCCGCCGTTGGCTAGGCGAACTGTTCCATGATCGGGCTCGCGCGCCCGACATCCTCGCCGCGGGCCATGGCGCGCAGCATCCAGATCGCCTCCTCGTGCTCGGACAGCCGGTCGTCGAACAGGTTCGTGGTGGCCTGATCGCCGGCCTCCTCGGCGACGGAATAGACGCCGCGGATGGTCCGCACCGTCGTCTCATGATCGTCGGCAAGGATCTCGAGCATCCGGTTGGCCGCCGGGACGGTCCGCTCCTCAACGATCTGAGAGATCTCGCGATAGTCGGCGAGCGCGGCCGGAGCATAGTAGCCGAGGGCGCGGATCCGCTCGGCGATGTCGTCGATCGCCTCCCACAGCTCCTTGTACTGGTCCTCGAGCATCTCGTGCATCGAATGGAAGCGGGGACCCTCGACATTCCAGTGGAAGCCGTGCGTCTTCAAGTAGGTCATGAAGGTATCCGACAGGACGCGGGTCAGTCCTTCGGCGATCGCCTTCGCCTCGGCCTCGCTCAGACGCAGGTCGTTCTTCATGGCGCACTCCAGTTGTGCTGGGAGGAACCCGGCGAACATCGCACCGCGGCTCCGGTTCCAGCGACACTGGGGCCCCCCGCCTCCTCAGCAAGCGCGAACCGGCCCCGGGGGCCCGGGCGTCTCGTCGCAGCCGCGTGGCGCGCCGGCCGTGCGAGCCCGCTGACAGCCGGGCGCCGATCGCAGCCGGGCGCCGATCACAGCAGGGCGCCGATCACAGCAGGGCAAAGTCGATTGGACCAAGGCGATCGAGACGGATCGAGCTGTCGGGCAGCGGTGACTTCAGTCCGCTTGCGCAATTGAACAGCACCGCCACCTCATCCCGGGCGACGCGGCCGTCGTGGAGGGCCCTCTTGTAGGCGGCATAGGTGGCCGCACCCTCGGAGCTGAGCAGCATTCCCTCGGCGCGGGCCACCTCGTCGCGAGCCGCCAGGATGGCCTCGTCCGACACGGCGAGCGCAAAGCCGCCGCTCTTGCGCACCGCCTCGAGGATCAGGTAGTCGCCCAGCGCTGCCGGCACCCGGATGCCCGTGGCGACGGTGCGCGCGTCCTCCCAGCGGGCCGCCTGGCTCTCGCCGCTGTCGTAGGCGCGCACCAGGGGAGCGCAGCCCTCGGCCTGGACGGCGACGAGCCGCGGCCGCTTGGCCCCGATCCAGCCGATCGCGCCCAGTTCGGCGAAGGCCTTCCACATGCCGATCAGGCCGGTGCCGCCTCCGGTGGGGTAGAAGATCACGTCGGGCACGTCCCAGCCGAACTGGTCGGCGAGTTCAAGCCCCATGGTCTTCTTGCCCTCGATGCGGTAGGGCTCCTTCAGGGTCGACACGTCGAACCAGCCGCCGGGCTCGCTGCCCATGGCGACCAGGCGGGCGCAGTCGTCGATCAGCCCGTTGACCCGATACGCCGTGCCGCCGTGGGCACCGATCTCCGCCAGATGCAGCGGTGGCGTGTCCTCCGGGCAGAACACCGTGGACTGCAGCCCGGCCCGTCCGCAGTAGGCGGCAAGCGCGGCGCCGGCATTGCCGTTGCTGGCCATGGCCAGATGGTCGAGCCCGAGCTCCCGGGCCATGGAGACCGCCACGGCGAGGCCGCGCGCCTTGAACGAGCCGGTCGGCAGCCGCCCTTCGTCCTTGACCAGCAGGGCCTCGGTCTGGAAGGCGTCCGCGAGACGCGGCAGCGGCACCAGCGGCGTCGCCACCTCGCCCAGGCTGACGACGTTGGCTGCGTAGCGGACCGGCAGGAACTCGCGGTACCGCCAGAGCCCGGACGGCCGCGCGCGCAGCGAGCTCTTGTCCACCCGACTGGCCAGCCCCTCGAGGTCGTACCGGACCAGCAGCGGCTTGCCCTCCCGGGAGAGGCCATGAGCCCGGTCGGCCGGGTAGCGCCGGCCTGTCCACGAGCACTCGAGGTGAGAGATGAACGTCGCTCTCGGCTCGGAGACGGAGCAGCTGTCGAGCACGAACGGGCCTCCTTGGCAGCTTGTTCTCGGGCCTTGCGGCCGTGGGCTTGAAACTTTGACGATAAGGTGACGGCGTCGGGCGGCCCAAGGAGTTTTTTGGCCGGATGGTGACAACGGCGGAAATTTTCCTCGTTGAGAAATCAGTGGAGCGGTCCCGATTCAAGGGTGGATGCCTTGACCCACGTCGAGTTCATCAGTGTTGCTTTTAGGGTTAAGATGACGCTATTCGATGGGCTCGCTCGGTGGCAGAGGCCCGCTGCGATGGCGCATGACGGTCAGCCGGTCTTGATCGTCGTGGCACGGGCCGCCAGCCGTCCGCGCCGTTTCCCGTCGTCGGTGCCGACAAAACCGGTCGGTCATCCGTAAGGTCCCGGCATCGATCAAGAGCCGTCCGGAGCCCGGGTCTCTGCGCCCGCATCCCGACCCCGGCGGCCACAACGGCTCCGCGCCCGCGGGCCGGCAAATCCGTCTTGGTGGAGGAGGCGTCCATGTCCCGTGAAGTCACGGAACGTATCAAGGACAGTCCGAAGTTCCAGGAGCTCGTCAAGGTGCGCGCCCGCTTCGGCTGGCAGATGTCGGCGATCATTCTGGTAATCTACTATGGCTTCATCATGGTCATCGCGTTCGCCCCGCAGCTGCTGGGCACGCCCGTCTTCCCGGGCTCGGTGATCACCATCGGCATTCCGGTCGGGGTGCTGGTCATCATTTCGGCGATCGTGCTCACCGGCGTCTATGTCAGCCGGGCCAATCGCGAGTTCGACACCAAGATCAAAGAAATCATCGAGGAAACCAAGTAATGCGCCGAACTGCCCTGTGTCTCGCGGCGAGCGCGCTGCTGCTCGCCGCGCCGGCGGCGCTGGCCGCCGATGCCATCGGCGGCGAGGTCGAGCAGCGCTCGATCAATGTCCCCGCCATCCTCATGTTCCTGGTCTTCGTCATCGGCACCCTGGGCATCACCTACTGGGCCGCCCGGCAGACCAAGTCGGCGGCGCAGTTCTATGCCGCCGGCGGCGGCATCACCGGGTTCCAGAACGGCCTGGCGATCGCCGGCGACTACATGTCCGCGGCCTCGTTCCTCGGCATTTCCGGCCTTGTGTACCTGTCCGGCTTCGACGGCCTGGTCTACTCCGTCGGCTTCCTGGTCGGCTGGCCGGTGATCCTGTTTCTGGTGGCCGAGCGGCTGCGCAACCTCGGCAAGTACACCTTCGCCGATGTGGCCTCGTTCCGCCTGCGCCAGACTCCCATCCGCAGCCTGGCCGCCTGCGGCTCGCTGACAGTGGTGGCGCTCTACCTGATCGCGCAGATGGTCGGCGCCGGCAAGCTGATCCAGCTGCTGTTCGGGCTGCCCTACGAACTCGCGGTCATCGTGGTCGGCGCGCTCATGATCATGTACGTCACCTTCGGCGGCATGATCGCGACCACCTGGGTGCAGATCATCAAGGCGGTGCTGCTGCTGACCGGCGCCACCATGATGGCCGTCGCCGTCCTGTGGGCCGTCGGCTTCAGCCTCGAGAACCTGTTCCAGCAGGCCGTCGACACGCACCCGAAGGGCCTCGACATCATGGAGCCGGGCGGGCTGGTCACGAACCCGATCGACGCGATCTCCCTAGGGGTGGCCCTGATGTTCGGCACCGCCGGGCTGCCGCACATCCTGATGCGCTTCTTCACCGTCGCCGACGCCAAGCAGGCGCGCCGCTCGGTCCTCTACGCCACCGGCTTCATCGGCTACTTCTACATCCTGACCTTCATCATCGGCTTCGGCGCCATTGTCATCCTGGGCGGCGGCGAGTTGATCGGCGGCAACAACATGGCGGCCATCCATCTGGCCGAGGCCAGCCTGGGCAGCGTCTTCCTCGGCTTCATCTCGGCGGTGGCCTTCGCCACCATCCTGGCAGTGGTCTCGGGCCTGACCCTGGCCGGCGCGTCGGCGGTCAGCCATGATCTCTACGCTTCGGTGTTCAAGCGCGGCCACGCCGACGAGATTGCCGAGGTGCGGGTGTCGAAGATCGCCACCGTCTGCCTCGGCGTCGTCGCCATCCTCCTGGGCATCGCGTTCGAGAACCAGAACATCGCGTTCATGGTCGGTTTGGCCTTCGCCATCGCGGCGAGCGCCAACTTCCCGATCCTGTTCCTGTCCATGTTCTGGTCCAAGCTGACGACGCGCGGCGCCCTGTTGGGCGGCTTCCTCGGCCTGTTCACCGCCGTGGTGCTGGTCGTCCTCGGACCGACCGTATGGGTCGAGATCCTGGGCTTCGAGGAGGCGATCTTCCCGTCGAAGTACCCGGCGCTGTTCTCGATCACGGCCGCGTTCGTCGGCATCTGGCTGTTCTCCGTCACCGACAGGAGCGAGAACGCCCGGTCCGAGGAGCAGGCCTTCGAGGCACAGTTCGTCCGCTCGCAGACCGGCGTCGGCGCGGAAGGGGCGACGGCGCACTAGCGCCCGTGCCGCTGTTCCTGAGGCGCCCCCCGCCTCAAGCGTCGGAGCCCCGGGAGCCGTCCTGCTCCCGGGGCTTCGCGCCTTTTGCGGGCCGCCGGCGGCGCGGCGTCACGAGCCGGCCATGATCGGGTATCAGGAACGAGGCCATGCCCAAGTCCTTCGACTTCTCGATCCCGCCCTTCGACCGTCTCGTCGGGCCGGAGGTCACCAGGGTCATCGACAGCCTGGACATCGGCTTCTTTCCGGCCGGCACCACGATCATCCGGGCCGGCGAGACGCCCGATCACCTGTACGTCGTCATCAAAGGCTATATCGAGGAGCGTCAGGGCGACGAGGTGGTCGCCATGATGCGGCCGAACGACGCCTTCGACAGCCGCGCGCTGACCCACGGATCGACCGGCACCTCCTTCGTCGTGCGCGAGGAGGCGCTCTGCTACATGCTGCCGCGCGAGGTGCTGTTCGAGCTGATCCGCGGAAATCCCGCCTTCGGCGCCTACCTCTACCAGGACATTTCGGCCAAGCTCGACGCCTTCGCCAGCCGGCAGGGCAACCGGGAGCTGAACCAGCTCATGCTGGCCCGGGTGAACCAAGCGTACATCCATCCGGCCGTGTCCGTCGATGCGTCCGCATCGCTGCGCGATGCCGGGCACCGCATGGAGGAGGCCCACGTCAACGCGCTGCTCGTGCGGGACGGCGAGAGGATCGGCATCGTCACCGGCATGAACCTGGCCAAGGCCGTGATCCTGAAGGATCAGCCCGTGACCGCTCCGGTCGGCGCGATCGCCCATTTCGAGCCTGTGACGGTGCGGGCCGACGACTTTCTCTACAATGCGCTGATCCTGATGACCAAGCACTCGCTTCGGCGGGTCGTCGTCTCCGACGGCGACGGCTTCATCGGCGTGCTCGACGAGATCGATCTGCTCAGCTTCCTGTCGAACCACTCGCACATCGTGGCCATGCAGGTGGAGCGCGCCACGACCGAGAACGAGCTGCGACTGGCCAGCAACAATGTGATGAACTCGATCCAGATCCTGCACAACAGCGGGGTCAAGATCCACTTCATCACCCAGCTGGTGACCCAGCTGCATCGGAAGATATTCGCCAAGCTGTACTCGATGGTGGCCCCGCCGGAACTGCGCGAGGACGCCTGCCTGATCGTCATGGGCAGCGAAGGGCGGGGCGAGCAGATCATGAAGAGCGATCAGGACAACGCGGTCATCTTCCGGCACGACCTGCCCGTCAAGGTGGTTGATCGCTTTCGCCACGACTTCACGCACGCTCTTCTCGATTTCGGCTATCCGAGATGCGAAGGCGACATCATGGTGAGCAATCCGGCTTGGTCAAAGTCCCTTGCCGACTTCAAGCGGAGCTTGCACTCCTGGATCCTGACGCCGGACGAGTGGTCGCCGCTCAACCTCGCCATCTTCTACGACGCGGTCGCGGTGGCCGGCGATGCCAAGCTGCTCGACGACGCCAAGATCTACATGTTCGGGCTGCTCAGCGACAACAATCCCTTCTACTCACGGTTCGCCAAGGCGATCGACACCTTCAGCACGCCGCTCGGCATGTTCCACAACCTCGTCGTCGAGAAGGGCCAACGCCACAAGGACACCCTGGAGATCAAGAAGGGCGGCATCTTTCCCATCGTCCATGGAGTGCGCAGCCTGGCCCTCGAGCACCGGCTAAAGACCACCAACACCAGCGAGCGGATCCGCGACCTGCGGGACAAGGGCATCTTCGACAACACCTTCGCGATGGAACTCATTGAGGCCTTCAACTTTCTGCTCGGCCTGCAGCTGCGCAACAAGCTCGCGCAGATCGCCGTGGATCAGCCGACCGACAACTTCATCAGGCCCGATGATCTGTCGACCTTGGAGCGCGACGTGCTGCGCGACTCGCTTTATGTCGTCAAGAGGTTCAAGGAATTTGTCCGGTATCACTTCCGGTTGAGCATGTTCTAGCCATGCCGTGCCGATCGTCACCACCTGTTTGCCGATCCCGGGCGCGGCGGAGCCCGGACGGCGGCCGACGCGGCTGACGCGATGCTTCGCTACCTGAAGCGCCGGGTCGATCGCATGCTGCTGCGCGACCCGGCCTTTGCCTTCCTGTTCGAGCCTGACACGACGGGCGAGCTGGTGGCGCTCGACACCGAGACCACGGGCCTGGACCCTTGGGTCGACGACATCGTCAGCATTGCGGCGGTCAAGATCCGCGGCAACACCATCCTCACCAGCGAGCGGCTCGAGCTGCTGATCCGGCCGACCATGGGCATGTCCGCGGAGGCCATGGCGGTGCATCAGTTGCGGCCCATGGACCTGCGGCAGGGCATGACGGTCGACCAGGGGCTCGACCAGCTGCTCCGCTTCGTCGGCAGCCGCCCTCTGGTCGGCTACTACGTCGAATTCGACGTGACCATGATCAACAAGTACCTGCTCGATCGGCTCGGCATCTCGCTGCCGAACCGGATCGTCGAGGTCTCCGGCATGTTCTACGATATGAAGTTTCGGGAGAACCCCGGTCGCTATGTCGATCTCCGCTTCAACACCATCGTCCAGGAGCTCGACCTGCCGGTTCGGGCCCAGCACGACGCGTTGAACGACGCGCTTCTGGCCGCGATGATGTACCTCAAGCTGAAGCGCCGCAGGAACGGCGCCAGGAGGTGAGGACACGCCGGGACGGGTCGGCTCCGGTCGTCGACGGTTTGCCGACGCGGGCCCGGGGCCATCGGCTCCGACCCGGTCAATGCGGCTTCTGCGGTGTGCCCGAATGGCGGCCGATCAGCCGGAAGACTACAAGGATCCCCAACAGGAAGAGCATCAGGCCGGCAAGATACGGGCCATCCTCGTCCGACCGGCTCGCCAGGACGAGGCCGGCGATGGCGAGAGACGCCATCGCGACCCCAAAGGCCCATTTGCCTGCACTTGCCATGCTGTCCGGCTCCTTCCTTCCTCCCCGTCTTGTCGGCTGGGACGCCTTTCGCGTCCCTTAAGGGCGGGCGAGATCGGACTCCACAGTGCCGGACGGCGTGGTCCGCGGGGGGCGCGCGCGCTCACTCCTCGACCGGGCTTTCGGCGCGGGCCGCTTCCCGGCACCTCGTCTATGCCGCCGTCTCATCCCAGGACACGATGTCCTTGTAGGCGTGCCAACTGGCGTGGCCGATCAGCGGCAGGGTGACGATGAGCCCGACATAGGCGGTGATCAGTCCGGCACCGATGAACAGGGCGATCAGCCAGGCCCACAGGGCCATGGTCCAGAAATTCTCCTGGACCGCCCGCACGCTGGTGATGATGGCCGTGATGACGTTGGCCTCCCTGTGGTCGACAAGCAGGGGGATGGAGACCACGCTGATGGCGAAGGCGCAGGCCGCCAGCACGGCGCCGACCGCGGTGCCGACCGCAAGGAACGGTATCCGCTCCGGCGACAGGATCTCGTCGACCATGATCAAGGCCTCGGGCGCCACCGGCGAAAGCCCGAAGAAGGCGAAGAAGATCAGGAAGGCAAGCCGCATCCAGGCAAAGGCGAACAGCAGCAGCGCCACGCCCATCAGCGCGATCTGCGACGGGTTGGCCCGCCACGCGGTGAGCGAGCGCGCCAGGCTCGGCTGGCGCCCGTCCATCCGGTCCTGGCTCACCGAGTAGAGGCCGACGGCCAGGATCGGCCCGAGCAGGATGAACATGGAGCCCAGCGGCAGGCTGACATACAGAACCTGGTTCAGCCACAGGAACGTTACCAGGCCGAGACCCAGCACCGCGTAGAGGGCTCCGTACACCGGACCGATCGTCGGTGTCGCGCGCAGGTCCCGCCAGCCGGCCTGGAGCCACTGCCAGGGCCGCTCGATATCGACCTTGTTGATGCGCGGCAGCGGCGTCTGCGCCACCTGCTCCGTGGCGTCGGTCATTGCGTCGTCCTCCCCTTATTGGTCGTTGGACGACGGACATTCTGGCGCAGAGCAGGCGGGATTGGACAGCATGATTTTCCCGGGTCGGCCGCCCCGTCCGGCCGTCTTGAAGCGAACCACGGTGGGTCCGGCCATGGCGACCCCGGCCAAGGTGACGTCTCGAAGCCAGCCGATGTCCCGAAGATGAGCGGGGCCGCCGCCCAGGAAAAGCGCCCTGAATGGGCGGCGGCCCCAATGCTCGAAACCGACGTCCCCCAACATCGGCTCCGAGCGCGCAAGGATCTGCGCCGGTCCCCCGACGACGCAGACCCCCTGCGTCCGCTATACCGCTTCCGGCATCCTCGTCTCTTTCGCGTCTCCTCGGCGATCCGGGGCGATCCGGGGCGATCCGGGGCGATCCGGCTCAGTTCCGCTTGAACTGGTCGGTCTCGGTCGACTCTCCCATCGCGGTGGTGGAGGACAGGCCTCCAGTCACCGCCAGGGCGACGGCATCGAAGTAGCCGGTGCCGACCTCGCGCTGGTGGCGAGTGGCCGTGTAGCCGTCGGCCTCGGCGGCGAACTCGGCCTCCTGCAACTCGGCGTACGCCGACATCTGCCGCTGCTTGTAGCCTTTGGCGAGCTGGAACGTGGCGTAGTTGAGGCTGTGGAACCCGGCCAGGGTGATGAATTGATACTTGTAGCCCATGGCGCCGAGCTCGCGCTGGAACCTGGCGATGGTGGCGTCGTCCAGCTTGGCCTTCCAATTGAAGCTGGGCGAGCAGTTGTAGGCGCACATCTTGTCCGGGAACTCGGCGCGCACGCCTTCGATGAAGCGCTTGGCGACGTCCAGGTCGGGATAGGAGGTCTCCATCCACAGCAGATCCGCATAGGGCGCGAAGGCCTTGCCGCGCTCGATGCAATAGGCGATGCGATCCTTGGCCGTGATGGGATGGAAGCCTTCCTCGGTCCGGCTCTGCCGGTCGATGAAGGGATGGTCGCGCTCGTCGATGTCGGCGGTGATGAGCTTGGCGCTCTCGGCGTCGGTGCGGGCGACGAGCACCGTGGGCACGCCCATGACGTCGGCTGCCAGACGCGCGGCATTGAGGGTGCGGATGAAGGTCTTGATCGGCACCAGCACCTTGCCGCCGAGGTGCCCGCACTTCTTCTCGGAGGCCAGCTGGTCCTCGAAATGGACACCGGCGGCGCCGGCCTCGATCATCGCCTTCATCAGCTCGAAGGCGTTGAGGGCGCCGCCGAAGCCGGCCTCGGCGTCGGCCACGATCGGCGCCAGCCAGTACCGCTGGGCGCCGCCTTCCGCATGCTCGATCTGATCCGCCCGCAGCAGCGCGTTGTTGATGCGCCGCACCACCGCGGGCACCGAGTTCGCCGGATACAGGCTCTGGTCCGGGTACATCTCCCCGGCGAGATTCGCATCCGCCGCTACCTGCCAGCCGGAGAGGTAGATGGCCTCAAGCCCGGCCCGGACCATCTGGACGGCCTGGTTGCCGGTGGTCGCGCCCAGGGCGTTCACGAAATCACGGTCGTGGAGCAGCTCCCACAGCCGCTCGGCGCCGAGGCGCGCCAGGCTGTGATCGAGCTGGAAGGAGCCGCGCAGCCGATCCACGTCGGCCGGCGTGAAGTCCCGTTGGATGCCCTCGAAGCGCCGCGCATGAATCGCGCGGGCGTCGGACGATCTTCCTTGATCGAGGGGTGCCATCTCTCCACAACTCCTTTGCCAGGCTCCTGCCGCGAGCCGCGAGGCCCGAGCCACCCGGACTTGCCGGGCGGCGCGATTTACAGCCTGTAATCTTCTCGCACTGCTGACGCCGACCTGTCAAGCTTGTGAACTTCAGGACGCTCTTGAATTAGGAGACTACTGATATGAGGCGGCCAAGTCAACAAAGCGTTGACGAAAAATCCGCGATTTTGTAAACGATTTTTGTAAAGGGTGCCCAGGATAGTAAATTGTGTCAATAACGCGACCCCACCGGGTGGCCCGGTCGGGCGACGGTCGCGGGCACCCCGAAACCGACATCGCAGCGCGCGGGCAGCGCACGGTATGCACGGCTGAGGGCGCAGGTCATGGCCAAGAAAGCGATGCTCGGCCACAAGGTGCGCCGGCTGCGCAGCGAGCATTCCATCACCCAGGCCGAGATGGCGCGCCGCCTCGGCATTTCGCCCAGCTACCTCAACCTGATTGAGAACAACCAGCGACCGGTGACGGTCGATATGCTGCTGCGCCTCGGCCAGACCTTCGATGTCGACCTCCATGCCTTCGCCGAGGACGACGGCGCCCGCCTCATGGCCGATGTTCAGGAGGTGTTCGCCGACCCGCTGTTCGAGGGAGCGGGTCTGGGTGGCCAGGACATCGTCGACCTCGTGAACGCCGCGCCTGCGCCGGCCGGCGCCCTGCTGTCGCTCTATCGGGCCTATCGGAAGACGACGGAGGATCTGCGACAGATCGCCGAGCGCGGGGCCGGCGGCCAGAATGGCGCCGAGCCCGCGCCGCCGCCGCCCCTGGAGCAGGTCCACGACTTCCTCCACACGAACCTGCACTACTTTCCGGAGCTGGAAACGGCCGCGGAGGAGATCTGGCAGTCCGGCATGCTGGAAAGCGACGACCTGCCCCAGGGGTTGTCGCGCTATCTGGACGAGGAACTCCATATCCGGGTCAAGGTGATGCCCCTCGAGGTCATGGGCACGGCCCGGCGCCGATTCGATCGGCACGGCCGGCGTCTGCTGCTCTCGGAGATGCTCGAGCAGCCGAGCCGGAACTTCCAACTCGCCGTGCAGATCGCCTATCTGCGCTACCGGGACCTGCTCGACCGCCTCGTGGCCGATGCCGGCTTCGCCTCCGCGGATGCCGCCCGGCTCGCCCGAATCTGCCTTGCCAACTACCTGGCCGGCGCCCTGCTCATGCCCTATGGCCGCTTCTATCGCGCCGCCACGGCCGTGCGCTACGACATCGAGATCCTGCGCCAGCGCTTCGCCGCCAGTGTCGAGCAGGTCTGCGTCCGCCTTACCACGCTGCAGCGACCCGGCTCCCGCGGCGTTCCCTTCTTCCTCATCCGGGTCGACAAGGCCGGCAACATCTCCAAGCGCCTCAGCGCGAGCGCGCTTCCCTTTGCCCGGCTGGGCGGGGCCTGTCCCCGCTGGAACCTTCACGATGCCTTTCGATGGCCGCGCCGAATCCATACGCAGGTCTCGGAGATGCCCGATGGGCAGCGCATCTTCAGCCTGTCCCGCACCGTGGACAAGGCCGGGGCCGGCTACCGGCATCCCGGCCAGACCTTTGCGATCGCGCTTGGCTGCGACATCACCTATGCGGCGCAGCTCGTCTACGCAGACGGCGTCGACCTGACAAGCGAGGACGTTGCGGTGCCGGTCGGCCTGCATTGCCGTGTCTGTCCCCGCCTCGATTGCAGCCAGCGCGCCTTCCCCCCCGTTCATCACGAGCTGATGCTGGACGAGAACGTGCGCGGCGCCACGCCCTACATCATGCAGCCGCGCCCATCCTGAGCCGGAGCGGCGAGCCTTGCCGGGCAGAACCTGCCCGTCGACCGGCAATGTTTACCGCCGGTAAGTATTTGCCCTGCTATGACAAGGCCGTCCCACCCAGGGACGGCGTGTCGCCAGCGTCACGTTCTTCCGAGAGGCGTTGCGGGTTCCAAGTAGGAGCGGGCCATGTCGGGCCAATTCGATGCGTTCATTCCCGGGGCGGGCCGGGCCGTCGGATCGTCTGCGTTGCCGCTGCCCAACGCCCACGGCTCCTCGTCGACCGGGTCGCAGAACGGCGCGCGGTCGATCGTGTCCGAGCGTGCCGGCAGCACGTCCGAAGCCGATTTTCGCCACGTCCTGCGCGAGGTGCTGCAGACCCACGAGCGGCCGGCCGCCGCCTCCAGGACGGGCGAGGTTGTTCGCCTGCCTCAGCCGGCTGTGCCGACCCCGGCAGCGGGGCTGCTGTCGTTGCAGGCCGTGGGGTCGCAGCCGCGGGTCGAGGCGGCCATGTCCTTGCCGCGCCTGCGCGATGGCGGCCGATTGCCGGAGGTCGACGCGGACCCCGCCGCGGCTGGCGAGGCCGCGGTCGAGCCGGCGCCGCGCCGTTCCCAGGCCGGCTGAACGATCACGCCGCGGCCGGGCCGCTGGGCCCGGCGGGGTCGGCGCGGCCGTCCTGTGGCGGCCCGGGCGTCGCCACTTTCGGTCCCGGCGGCTCGCGACCATCCCGGTCGTGCGGCCGATCCCGCCGACGAGGCGACGACCGCTCGGTCCGGCCTGCCGCCGGCCAGGTCCGGCGCGGCCCGCTCATCGGAGCAGGCCGGGCCAGGTCCGGGCAATCTCGGCAAAGCTTCCGGGGTCGGTCAGCGGCTGCAGCGCTAGCGGATGCTCCAGTCGCTGGCCGGCATCCCGCGTCAGCGGTCGCAGGGTCACCTGCGCGCTGGCCCGGGACGGCAGGCCCCGGATGAACTGCAGCGGCACGGTCAGCCTGACGCCGAGATCGATGTGGCCCGTCGGCGGCTCGGCGGCATCAGTGGCGGTGACGAAGGCGCCGACCGTCAGGCCGTTGCCGAAGCGCCGCGCCCCGGCCAGGGTCGCGCCGAGATCGCCGGCCAGATACCGGCCGAGCGACAGGCGCGCGCTCACGTCGTCCAGGCCCGGGCGAAAATGGACATCTAGGAACGCACCCGGCCGCGGTCCGGCGTCAATGCCGAGGAACGTCTCCGGATCCCGTCGCCACAGGGCGCTGACCTGGGCGCCGAGAGCGACGCGGCCACGAAACGGCCGCCACAGCGCTTCCGCATCGAGGCCCAGCAGAGCCTCCTCGAAGACACCAAGGCCGGCTCGGACGAACAGCTCGCCGGTGGTCCCCAGCCCGTTGAGGTCGAGCCGCTCGAGCCCCAGCCGCGAGGCTGCGGCGAAGCGGCCGCGATCCCGACGCACCGCCGACGTCGCGCCGGGCTCCGCGTCCGCCGTCGGCGGAAGCGAGCTGGCGCCGTTCAGGCGTCCCTCCAGCCCGAGCCTGACGCCGGCGCCGAGATCGAGCCCGAGCCCGCCGACCAGGGAGGCCCGTCCCGCGGGCGTGCCGCTTTCCGGGAGCGGATCGACCTCCAGCCGCGGCTCGAGCCGAAAGCGCAGGCCGCCCCGGCCGCGCGACGGGCTGGCCGGGGCGAGCCGCGCCGTCCGCCAGATTTCGGCCGTGCTGCCGGCATGACGAACGGCCCGATCGATGTCGTCGCGCAGCAGATCGATCTCCGCCGTCGGCAGGCCGGACTGCTGCAGCGTGATCCGGAACCGCTCCACTCCCGGTGCGGCCAATCCGTTCAGCAGGCGCGCCGTGCGGCCGAGGCTCCGGCTGATGTCGAGGTGGGGATCGTCGTCAAGCCGGGCTCTGAGCTCGTCCGGCCGCCGCTCGACGGCGCGAACGGGCAGGCCGTGTTGCGCCAGGGTCTCAAGCAGCGCCGACGGGCTGAGCGGCCCGTCCGGCGACCCGAAGTCGGCGGATGCATGCGGCGCCGGGACCGCAGCCCGCAGCGGCAGGTCGCCGGCGCCGAAGCGTAGGGAGGCCCGGGCGGTGACCCGGCGGCCCGGCTCAACGGCCAGGCCGGCCTGCAGCCAGGGGCGCGGCTCCCAGGACAGGCCGACCCCCATGGGCGCCGGCGAGGCCGAGCCGTGGGCGCTCACGGGCCCGGTCAGGGCGAGCGGCGGGCCGAACTCGGCCAGCAAGGCGAGGCCGGCCAGCGGTGTGTCCAGCGTGAGTCCGCCGAACACGCCGGCCGTTCGGCCACCCAGAAGGTCGCCGAGCGGCTGTCCTCTCCGATCCTGGCCGAAACGGCCATGGAGCACGGTCAACGGGTTTGGGAAGCTCCCGGCGCCGGCGAGCCGACCCCAGCCGATCCCGAGCGTGAGGTCGGCCGCCCGATATCGCTTCGACAGGGCGATGAACTCGCCCCGCAGCCGGCTGTCGGGGCCGAGGCCGCGGAGGCCGGCGGCAAGCTGGGGCCGGTGCCTGTCCTCGCGCAGCAGCACGGCCTTCACATCGCCGCCGACGATGACGGGCCCCGGATCCGCCCGGCGCCAGCCTCCCGGCTCCGAATAGCGGAGAACGGCCTCGATGCGCGGCAGCGCCTGGACGGTCAGGCTGACGTGCCGCTGTCGGCCGTCGCCGGCCACGCTCACGGCCGCCTCGCCGTCGGACAGCGTCCGGGCGCTGGGCACGGTGATCAGGCCGACGCCGCCCAGGGCGCCGAGGGGGGTGGGGACCGTCCGCGGCGATGGCTCGGCGCCGGCCGGCCCGGCCGTCCAGGCCAGGGCTGCCGCCGCGGCGGCGAGCAGCCGGCGGCATGGCAAGAAGTGGGTCGAAGGCGGGCGAGACGGGGATCCGACCAAGGTCAATGGCTTCCGCGCGGCTTCGGGCGACGCGGTGCTCAATGCCGCTGCACACCTTAATATTCACTTGTCGAGACCACACGGCCGGACGGAAGGCGGGTCCGCAAGCGCAGCGCCGGGTGGGCCACGCTTACGGATGCTCGGGCAGGGCAGGAAAGCGGCGCGAGGCGGTCTGCCCGCGCCGGACGGTGCCACCGCGTCGGCGTCAGCCGCCGCGGGCCGTCGCGTCGGCGTCAGCCGCCGCGGGCCGTC
>CAZTHL010000056.1:0-6229 GCA_964613585.1 uncultured Mycobacteriaceae bacterium | reverse complement strand
CGTCGGCGTCAGCCGCCGCGGGCCGTCGCGTCGGCGTCAGCCGCCGCGGGCCGTCTCAGCGGGGAGGCTCTCCGCGCTGTCGAGCCGGGCGCCGTCCAGCCGGGCTCCGGTCAGCTCGGTGTCCGTCAGATCGGCGCAGGCAAGATCCGCGTCCTGCAGATTAGCGTATGTTAGGACCGCCTTGAAGAGGTGCGCGCCGCGCAGCTCGGCGTGCACCAGGCTGGCGGGCCAGAGGCGTCCTGTCGGTCTGCCGTCCGGACTGAGCACCTCGGCCGGTCCGAGATCCGCCCCGGTCAGGTCGCAGCCGTTCAGTCGGGCATGCCCCAGATTGGCGCCGGCCAGATTGGCCCGAAGCAGGTTGGCGCCGGACAAGTCGGCGCCGGACAGGTCGGCCATGGCCAGCTGCGTGCCGGCCATGAGCGTGCGCGTGAGCCGGGCTCCGCACAGGATGGCGCCGGCCAGCTTGGCGCCGCGCAGGTCTACCGCGCTGAGGTCGGCTCCCTCCAGGACCGCCCGGGCACCGCGGCGGCCGGCGCTGCCAATCCAGCGCTCGTGCTCGTGAATGGCTCGAAGCAGCTCGCTGGTCAAGGTGTCCAGGCGTCGGGCGAACTGGGCGCCCTTGGTGCGCGCTGCCGACAGGTCGCAGGCGGCGAGGTCGATGCCTAGGAGCTCGCTGCCGGCCAGCTCGCAGCCGGTCAGGTCGGCGCCGGCGAGCTGGGCGCAGCTGAGCCGCGCGCCGGTCAGGTTGGCATTGGTCAGCAAGGCGCCGCGCAGATCGGCATTCTGCAGGTTGCTGCCACTCAGGTCGGCGCCGGTGAGATCGCTGTCCCGGAGCACGGCCCCGGTCAGGTCGGTCTGGGCGATGGTGGCCGGGCCGAGTTTCGTGCCGGCGAGGTTGGCCCGCGCCAGGATCGCGTTGCGGATCGTCAGGCGGCTGCCACCCGGATGCGCCACGGGGGCGATGCCGCCACCGGCGCTCGTCAGCAGCATGCCGTCCCGGAGATCGGCCCGACGCAGCCTGGCCCTGGTGAAGTCGGCCCCGTGCAGACGTGTGCCGCGCAAGTCGGCGTCGGACAGGTCCGCGTGCCCCAGCCGCGCCCGGCTCAGGTCCGCGCCGAACAGGTCGGCGCCCTGCAGACGGACGCGCTCGAGGCCGGCGTTCGCGAGCCGCGCTCCCGCAAGCTTGGCGCCGCGCAGGTCCGCGCCGGTCAGGTCGATGCCGGAGAGGTCCGCCATGCTCAGGTCGGCACGAGCGCCCTCGCCGGGGCGCCGCAGCCAGCGGGCGTGCCCCTCAAGGATCTCCGACAGCTCCTCTGGTCCCATGCCCGCGCGCTTCAGCCTTCCCGTTGCCCGCACGACCGAATCGACAGTCCTTGCGCCGGCCCAAGTCCCGGCGAGACGGCGGCGATTGCACAAGCTGCCGTGAAAATCTTAGCGAACGCTGAAATTTCAAAGACTTGTTAATTTGCCGTGGCTATCGCGGCCGACTCGCCAAACCCGAGCAGGAAAAAGCCTCAAGGGCAACGATTGCTTTACCGTGATGCGCTACACGCCGGCTGCAGCAGCCGGCTCGCTACCCGCTAAGGCGCAAGACTTCCGCTCGGTGCGAGAAGGGATCGCCGATCGGCCTTCGCTTATCCACAACAAAGACTGTGGCATCACAGGTTTATCACAAAGGAATACGGTCGGAAGTCTTGATCGGAAGGTGTCGACCGTGCAAACAGCCCGGCATTTGCGCTCCTGAACCACAGGCTCGTCCTGGATTTTGTGAGCGCGGTCCGGAATTGGGAGCCTTTGCTGGTGCCTTCTCGTCGAGACTTGCTTGTGGCCTTGGCCGCATCTTCGGTCGTCTGTGCGAATGTACGGACAAGTCTTGCGGCCTCACGACCCTCGCGGGGCGGACGCACGCTCCATCTTCATGAGGTCCATAGTGGCGAGACCCTGCGGGCCGAGTACTGGCGGTCCGGCTGGTACGATCCGGATGTGCTGGCCCGCTTTGATCGGCTCCTCCGGGACTGGCGCACGGGAGAGACCACGCGCATGGATCCGGCCCTGCTCGACATTCTTCACGCCTTGCAACCGAGCGATGACGGCAGCCGTCCGCTCGAGGTGATCTGCGGCTATCGCTCGCCCGAGACCAATGCCAGGCTGGCTGCGGTCAATCCCGGCGTCGCGCGCAACAGCTTTCATGTCCGCGGTCAGGCATGCGACATCCGGATGCCGGGCGTCGAGATCGGCCGGCTGCACGAGGCCGCTTTGGCGCTCCGGGCCGGCGGCGTCGGCTACTATCCCCGTTCCGGCTTCATCCACGTCGACACCGGGCCGGTGCGCACCTGGTAGCGCATCGAGCGGGATGTCGAGGGTCCGGCGCGTGGCCCGGTCGGGCACCGTGGACGAGCCTCGAGCGTTCAAGCCGGACCGGTGGCTTGAATGAGGTGAGGTCATGCTGGGCTCCGCCGTCGGCGACATCGTCGGCTCGATCTACGAGGCGCGCCCGATCAAGACCAAGGACTTTCCCCTGTTCGGGACGGGCGCCCGCTTCACCGACGACACCGTGTGCAGCGTCGCCGTGGCGCATTGGCTGCTCGACGGCGGCGACGTCGCCGGGGCGCTGCGTCGGTACGTGCGCGCCTACCCGGACGCCGGCTTCGGCGGCATGTTCCTGGCCTGGGGCTTGGCCGACGACCGGCCGCCCTACGGCAGCTGGGGCAACGGCGCGGCCATGCGGGCCGGCCCGGTCGGGCACACAGGGCCGGATATGGCCACCGTGCTGAGCCGGGCCGCGACCAGCGCACGCTGCACGCACGATCACCCGGATGCGGTGAAGGGGGCCGAGGCGGCGGCCGCGGCCGTACGGCTCGCCGTGGAGGGGCGTCATCCGCCCACCATCCGGGCTCTGATCACCGAGCGCTTCGGCTATGACCTCTCCCGCAGTGTCGATGCCATCCGGGAAGGCTATGCCTTCGACATCTCCTGTGCCGGCACCGTGCCCCCGGCCCTGGTCGCGGCGCTGGAGGCAGCCGATTTCGAGGACGCGGTGCGCAACGCGGTCTCGCTCGGCGGGGACAGTGACACGTTGGCGTGCATCGCTGGAGCCGTCGCGGAGCCCTTGCACCGGATCCCCCGGCCGATCGCCGAGGCGGCGAGATCCCGCCTGGATGACCGGCTGAACGGCATCATCGACCGGTTCGAGGGTCGCTTCGGCCACTATGTGAGCGGCTGAGCCCGAGTGCCGCCCCTGCCCACGCCGCCCCTGCCCACGCCGCCCCTGCCCACGCCGCCCTCGGCCAAACCGCCACGGCTGCGGCGCCGCGCGCTGCTCGGCGGCTCGGCAGGCTGGGCCCTGGCCGGGTGCGGACGGCCGTCCTCACCCACTGCCGTGGTGCCGCCCGGCGGCTGTCCCGGATCTCGCGCCTATGTCAGCCGCCTTAGCTGGCATGCGGGGGTTGCCGTGGCGCGCCAGGCTCTTGTCGCGAGCCGCCGCCTGCCCGAGCTGGCCGACCTCCCGAAATCGCCCTTCGTCGAGTTCGGCTGGGGCGATCGGGAGTATTTCACGGCGGCGGACCCGACCGTGTGGCAGGCCCTGGCGGCCGCGCTCCAGCCGTCGCCCGCGGTGCTGCAGCTGTACGCGGCACCGGCGGCGGCGCGACGGGACCCCGCGACCGACACCGTGCCGCTCTCCCTGTCCGACGCTGGGCTGGAGCGCCTGATCACCTATCTCGTCGGCACCCTTGATCGACCACCCTCGGGCCGGGCCCGGCCGATCGCGTCTGCAGCCGGCGGGGCCGTGCGCTTCTACCCGGCCCACGGCCGCTTCCATCTGTTCAACACCTGCAACACCTGGGTCGCGGCTGCCCTCGACCGGGCAGGCCTCGGGGTCTCGCCGGCGGGCGTCATCACCTCCGGCGACCTCATGCGCCAGCTGGCGGACGGGGAGGGATGCCTGGGCGCGGATCCGAACCCGGCACGATCATCCCGACCTCGCTGACGTCCCATGCCCGAGAGCCGATGGCTTCAGACAGTGGAGCGTTTCCGCGTCGCGTGATGCGGACTCGGCACCGGCCCGCCTCCGGCCCGCCCCCGGCCCGGCCAGCCTTAGAATGCTGTCGCTGGGTGGCCGGGCGGGGGAGCGGGCCGGTGATGCCGCCTGAGCCGGAACAGCGCCAGCTCGCGACGGCGCGCCGGGACGGCGGCAGGGTTGGCGGGCGCACGCCAAGCCGAACCGACGAATCATCTCGTCGGCTCGGCGGTATCCTTCGTCCCGCGGGCGCTGCCCTCCTGACCTCGACGCCCCATCATTGCCAATTTGCAGTCTTGTCAGGATCCAATTTTGCAAATTGCCAAGCTTCGGCGCGTTTCGCGAAATGCAATTGCCCTAACAAACAATTTTTAAGTCCATCGGTTTGTCGAAAATTTCCCGGAATTCCGCGAAAACAAGGCCCGCCGTTGGCGGGGCCGCCGCGGCAGAAACTGGCATCGCGCTTGCTTTGATAGGTCAGGGATCGCTTGGAGTTGGACGATGCCGGACGACCACGGCGTTTTGCGCTTTGAAATGAACGAGAAGACCGAGCAGAGACGGGGATCTGGCGGCACCACCGCCACCGATGGCAGCCTCGCCACCGTTCCGACGAAGCCGTCGGCCGCGATGCTGGCCTCGGGGGCCAGAGCCGGCGGCGTGTCGGTCGAAGTCGCTTGGCGTGTCTACCAGGCGATGGTGCAGGAGTCACGCTGACCGGGCGCGTCCGTCGCCGGGCCGGATCTCGGCGCGGCGCGACCGGTCGCCCCGACCGCCGATCCCGCCGAGCCGAGGCACCGTGGCCGCCGGGGCCGGCGTGCGCGGTCACGGGACGAAGGCATCGGTCGCCTGCACCGGGCGCAGGCCCGGGCGCCATTCGGGACGGCGCTGGGCCGGCGCGCCGTGGTCGATCCGCACCGGCTCGTTGAGCAGAGCGCAGGCGACCGCATCCAGGCCGTCGTCATGGCCCTTGCCCGAGCCGGGCTGCCATTCCCGCATCTCCGTGATGAGGGGGGTCGTCCAGGCGGTCCGGTGCACGAACAGCGCCCCGGCCGCGAGACGGCTGTCGAAGGCCTCGAGGATGCGCTGATCCTTGCCGCGATGGTTTGCCAGTTCGCGCACCGTTGCCGGCACGCGCCGCCGCGCCAGCTCGCGGCGCAGCAGTCCCGGCAGGAACCGGCCGAGGCCGTTGATCTCGATGAGCACCGACGGCAGATGCAGCGCGTCAAGGAAGTCGGCAACCTCGCGGCACTGCCGCGTCGCCTCGTCGGCATCGTCGCCGCCCTGCCGCCGGTCCGGCCGATTCAGCCACGTGACACGGTGCACGAAGGCGTTGCCGTCGGCGTCGCAGAACACCGCGGCGATGACGCTGCCGTCGCCGCGCCCGCCCGCGCGGCCGCCATCGAAGGCCGGATCCCAGCAGCAGCTGGCCGAGACGAGGTGGTGCCCGTCGAGATCGAGGTAGGCGCGCCGGCCGGCCTCGCGGTAGGTCAGCTCGAGATCGTAGCAGCGGAGCCGGTCGGGATCGAGCCGGCTTTCGGCGATGTTCACCGGCACCAGCTGCATCTGGCTTGAGAACCGGTTCTCGCCGTGCCGCCGCCGGTACTCGGCGATCCGATCTGCCGGGAACCGCTCCGGCCAGGCGCTGGAGCCGTCGGTCCCCAGCACGGGCAGCACCAGCCGCTGAAAACCGTCGAGGAACGCCGCGCGCTCTCCGGCTTCCGGCCGCGGCGCCTCGGCGTACACGGTATAGTACGTGTGCGGCGTCCCGACATAGAGCTGCGTTCCCTGCGGCGTCAGGATGAAGTCGATCTCACCAAGCCGCTCGCGCAGCTCCATCCGCTTCACGGCGCTGTCGCAGGTGTTCGGCACCTCGACATCGTCGCAGATTACGAGATCCGCCCGGCTGCCGGTCAGGTTGGCGCCGATTCCGCGGGCCAGCATGGACGGATCGCGCCATTCCGCGGCGCGCGCGACCGTGAACCGGTCGGCGGCCCACTCATCGGCCTGCTCCGGCCGCAGCCCGGCGGCGAGGCGGTGCCGCTCCAGGATGCGCTTGGTGTTGCGAACCATCTTGCGCGCCAGGGCACCATCGGCCGCCAGCACCAGGATGCGCAGATCCGCGTTCTCGACCAGGAGCCAGGCGGCGAACAGCCCGACCAGGGTCGACTTGCCGCTGTTGCGGAAGGCCATCAGCAGCAGCCGCCGGTCCTC
>CAZTHL010000055.1:23222-24851 GCA_964613585.1 uncultured Mycobacteriaceae bacterium | reverse complement strand
GGCGACGATTCCGGCTTCGTCTGCGAGCCGGCGTAGTCCTTCAGCAGCCTGCTAATCGCGGCAGGCGGCCGACACCCGGGCATATTCGGCGGGCGTGTCGATGGCCTGCTGGCGCTGCCGGCGCTCCCGCTCCCATGTGGCGCTGACCCGCCTCACCCGCCGCTCCAGTTCCTCCTGGAGGCGGGCCTGTCCCGCCTCGCCGTCGGCGGCCCGAACCGGTTCGAGCTGCGCCGCCCAGGCCTCGAGCTCGGCCCGCAGCGCCCGCGCGAGCTCTTTTTGCACGGCCCGGTCGATGGCATGGTGGCGGCGCTCATGCTCGAGCACGGCCTGCCGCGAGCACGCCTGCGCCGCCGCCTCGCGCGCCAGCCAGATCACCGGCTCGGTCAGGGAAAGACTGATCCGGACGGACTCGACCGACACACAGGCCGGGCCGCCGGGCCGCGACCGGACGGCGAAGGTCGCCGTCATCTCGTGCGCGAGGCCGGCCGTGTAGAGCCCGGCCGGCCGGAGCGCCTCGTCGGCGGGCAGCGACGCGGCATCGGCCTTGGCGCGCAGTTCCTCGATCGTGCGGTCCTCCTCGAGGCGGACCGGCTGCTCCACGGTGTCCACGGAGATGCCGGGCGTCGGGCCGGCCGGGCAATCAGCCGCGCTCGCTGGTCCGCCAAAGGCTGCCGCGGCGATCAAAAGGACGGTGCCCGCCGGACGCGCGCCGGGCCGGCCAGGAACGGATAGATGCGGAAGCTCGATCAGGTTCCATAAGCGATAAGATTTTTTCAATCGCTCCATGAAAGCCTCAGCCCGCCCGGGAGAGTAGCGGGCCCACCTCGCCCGTGCGCGACGGAAGCGTCCGTGGAGTGGACAGGACGACCATTGGGGGAGAGCATCATGCTTGCCGCGTGGAGCAGATTCAGCATCGGCTGGCGCATCGGGATCGGCTTCGGTCTCCTGATCGGCATGCTGCTCATCATCGATGCCATCGCCATAATGGCGCTCAGCGCCGGCACGCAGAGCTTCTCGGAGTATCGGGAGCTGGCCCGCGCGTCGAACGAGAGCGGCCGCATTCAGGCGCACATGCTGATGACGCGGATGAACGTCAAGGACTTCATCATCCGCGGCACCGCCTCGGACGCCGAGGAGGTGCGCCGGTTCGCGGCGCAGACGGAGGGCTATCTCGACAGCACCGCGGCGATCGTGCACGACCCGGCGGAGATCGAGCGGCTGGAGGAGATCCGCGGCCTGCTCGGCCGCTACCAGGACACCTTCGGGGAGGTCGAGGCGATCCAGCGCCGGATCGACACGGTCTATGGCGAGGAGATGTACCCGTCCGGCACGGGCGCGCGCGAGGCGCTCTCGGAGATCATGGAGACCGCCTACGCCGACGGCGACGCCCTGGCCGGCGTCTATGCCGGGCGGCTGACCAAGCATCTCATGCTGGCGCGACTCTACGGCAACCGCTTCCTCATGTCCGGCGCCCCGGACGATTACGAGCGGGCCACAGAGGAGCTCGGCGCCGCGCCGGCCTTGAGCCGGGAGATGCTGGCGGAGCTGCAGAACCCGCGGCGGCGCGAGCTGGCCGGGCTCGCCACGGGCGCCATCGAGCGCTACCGCGAGGCCCTGGACACGATCTAT
>CAZTHL010000055.1:0-23122 GCA_964613585.1 uncultured Mycobacteriaceae bacterium | reverse complement strand
CGGGCTCGCCACGGGCGCCATCGAGCGCTACCGCGAGGCCCTGGACACGATCTATGACGAGCTGATGCGGCGCGACGACCTGATCGTCAACACCCTCGACGTCATCGGCCCCCAGGTCGCCGCCATGGTGGAGGAGTTCAAGCTCTCCATGAAGGCGAGGCAGGACGAGAGGGGGCCGGCCGCCGTCGCCGCCATGAAGCGCGCCGTCTGGAGCACCGGCGCCGTCGCTGCCGCCAGCATCGTGATCGGGGTCGCGACGGCGGTGGGCATCGCGCGTGGCATCTCACGGCCGATCGTCGGCATGACCGGGGCCATGGCGCGGCTCGCCGGCGGTGATCAGAGCGCCGAGGTGCCGGGCACCGATCGGCACGACGAGGTCGGCGAGATGGCCAAGTCGGTGCAGGTGTTCAAGGACAGCATGATCCGCGGCAGCGAGCTGGCCGCCGCCGCGGCCCGCGAGCAGGAGCAGCGCGAGCGGCGCGCCCGGGAGCTTGAACAATTGACGGCCGGGTTCGACGAGTCGGTGCGCGGCCTGCTGGACGCCGTCTCCGACGCCGCCGAGGGGCTGCGCGGCACCGCGGGCGAGATGAGCCGCTCGGTCGCCGAGGCCGCGGGGCAGGCGACCTCGGTGGCGGCGGCCTCGGAGCAGGCCACACAAAATGTGCAGACGGTGTCGGCGGCCGCGGAGGAGCTGACCAGCTCGATCCAGGAGATCGGCCGCCAGGTCGGCGCCTCGTCCGACCTGGCGCGCACCGCCGTCGAGGAGGCCGAGCACAGCAATCAGCAGGTGGGCGAGCTGTCCGACGGCGCCAAGCGCATCGGCGAGGTGGTCGACCTGATCACCTCGATCGCCGAGCAGACCAACCTGCTCGCCCTCAACGCGACGATCGAGGCGGCGCGCGCCGGCGAGGCCGGCAAGGGCTTCGCCGTGGTCGCCGCCGAGGTGAAGAATCTGGCGAACCAGACGTCGAAGGCGACCGAGGAGATCGCCGACCAGATCCGCGCCATCCAGGGCTCGACCGGCAGCACGGTCGAGGCGATCGACCGGATCACCCGGCGGATTCGGGAGATGAGCGAGATCTCCGCCACCATCGCCGCCGCTGTCGAGCAGCAGAACGCCGCCACCCAGGAGATCGCGCGAAACGTGCACCAGGCGGCCTCGGGCACGGCGGAGGTGTCGTCGAGCATCGGCGCGGTCTCCGGCGCCACCGATCGCAGTGGCCAGGCCTCCGAGCAGGTTCGCCAAGCGGCCGAGGCCTTGTCGGAGCAGGCGGCCCGGCTGAGCGAGCACGTCCAGCGCTTCCTCGCCGGCGTCCGCGCCGCGTGACCTCCGCTCGCCCCGCGCCGGACGAGCGGGCACTGTCGGATTCGCGTCGCGTCATCACCGCATCTACGGGTGTGCCCGTCCCTGGCGCTTCGCCCGGAACGTTCCACTGGAGGACAGAGCCAACACACCAGTGATTTTCAACGAAATCTCGCACGTCTTCACCGTTGGTCAAGCAAATAAAAAATTGTCATTTCAAGCGAGGCGACGCCATCCGGACTGGTCCCGCGCCGCAAACCAACCAGCACGATCGCCGCGCTTCACTGCCGGTGACGATCTAATCGTAGAGCCTCTTTTCGCTCGAGACCCGCGACTCCGTGGGCATTCTTCCCAGCTCGGGAAACTGCGGCCGTTTCGTCCTTGAGACACTGTATTTTTTCTTGACGGCACCGGCAACGTGGCCGCACGTGGCGCGCCCGCCAACCCCGCGCCATCGAAGCGCGCCGTTGCGAGCCGATGGCCGGAGCCATGGGCTCGCGGGTGTTAAACCGACAGGTAATCGTTGTCGGAGATAGTCGGCTACGCTCCGCCGCGCGAGCAAAGTGTCCTCCCTCAAAAGACGATGACTGAAAAATGGCCACCTCCTCCGGAGTTCGTCTTCGCACGATCGGGCGCGGGCTTGTCGGCGCCTTTGTCCTTTTCGCAGTGCTGCTGATCTCAGGCGGCTTCTTGATTCGACAACAAGCTCTCATTATTGATCGAAGCTGGACAATCTTTGACCAAAGCTTGTCCGAGCGAAACCGTATTGTATCGGAGCTGCGCACCGAGCTCGGCTACGGTGGCATGATTCACGGTTTCAAGAACTTTGTGCTGCGCCAGGACGAGCCGCGGGTGGCGCAGATACACGCCGCCGTCGGCGCGGCCCTGTCCCTGTTGCGCCAATACGAGGCCTTGAGACCGACGGCGCCTGAAGCCGCGGCGATCGACAGGATCCGTGCGACGGTCATGGCCTACCGGGACGCCACCGCCACGGCGGCCGCCATGGCCGCCGAAGGCGCCAGCCCGGAAGCGATCGACCGGGTCGTCAAGATCGCGGATCAGCCCGCGCTCGATGGCCTGGCCACCCTGCTGGCAGCCGCGCAGGCCGAGATCGGCGCTGAAACGGCGACACCGGCGCAGATCCTCGGCGAGATCCGCGCGGCCCTCGGGTACGGCGGGCTGATCCATGATTTCAAGAACTATGTCCTGCGCAAGGACGCCGAGCGTGCCGGCCGAATCGAGGCGGTGGGCGGTGCCGCGCTGGCGGCGCTCGACCGGTATGCCGCCTTTCCCCTCAGCCCCGAGGAGGCCCGCGCCCTGGAGTCCATACGCCGGGTGGTCGAGCTCTATCTCGCCCATGCCGGTCAGGTCTCGGCCATGGCCGCCGACGGTGCCTCGGCGGCGGCCATCGACGCCGCCGTGAAGATCGACGATCGCCCGGCCCTGGACGGGATTGCCACCCTGTCCGCCGGGCTGGCCGCCGATCAGCGCCGCCGCGCGGACGCGGTAGCGGAGGCCCTGGCGCACATCCAGGCGGCGACGGACCGCGCGCTGATCCTGACCACGGTCCTCGGGGTCGCGCTCGCCATTGCCGCGGCCTGGCTGATTCATGGCCGCATGCTCGGCCCGCTCGGCCGCATGACCACGGCCATGGCCGCCTTGGCCCGCGGTGATCTGGACACCGTTCTGCCGTCCCGGGACCGTCGGGACGAGATCGGCGAGATGGCCGTGGCCCTGCACGTCTTCAAGGATCATCTCCAGGATCGGCAGCGTCTGGAGGCGGACCGGCAGGCTCTCGAGCACCGGGCCGCCCGCGAGCGCCAGGCCGAGACGAGCCGGATCGCCGACACCTTCGAGGAGGTCGTGCTCGGCATCGTGACCTCCCTCGCCGAGCAGGCGGACAGCCTGCGCGCCACGGCCGACCGCATGCTGGAACGGGCCGACGCCGCCTCGCGGCGCAGCGGCGCCGCCGATCGCGCGTCGGCGGACGCCTCGGACGGCGTGAGCGTGGCGCTCGGCACGGTCAAGGATCTGAGCGTGGCGATACGCGACATCGCCGGGCAGTCCGAGAGCGCGGCGACGGCCTCCGACGCGGCGGTGCACGAGGCCCGCCGGGTCCGCGATGACGTAGCCGGGTTGTCGGCTGCATCCGAGCGGATCGGCCAGATCATCGGCCTGATCGACGACATCGCCGCTCAGACCAATCTGCTGGCCCTGAACGCGACCATCGAGGCGGCACGGGCCGGCGACGCGGGCAAGGGCTTCGCCGTGGTGGCCTCGGAGGTGAAGTCGCTGGCCTCGCAGTCCTCGAGGGCGACCGAGGACATTGCGACCCAGGTCTCGACGGTGCAGGAGCAGATCGAGCGATCGGCGCGGTCGATCCAGCAGATCGCGGAGCACATTGACCGGCTGCACCGGACATCGACGGATATCGCGGCCGCGATCGACCAACAGCAGACGGCCGCCACCGCGATCTCGCGGAGCGTGGAGACGGCAGCCCGCTCGGCCCGTCAGGTCAGCACGGACATCATGGGTGTCGTCGACGATCTTGCCAGCACGACCGCTGCCGCGAAGGACGTGATCGGCGGCGCCGAGGCGCTGGCGCGGCAGTCCGACACGCTCAAGCAGGAGGCCACTCGCTTCATCGCCGACGTCCGCGCCGCATGAGCGCGCCCCATCTGGCGGACCAGCGAGGACCGCGCGTTTCGCCTCGATACACCCCAAAAAGACTGACGATCGTTCCCGCCCTCCATCGCGTGGAGGGTGGGTGGAGCGGGGCGGAACCCGACGGTCTCTCCGCCGACCGGCAAGGCTCAGGCGCCGGGGCCGAGGGCGCGGTCGAGGTTGAAGGCGGCGCTGATCAGCGCGAGGTGGGTGAAGGCCTGCGGATAGTTGCCGAGCGCCTCGCCGCGGTAGCCGGTCTCCTCGGCGTAGAGGCCGAGATGGTTGGCGAATCCGAGCATCCGCTCGAACATGAGCCGGGCGTCCTCGAGCCGGCCCTTCTTGAAGCGGCCGGCCCGGGTGAGCGCCTCGACCAGCCAGAAGGTGCAGATGTTGAAGGTGCCCTCGTGGCCGGTCACCCCGTCCGGCGCCTCCTCGATGTTGTAGCGGTAGACCAGGCTGTTCGAGACGAGGCCGCCGCGCTGGGGCGGCTCGAGCATGGCGTCGAGCGTCCGCAGCATGCGCGGGTCCGTGGGTGAGGTGAAGAAGGTGAGCGGCATCATGACGTTGGCCGCGTCGAGGGAGCCCGTGTCGTAGTGCTGGACGAAGGCGCCGCGCTCGTCGCTCCAGCCGCGCTCCATGATGTCGTGGTAGATCTCGTCGCGCGCCGTCATCCAGCGCTGGCGGTCGCAGGGCAGCGAGCGTCGGTCGGCCAGGCGCAGGCCGCGGTCGAGCGCCACCCAGCACATCAGCTTCGAGTAGACGAAGTGCTTGCGGCCGCCGCGCACCTCCCAGACGCCCTCGTCCGGGCGGTGCCAGTTGTCGCAGGTCCAGTCGACGATGCTGCGCAGCCAGCGCCACAGGTCGTAGGAGATCGGCTCGCCGTACTTGTTGAAGAGATAGGCGGCGTCGAGCAGTTCGCCGGTGATGTCGAGCTGGAGCTGGTCGAAGGCGCCGTTGCCGATGCGCACCGGCCTCGAGCCCCGGTAGCCGTCGAGATGGTGAAGGATCTCCTCGGTCAGGTCGGTGCGGCCGTCGATGCCGTACATGATCTGCAGCGGCGCCTCGCCGGCCGACCCGCGGCACAGCCCGGTCATGAAGCTCATGAAGCGCTCGGCCTCCTTGGTGAAGCCGAGGCGCAGGAAGGCGTACACGGTGAAGGCGGCGTCGCGCACCCAGGTGTAGCGGTAGTCCCAGTTGCGCTGGCCGCCGACGCCCTCCGGCAGGCTGCAGGTCGGCGCCGCCACGATGGCGCCGGTCGGCTCGAAGGTCAGCAGCTTGAGGATCAGCGCAGACCGCTCGACCATCTCGCGCCAGCGGCCGCGGTACTGGCACTTGGACAGCCAGCCGCGCCAATAGGCCACGGTCTCGCGGAACGCCTCCTCGGCCTGACCGGGGGACATCTCGACCCCGCAGCCGGCCTCGGGCGACAGCTCACGAAGCACGAACACCGCCGTCTCGCCCTCGTGGACGGTGAACTCGCCGACTGCAGCGTCGCCGGCCTCGTGCGGCTCCCGCTCGAGCGGCACCGTGGTGGCCAGCGCCAGATTGTAGCCGTCGGACAGGAAGCAGGCGCCGCCGCCTTCCCACAACATCAGCTCGTGCCGATCGCGCGCGTAGTTGAAGCCGGGTCGGCAGCGCACCTTCAGGCGCAGCGCGCCGCGGACCGCGGTGACCCGGCGGATCAGCTGGTGATGGTGCTCCGCGCCGCCGTCCGGGCGGCCGCGCACCGGCATGAAGTCGGTCAGCTCGGCCGCGCCCTCGCCGTTGAGGAAGCGGGTGACCAGCACGTTGGTCTCCGGCCAATAGAACTGCTTGCAGGCGGCGGTCTCGTCGACCGGCGAGATGCTGAACGAGCCGCCCTTCCGGTCGTCCAGGATGGCGCCGAACACGCTCGGGGAATCGAAGCGCGGCAGGCACAGCCAGTCGATCGACCCGTTGATGCCGACCAGCGCGACCGAATGCATGTCGCCGATCAGGCCGTAATTCTCGATAGGCTGGTAGGCCATGCCGCACGCTCCCCTGCCGACCTCACGCGAGCGCTCCGGGCGAACGCCCCGGCCAGAGACCTGACGATGCGCGCCGGCCCGGCAAGTCCCCGGCTCTCCGAAGCGGCCTTCATCGGCACAACCGGCGCCGGAGTGGCCGCGCCGGCGCCGGCCTTGACGGACCGGGCCCGACGGGTCTGTCATCGCGCGGCGCCGGACGACAGACGGCCCCGCCGGGCCGCGCCGGACGCCGGGGCGCGCGCGTTGCCATGACACGACCGCTCACGCTGAACGAGGACCGCCTGTTCCCGAGCGATCCGGCCCAGCGCGCCGTCGCCCGCCGACTCTTCGCCGAGGTCCGGGATCTTCCCATCGTCAGCCCCCACGGCCACTGCGATCCCCGCTGGTTTGCCGACAACAGCCCGTTTCCGGATCCGGCGCGCCTGCTGATTGTGCCGGACCATTACGTGCTGCGGCTGCTGTATAGCGCCGGGGTGCCGCTCGAGCGCCTCGGCGTGGCGCCCCGGGACGGCGCCGCCGCCGCTTCGCCGGACCCGCGCGCGATCTGGCGGCTGCTCGCCGAGCACTGGCATCGGTTCCGGGCGACCCCGTCCCGGCTCTGGCTCGACCACGTGCTGCACCAGGTGTTCGGCATCCGCGAGCGGCTGGCGCCGGACACCGCGGACGCCATCTACGACCGGCTCGAGGCCGAGTTGGCCACGCCCGCCTTTCGCCCGCGGGCGCTGTTCGAGCGCTTCGGCATCGAGGTGCTGGCGACCACCGACGCCCCGGTGGACCCGCTGACCCATCACCGGGCGCTCCGGGACAGCGGCTGGCCGGGCCGGGTGATCCCGACCTTCCGCCCCGATCCGGTGGTCGATCCGGACTTCGAGGGCTTCCGCGAGAACATCGCCGCGCTCGGCGACATCACCGGCGAGGAGGTGACCCACTGGCGGGGCTATCTGCGCGCGCTGGCCAATCGGCGCGCCTTCTTCGCCGGGCTCGGCGCCACCGCCACCGACCACGGGCATCCCACGGCCCGAACCGAGGACCTCGACCCGACGGACCGGGAGACCCTGTTCCACAAGATCATCACCGGCTACAGCGACCGCCGCGACCACGAGACCTTCCGCGGGCAGATGCTGACCGAGATGGCGCGCATGAGCCTCGACGACGGGCTGGTGATGCAGTTGCACCCGGGCGCGTTCCGCAACCATAACGTCCAGCTGTGGCGGCGCTTCGGCCGCGACCGCGGCGGCGACATCCCGGCGCCGACCGACTTCGTGCACGCCCTGAAGCCGCTGCTCGACCGCCTCGGCAACGAGCCCGGTCTGACGGTGATCCTGTTCACCCTGGACGAGACCGCCTATTCCCGCGAGCTGGCCCCGCTCGCCGGCCATTACCCGGCGCTGAGGCTGGGCCCGGCCTGGTGGTTCCACGACAGTCCGGAGGGGATCCTGCGCTTCCGCCGTTCCATGACGGAGACCGCGGGCTTCTACAACACGGTCGGCTTCAACGACGACACCCGGGCGTTCCTCTCGATCCCCGCGCGCCACGACATGGCCCGGCGGCTCGACTGCGCCTATCTGGCCGAACTCGTCGCCACCCACCGGCTGGACGAGGACGAGGCCATCGAGGTGGCCGTCGATCTGGCCTACCGGCTGGTCAAGCAGGCCTATCGGCTCGATTCGCCCGGCGCCCAGGGCGTTTCCGCTTGATAGCGGATCGGCGCCGGGCCGCGCCGCCGATCCGGCCCGAGATGGCCGCGCATCGGCTCGGAAGCCTTCCGATTCGGGTCCCGAATTGACGTCGGCTCGGTGACGAAGGCTCGTTTGCCGCGGTATCTTGATGAGGATTGCGAGACGGACGTCTCGCGCCGGGCACCATCGAGAGACCCGTCGGAGGATCCGACCATCGAGGCGATCGACACGCTGATCCTGGCCCTGTCGCTCGGCTACTGCGCGCTGGTGGCGGGCGTCGCGGCCGCGCTGCGCCGCTGGTGGACCGAAGGGCCGCAGACCCTGTTCCTCGGCCTGCTGCTCGGCCCTCTGGTCGCCTATCTGATCCTGTCCGGCGGGCTGACTCAGATCAGCGGCTTCGGCGTGGAGGCGCGCTTCGCCCAGATCGCCGGCGAGGCGGTCGAGCCGACGGCCCCGCGCGTGCTGGCGACGCCGCCGATCGGCGGCACCGATGCCGCCTTGACCCATGGATCGGCGGTGACCTTCCTCGAGGTCGAGGCGCGGCCGGCGGAGTCGGAGGCCTTCGAGGACTGGGTCTACTCCCTGGCGACCAGCATCAGCGCCGCCTTGATCCGCGGTGACTTCGACCTCTTGGTCGTGCTGACCGGCGCCGAGGACCGCGTCGTCGGCTATTACGGCGCAAGCTGGTTCGAGGATCTGCGCCAGGTGCCGCTCCTGGACAGCCTGATCGAAGGGCCCGGCCAGGCGACGCCGGCCTGGCGCGAGCCGCTCCGGCGGACGCTGCTGTGGAAGATCGCCTCCGAGCCGGTGGAGACGACCGAGAGCTGGGGCCGGTCCCTGACCGTGCGCGCGAGCGACGGCAAGCTCGATGTGCTGCGCCGGATGATCGACCACGAGGCCAACGTCGTCGTCGTGGTGGACGACGAGGGCCGCTATGTCGGCTCAGTCACCCGAAGCTCCCTGGTCGGCACGCTGATAACGAGCTGGCTGGCCGCCGAAGGCTGACCGCCGCCGGACCATCGCATCGTACGATGAGGCTTGACCCTCGCGGCGGTCACGAACAGGGTATCAAGTTATGCGACCTGCGCTGGGCGCCGGCCGCATCACGAAAAGCGAGGGGGGCACCGGGATCGACCGGCAAGCCTGATCCATCATGGTCGAGGAGACACCATGCGTTTTTCCCAAGAAGGCCGCGCCCTCGGCACCGCGGTGGCGGTGGCCATGGCCGTTGCCGTCTGGCTATGGGGCCCAGCGACACGGGCCCAGGAGATCGTCCTCCGCTCGGCGGACACCCATGCCGACGGCTATCCCACCGTGGAGGCGGTCGAGCACATGGCCGAGCTGGTTCATGAGCGGACCGATGGCCGCATCCTGATTCAGGTCTTCCCCGGTCGACAACTCGGCGAGGAACGCGACACGATCGAGCAGACCATCATCGGCGCGATCGACCTGAACCGTGTCAACCTGGCGCCGCTCAACAACATCGTGCCGGAGACGGCCGTCCCGGGCCTGCCCTTCCTGTTCCGCTCCATCGAGCACATGCGGGCTGTCGTGGACGGTCCGATCGGCGACGAGATCCTGGCGGCCATGGAGCCCCATGGCATGATCGGTCTCGCCTTCTACGATTCGGGGGCGCGCTCCTTCTACAACACGGTCCGGCCGATCCGCGCGCCCGACGATATGGAAGGCCTGCGCATCCGCGTGCAGAACTCGGACCTGTTCGTCGCCATGGTCGAGGCGCTCGGCGCCAACGCCACGCCCATGGAGTTCGGCCAAGTCTACGACGCGATCCGCACCGGGGTCATCGACGGCGCGGAGAACAACTGGCCGTCCTACGAGAGCACGCGTCACTTCGAGGTGGCGCAGCATTACACGCTCGACCAGCACTCCATGTCGCCCGAGGTTCTGGTGGCATCGAAGACGTCGTGGGAGCGGCTCGCGCCGGAGGATCGCGAGATCATCCGGCAGGCAGCCCGGGAGAGCGTGCCGGTGATGCGCGCGCTGTGGGACGAGCGCGTGGCGTCCGCCCAGGCGACCGTCACCGCCGCCGGCAACGAGATCATCGAGGACGTCGACAAGGAGCCGTTCATCGAGGCCATGCAGCCGGTGTACGACCGCTTTGTGACCGACGCCACCCTCCGCGACCTGGTCGAGCGCATCCGCGCGGTGGAGGGCTGACCCCATCCGCGAGGCGGCGGCCGGCCTGCGGCGACGCTGAGCCGGCCGCCACGCTGCCCATGTCGACCCTCGATCCGTCCTCCACGGTGCCGGAGCGATGAGCCGTCCACGGCTCCGCCGGCCCCGTCTCGTCCGGCTATCGGAAGCGCTGGCCGGCCCCTTGGGCCGGCTGGCCGACCTGGTGCTGCTCGTCTCGGCCGCCGGGCTGGTGCTGATGACCGGCGTGGTCGGCTGGCAGATCTTCGGCCGCTACGTGCTCAACGACACCCCGCACTGGTCGGAGACCCTGGCGGTCTACCTGCTGTTCTACTACACGCTTCCGGCTGCCGCGGTTGGCGTCCGGCAGGGCACCCATATCGGGCTGACCATGCTGCGCGACCGCCTGCCACGCCGGAGCCGTCTCCTGGCCGAAGCCGCCGCGCAGCTGCTCCTGATCGGCTTCGGCTTGGCCATGATCTGGTACGGCGCGCGGATCGCCATCTCGACCTGGGAGCAGACCATCCCCACGCTCGGCCTGCCCAGCGGCAGCCGCTACCTGCCCTTCCCGCTGAGCGGCCTGCTGATCGTCCTGTTCGCCGCCGAGGGCCTGCTGCGCACCCTGGCCGGGGAGGAGGCCCGGGAGGAGTGGAGCTGATCCTCTTGTTCGGGACGTTCGTGGTGCTGCTCGTTGCCGGCGTGCCCATCGCCTTCGCCCTGGGGACGGCCGCCTTCGCCTGCGCGGCGTACATGGGCTTCCCGCTCGAGGTGGTGCTGCAGCGGCTCGCCTCCGGCATGAACGTGTTCGCGCTCCTGGCCATCCCGTGCTTCGTCTACGCCGGCCAGCTCATGCTGCACGGCGGCATCGCCGACCGGCTGATCGCCCTGGCGCAGGCGGCGATCGGACACCGGCGGGGCGGGCTCGGCTTGGCCAACGTGGCCACCAGCGTCCTGTTCGGCGGCATCTCCGGCTCGGCCGTCGCCGACGTTTCGGCCCTCGGCTCGGTGCTGATCCCGAAGATGCGTGACCAGGGCTACGACGCCGATTACGCGGTCAATGTCACGGCCACCTCCTCGATCATCGGCCTGGTCATCCCGCCAAGCCACAATTTGATCCTGTTCTCCATCGCCGCAGGCGGCACGGTCTCGGTGTCCTCGCTGTTCCTGGCCGGGATCGTGCCCGGCCTGCTGCTCGGCGCGTGCCTGATGGCCGTGACCTGGTGGACGGCCCGGCGGCGCGGCTACCCGACCAGCGCCTTCGCCGGCTGGAGGGTTCTCGCGGGCCACCTGGTCGCCGCGCTGCCGGGACTGAGCACCGCGATCATCATCGTCGGCGGCATCCGGTTCGGCATCTTCACGCCGACCGAGGCGGCCGCGATCGCCGTGCTCTACGCGCTTCTCATCACCGCGGTGATCTTCCGCACCCTGTCCTGGCGCGGCTTCGTGGCGGCAACCCAGGCGGCCGCGCGGACCACGGCCATGGTGCTGCTGGTGATCGGCGCGGCCATGGCCTTCGGTTGGCTGCTGGCGGTGAACCAGGTGCCGAGCCGTCTCTTCACGCTGTTCGCCGGGGTCATCGACGACCCCACCACCGCCTTTCTGGCGATGAACGCGATCCTGCTGATGCTCGGCACGGTCATGGACATGGCGCCGCTCATCGTCATCACCACGCCGATCTTCCTGCCGGTGGCCGAGCTCTATGGCATGGACCCGGTGCAGTTCGGCATCATGCTGATCATGAATCTGGGTCTGGGCCTGGTGACGCCGCCGGTCGGAACCGTGCTGTTCGTCGGCTGCGCCGTCGGCCGCGTCCGGATGGAGGACACGTTGCGCTCGATATGGCCCTTCTATGGCGCGCATCTGGTGGCGTTGCTCATGGTCACCTATGTCCCGGGGTTCGCCCTCACCCTGCCGCAGTGGATCGGATGACCATCCGCCTGTCGCCGGCATCCCTGGGCCGCCTGCCGCCCGAGGTGGGGCGCCCGCGCTACGATCGCGCGGCCATCGCGATCGGCCAGGTCCATCTCGGGCTCGGCGCTTTCCACAGGGCGCATCAGGCGGCCTACACCGACGATCTCTTGGCGGCGGGCGCCGCCACATGGGCGATCGCGGGGGTCAGCCTGCGCCATCCCGACGTCCGCGACATGCTGGCGCCGCAGCAGGGCCTGTATACACTGGCGACTGATGGCGGGGACGGGCGCAGGCTGCGGATCGTGGGCGCGATCCGCGAGCTGGTCGTGGCGCCGGAATCGCCGGCGGCCGTGCTCGATCGCCTGGCCGATCCCCAAGTGAGGGTGGTCACCATCACCGTCACCGAAAAGGGCTACCACCACGACCCGGCGCGCCGCGTCCTGCTCGAGCATGATCCCGGGATCCGGCACGATCTGGCGCGGCCCGACCGGCCCGTGACGGTCCTCGGGTTCCTGACCGAGTCCTTGAGGCGACGCCGGGCGGCGAGCGTCCCGCCTTTCACGGTCGTCTGCTGCGACAACCTCCCCAGCAACGGTGACACGCTGGGCCGGCTGCTGCGGACCTTCGCCGACCGGCGCGACCCGGACCTGGCCGGCTGGATCGAGCGGGCGGTGCCCTGTCCCAACACCATGGTCGACCGTATCGTCCCGGCGACGACAGAGGAGGATCGCGCCGGCATCGCCGCGCGGCTCGGCCTCGCTGACGCCGGGCCCGTGATCGCGGAGCCCTTTCGGCAATGGGTCATCGAGGATCGGTTCGCCGGGCCACGGCCGCCCTGGGAGGATGTCGGCGCGGAGCTGGTCGCCGATGTGGCACCCTATGAGCGAATGAAGCTCCGACTGCTCAACGGCGGCCACAGCACGCTCGCGTATCTCGGCGCCCTGGCCGGCTGCGAGACCATCGCGGACGCCATGGCCGATCCCGGCCTGGCCCGGTTGGTCGCCGACCTGCTGGCCGAGGAGGCCGCACCCACCCTGTCCCTGCCGGCCGGCGTCGACCTGGCCGCGTATCGGGAAGCTCTGCTCGCGCGCTTCGCCAACCCGGGCCTGCGTCACCGTGCCCTCCAGATCGCCATGGACGGATCGCAGAAGCTGCCGCAGCGGCTGCTCGACACGGCGCGCGATCGGCTCCGGCTTGGCCAGCCGGTCGACCGGCTCGCGCTGGGGGTCGCCGCCTGGATGCGCTTTCTGGGCGGGATCGACGATGACGGCAGACCGCTCGAGATCCGCGATCCCCTGGCCGGACGGCTGCAGGCGCTGGCCATGCCGCGGCGCGGCCACGGCGCCGCCCTGGTCGACGCGCTCCTCGGCGTGAGGGCCGTGTTCGGCGACGACCTCCCGAGCGCGGCTCCGTTCGTCGCCGCGGTCAAGCGCGCCATGCTGTCCCTGGAGCGGCACGGCGCGCGCCGGACCGCGGCATCCTGGCCCGACGCGCCCTCCGAGGCGGGATGCCGGGCATGAGCGCGACGCTCATCCGTCTTGCGCCCGGGGACAATGTGGCCGTCGCCGTGCAGGCGCTGCCGGCGGGGACGCCGCTCAGGGCGGTCGTGCCCGGGGCCTCCCTGCTGCGCGCCGCCGAGCCGATCCCGGCTGGCCACAAGATGGCCCTGGCCGCCATCAATCCCGGAGGCCTGATCATCAAGTACGGCCAGCCGATCGGGGTGGCGACCGCGCCCATCGGACCGGGCGCGCACGTCCATGTCCACAATTTGGCAGCGGGCGGGGCGACCGGGCCCGGCGCGGAGTCGTCGCCGTCGCCCTCGCCGTCGCCGTCGCCGTCGCCGTCATCCGTCCCGGGGGTGCAGGCCCGGCAGGCCACCTTCAAGGGCTTCCGCCGCGCCGACGGGCGGGTCGGCACTCGGAATTACCTGGGCGTGCTGAGCTCGGTCAACTGCTCGGCCACGGTCGCCCGGCTGATCGCCGACGCGGCCGCCCCCATGGCCACGAGCTTCGGCCAGGTGGACGGCATCGTCGCACTGTCCCACGGCACCGGCTGCGGGCTTGTCGACGGGGCCGAGGGCCACGCCAATCTGCAGCGGGTCCTCTGGGGCTTCGCCCGGCACCCCAATTTCGCCGGCATCCTGCTGGTCGGTCTCGGCTGCGAGGTGAACCGCCTGGACTTCCTTCTGGAAGCCTACGGGCTCGAGCGCGGGCCCCGGCTTCAGACCCTCGACATCCAGGCGTTGGGGGGCACTCGCCGAACCGTGGAGGCCGGCTGCACGATCCTGGGCGAGATGCTGCCGGTCGCCGACGCGGCGCGCCGCGAGACGGTGCCGGCGAGCGAGCTGACCGTGGCGCTCCAGTGCGGCGGGTCCGACGCCTTCTCCGGGGTCACCGCGAACCCGGCCCTGGGGGCGGCCACGGACCGGCTGGTGCAACAGGGCGGCACGGCCATCCTGGCCGAGACGCCGGAGATTTACGGCGCGGAAGCCCTGCTCACCCGGCGCGCGGCCCGGCCGGAGGTGGCCGGCAGGCTGCTCGAGCGGATCGCCTGGTGGCAGGAGCATGTGGCCCGGCATGGCGGCAGCCTGGACAACAACCCGTCTCCGGGCAACCGGCAGGGCGGGATCACGACGATCCTCGAGAAATCGCTGGGCGCAGCGGCCAAGGCCGGGAGCACGCCCCTCATGGAGGTCTACCGCTATGCCGAGCCGGTCGGCGCGCGCGGACTCGTCTTCATGGACAGCCCCGGCTACGATCCGTGCTCGGTCACCGGACAGATCGCCGGCGGCGCCACCCTGGTGGCCTTCACCACCGGCCGCGGCTCGGTCTCGGGCTTCAAGCCGGCGCCATGCCTGAAGCTCGCCTCGACCTCCGACCTCTGCCGCCGATTGCCGGAGGACATCGACATCGATTGCGGTCCGATCCTCGACGGGACATCGGTCGAGGACCTTGGCTCACGGATCTTCGCCCGGATGCTGGACGCTGCCTCGGGCGAGCGGACCTGCAGCGAGCGGCAGGGCTTCGGCGACCACGAGCTCGTGCCCTGGCCGATTGGCGCCGTTCTCTGATGCCGCCGAGCCGACGAGGTCACTCGTCGGCCGGGCTGGGGCGCGTCCGCCCATCCTGCCGCCGCTCGGGCGCGACGTGGCTTCGCCAAGGACTGACGTGACCGGCTCGCCGGTATGGCGTGAGGGCGGCGCCGTCGGGTCGGCCCCGGCTACAGCAGGAGCGCGTCCCAGACGGGCCAGTCGGCGCTGCCGGGCTCATCCGTCTCGAAGCCGGCGAGCCCCATCCTGTCCCAGGGCAGATCGCGGATGCCGAGTTCGAAGGCGGGCGAGGCCTCGCCGAGGCGGTAGTCGCCAACCTCCGGGGCAAGAAACTCCGGATCGGCGGCCCGTCCGTCGCGGTCATCGCCTTCCGTGGGATTGCCTACCTGATGGCGAAGATTGTGATCGATCTCGTAGTCACCGGGCTTGATCAGCCGGATATAGTGGTCGACCGGCCGCTCGCCGTAAATGATGTTGCGTTGAACGATGTTGTTCTCCGGCCGGCCGCCCTCGGGCTCGAAGCTGTTGAACTGGATCTGCACGAAATCCTCGGCCTTCTGGCCGAGAACCGCAATGTTGTTCTCGATGGTGATGTCGTCGCCCCCGTGGATCATCACGGCGGCACGGTTCGTATCGCGCACGAAGTTTCCCTCGACGTCGACGCCGTCTGCGTTGCGGTCGAGGTAGATCCCGAAGCTGAGGCCTTCGACCCACTCAAGATCCTTATTCGTGTGGAGACCGGCGACACCGTCGATATGGTTGTGGCGGATGACAGCGTCGAATGGCTCGCGATCCTTGCCGTCGACGTAGATGGCGCCGCCGTCATGAGCGGCCTGCACCGTGTCCAGGAGCCGATTCAACTCGATCGTCGTCCCTTCCAGGACGCGCTCGGGGTCTCCACTACCGGTCGTAATTCCGTGGAAGGCAATATCCTCGATTAGATTGTGCGCCACCACCGTGTCGCGCACATGGTGCAGGCCGATGCCGCGTCCCCCGGTATCGCTTATGCCGACGTCATGGATATGGTTGCCGATGATACGGTTGGACTCGTTGACCCGGTCGTCGCCAAAGAACACGCCGATGCGGCCCAGATCGTACAGCTCGTTGCCGGCGACCAGATTGTCCGACGACCCGTCGCCGAAGCCGATCCCCGATCCGGCGTTGTGGACCGTGTTGCCAAGGATCTTGGCCTCGTCCGTCTCGAAAAGCCGGAGGGCGGTGCCGTTCCACGCCGTGTCGCGCAGCGTCAGGCCTTCGAGGCGAAGGCCATCGGCGTCGTGGACATGGATGATCTCGTCGAGCCGCCCGACAACGGCCCCGCGCTCGATGAGCGCGCCCGGATCGTCGGGCTCTATGACCAGACGGCCCTGCCGGTCGAAGCCGGCTTGCTCGGCCCCGTCGAGCCACTCGGCCTTGCCGAGCAGCCGGTACGTTGCCCCCTCATCGATGCCGTAGTTCGCCGCGGCCTCGGACACGGTCACCACGCGGCTGACCGGATCGATGTCCGCCACCGTCGTGACCCGTGAGAACCATCGGTCCGTGGAGGCCACCTCGATCCAGTCGCCCGGCACGAGCTCTTGAGGGTCGATGTCGCCCTGGCGGTACTTGAAGCGCGTGTTGTCGCCGTGGCGTCGGTCCTCGGTGTCGGCCAGGGTCTCGGCAAACAGCCAGCCGCTGATCCAGGGTTCGTCCGGCTCGACGGTGCCGCTCTGCGCCATGCGCTGGCGGACACCGTCGACGCTGACCAGCAGGTCGGGCTCCCCCCCGAACGGGGCGGAGTACCGGCCTCCGCCGTCGTCACGGAAGCCGTCGACGCGGTCGCCGCCGCTGAGCACCGGTCGCTCCCCGGGATAGGCGGCAAAGGTGACCCCGGCGTCCCGTTGGTCGAGCCGCAAGGTCTCCTCGAGAAAGAAGATGCCGCTGCGGAGATAGGCCGTATCGATCTCATCGGAGCCGCGCATGGCGTCGCGCGCCCGTGCGGGCGTCGCGAACGGGCCGTCCGTGCCCGCCGCGTTGGGCTGTGCCAGCAGCCCCGACCAAGCGTCCGAGCCGTCCGGCGAGACAAAGAAGGCAGGCTCGCCCGGAGCCTCGCGCCCGGACGTGCGGGCGGCTTCTCCATCCTCCCGCCGGGACGCGGCCGCGCTCGTCCGAGCATCCTCGGCCGGCGCGTCGACGGACGCCTCGACCTTCGAGCCGGCACCGTCCATCGGCTGGCCGTCATCATCCTCGCCCACCACGATCAGGCGCACGACCGCCCTGTCGACGCCGCCGTCTCCGTCGGACAGGGCATAGCTGAAGCGGTCCAGGCCGGTCGCCTCGGCAGCAAGGTCGGCGAAGGCGCGGCCCGGGTCGTAGACGAGGTCTCCATCGTCGTCGAGAGCGATGCTGCCGAGCGTCTCCGAGGTATCGAGATCGACGATGGAGGCATCGCGCGGCCCCTCATCGTTGACGCGAACGGCGAGCAAGGCCGGCCGGTCCGCTGGAACAAGGAAGGCGTCGTCGTTCGCCTGGAGCACGCTTCCCCGCACGTCCGCCACACGGCTCGCCTCACGCGCGTTGTCAGCCCCGGTCTCGTCAATCATCGGCTCTGCTCCCGGATGTGCTCTCCGGCGGCGGGCCGACCGTCGACGAGCATCGCCTTCGATCGGCCGGTGCCGGCGCTCACCCTCGCGGATGCCGAAAAGCTGACAACGTCTGCTGTAACGGTCAAGTATTCATGCACGCCTTCATTTGTAGTGCACAATGAAGACTGATCTTGCGCTAGATCAAGGACAGCGGAAACCCTGCAAAGCCGAAGCCATGCCTCAACCGCGCAAAGATTAACATTTCATTAACGCTGGAGAGAATGGGACGGTGGCCGACCGAAGGCTCTCGGGCACGGCAATGCTCTCGCCGGTCAGGGCCGCGGACGGCTGCGGAGTCATGATCATTCGTGAGGAGGGCGGTCCTCCGCAGGCTCATTGACGCTCGCCTGCCGGGTCCGGTCCGCGCCCTGCCGCTTCGTTCGAGGCAGCAGGGCCTCGCGCGGGAGCGCACCGGACGCCAGCGAGGTGAGCAGGAGCTTGCGCACACGGAGCCGGCCGGAGCCGCCGCCGGGCGGCCTCGCCGCCGCGGCGCCGCCGCGGGCCGACGCACGGCAAGGCTCGGGATCGCGGCCGGCCGGCGCGGCCGCGATCCCCGCTTGGCTCGGCGGCCTAGTTGAACAGGCCGTCGCCGTTGAGGTCGAAGACCAGAGCTCCTCTCCAGAGGATGCCGTGGTCTCCGTCGTACTGCTCGCCATCGTAACGGACGAGACGCGCATCCTCGATCGCCAGTTCCGCACCGTCGAGCTCGACCCCGAGCACGTGGAGGTTTCGGTCCTGGTTGGAGGAGCCTTCGCAGAGGTCGTTGATGAACTCGACGCGGAGATCGCCCGACGGCGTGCCCGCCGGCAGGTCGAACGAGAACAGGTCGCTCTCGCCAAGGTCCTGTTCGGCGGTGACCTCCACTTCCCCGAGAACCTGATCCCCCATCGATACCCGCATGATCGGGGCCCCGAGATAGCTGTCGCCGGCAGCCGTGATGGCCACCGTTGGCGACGGCTCCTCGGCAGCGATGCCGGTCGCGGTCACGAGCACATCGTCGAAGCGCAGCTCCGCCGCCTCGTTCTGCCAGGTCTTGCGATTGTTGAAGCCGCCCAGGGTGAGGGTGTGCTCACCCGCCTCGAGGGTGCCCAGATCGACGGTGACGGTCTGCCAGCCGGTGCTGAGCGGTGCCGCGTGCGGGTCGCCGACGCCGCTCAGCATGGCGAGCGGATCGCCGACAAGGGCGCCGTCGACGGCCACCAGAGCCTGGACCAGTTCCTCCGGCTCGTAGGCGGCCGCGATGGTCATCTCGACATCGACGGCCAGCGTGACCGAAGCCGGACCGGCCAGCGTGAAGCCGCGCGTCCAGCCACCGGACATGCCCTCGATGTCGGCGAAGTCGCCGCCGCCGAGGCCGACGACGAGGGCGCCTTCCCCGGCGACCCCATCCGCGTGGTCAGGCTGAGCGGTCCCGAGGAAGGTGTCGTCGGCATAGACGAAGCCGTCGGCGCCGGCGTCGAAGTCGGCAGCGATCAGCACGTAGGGCGTCTCGACGGCGGTTCCCTCGACCGTCACGGTGGCGCTGCCGACCGCCTCGGCGCCGGCCGCATCGGCCACCGAGTAGGAGATCTCCACCGTGGCCGTTTCGCCGTGCGGGAGATCGTCATGGGCACCGGCTGGATCGTACACGAGGCGCCCGTCGACGATCTCGACCCGACCCTGCCCGGCGGCGACCGAGGCCCCGGTCAGGGACAAGGTGTCTCCCTCGTCCGGATCCGCGTCGTTCGCCAGGACATCGAGCGTTACCGGCTCGGCCGCGGTGGTGGCGGCAGCGTCGGCCATGGCAGCCGGCGCATCGTTGACGCCGTTGACCTCGATGGTGGCCTGCGCCTGGGCCCGACCGCCGCGGCCGTCCTCGACCGTGTAGGTGAAGGTCTCGTAGGCGACCGCTCCATCCCCGAGCCCGACAAAGGCGCCAGCAGGATCGTAAAGGACGGCGCCGTCATCGCCCAGGCTGAGCGTGCCGAGCATGCCGGCGTCATCGACGGCGACGACCGACAGGCTGTCCCCGTCCGGATCGCTGTCGTTGACGAGCACGTCGATGGCGGCCGCCGCATCCGCGCCGACGGCCACGCTGTCGTCGACCGCGAGCGGCGCTTCGTTGGACATCTCCGTGCCGACCAGCATGACGTCGTCGAGGCGGATCGCGGTGACCTCGTTGAAGGTCGTCTTCTTGCTGGTGTAACCACCAAGCGTGATCGTGTGCGCGCCGGCCTCCAGCACGCCCAGGTCGAGGCTGGCGGTCATGGCGCCGGTCGAAGGCGCCGTGGTGTTGGATTGCTCGCCGAGGACCTCAAGCCCGTGCAGCTGCGCGACATGCTCCTCCCCGTCGAGGCCGACGGCGCGGCCATCCACGAGAACCAGCAGCTCAGCGTACTCGTCGGTCTCGAAGCCCGGGCTCATCTCCATCAGGTAGGAGAACTCCAGGGTCACCTGCTGGACGCTGGCGAGGACGAAGCCATAGGACCAGCCGCCGGAGATGCCCTGGACGTCGGTCGTGTCGACGCCGCCCAGCACGATCTCCAGCCCGCCGCCGATCGCCGCGCCGTCGGCATAGCCCGGAGCGGACGTACCGGCCATGACGTCATCGGCATAGACGAAGCCGTCCGCGCCCGCGTCAAAGCCGGTGGCCATGATGACGCCCTCCGGCAGCGGCACGGGTGCCGGGTCGATGGCGTCGATCTGGAGGGTCAGGGTCTCATTCGGCCGGCCGAGGCGGCCGTCGGCCTCGGTGATGCCCCGCAGATCGTCCTGCTCGACGCCGGCGAGCACATCCACCTGGACGCCGTTCACGGACACGGTCTCGATCACCAGGTTCCGATCGACGCCGGGGCCACCGAAATAATCGTTCGTGAAGCGCAGCTCCAGCTGAGACGCCCGGCTTGCCTCGATCTCGAAGGTGAGGACCTCGGAGCTGGCGCCGACCCGGGCGCTCCCGATCACCGTTCCGTCGAGGGAAACCTCGAGCTCGGGCAGGGCGTCGCCGGCCAGTTCGCCGCGAGCCGTCACCTCCACCGTGTAGTAGCCTTCCTGGGGACCCGGCGGCGTCGGCGGCGCCAGGTCCAGATTTCCGGCCCCGATCTGGTCGATGTTCGACGCACCGGCCCGGGCCAGATGGCCCGAGATGTCGCGAATTCCCAGCGCCTCCGCCTGCGAGCCCGGCTTCAGCGCGAAGTTGCCGTTCGCGCTGTCGACGAACGGGTCAATGTCGGTATCGATCGAATGATGGTCCTTCGGCGACGCTTCCCGAATGTTCACCCGGAGATTGTGATCGAGAGTGTAATCGCCGGCGCCGCCATCACTGAAGTAATCGCGGCTGCCATTGCCGATGACGATGTTTCGCTCGATGGTGTTGTCGTCGGGCCTGTAGCGCTGCTCCTGGCCTTTTTCGTATACAGTGCGGTACTGGATGTGGATGAACGCCTCGCCGGGAGCATCATCGCTGTGATGCTCCTGCAGATTTTCCTCAAGAAGTACGATATTGTTGATGATCTCGTTGTCATCACCGCCGTGGATCAAGAAGGTCCGGTCCTGTCCGTGGACCAGATTGCCGTAGGCACGAATGTCATTGGAGAGGTCATCGAGGTAGATCGCGACGTCCGTGTCGACCTCCCGGCGGTCGCCACTCTTGTCGATGAACCGGAAATCCGAATTTTCCACAATATTGTACTGCCACGTGCGGAACGGCGCTCCGCTCGAGTGATAGTTATCGCGATTCCCGCTATACAAAACTCCCCAATCGTGATTGGTGTAATCGGTGGCCAGCATGTGATTGTATTCAATCACGTTATTGTTGTAGTTTGAACCGGAGGCGCTGCCGATGATCGACCCGTGGAAAGTGTTGTCGTGAACGTGAACATTGGCACCGTTGAAGCTGACCACAACCTTCTGCTGGGTCAGCCACCCGGTCATCTCGTCAGCATAATTATTATAGACCTCGGCATCCGATGATTGCCCGTTCAGGGTGATGGCACGGATGGTGCTGTAGCCGAGGTAGTTGTTGAAGATCTCGGCGCCATCCGCGCGCAGAACATGGATGCCGTAGGCCGTACCGATGATATCGCTGTTGCTGACGGTGAGATTGTCGGACTGGTTGGCGAAGATGCCAACGCCATCCCCCCTATCGAGCTGCTTGTCGCCCCGATCGACGAACGCGTCGGAGATGTGGAGACCATCGATGGTGACGTTGTCGGCGTCCTCGAGATGGAAGATGGTGTCCGCCTTGGCGATCAGGGCGCCCTGGCTGAGCAGCGTTTGCGCGTCGTGCGGCTTCACATACACCCGGCCGTTCGAGTAGCCGAGCTCACCGACCTCGTCCACGAAGTCCGAATGGCCGATGACCCGAAAGGCTCCGGCGTCCGCCCGACTGTTGAATCCGTAGTGCATCGTCTGGCCGTCGGTGCGGATGACATTATTGTCCCAGTCGATGGACTCGATCGTCGCGTGGTAATTTGTCCAATCATAGAGAGTGAAGGCGTAGATCGTGTCGCCGACGTCGATGTCGCCTTTCTTCAGCTCATCGGGATCGAACTTGATCCTGACGTCGGTGTGGCCGCCGCCGGAGCCCTCGTCCGCTGTGTAGAAGTAATCCATTTCATGATCGCCGCCGGACCGGGCGTCCGCGACGCGCAGGGGCACACCCCCGACCGAGCCCGTGTAGCCTGGCTTGAAGCCGATCTCGGCGGAGTAGACGCCGTCACCTTCGTCCCTCCAGCCGGTGATCAGCTGGCCGCCCGAGACCTGGGGCACCTCCCCCGGATAGGCCTGGATGGTGACGCCATCGTCGCGGCCGTCGAGCTCGATGGTGCCTTCGGTGTAGAGACCACCGCGAAGATAGGTGGTGTCCACGCCGGACTCCCGCATGGCGTCGCGGGCTTTGTGTATCGAGCGAAACGGGCTGTCATGCGACCCGTCGTACTGGTCGCTCCCCCACGGCGCAACGTAGAAGGCATTGGCATCGGGCGAGATCATCTTGCGCGGCTCCGACAAGATTGTTGGAAAACGCGCGCATATTTGACGGCACTGATAAAAAAAAATAAAAAAAACAGGAAGCAGTTAGTTGATTTTATCCTTTATTAATCTTAATAGCCCGGAACCTTGATGAAGACTGAAGGCCACGTTCCATTATCCTTGTCAAGTTTTCTCTCTCTGGAATTAATATTCTGGCAGCCAAGATCCACCATTCAAAATTCCGAAAAAGAGGCACCTCCATAGAACGGGCCGATTTAGTGCGTTTTCATTCTTCTGGCAAGGTCAATGCCACAGAAAAGCGCAAATATCCTTATCACTTCTTGATCTATAAGAAACCGAAGCGTATGGACTTGATTGAATCACTGAAGGCCGACAGCGCGTGATAAAAACAAGATTTTTCTGTTACAGCGGCCTTGTTGAAGCGGCGACACCCGAGATAAGCCGGCATAGTTAATGTTTCATCACTTCATTTGTCATTAACATTGCTGCCGTGTGAAGAATGAGATCTTTCAAGCAGCCTTTTCCCTGGTGATCATCATTCCTGACACCACACCTATCCTTCAGACGGCAAGCCGTGATGGAGCCTTTTTTGGAAAGATCATGAGCGTCAACGGGCTTACACAAGAACGCCAACGGGCACCATCATCGTTCATGAGCAGCCCGAGCCGGGAGCGGCTTCCCGCCCGGCCAGCCTGCGCATTCTGTCCTTGGGCGGCCGGGGGGGGGAGCGGCCGGCGATGCCACCTGAGCCGGAAACGCGC
>CAZTHL010000054.1:0-25676 GCA_964613585.1 uncultured Mycobacteriaceae bacterium | reverse complement strand
CAACTACTTCAGCGCCTGCGGCTACGATCCAGACTGATGGGATTCCGCTCTAGCGATGGCGGAACCTCCTATGGAGAGTTAGCAGACGTATCTGAAATGGCGGATAACGCGAAAGGTTTTGTCGCTGAAATGCCGTCTGGTCTTGCGCGCTTCGGATTTTGGCCAAGCGATACAGGAATGATTTGGGCCGCCGATGCCAAGACGAAGAATGGATGGTCTAAGATAATACGCCACGCGTGTGAGCGTCTATAGCTGCCGTTCAGCCCATGACTTTAAATGCTCGCTTAGTCCGTATGTGAGACACAATGCTGGCACGCCGCGCCGTCCGCACCCGCGGCCACTTCCCCAGCGACGAGGCGGCGATGAAGCTCCTCTTCCTGGTCTTGCATCTCACCGAGCGCGACTGGAAGATGCCGCCCAGGGAGTGGGGCATGGCCCGGGCTCAGTTCGCGATCCTCTTCGAAGCCCGCTTCCCGATCGCCTGAGCCAAACGACATGGTCAACCCATGCCGCCGCCACGGAAATCCTGACATTCCCGTCTGGGGCAAGCCGAAACGCGACGCCTACGTGGCCGACCTCGAGGCACGGCTGCTCGGCTTGGCCGAGCAGCCGGAACCGGGTCGCCGGCGAGCCGACATCGATCCTGCATATCGCAGCTTTCCATACGGCGCTCACGTCATCTTCTACATCGTCCGGGACCACGCCATCGACATCATCGGCGTCCCGCACAAGGCGCGTGATCTGAATGCCTTCTTCGGCGACCAGTGACCGCCCGGTGCCCGCCTCCAGCCAACACGAAGCCACGCCGAGGAAGAATGCCCACCCGTACAGGATGGCGCTTCGGCTCGGCTGCGACCGTCTTCCCGTGTCTCGGTTGGCCGCGATCGTGGTTCACCAGCCCCGGCAGGGAACTCCTGCAGCGGCGCTCCATACGGCCGAACAGAACGACGCGAAATGGCCGGTTCGGGGCTCTCGAAGGTTCTCTTGACCCAGGCATGGCCGTGTCGGATACCCTGACCGCATCCGCCTTCTCGGCCGTTGGCGTGCCGATGAAAGGCTCGCCCACCTCCCGCCGGGCGTCGTCGCGGCCGTTGTCTTCGGCGATGGGGTTGCGGCCTCGCCCTTCGGGCTGGCGGTCCGGTGCAACCGGGCCGGTCCCGGACCCTCCGATCTTCGCCCGCTGCGCTGCCTGCAGACCGGCTTCCAGCCCCGCCCGGTCCTCCGCTTCGCTGCGGTCGCAGGCGATGCACCGACCCGCCGGCCGCACCCTGGTCTCGCCGTCAACGGCGCGAGGACGCGCCCCAACCGGGAGACGATCGATGATCATCGGCACCTTCACCACCCGCCAGGACGGCAAGATCGCGGGCCAGATCAGGACCCTCACCCTCGATGCCAAGCTGGAGCTGAGCCCCGTCCAGAACCCCAAGCCCGGCGCTCCCGCCTTCCGCCTCCACGCGGGTCGAGTCGAGATCGGCGCCGCGTGGGAAAAGACCAGCCAGGACGGCAACACCTACTGGTCGCTGCAGCTCGACGATCCGAGCTTCCAGAAGCCGATCTACGCCAACCTCGTCCCGCAGGAGGACGGCAAGCTCATCCTCCTCCGGCAGCGCGAGCGCTGAGCCGAAGGGCGGCCCGGGAACCGGGCCGCCTCGGCGGTCACCGGAGACGCGGTCACGTCAGCGCGCCTCGCTCGCGTCGAGCTCGTCGAGCAGCCGCAAGCCTTCAGCGGGAATGCCGCGCGCGGCCCGCGCGTGATAGCACGCCTCGACGTCGAACTCGGTGAGCGCGCGGGTCGTCAGCTCCTCGATCAGCTTGTTCAAGCTGATACCCCGACTGCTTGCCAGACGCTTCAGCCGCTCGTGCTGCGCATCGGGCAGTCGGATCGTCATCACGCTCATCGTTCCAGCTCCCAGGCTCGAAGGAAGGTCTCGGGCGCCCCGACGCGAATCGGGTCGATCCGCAGCTCGCCACCCGCCAGATGGCGAACGTTCGCCGTCACGATCCACGAGGCACCGCCGGCGAGGGCCAGTTCCACCAGATGGTCGTCCGCCGCGTCCGGCAAGTTGGGTCGCCAAAGATAGTAGATCGGCGTCCAGGCACTCACCGCCATCACCGCATCGAACAGCGCCTCACGCTCGGCCTTGCTCAGCCGCGACCGCTCGAGCAGCGGCTCTCGCGCCAACACGTCCTCGTACTCGGCGAAGAGAGCCGCGCCGACCAGCGGGGTGATCGCCCGCTCCAGGCTGAGCCGCAAGACCTGCCGTGACGGGCCGCCACCCGAGAGCATCGCCGACACGAGCACGTTGGTGTCGAGAACCACACGCATCGAGTATGTGATAGCTCATGCGCTATCACCGTGCAACGGCGCTCGGGCTCGTCGCGATCGCCTGGCGAGCGCCGGCGTCGCGCCTGATCGGTCTGCGGCCTCGTTGCGGCGATCCCCGCTCCGAAGGCGGCGCGGTTTCGGCGTTCCCGTGCTATGGGTGAATGACTACCGCCAGGACCCGAGCGAAGCCGAACGTCCCATGCACCCGCTTCTCGCCGCCAAGCAGAACGATCTGGCCGAGCTGTGCCGGCGCTTCGGCGTGCGGCGGTTGGAGGTGTTCGGCTCGGCGGCGAGGAGCGCCGACTTCGACCTCCTGACCAGCGATGTCGACTTCCTGGTCGAGCTCGACACCGACCGCCGCGACCTATTACGGCCTGCGCGGTTTCCGAAAGTCGCTTTCGCCAAGCTTGCAGGTCTTCCAGCGACGGTGGCGCAAACTCGTCCTCCATGGGGTAGCGGTAGGCAACGGCGTAGATCGTCAGCTCTGCGAGCGGGGCAAGGCGGGGCCGCAAGGAATGATCCTCCGGGAGGAGGGCGGCCAGGGCTTCGATATCGTGCGAATAGGGAAACTTGATCCGCTCGGCGGTGAGCACCGCCTTGACCAGCTTTTCCGCGGCTTGTTGGCATGGTAGGCGGCGCCGGTGGCTGTCGGCTCGGGGCCGGACAGGTTGTTGCGCACCTGCCGCAGATCGTCCTCGATGACGGCCAGCCAGGCGATTGCCGCCTCACGCGCCATAAATGCGCTTTCCCTCATGCCAGGCGGCGTAGCTCAGCGTGCCGAAGCGGGTTTTGCGGCGGTCGAAGACCGAGCGGCGGCAGGGGATGATGTCGGCCGGGATGCCGGTGCCGCATTTGGCGCGATAGGCGGCGCCGAGCGAGCGCTGGTCGGCCGGCAGATCGTCGGGCACCACCACCAGCAGGTCTTAGTCGCTACCCTCCCGAACTTCCCCGCGCGCCCGCGAGCCGAACAGATACACCGCCTCCGCTCGCAAGGCCGGGACGATGCGGCCGAGGAGGACCGCGAGGTCGGGATCTTGAGCGAGCGGCGCCGGCGCGGTCATGGCGGGAGTGTAGCACGAAAGCCCCTACCCCGAGGTCTCTATAGGGCAAGGACCGGGGCAACCTCCCCGGCCCTATGCGCCCTGAACGAAGCGCCTTCATCAACTGGCGGGCGAGGGCCTTGTAGAGCGTCTCGACGATCAGGGTGGACTTGCCGCCGCCCGACACCCCGGTGACGCAGGTGAAGGTGCCGAGCGGCACGGAGACCCGCAGGTCCTTCAGATTGTGGGCGCGGGCGCCGACCACGGTGACGGCGCGGCCGGTGCCGGGTCGGCGCGCCTCCGGCAGCGGCACCTGCTCGAAGCCGTTGAGGTATTTGCCGGTGAGCGAGGTCGGTTGCCGGTGATGTGCGCCAGCGGGCCGTGGACCACCACCTCGCCGCCATGCACCCCGGCACCGGGAGTGTCAGGAATTCCGTGCGGTCGGCATGACGGGGAGAGGAAGGGGACCCTGGCATGGCACGACGCAAAGCGCCCTCGATCCCGGACGAGCTGCGGCAAACTCGGGATCTACGGCGGGCGAACAAGGGCGGTCAGATCGGGCGCTTACATGGCCTGCCGCAGCGCTGCGCCGTTCGCGGAGGCTTTGCCGAGACGGTGGTGGTATGCCGGGCCCGCGGCCGCTCAAGGAGGGCCACGATCGTCACCGTCGCCACAACGGTACCGGGCCTTTCGTCGAGCGCGCTCCGGAGGCGCGCCAAGGGCGTGCGAGGGCGCCCGGTCCATCCCAAGAATGAGAGGACCGGATCGCCACCCGGGGCGTCACGTATCCAGAAAGCTGCGCAGTTTGCGGCTCCGGCTCGGGTGCTTCAGCTTGCGCAGCGCCTTGGCCTCGATCTGGCGGATGCGCTCGCGGGTCACCGAGAACTGCTGGCCGACCTCCTCGAGCGTATGGTCGGTGTTCATGCCGATGCCGAAGCGCATGCGCAGGACCCGCTCCTCGCGGGCGGTCAGGCTGGCCAGAACCCGGGTCGTGGTCTCGCGCAGGTTGGCCTGGATCGCCGCATCGAGCGGCTGCACCGCGTTCTTGTCCTCGATGAAATCGCCGAGATGGCTGTCCTCCTCGTCGCCGATCGGCGTCTCCAGGCTGATCGGCTCCTTGGCGATCTTCAGGACCTTGCGCACCTTCTCCAGCGGCATCATCAGCCGTTCGGCCAGCTCCTCCGGCGTCGGCTCCCGGCCGATCTCGTGCAGCATCTGCCGGCTGGTCCGCACCAGCTTGTTGATCGTCTCGATCATGTGCACGGGGATGCGGATGGTGCGCGCCTGGTCGGCGATCGAGCGGGTGATCGCCTGACGAATCCACCAGGTGGCGTAGGTCGAGAACTTGTAGCCGCGCCGGTACTCGAACTTGTCGACCGCCTTCATCAGCCCGATGTTGCCCTCCTGGATCAGGTCCAGGAACTGCAGGCCGCGATTGGTGTACTTCTTGGCGATCGAGATGACCAGCCGCAGGTTGGCCTCGACCATCTCCTTCTTGGCGCGCCCGGCCTCCTTCTCGCCCTTCTGCACCGTGTGCACGATGCGCCGAAACTCCGAGATCGGCAGCCCCGCCACCTCGGAGATGCGGGCGATCTCGTCGCGCTGCCGCGCCACCTGGTCGGCATGGCGCTCGGCGAAGCGGCCCCATTTGCGGTCGACGGTCGAGACCCGCTCGAGCCAGCTCGGATCGAGCTCGCTGCCGAAGTAGCGCTCCAGAAAGTCGCCGCGCGGCACGCCGCAGTCGACCGCCAGGCGCAGCAGGCGACCCTCATGGCCGACCAAAGCGCGGTTGAGACCGTACAGCTGCTCCACCAGCTGCTCGATGCGCATGCCGTTGAGATGGATTGCGTCCATCAGCCCGACCAGCTCCTGCTTGAGCTTGTCGTAGCGCTGATCGGACTGCTTGGAGGGCTGCTCACCCTTCTGCAGCAGCGCCAGGCGCTGCTCCTGCACCTTGTGCAGCTTCGGGTAGGTCTGCTCGATCTTGTCGAAGATCTCGAGCACACGCGGCTTGAGCTGCTCCTCCATGGCCGACAGCGACAGCCCGCCGTCATCCTCGTCGTCGCCGCCCTCCTCGTCGAGGCCGCGCGGCATGTGCCCGTTCTCGCCGACGCCCGGGTCCTCGCCGTCACCGCGGGCCTCCGCGGACCCGTTCGGCGCCTCGGCCGCGGGCATCGCGCCATTGCCGCCGTCTCCAGACCGGGCGTGCGGCTCGGCGCCGTTCGCTCCGGCGGCCTCGCCGTCACCGCCGTCGGCCTGAGCCGGACGGGCAAAGGCGTCGTCGCTGAAGGCATGGGAGGCGGGCACGCCGCGGCCGTCCGGGCCGGGCCCGCCGGCGCCGTCGGGGCCGAGCCCCTCGGTGCCGCCATAGGTGGCGTCGAGGTCGATGATGTCGCGCAACAGCATCTTGCCGTCCTTGAGCGCGTTGTGCCACTCGATGATGGCACGGATGGTCAGCGGCGACTCGCAGATGCCGCCGATCATCATCTCGCGGCCGGCCTCGATGCGCTTGGCGATGGCGATCTCGCCCTCGCGCGACAGCAACTCCACCGAGCCCATCTCGCGCAGATACATGCGCACGGGGTCGTCGGTGCGGCCGATATCGTCGTCATCGACATTGCCGGCGGCCCGCGCCTCACCCTCGGCCGCCTCGGCCTCCGGCGCCTCCTCCTCGGTCTCCTCACTCTCGATGACGTTGACGCCCATCTCGGAGAAGGCCGCCATCACGTCCTCGATCTGCTCCGAGGAGGTCTGGTCGGGCGGCAACGCCGCGTTCAGCTCGTCATAGGTGACATAGCCGCGCTCCTTGGCCTTGCCCATGAGCCGCTTCACGGTCTGTCCGACATTGTCGAGCAGCGGACCGTCGCCCGTGTCGTCCCGTGCCTCGGTGGTGTCAGCCGTGGTCGCCACTTTCGTCGCCATTCGACCCTCAAACGTCTCGACCGAACGCCAATCCGACGCGGGCGCCCGGGACGCCCGTACCGCCTCATCGACCGATCGCATCCCCGGCGCCGCGTTGACGGGAATGATCCGGTGTATCCTCTGTTACTTCACATCTAGGCAACGCCGCCCGCTTTCCTAGACGGCCTCGATATCCGCGCATCGTCCGGGCCACGCTTCGGGAAAGACCGTTGCGTGATGCCGTCCCGGCCCGCGCCGTTCGGCTACGTGGCCCTCGGTCCCAGGCGAATCAAGCGGATACGCCGGAGCCGATGCAATCCCACCGATCATGCGGCCGCCGAGCCCTGATAGGACGGTTCCGGAAAGTCGCCGTTCAACAGATAATCCTGCTCAGACAGCAAACGCCGTCGCTCAGCCTCGAGAAACTGATACCGACGGAGGCGCCTTGCCGCCTCCTCGTCACCGCGATGATTATCACCGTCACAATCTATGCTTTGAAGCTCACGTTCAATCCGGACAATCTGCGAAGATCTCAATATATCAAGAAAGACAGCTCTCTGATAACTCGGCTCACGACCCTTTCTGTTTACATGCGTTTTGTAATGGAGACGCATTGCGTTGACCACGTCACGCAGATTTTCATCAAGCTCCACCAACATGTTTTGCAAGAGTTCGCCATCGGAGACTTGTTCATCTTCGATGAAGCGCACGGCAATATTAAAGACGGCGTCGGTATATTCATTCTCGAAGAAAACTTCCTGCACGTTTTCAATGAAGTCTCCGTAGACGGCCGGCTCGTGAATGAGCGACGCGACCAGAAGCACGTCATTCGTCGGGCGCTTGACGCCCTTGACCGGACTCTCGTCGACCGGCTTGGCATGGTGCCCCCTGGCAACGAAGCCAAGCTGGCGGCGCCCCTGCTGGTAGAAGCGGTCGTGCAGCTGACGCGAGTAGAGCTTGCGGATCACCGGATCCTGTATGGTGTAGGCAAGCCGGCTCAAGCGCAGCGGGATCGCGGCCTTGGCCTCCGGGGTGCTGGACACGGTTTCCCCGCGGATGGTCGACCAGACGAAGTCGATGAGCGGCATGGCCTCGTCCAGCACCGTCTGCATCGCCGCGCGTCCCCGGGTGCGCAGCAGGGTGTCGGGGTCCTCCCCCGGCGGCATGAAGGCGACCCGGACGGAATGGTCCGGCTTCAGCAGCGGCAGCACCCGCTCGGCCGCGCGCCACGCCGCCCGGCGCCCCGCCTCGTCGCCGTCGAAGCAGAGGATCGGCAACCGGTCGAGCCGCCACAGCTCGAGGATCTGCGCCTCGGTGAGCGCGGTGCCGAGCGGCGCCACCGCCGCGGCGAAGCCGGCCCGCGCCAGCGCGATCACGTCCATGTAGCCCTCGGCGACAATCACCGGCTGGGCCTCGCCGGCCACCGCCTCGGGCCCGGCCGCCATGCGCGCGCGCGACAGGTTGAACAGCAGCTGGCCCTTGTGAAAGAGCGGGCCGTCCGGACTGTTAAGGTACTTCGGCCCGTCGCCCTCCAGCTTGCGCGCGCCGAAGGCCACCACCCGGCCGCGCCGGTCGCCCACCGGGAACATCACCCGGTGACGGAAGAACGCATATGGGCGCGGCGCGGCACGGTCCGCCCCGGGCTCCGGCGTCCGCGCCAGGCCGGCCTCGATGACCGCCGCCTCGCCGAAGCCCTGCTCGCCGAGCGCGCGCAGCAGCGCCCGGCCGTCGGCGGGCGCGTAGCCCAGCCGGAAGCGGGCGATGGTCTCGTCGTCCAGGCCGCGGCCGCGCAGGTGGTCGAGCGCGGCGCGGCCGGCCGGGGTCCGCAGCTGCGCCTCGAAGAAGCGGCAGGCCGCCTCGATCAGCTCGTGCAGGCCCTTCTGCTGCTCGAAACGGGCCCGCTCCTGGGGCGTCGGCCTGGGCACCTCGAGCCCGGCCTGGCCGGCCAGCAGCTCGACCGCCTCGAGGAAGCCGAGCCGGTCGTGGCGCATGACGAAGCCGATGACGTCGCCGTGCGCGCCGCAGCCGAAGCAGTGGAAGAAGCCCTTCCGGTCGTTGACGGTGAAGCTCGGGGTCTTCTCGGTGTGGAACGGACAGCAGGCCTTGAGCTCGCGACCCGCGCGCGTCAGCGGCACCCGCCGGCCGACCACCTCGGACAGGACCACCCGGTCGCGCAACTGGTCGAGGAAATGCGGCGGCAGCGGCATGGCGGTCCGATCTCGCGCAGGACAGGGATTGGGCTTCGCCTCGCTCCACCCGGCCCGGACGCCGCGTTATCGCCGATCGTCCGCAGGCCGGGTAGAGCGCCGGCCGGGTAGAGCGCCGGCCGGGTAGAGCGCCGGCGGGATCCGGTGTCGCGGCAAGCCGACCGACCGGGCCGCCGGGTCTTGCGTCGCCCGCTTCGAGGGCGCCCGCCCGGTGCCGGCGGGTCAGCCAAGCACGTGGCGGACCATGTTGCTGGCGCGGCCATAGTCCATGCGTCCGGCGTAGCGGCCGCGCAGCTCGGCCATGCAACGGCCGACATCCTTGAGCCCCCGGGCGCCGATGTCGTCGATCACCTCGCGCACCGCGCGACGGGTCTCCTCCTCGTTCATCTGCGGCGGCAGGAAGCCCTGGATGATCTCGATCTCCTCCTGCTCGCCCTCGACCAGGTCGAGCCGGCCGCCCTGCTCATACATCTCGATGCTTTCCTTGCGCTGCCGCACCATGGTCTGCAGCATCGCCAGGATCTCATGGTCGGGGATGCCGTCGGTGTTGCCGCGGGAGCGGGCGGCGATGTCGCGATCCTTGAGCGCGGCCAGGATCAGTCGGATCGTCGCCACCGCCCGCTGGTTCTTGGCCTTCATGGCCTCCTTGAGCGCCTCGTTGAGCTGCTGGCGGATCATCGAACGGCCTCCTCGACCGGTGCTGCCGGCATTATATATCGGGCGCTCGCGACCCGCGACACCGGCGCCGCCCCGCCCGGGCCCGCTAGATGGCGCGGCGCACTCAACGCCGCAAGGCGGCAACGCTGGAGAGGAGCCGCATGCCGATCGACGCCCTACGTCCGCCGGCCCCGCCGGGAGCCACAGCCGCCCTCGTCCTCGCCGACGGCACGGTGTTCTGGGGCCGGGGCATCGGCGCCCGTGGCCGGGCCGTGGGCGAGGTGTGCTTCAACACCGCGATGACCGGATATCAAGAGATCCTTACCGATCCATCCTACGCCGGCCAGATCATCACCTTCACCTTTCCCCACATCGGCAATGTCGGCGCCAATCCCGAGGACGTGGAGACGACCACGCCGGCCGCCCGCGGCGTGGTGCTGCGCGCGGACATCACGGAGCCGTCGAGCTGGCGGGCCACCCGCCATCTGGACGACTGGCTGAAGGCCTTCGACCTGGTCGGCATCGCCGGGGTGGACACCCGCGCGCTGACCCGGCGCATCCGCGACGGGGGGGCGCCGACCGGGGTGGTCGTCCACGCGCCCGACGGGGTGCCCGACCTCGAGCCCGCGCGTGAGGAGGCACGGGCCTGGCCGGGCCTGGCCGGCATGGATCTGGCTCTCGAGGTGACCCGGCGGCAGACCGAGACCTGGGACGAGACGGCCTGGTCGCTGGGCGCCGGCTACGGCCGGCAGCAGACGCCACGGCGGCACGTGGTCGCCGTCGACTACGGCGCCAAGCGCAATATCCTGCGCAATCTGGCGTCAGCCGGCTGCCGCGTCACCGTGGTCCCCGCGACGGCCTCAAGCGCCGAGATCCTGCGGCACAAGCCCGACGGCATCTTCCTGTCGAACGGGCCGGGCGACCCCGCGGCCACCGGGCGCTACGCCGTGCCGGTGATCCGCGACCTCGTGGAGACCGGCAAGCCGGTGTTCGGCATCTGCCTCGGCCACCAGCTGCTGGCCCTGGCCCTCGGCGCGCGCACCGAAAAGATGCGCCGCGGCCATCGCGGCGCCAATCACCCGGTCAAGGACCTCGGGACCGGGCGGGTCGAGATCACCAGCCAGAACCACGGTTTTGTTGTGGTGCCGGAAAGCCTGCCGGCCGACGCCGAGGTCACCCACGTCAGCCTGTTCGACAGCACGAACGAGGGCTTCCGCCTGCGGGACCGGCCGGTGTTCGCCGTACAGTACCATCCCGAGGCATCGCCGGGGCCGCAGGACAGCCAACACCTGTTCGACCGCTTCGTGTCGCTCATCGACGCCCCGACCGAAGGCTCCTGAGCCGGCGGCGACGGCGCCTGCGGGCCGTCGCCCGGCCCCTCGTGGTTGCCGCGCGAGATGCGGTATCCCTTTCGCGGCAGCGCGCGACCGTCCTATAAGGTTGCGACCAAGGTTGCGACGAATCGTGCGCCACGCCGGGGCAGTCGGCGGCCCGGGCAGGGCGAGGCAGCATCAAGGAGCGGCATCGACGGGCGATGGGTCTCGACACGCCAGATCTGCGGGGCAAGCGGACCCGCCTGACCCTGGCGCGGGACAGCGACGCGCGGCCGCTCCTCGAGTTCCACGACCGGAACGTGGGTCATCTCCGGCCGTGGATGCCGCCGCTGCCGGACGACCTCTTCACCCTGGCCTACTGGCAGAAATGGGTCCAGTGCGCCCAGTGGCTCTACGAGCACGACAAGGGGGTGCGGCTGGTGGTGCGGTGCCTGCCGAATGGGCCCGGGTCCGAGCAGCCGGAACCGCCGGCGGGACCGATCATCGGCCAGGTGAACTTCAGCAATATCCTGCGCGGGCCGTTCCAGGCCTGCCATCTGGGCTATCATATCGATGCCGGGGTCGAGGGCCGCGGCCTGATGAGCGAGGCGCTCCGGCTGGCCATCCGGCTCGCCTTCGACGAGCTCGGCCTGCATCGCGTGATGGCCAACTACATCCCCACCAACGAGCGCAGCGCCCGGCTGCTGAGCCGGCTTGGCTTCAAGATTGAGGGCTACGCCAAGGACTACCTGTTCATCGATGGGGCTTGGCGCGACCATGTCATGACGGCGCTCACCAACCCGCGCTCGCGGCCGCCGCACCCGGAGACCCACACCTCTCCGCTCACCCTGCGCCGCGGCCTCTAGCCCATGCCGCCCCTGCCGAATCGTGCCGCGCCCTTGCCGGCGCCAGCCAAGGACGGCGCCTCCCTTTTCAGCGTGGCGGACCCGGCCTATAAACCCCGGCAGCCTTCCGATGCGGACCGGGCAGCGGCCTCGTCGGCCGCCCGCGGGCCGGGTCGGGGGCGCGCTCCGCCATGCGGCCGGCCGCACGGGGTCGGCACCGGCGAGACACCATCACCAGTCAAGCAGCCACCGTCGATGTCGCTCCGGTTCCAAGGCCGGCCTCCGGCTCGCGTCGCGCCCGCGGGCCGGCCTCGGCACCCCGGCACCAGGGCCCCGAGCGGGCCCACAGCGGACCCCGGACATGCCCAAACGGACTGATCTCCACACCATCGCCATCATCGGCGCCGGCCCGATCATCATCGGCCAGGCCTGCGAGTTCGACTATTCGGGGACCCAGGCGTGCCGGGCATTGCGCCAGGAAGGCTACCGGGTCGTGCTGGTGAACTCGAACCCGGCGACGATCATGACCGATCCTGAGACGGCCGACGTCACCTACGTGGAGCCGATCACGCCGAGGACCGTCGCCGAGATCCTGGAGCGCGAGCGCCCCGACGCGCTGCTGCCGACCATGGGCGGGCAGACCGCCCTCAACACGGCCATGGCGCTCGACGCCGACGGCACGCTCGAGCGCCTCGGGGTGGAGCTGATCGGCGCCCGCCGCGACGTCATCGAGAAGGCCGAGGATCGGCTCAAGTTTCGCGACGCCATGGACCGGATCGGCATCGAAAGCCCCCGGAGCCGCCTCGTGCACACGGTCGAGGAGGCCATGGCGGCGCTCGAGGTGGTCGGGGTGCCGACCATCATCCGGCCCAGCTTCACCCTCGGCGGGACGGGCGGCGGCATCGCCTACAATCGCGCGGAGTTCGAGGAGACGGTGCGCAACGGCCTGCGCGCCAGCCCGGTGCACAGCGCGCTTATCGAGGAGTCGGTGCTCGGCTGGAAGGAGTACGAGATGGAGGTCGTCCGCGACCACGCGGACAACTGCATCATCGTCTGCTCAATCGAGAACGTCGACCCCATGGGGGTGCACACCGGCGACAGCATCACCATCGCCCCGGCCCTGACGCTGACCGACAAGGAATACCAGGTCATGCGCAACGCGTCGATCGCCGTGCTGCGCGAGATCGGGGTCGACACCGGAGGCTCCAACGTGCAGTTCGCCGTCGATCCCGACAGCGGCCGGCTGGTGGCGATCGAGATGAACCCCCGGGTGTCACGCTCCTCCGCGCTGGCGTCCAAGGCGACCGGCTTTCCGATTGCCAAGGTGGCCGCGAAGCTGGCGGTCGGCTACACGCTCGACGAGCTCGACAACGACATCACCCGGGTCACGCCGGCCAGCTTCGAGCCGACGATCGACTATGTGGTCACCAAGGTTCCCCGCTTCACGTTCGAGAAGTTCCCCGGCGCCGATCCGACCCTGACCACCTCGATGAAGTCGGTCGGCGAGGCCATGGCGATCGGCCGCACTTTCCAGGAGAGCCTGCAGAAGGCGCTGCGCTCGCTGGAGACCGGGCTGACCGGGCTCGACGAGGTCGACATCACCGGCGACGGCGGGCCGCCCGACCTGGACGCGCTGCGCGCCGCCCTGTCCCGGCCCTCGGCAGAGCGGATCCTGCATTTGGCCGAGGCGCTTCGGCACGGGCTGCCGCGAGAGAAGATCCTGCGCGCGTGCCGCTACGATCCCTGGTTCGTCGACCAGATCGAGGGGATCGTCACCGCCGAGGCCGCCGTACGGGCGAACGGGCTGCCCGAGGACATCCCGGGCTGGATCCGCCTCAAGCAGATGGGCTTCGCCGACGCCCGCCTGGCCCGGCTGACCGGGCTGACCGAGGCCGAGGTCACCGCGCGCCGCCACGCCGCGGGTGTCACCCCGGTCTACAAGCGGGTCGACACCTGCGCCGCGGAGTTCGCCAGCGGCACGCCCTATCTGTACTCGACCTACGAGGGGGACGGCGTCACCCCGGCGGAGTGCGAGGCCGAGCCCAGCGATCATGAGAAGGTGGTGATCCTCGGCGGCGGGCCGAACCGGATCGGCCAGGGCATCGAGTTTGATTACTGCTGCGTGCATGCGGTCTTCGCCCTGCGCGAGGCCGGGTACGAGACCATCATGATCAACTGCAACCCGGAGACGGTGTCGACCGACTACGACACGGCGAACCGGCTTTATTTCGAGCCGCTGACCGCCGAGGACGTGATCGAGGCGATCCGGGTCGAGCAGCGGCGCGGCCGGGTCAAGGGCGTGATCGTGCAGTTCGGGGGGCAGACCCCGCTCAAGCTGGCGCACGATCTGGAGACGGCCGGCGTGCCGATCCTGGGCACGCCGAAGGACGCCATCGACCTGTCGGAGGACCGGGAGCGCTTCCGCAACCTGCTCGAGGAGCTCGACCTGAGGCAGCCGGCGGGCGGCTTGGCGCGCTCCGCCGAGGGCGCCGAGGAGGTGGCCGCCGCGCTCGGCTATCCGGTGCTGCTGCGGCCATCCTACGTGCTCGGCGGCCGGGCCATGGAGATCGTCCACGATCTTGAGGCGCTGCGCCAGTACATCGCCCTTGCGGTGCGGGTCTCCGGGCGCAATCCGGTGCTGATCGACCGATACCTGCAGGACGCGATCGAGGTCGACGTGGACGCCGTGTCCGACGGTCACGCCGTCTACGTGGCAGGCATCATGGAGCACATCGAGGAGGCCGGCATCCATTCCGGCGACAGCGCCTGCGCGCTGCCGCCGCACTCGCTGGGGCCCGACGTGACGGAGGAGATCCGCCGGCAGACCGAGCGGCTGGCCCGCCGGCTCGGCGTGGTCGGGCTGATGAACGTGCAGTTCGCCATCAAGGACCGGGACGTCTACGTGCTCGAGGTCAACCCCCGGGCCAGTCGCACCGTGCCCTTCGTCGCCAAGGCGACCGGCATGCCGATCGCCAAGATCGCCGCGCGCCTGATGGCCGGCGAGCCGCTTTCGGCCTTTCCGCTCGACCGCCGGCCGATGCCGCACACGGCGGTCAAGGAGGCCGTGTTTCCGTTCGCCCGGTTCCCCGGCGTCGACATCCTGCTCGGGCCCGAGATGAAGTCGACCGGGGAGGTTATGGGCCTCGACCGCAGCTTCGGCCTCGCCTTCGCCAAGGCGCAGTTCGGCGCCGGCGTCAACCTGCCGGACGGAGGCACCGTGTTCGTCTCCGTGCGCCACGAGGACAAGGCGGCGATGGCCGATCTGGCGGGCCGGCTGGTGGAGATGGGCTACGCGCTGGTCGCCACCTCCGGGACCGCGCGCTTCCTCGCCGGCCGCGGGCTGCCCGTCGGCCGAGTGAACAAGGTGCTCGAGGGCAAACCCGACATTGTCGACGCCATGATCGATGGCGACGTACAGCTGCTGTTCAACACAACCGAGGGGGCCCAGGCGATCAAGGACAGCAAGTCCTTGCGCCGGGCCGCGCTGGTTCATAACATCCCATATTACACAACTGTTGCAGGGGCCCGGGCGGCGGTCGAGGCCATCGCGGCGCTGAAGGCCGGGCGACTTGAAGTGGCTTCGCTGCAGTCCTACTTGGCTCGGGATTGAGCGTCCCTCGAGCCGACCGGCGCGGCCCCGGTCACCACAAGCAACTTTCCCCCGAAGGCAGGAACGCGATGGAGAAAGTGCCCATGACGGCGGCGGGCTATACCCGTCTCCAGGACGAGTTGAAGCATTTGAAGACGGTCGAGCGACCGGCCATCATAACCGCGATTGCCGAGGCTCGTGAGCACGGCGACCTCTCCGAGAACGCCGAGTATCACGCGGCCCGCGAGCGACAGAGCTTCATTGAGGGCCGGGTCCTCGAGCTCGAGGATGCGCTGGCCCGGGCCGAGGTCATCGACGTGTCGCGCCTGTCCGGCGACCAGGTCCGCTTCGGGGCCACCGTCCGCCTCGCCGACGAGGACACGGACGAGGAGAACACCTATCAGCTGGTCGGCGCGCACGAGGCCGACATCAAGTCCGGCCGGCTCTCGATCACCGCCCCGCTGGCCCGCGGCCTGATCGGCAAGTCGGTCGGCGACGTGGTCGAGGTGACCACCCCCAACGGCTCCAAGTCGTACGAAATCGTCGACGTCGCCTACGTCTGACGGGCCCGGCGGCGGCGCCTTGCCGCAGCCCGGGCTTTCCCGGAAGCGCATTGATCGTCACGACGAGGGTCGCTGCCGCCGTCCGCCGTTAACCGCGACGCCCGATGTCGCGGCAAGGCGCGCGTGGATCCGTGTGGCCTCGGCCGGCCGCCCACCAATAATGGTAGGCCGCCGACAAAGTCTCCGTCGCTGCTTTGTGGTTAAGGGATCATTAGGCGTTCCACGTTAACCATTGGCCTGCCTAACGCACGATGACTGAAAGGCAGCAACATGGTTACGCAGACCGACACCGCGATCGATGTCAATTCCGGCGATTGGATGCCCTCGTCCCGTCAGATGCGTCCGGACGGCGCCAGCCGTATCGGCCAGCCGCTGCGGCCGGCCGCCGAGACCGTCAACGGCGCGCGCATCCTGCCTCCGGATCAGGTGGATGTCCGCTCGATTCGCCGGCGGCTCGGCCTCACGCAGGAGCGCTTCGCCGCCCGCTTCGGTTTCAGCGCCCGGACGGTGCAGCAGTGGGAGCAGGGCCGGCGGCGTCCCGAGGGGGCCGCGCGCCTGCTTCTGAAGCTGATCGACCGGGCTCCGGAGGCGGTCTGCCGCGTCCTGGCCGACTGACCATGCCGGTGGTCCCCATGCGCCGGCGCCATGCGCGATCTTTCGGGCTGGACAGCCGGCGCACATCGGTGAGGACAGGAGAGGGTTGCCCTCTATCACGATTGACGCGCTCGGCCGATGGCCCGGAGCGGCGGCACAGCTTCGAGACATTGCCATAGCGCCACAAAAGCACAGGGTTGGTTCCAGACGGTGCGCGGATGCAGGAAGCGTCCGCAACGCCGCGGCCCCGTTCCGCGCCAAGCGTGCCGCACGGCCGCCCGTCGCCTGTGACATGGCGGCGAGGGCCGGCAGGCTAGGCCGGGCTTGGGCCTTGTGGCACAAAGGCGGCCCCTCACCGGTGACGATGAAGGCGCCCCCATGCCCCCCGCCCCGCCCTCCCTGGCCGAGGCCGGCCGCTACTGGCTGAAGCTCGGGCTCATCAGCTTCGGCGGGCCGGCCGGGCAGATCGCGATGATGCAGTCGGAGCTGGTCGACCGGCGTCGCTGGATCGATCAGTCGACCTTCCTGCACGCGCTCGACTTCTGCATGCTGCTGCCGGGTCCGGAGGCGCAGCAGCTGGCCACCTATATCGGCTGGCGCCTGAACGGCATCGCCGGCGGCCTGATCGCCGGGATCCTGTTCGTGGTCCCGGGCGCGCTGCTGCTGCTGGTCCTGTCCTATGTCGCCGCCGCCCACGGCGATGTTCCCTGGGTCGCCGCCCTGTTCGAGGGGGTGCAGCCGGTGGTCGTGGCCATCATCCTCGCCGCGCTGGCGCGCATCGCCCGGCGCACCCTGGTCGGCTGGGCCCAGCTTGGCCTCGCCGGGCTCGCCTTCCTCTCGATCTACGCGCTCGGCGTGCCGTTTCCTCTGATCATCCTGGGCGCCGCGGCGCTCGGCCTCGCCGGCGCCCGGCTCGGCGTGGCCGGGCTCAGCGGCAGCGCGCCGGAGCCGGCGGCGCCGCCGGCCGCGCCGGAGAGCCGCCGCGCCGCGGCCCGCCTCGGCGGGCTCGCCGGCCTGTTCGCGCTGCTCTGGGCCGTGCCGGTCGGGCTTGTCCTGCTGCTACTGGGTCCGGATCCCTACCTTGGGATAGCCGAGCTGTTCACCACCGCCGCCTTCGTGACCTTCGGCGGCGCCTACGCGGTGCTGCCCTACATCGCCGAGGCGGCCGTCGAGAGCTATGGGTGGCTCGCGCCCGAGGACATGGTCCGCGGCCTCGCTCTGGCGGAGACCACGCCGGGCCCCCTCATCCTGGTGACCCAGTTTGTCGGCTTCTTCGCCGGCTGGAACGAGCCGGGGGCCCTGCCGCCGGCGCTGGCGGGCCTGATCGGCGCGCTGCTCACCCTTTATGTGACCTTCCTGCCCTGCTTCCTGTTCATCTTCGCCGGCGCGCCCTTTGTCGACCGCCTGAGCGGCAACCGCTGGGCGCGCGCGGCGCTGGCGGCGATCACCGCCGCGGTGGTCGGGGTCATCCTCAATCTCGGCGTCTATCTTGGAGAGGCCGTGTTTCTGCCGGACGACCAGCCGGTGGCTTGGCTGGATGCGGCGGTCGCCCTGGCCGCCCTGGCCCTGCTGGTCCGCGGCGGGCTGGCGCTGCACTGGGCGGTGCTGGCCGGCGCCGGCTACGGCCTGCTGCGGTTCGCGCTCGGCGGCTGACACGCGTCCGCCCGGGATCGCTCCGCGGCGGCCGTCGCCGCTACTCCTCGTGCGTCGGGATCGGCCCGATGGTGTCGTCAACCGGAACACCGGGCATCGCCTTGCCGGTGCGAATGGCCAGCGAGGAGCGGACGTGGCTGACATTGGGCGCGGAGGTAAGCTGGGTGGTTAGAAACTTTTGATACGCATCCCAGTCCTCGGCCACGATTTTCAGCAGAAAGTCGGTCTCACCGGCGAGCATGTGGCACTCGCGGACGAGTGGCCATGTGTTGACCAGCTCCTCGAACTGCCGAAGATCGGCCTCGGCTTGGCTGCCCAGGCCCACCTGGGCGAACACGGTGACCCCGTATCCGAGCGCCTCGGGATTGATGTCGGCATGGTAGCCGCGGATGTACCCGGCCTCCTCCAGCGCGCGCACGCGGCGCAGGCACGGCGGCGCCGAGATGCCGGCGCGGCGCGCCAGCTCGACATTGGTCATCCGGCCGTCGTCCTGCAGATCGCGGAGGATGCGTCGGTCGATCCGATCCAGCTTCACCCGGCGCATGAGGTCCTTCTTGAACGTGCTGGCTGCCCTGCGGGAAAGGATATTACTCACCTTGGCTTCCAACGCAAGCCAGAATGGCTCGCCAGGCATGCCTCATGCTGATGGCCGATGACGGCGGTGGCCCGGACGGGCCCGGCGCGCCGGTCCGTGCCGCTTCCTCCGGGACGCGCTGCTGGGTGATGTCCGAGGGCGCCGCCGGCATGGAGGTCCAGGCGCGCGGTCTCGCCGAGGCGCTGGGCCTTGAGCCCACGATCAAGCGGATCGTGCTGCGCTCACCCTGGCGGCAGCTGACCCCCTTCCTGCGTTTCGGCCTGGGGCTCGCCGTCGGCTCCGGCAGCTCGCCCCTGAGGCCGCCCTGGCCGGAGCTGGTGATCACCACCGGCCGGCGCAGCATCGCGCCCGGCCTGTGGCTGCGCCGCCGGCACGGGGCCTTCCTGGTCCACATCCAGGACCCGAGGATCGATCCGCGGCATTTCGATGTGGTCGTGGCGCCGCGCCATGACCGTCTCAGCGGACCCAACGTCCTGGTCACCCGCGGCTCGCTGCACCGGGTGACGAAGGCCCGCCTGAGGGCCGAGACCGAGCGCTTCGCCGGAATGCTGGCCGGGGTGCCGGCGCCGCGGCTGGCCGTGCTCATCGGCGGCAGCAATGCCGCCTACCGGCTTACAGAGCGGCGCATGACGGCCCTTGCCGGGAGCCTCGCGGCGTTGAGCCGGCAAGGCCACGGGCTGATGATCACGCCGAGCCGGCGCACCGACCCGAAGTCCATGGCCGCCCTGCGCGCCGGGCTTGCCGGGGTGCCGGCCCTGTTCTGGGACGGCGCCGGAGCCAATCCCTACCTCGCCTTCCTCGGCGCGGCCGACGCCTTCCTGGTGACCAAGGACAGCGTCAACCTGACCTGCGAGGCCGCGGCCACCGGCAAGCCGGTCCACATCGTCGAGCTCGACGGCGGGTCCGCCCGATTCGAGCGTTTCCACGCCGGCCTGCGCGCCGACGGCGTGACCCGTCCGTTTTGCGGCCGGATCGAGAGCTGGTCCTACCCGCCGCTCGACGACACCGCCCGGGTGGCCGCCGAGATCCGCGCCCGCCTCGCCCATGCCGGCCTGATGGAGCATTGAACTCGGCCGACGCGGCATCGTACACCAGCGCACGAGCGTCACATTTGCGCAATCCATGACCGCGCGGCCCGGGCGAGGCCGGCGGTCCGGACAACGATCCCGAAACCACGGATGCCCGTGCCATGGCCCTGGCGATCGAGACCTTCTCCAACCGGACCGGCCCCAACCCGCTGTTCAAGGCGCTCGGCCATCCGGAGGTGGTCGATCGGGCCCAGGGCTTGATCGACCGCCTGGCGGCCGCCGGGCCGATCGCCGTCTATGACCCGCTTGACCAGCTCGGGAGCTTCGAGGCGCTTTACGATCTGTCGCCGCTCCAGGTCGCCGGCGTCTTCGTGCAGGACGTCGAGCGGGTCGGCGAGCGCCGGATGGGCGAGCGCGCCCAGCCGGTCTCGGACCTCGCCGGAGCGCCGGTGCGGACCCTGCTGCTGGCGGCCTTCGACGCCCGCCGGCTCATCGATCAGGTGCGCCATCTCGCTCCGGCCGGCACGGACATCCTGAGCCTCGACGAGCTGCGCCTGCCCGAGGACTGGCTGACCGATTCGAGGCGGTATCTGGCACCGATCAACTTCGCCACGAACTTCGTGTTCTTCCGCGAGGGCGCCGGCCACCACACCCGCCTAACCACTGCAAACTACTGGAGCGCCTACGGCGCGTCGGCGCCGCGGCTGCGCGTCGTGCTGTTCGACGAGGCCGGACGGCGCCTTGCCGCGTGGGACGAGCCGCTGCCCGGCGCGAATGCCGTGATCACGCTCGACAGCGCGGAGGTGCGCCGACGGTTCGGCCTCGGCCCGTTCACCGGCCAGCTGTTCGTGCACGTGGTCGGCGCGGCCGGCCACGACGTCGTCAAGTACGCGCTCGACACGTATGGCGACGCCGATACGGTGCTGTCGAGCACCCACGACGCCAACGCCTTCCCGTCGGACCTCTATGCCGGCCTGCCGGCCCCGCGTCAGGACGAGAAAGTCGTGCTCTGGGTGCAGAACAGCCATCCGGCGCCGATCCCGGCCGACGGCATCGGCCTGCGCCGGATGGGCGAGGACGGTCCGGCGACGCCGCTCGACGGCCCGGTGGCAGGCTTCGCCACCCGGCCGGTCGACGTCGGCGAGCGGCTGCCGGGGATCGCCTGGCCCGAGCAGGTCGAGGTCCTGGCAGGCAAGCACGTCGTGCGGCCGCGCTACGAGGTGGAGAGCGCGGCCGGCCGGCGGCGCATCGCCCATGTCAACGTCGAGCGCATCGACCTCTCGCCGGATCCGCGGCTGCCCGAGCTCGGCCCGCTGATCGGCAAGGGCTTCATCCTGCCCGGGCCGGTGCTGCCGACCGGGCGCTACCGGACCGCCGTGCTGCCGACGCCGATGGCCACCGGTCAGCGGCATCTGCCGATCAGGGCGACGGTCTACGACGCCAGCGGCGGCGAGATCGCCATCCACCGCTTCGGCAACCTGCCGCGGGCGGCCGGAGTCGCGCTCGACGTCACCGGCTGGCTGGAGGAGGCGGGCCGTGTCCTGCCTAGCGGCTACGGCCATGTCGAGCTGGCCTACGACTGGCAGGCGGGCACCGAGGCCGACGGCTGGCTGCATGCCATTTTCCGCCATGAGGATCGCGAGACCGGCCACGCCGCGGAGTGCAGCTTCGGCTCGCACATGTTCAACATGGCGGTGACCTACCGGAACGAACCCCAGAGCTATGCCGGCCGGCCGCCCGGGCTGACGACGCGCCTGTTCCTGCGTCTCGGGTTCGCCGGCGCGGATGCGTTCTGCCACCTGATCTACGCGGCGTCGCGGCCCTGGCACCCGCACAGCGCGACCACCCTGACGCTGCATGACGGCGCCGGGCGCGCGGTCGCCGACCGGTTCGCCCGCATCCCCTGCGGCGGCTCCCAGCTGTTCCGGGTGGCCGAGACCTTCTCGCGCGAGGAGCGCCACGCCGCCGGCGAGGACGGCTATGTCCTGGTGCGCGACACAACCTGCCGCCTGTTCGGCTATCACGGCCTGATCCGCGACGGCGCCAGCTTCAGCCTGGATCACATGTTCGGCTTCTGATCGCCGCGTCGGCCGCGGCTCAAGCTGCGGCCCGCTCGGCCATCACGGCCTGATCCGCGACGGCGCCGGCTTCAGCCTGGATCACATGGTCGGCTTCTGATCGCCGCGCCGGCCGCGGCTCAAGCTGCGGCCCGCTCGGCCATCACGGCCTGATCGGCGACGGCGCCGGCTTCAGCCCGGATCCCATGGTCGGCCTCCGATCGCCGCGCCGGCCGCGGCTCAAGCTGCGGCCCGCTCGGCCATCACGGCCTGATTCGCGACGACGCCGGCTTCAGCCCGGATCCCATGGTCGGCCTCCGATCGCCGCATCCGCCGCGGCGGCGCCGTTCCCGGGCCGGTTGCCGGGAGCGGCCTCCGAGTCGCGCCGCCTTTGGTTTTACTCACTTTCAAAGGAAACCGTCACGGTTGCCATGAGCGGCGTGATATCCCGCTATTCTTGGCCGAGACCGACTATTGATTCGTTACCCGCACAATAGAGGGGACCGCGCGTCCAATTGATTCGGCACAAGGCAAGTGATCAATCTGTTGCAATGGTTACCGCCGAGACGACAAATGGCGCAATAGCTGGGATATTTTTGTGACCTCAAATCATTTGGCGTTGTAAGTATGAAATTCTTCTTGTATGCGTAGTGGATGCATCTCAACAGAGCTGGGAAAAACTGGCGTCACGGGTGGCAAGCTGGACTGAGTAAGATAGAGCTGATGCCTGCAAAGCTCCGACCGGGTTTTGCAACAGGTGATTAGTGCCTTGGTACTGGGGAATCGCAAGCCGCTTCAGAACAATCAAGTAAGCGGAACAGCCTTGCTTTTTGGCAATCCTTGAAAACGGGATCGATGTCGCTGCCCGGACGTCAGGAACCGGATTCCCGAGGAGAAAGCCAAGGATGACCGACGTGCTCGACAGGGCCGGTGAGCTAAGCGGCTTCAACGCCGCCACGGTGCCGGCCGCGCAAGACACCGTTCCATTTGTGCGGCTCTATTACTGGAAGTCCGCGCAGGGAAACTTCGGCGACGACCTCAACGCCTGGCTATGGCATGCCGTCCTGCCACCGGGATGCGCATACCGCCCCGAGACCGTGCTCGTCGGGATCGGCACACTGCTGAACGCCGAGACGCCGCGCGACGGGGTCAAGGCCGTGCTGGGCAGCGGGGTCGGCTATGGGCGCCTGTCGGCGGACATGCGCAGGGACCGCGTCGGCTGGAGGTTTTTCGCGGTGCGCGGGCCGCTGACCGCGCGCATCCTCGATCTGCCGCCGCAGACCGCGGTGACCGATGGTGCCGTTCTGCTGCGCACCCTGCCGGAATTCCAGAAGCTGCCCCGGCACGGGAAAATTGTGTTCGTTCCGCATTGGCGCAGCGCGCGCACCGGTCTGTGGCGGCGCGCCTGCCATCTGGTCGGGGTCCGCTATGTCGATCCGCGACATGACTCCCGGGAGGTCGTCAAGACCATTGCCGGCGCCTCGCTGGTTCTTGCCGAGTCCATGCACGCCGCCATCGTCGCCGACACGTTCCGCGTGCCCTGGATCCCGATGGTCAGCGCGCGTACCATCAATCAGCTGAAATGGCATGACTGGTGCGCCTCCCTGGGGCTGCGCTACCGGCCCATGGTCGGCTACCTGGTCTCGCCGCTCGACCAGCTGCGCGCCCAGCTCCTGGGGCCGACGCAGTACCGGCCACCGCGCATCGAGGATCCGGGCCGGCTCATCGACGAGCTGCTGAGCCGGCCGGCCACCGAGGCGGCTCCCTCGGTGCGACAGCGGGCGCGGGGCGCGCTGTGCACGGCGGCCCGGGTCGCGGCCGACACGGCGGCACGGGCGCTGGCCCGCGCGGAGGTCGGCGGCATGAGCCGCCAAGCCATCGACGAGGATGGTGCGCAGATCCTCAACCGCGCCATGCACGGGCACGCCTATCTGAGCTCGCGCACCGCCCTCGAGCGGGCCACCGAGCGCATGCAGGAGGCGGTCGACCGGTTCGTCTGCGAGCATGCCGTGCCCTGAGGGGCGGGCGACCGCTCCCGGCCACCCGGCCGGGCCGGCGCTCGACCGCCGGCCCGGCCGCCCCAGGACTCCGGCGCCGCGCCGGCCGCCCCGCCTTGAGGCCGGCCCGCCTCGCGTCCATGTCTAACGGCATGTCGTGAAACGTTGAGGTCCTTCGGGAGTTCGTCATGCCGACCGAGCATCGCACCCGGCTGCTGATCATCGGCGCCGGCGCTGCCGGCTATACCGCGGCCATTTACGCCGCGCGGGCCAATCTGCGCCCGTTGCTGGTCCAGGGGCTCCAGCCGGGCGGGCAGATGACCATCACCACCGACGTCGAGAATTATCCGGGCTTCGCCGACGTCATCCAGGGCCCCTGGCTGATGGAGCAGATGGGCCGGCAGGCCGAGCATGTCGGCACCCGGATGGTCTCCGACATCATCGTCGGCCTGGACGTCTCGCGGCGTCCGTTCATCGCCCGGGGGGACAGCGGCGACCGCTATGTCGCCGACGCGGTCATCGTCGCCACCGGCGCCCAGGCGCGCTGGCTCGGCCTCGAGTCGGAGCAGCGGTTCAACGGGCGCGGCGTGTCGGCCTGCGCCACCTGCGACGGATTCTTCTTCCGGGGCCGCACGGTGGCCGTGGTCGGCGGCGGGAACACCGCGGTCGAGGAGGCGCTCTATCTGGCGAACATCGTCGAGCAGGTGACGCTGATCCACCGTCGCGACTCGCTCAGGGCCGAGAAGATCCTCCAGGAACGCCTGCTCAGGCACCCGAAGGTGACCGTGCTGTGGGATCATGTGGTCGAGGAGATCGTCGGCTCGGAGACGGCCGGGGTCGAGGGAGCGCGGGTCCGCCACGTCAAGACGGGGGCGCTCGGCACCCTGGCCGTGGACGGCGTCTTCATCGCCATCGGCCACGATCCGGCGACCGCCATCTTCCGCGGCGTCCTCGACATGGATGAGGAGGGCTACATCCTGACGGCGCCCGATTCGACCGCCACCAGTGTCCCCGGGGTGTTCGCCGCCGGGGACGTCAAGGACAAGGTATTCCGCCAAGCGGTGACAGCGGCCGGCATGGGCTGCATGGCCGCGCTCGAGGCCGACCGATACCTGGCCGAGCACGACGCGCTGGAGCCGCTGCCGGAGGCGGCGCCGCTGGCTCCGGGCGAGCCGGCCCTGGCCGGCGGCCCGGTCGCGGCCGGCCCGGCCGGAGCCGCGGCCGGGCAGTAGGCGGCCGGCCGGCGGCCCGCGCCGCCGGGCCGACACGTCGGCTCGGCTGGGGGCGCGCTTGCCAATCCTGTTGCCGCCCGGGGGCGCCATCGCGCGCCACCGGCTGACGCCATTGGCACGCGGCCGTCAGGCGCGGGCCGCCGCCGTGGGATCGGTCTCCAGCAGCCGGGCGAGGCGCCGGGCCTCGGCGAGGCACTCCGCCATCTCCGACTGCCAGCGCGGCGGCAGCTCAATGATCATCGACGTGCCCGGGCGGAGCGGCAGGCCGGGCATGACCTCGTCCCAGGGGATGCCGCCCCAGCCGAGCGGCAGGTGCAGGTCGCCTTGACCGTAGGCAAGCCGCTCGCCGGCCGAGAAGGTGCCGATCGTCACCGGCCGTCCGAAGCTGTCGTGGACATGGACGTGCCGCGTCGCGGGCGCCAGCGCGCGCAGGGCCTCGGCGTAGGCAAGCCCCTTGAAGCGGCACATCAGGTAGGCGTGGGAGAAGTCGATGAGCCCGCCCACGGCGGGGTGGTCGACCGCCGCCAGATGGCGCGCCAGCTCGAACGGGTCGCAGGTGAACTGGCCGGCCGTCTCGACGAACAGGTTCTCCACCGCGATGCGCACGTCATGGGGCCCGGCAAGCTCGCCAAGCTCGCGCAGCTCCGACCGTTCCTGGGCCAGCAGCCGGTCGATGACATCGGCGGGCGCGCCGGGCACCCGGCCGGTATGGGTGACCAGCGATTCGGCGCCGACAACCGCGCAGAGCTCGACATAGGCGCGGGCGGCAGCCCGATGCAGCGCCAGGTTCTCGGTGTCCATCAGGTTGATGCAGATCGGCCCGTGGACCGTGTAGGCGAGCTTGCGGCGCGCGCAGATCCGCTCGAGCCGGTCGACCCGCCTTGTCAGCAGCCGGCCGTCGACCACCAGATCCTCGGCGCACAGGGTCAGCTCGGCATAGTCCGCGCCGGCATCCTCGATCCGGCCGAGGGCGGCATCGAGATCCGCGAGGTCGCCGCGCTGGCCGTTGGTGCTGAAGCCGATTCCCTTGACCACCGCCTGTCCGCTCATCATTACCGCCTTCGCCGGTGCATGCTCCT
>CAZTHL010000053.1:0-26277 GCA_964613585.1 uncultured Mycobacteriaceae bacterium | reverse complement strand
CACGCTGCGAGATCGCCATGAACCCGCTAGAAGCTCACTGAGAGGCGTTTAGGGGTCTAGACGATCGAACCTACCTGAAACCCTAAACGCTTCTGTGTGAGCTTCCTGCGAGCGCTGGCGAGCTCCTAGAGCGTTCTATGTGTGACCTTCCCTAGCTGCTGTGCAGCATTCGAAGTGTTGTGGGGATACCTGATCGTGGGCAGTTCAAGGATAACCTTCTGAGATCGCTGCGTTCCTACCCGATCGACAGTCGGGTGAAGAGACAGTTGGGGGCGGTAGGGTAGGTCCACTCTTGACGACCATGAGCACGGCCGGGCCGCCGACCGATACGACCAGGCGGTCGGTCGCGCGCTCGAGCTGGTCGGCCAAGCGCGCCATAAATTCGTCGCGCCCGAGACCCGGCGCGATCGGCGGCAGGATCTCCACCGTGATCACCCCGGGCCGCTTGCCGAGCCCGCGCGGCCGCCAGAACATGCCCGAGTTCAGCGCGACCGGCACCACCGGCAGAGCCAGACGCTCGTAGAGCGCCGCCACGCCCGTGCGGTACCGGCTGGCCGCCCCGGGCGCAACCCGCGTGCCCTGAGGAAAGATCACGATCGGCCGCCCTTCCGCGGCGCGCCGCTCGGCCTCCGCCGCCATGGCCGGAATCGCCAGGCTGCCGGCCTTGCGGTCGACCGGGATCATGCCCGCGCGCCGGGCGAACCAGCCCCAGACGGGCAGGCGCAGAAGCTCCTGCTTCAGTACCACCGCCGGATCGCCGAACAGCAGGTGCAGCTTGAGCGTCTCCCAGGTGGACTGGTGCTTCGCCGCGACGATGAACGGCGCCGGCGGCAGCCGCTCGCGCCCGAGCACCCGGTAGTCGAGCCCGAGCACGGCGCGCTCCAGCCAGGCCACGCCCGCCAGGTAGGCCCGCACCGCCGTCATCATCCGCCGGCGCGGCAGCAGGCCGGTCCAGACCAGCCCGAGGCAGCACAGGGCGGTGAAGCCGTAGAACAGCCCCTGAAACGCCAGCGAGCGAAGCCAAGTCATCCGAGGAGTCCCGACACCGGCGCCACCGCCCGCTCGCCCGCCGCCGCCGTCGGGGCCTCGGCCGGCTCGCCCGGCAGCGCGCGGGGCGGCAGCACGGCGCCCAGCACCACGCCGACCAGGTACTTGCTGTACTCGGTGGCGAGCAGGCTGGCCGTGCCGGGCCAGCGCCACCACCGCTCCATCCGTACCGTCGCCGGCGCCACCGGATGCGGCACGATGCGGACCCCGGGCAGCGCCCGGCGGAACTCCATCAGGCTGCGCGGCATATGGTAGTTCGCGGTCACCAGGCGCAGCGACGCGAACCCTTCCTGCCGGACCCACTGGGCGCTTTCCCGGGCGTTGCCGACGGTGTCGCGGGCCCGGTAGCCCAGCACCACGCAGCAGGCGAGCTCGGCCGGGCCGAGCCGGCCGCGATCGACGAGATCGGCCACCAGCACGTCGCGGTGCACACCCGAGACGAACAGCTTGTCCGCCCGGTCGTCGGCCAGCAGGCGAAAGCCGGTGGACAGCCGGTCGCTGCCGCCGGTCAGCACGACGATGGCGTCGGTCCGCGTGATGCCGTCGGCGACCGGCGCGGCGACCTGCTCGGCGAACCAGACGAGGCCGCCCAGCCACAGCGCCGCGGACAGCGCGCCGAGTCCGACCAGGCGACGCAGCGGCCGGCCGGCGCCGAGGGATCGCCGGGCCGCCCCGCCCGGGAGCAGGCCGCTGCGGGTCATGGCAGCCGGCTTAGCGCCTGCAGGGCGGTGACGCGCGCCGTCACCGCGGCCAGCGCCGCCATGGCCAGGGGGACCCCCGCCAAGGCCGCGAGCGCGACCGGCCCCAGGGTCAGGCCGTGCAGGATCGTGGCGTCGCCGCCGCCGAGCAGCGGCCCGTCGAGCCCGGCGCCGGACACGGCGCCGCCGAGCCCGAGCAGCAGCCCGAGCGTCAGCATCGCCAGCACCAGCCCGATCAGCCCGCCGCGCAAGGTCAGCGACATCGCGTGCCATTGGAACTGCCGGGCCAGCAGTTGATCGGTCGCGCCCAGGACATGCAGCAATTCGACCACCGGCCGGGCGATGGCGAGCCCGGCCCGGGTGACCGAGACGATGGTGGCCGCGGCCGCCGCGCCGACCGTCGCCAGGATGCCGAGCGCGATCATGCGGACAAGGCCGGCCAGCCGCTCCAGATCGCTCAGCCACAGGGAGTGATCGTCGACCGAGGCTCCCGGCACGGCCGCGCTGACCGCGGCGCGCAGCCGGGTCAGGTCCGGCGCGGCCCCGGGGTCGACGCGGGCGTCGATGAGCCGGGCCAGCGGCAGCGCCTCGAGCGCGGCCGTGTCGAGCCACGGCCCGAGCAGCCGCTCGAGCTCGGCGGTACTCAACGGCTCGGCGCTCAGCACACCGGGCGTGGCGAGCAGGGCCGCCCGCGCCCGTTCGACCCGCTCGGCGGTGGCCGCGGCGTCCGGTCCCGGCGGGACCTGCACGGTCAGGACGTCGGCGAGCCCGTCGTCCCAGCGTTCCACCAGCGCGTTCAAGGCCAGCGCCAGCGCCAGCGCGAGGATCGCGAGATAGGCCATGGGTGCGATGGTGAACGGCGCCGCGTTGCCGCCGGCGCCCGGCACGGGCAGTCCGATCGAGGCGCGGCGGCGGCTCATGCGCCGTCCCCCACCGCCTTCGGCAGGGGGCGCGGCACCCGGTGCAGGCGGCCGTGCGCCAGATGCAACTCAGGGTGGCCGTGACGGCGGATCAGCGAATCATTGTGGGTGGCGACCAGGACGGTGGTGCCGAGCCGGTTCAGCTCCTCGAACAGGCCGAACAGGGCGAGGCCGATCTGGTCGTCGACATTGCCGGTCGGCTCGTCCGCCAGCAGGATCTCGGGACGGCCGATCACGGCGCGGGCCACGGCCACCCGCTGCTGCTCGCCGCCCGACAGGGTCGACGGCAGGGCATCGGCGCGGTCGCCGAGCCCGACCCAGCGCAGCAGGTCATGCACGTACTGCCGCGACCGGCGGTCCCAGACCCCGGCGAGGCGCAGCGGCAAGGCGACATTGTCGCGCGCGGACAGGTGACCGATCAGCCGGAAGTCCTGGAAGATCACGCCGATTCGCCGCCGCAGCGCCGGCAGGTCACGCCGGTCGAGCCGGTCGGACGGCAGCCCGAACAAGGTGAGGACGCCGCGCGTCGGCCGCTGCGACAGGGAGATCAGCCGCAGCAGGGACGACTTGCCGGCGCCGCTCGCCCCGCCAATGAAGTGGAACGACCCACGCGGGATGTCGAAGCTGATGTCGCGCAAGATCTCGGGACCGTCGCCGTAGCGCAGGCCGACCTCCTCGAAGCGGATCACCGTCGCGATCCCGGGATCGTGCCCGTCCGGCTGCCGCCGTCGTGCCATGTTCGGACCCTACCACCCCCGGGCCGGGGCCGCCATGCCGTTGCCGCCGGCGTTGCGCCCCGCAGCTAGGGCTGGGGGCCTTTCTTGCCTGTTAACAATACCCTCCCTATAAGGGCCGGTCAGCAAAGGCTTTTCGTGCGTGGCGCCGCAGCCATGATCGTCTCCTGTCCGTCCTGCTCGACCCGCTTTGTCGTCGACCCGTCCGCTCTGGGCGAGGCCGGCCGCCGGGTCCGGTGCGCCCGGTGCCAGCATGTCTGGTTCCAGGAGCGTCCCGCCGACGCCGTGTCCATCCCGCCGCCGCCGGCGCCACCCTCCGCGTCGGAGCCGGCGGCCGCGCCCCGGCGCGCCGGGCCGCTGCCGCCGAGCGCGAATCTGCCGGCCCGGCCCGAGGATGTCGCCCGCCGGCCGGCCGGCTCGGCCGCGGCCTGGGTGCTGCTGGCGGCGGTGATCGGGGCGATCGTCGCCCTTGGCTATGTCGGGCGCCACGACGTCGTGCGCCTGTGGCCGCCGGCCCTGGCGCTGTACGACGGCCTCGGGATCGACATGGCCGGCCTCGATCCGGTCGAGGATCTCGGGGTCTCGCCGGGTCTCGTGGTGCGGCCGGACCTTGAGTCCGAGATCGTGCCAAGCCCGGCCGGGGACACCCTGCGCATCCGTGGCCATATCGACAACGTCTCGGAAGTGCCTCGCGTCGTGCCTCCGCTCGAGGTCGAACTCAGCGACGCCGAAGACAATGCCTTGCATCGCTGGGTGTTCCGGCCGGAGGCGGACCGCCTGGAGCCGGGCGAATCGGTGCCCTTCGAGACCAGCTTCACCGGTGCCGACACGGAGGTCGCGCGGCTGGAGATCCGTGTCGCGGCCGAGCGCTGACGGGGCTGCCGGGCGAGGCAGACCGCGGCCTTTCCGCTCACCCGCTCGGGCCGGCGGACGGCGCCGGCCGGCCCGCCATTCAATAAATCGCAACCGATGCGGCCCGATACCGCGGAGACGATGGCTTCAGCCATGGGCTCGCGACGGCGCGTCCGGGCGGCGGCAGGGTTGGCGGGCGCGCCTCCGGCCGTGCCGACGGGTCACCGCGTCGGCGCGGCGGCACAATGCCTTCACCGTTCGCGCCGGATGGTCAGGCCGTTCGAGCCGGGGAGCCGTTGCGGGTCCATCGACGAGCCGCAGGGGCAGGGCAAGGGAGGGGCACCATGGCGATGGATCCGCAGCTCGGCAACTGCGAGGCGCAGCGTGTGCTGATCGTGGACGACGAGCCGGTGGTCCGGCAGTTCGTCAGCCGGGCCCTCCGCCACGCCGGCTTCACGGTGACGACGGCGGAGGACGGCCTCGACGCCCTCGAGCGGCTCGACCGGCACCCCGTCGACCTGCTGATCACCGATATCGTGATGCCCGGGCTGGACGGCATCGAGCTGGCGCTGACCGCCTCGAAGAAGCATCCGGCCCTGGCAATCGTCCTGATGACCGGCTACTCCAGGGAGCTGCAGAGGGCCTTTGGCCTGGAGAAGGTGATCCATCAGGTCATCTCCAAGCCCTTCTCCCTCCGCGAGATCCAGGCGCTGGCACGACAGGCGCTCGGCGTGCGCTGCCGGCCGGCCGCGCCGGCCCGGCGCGTCACGCGCGACCCGTCAGCCCTGCGCTGATCGCTGCCGTCGGAGCGGCCCAACGAGCCCGGCGTGTCGCGCGGCCACGGCCGTCGGGCTCCGCTCCTCAAAAGCGCTCCAGCAGACGCTCCAGATAGTCGCGCTCGACCGGCGGGCGCCCGGACTCGCCCAGCCGCCGGCGCACCTCGTCGAGGATCTCGCGCGCCCGCTGCAGCTCCGATTCCGCGGGAATCTCCACATCGCTCGTGTTGGTGCCGCCGCTGTTCGGCAAAGGCCGGCCCAGCGGATCGCGGTTGCCCGCCATGGGCGGCTGCGGCTGGCCGGTGGGCGCGCCGTTTTGCTCGGCCAGCTGATCCATGAGCTGGTCGACGAAGGTCTGCATCCCCTGCTGCATCTCATCGAGCGCCTCGGTCTGCGGACCCACGGCCCGGCTCGGCTGACCCTCGCCGAGCGCCTGCTCGGATTGGCGCATCGCCTGCTCGGCGCGGCCCATCGGCATCGGGATGTCGCCGGTCATCTCGCCCATCTCGCGCATCAGCTCACCCAGAGCGCGGCGCAGCGCCTCCTGGGTGGCCCGGCCCTGGCCGGCCCGGGGTGAGCCGTTGGGCTCCTGACCGGGCAGCGCCTCGCCGAAACGCTGCCGCTGCGCCTGCCCGAACGTCTGGTCGAGCAACTCCTGCTGTGCCTGCATCAGATTCTGCAGGTCGTCGAGGAGCTCCATGGCCTCGTTGTTCTGCTGCTGCTGCTGCGCCATGGCCGGCGCCGATTGAAGATTTTCGAGCAGGGACTGCAACTGCGCCAGCATGTCCCGTGCCGCGTCACGCGCTCCCGACTCTGCCAGCCGCTGCATCTGCTCCAGCATCTCCTGCAGCTGATCCTGATTCATCAGCCGGTCGGGGTCCACCGGCACCGGTTCACCAAGCTCGCCCCGCGCCAGTTGTTCCATCATGTTCTGGCGCAAGGCGTCGAGGTAGCGATCAAGCGCCGAGCGCAGCTCCCCCATCAGCCGCTCGATCTCCTCATCGGTGGCATCGCCGGACAGCGCCTCCATCAGAGCCTGCTGTGCGAGGCGAAGCTCGCGTTCCGCCAGCGACAGGTCGCCATCCTCGATCCTGAGCGCCGTGTCCCACAGCAGCCGCTGCACGGGATCGACGGTTACCCGGACCTCGTCGGCGAGGGCGAGCCGTCGCGACGCCGTCCGCAAGGCCAGGAACACAACGGTATCGTCGAAGAAGCGGTCGGGCCTGAGCGACAGCGTGCTCAGGGACTCGGCGATCTCGGCGTGCTTGTCCGGATGGCGCATCAAGGTCCGGCGCTGCTCGATGATCGCCTTGGCGACGGGATGGGTGAACTCCCGCTCGGGAAGCACCACCTCGAGGCCCTCGGACTGGCCGGTCTGGCCGGCGCCGTCGGTGGCGGCGAGGCGCACCGTCACGGTCTGGCCGGCCCAGGGATGCGGGGTAAGGTCGTGGTAGCTGACCGCCGAGGCCTCGGCCGGCCGGATGCCCGGGATGGTCAACTCAAGGTCGAGCGGCGTGCGGTCGAGGGCCGGTGGCGCGTCGCGACTCAGGCGCAGCGTGGCGCTCACCCGCTCCAGGCCGTAATCGTCCCCGGCCTGATACTCCAGCCGGAGCGCCGCCCGCTCGGTGGCGGTCGGCTCCCGCGCATGAAGGATCGAGGGCGCGCGATCGGGCACCACCCGGATATCCCAGGCGCCGAGCGTGGCGTGACCCTGCTCGACCGCGATGCGGTCGCCGTCAACGATCTCGGTCTCGATCTCGAAGGTGTCCGGCTCGATCCCCTCGAAGGTCTCGCTCCGGCTGCCGACGACGAGCGTTGGCGACGCCGGGCCGCCGCTGACCCGCGCCATCAGGGTGCTGTTGACCGGCACCTCGACGGCCGCGCTCGCCGCGGCGGGCTGCTCCGCATCCTCCGGCGCAGCCGCCTCGGTGGCGCCCTCACCCCCATGCGCTTCGGTGGCGACGTCCTCCCCCCCGGCGACCGCCGGCGCGGCGGAGGACGTCGCCGCCCCGGCGGCGGTGCCCGCCGCTTCGGCCTGCAGATAGAACGGCGCGACACCGGTGTAGGCCGGCGGTGTGACGAACAGGTCCAGGCTCGGCTCGGCCACCGTGCCGGTCCCGGCCAGCGAGGGGCTCAAGGCCCGGCCCAGAGGAGATTGCCAATGGCCGCCGGCGCCGACGAGCCCGATCACGATCACCAGCGCGATCAGGCCGCGCAGGCACATCGGATCGAGCCCGGCCAGCAGCGGCCGCGGGCCGCGCACCGTAAGCCGCTTGACCGTCTCGCGCATCCGGGCCTGGTGAAGCTCCCAGAGCCCGGCGCTGGCCTCATCGGCCGGCGCCGCCTGCCGGTCCATGAGGCCGGTGAGCGGCCGGTGCGGGAGCCCGCTGTCCAGCTCAAGCCGGCGTCGCGCCTCATGCCAGGTCGGCGCCCGAAAGCGCAGCAAGCCGTGTCGGAGAGCAAGAGCGAAGGCTCCGCCGAAGCCGAGCAGCACCATCAGGTGCAGCCAGCCGGGCAGGGCCGGAAGGAGGTCGAGCAGCGCCACGGCCAGAAAGCCGCCGGCGACGGCGCCGGCCGGCCACAGCGCCAGCACCAGCTGTTCCCAGGCGCCGATCAGCCAAGCCACCGTGAGCTTGGGGACCGGCTCGCGATAGGCCGCCTTCTCGGAGGCCGGGCTGCGTCGACGAGGCATGGCCTATCCCTCCGATCGCGGCGCTTCGGTCTCGGTCGCGAGACTGCCCAAGGGCGCTTCGCGGACACGCCCGGCGCCCGGTCCTGCTAGAGCCAAGGCGGCATGGCTTCCCACGCCACCGTTTCCTCGAAACTGGGCCGTTTTCGGGCCAAGGCAAACCGCTCGCCCGTGACCAGGACCTCCGGCACCAGCGGCCGGCCATTGTAGGTCGAGGCCATGACCGAGCCGTATGCGCCGCAGTGCTCAAGGACGACCAGATCGCCCGCCACCAAGGCGGGCAGCGGGTAGTCCCGCGCGAAGGTGTCGCCGGTCTCGCAGACCGGCCCGACCACGTCGTAGCGCATCGGGGCTGCGTCGTCCCGGCTCGCCCGGACCGGGCGGATCGGATGCACCGCATCATAGAGGGCCGGTCGGATCAGGTCGTTCATGGCCGCATCGAGCACCAGGAAGTCGCGCGACACCCCGCGCTTTACGTACATCACCCGCGCCAGCAGGAGGCCGGCCGGTCCGGCGATGGACCGGCCCGGCTCGATGGTCAGGGCGCAGCCGAGCGACCCGACGGTGGAGCGCACCACCGCCGCATAGGCACCGACGGGCGGCGGCTTGACCACGCCGTCGGCGATTCCGAGGCCGCCGCCGAGATCGAGACGAGGCACGGCAAAGCCCTCGGCACGCAGCTCGCGCACAAGGCCGGCGAGCCGGGCATAGGCGGCGCGGAACGGCTCGAGCTCGGTCAACTGGCTGCCGATGTGAACCGCGATGCCCACCGGCTCGATCCCGGGCAGCGCCTGGGCGCGCCGGTAAACCGCGGTGGCTTGGGCGATGTCGATGCCGAACTTGTTCTCCTTCCGGCCCGTCGTGATCTTGGCATGGGTCCGGGCGTCGACATCCGGATTGACGCGCAGCGCAACCGGCGCGGTGACCCGCCGCTCACCGGCGATCGCGGCAAGGCGCTCAAGCTCGTCCGCCGATTCGACGTTGAACTGATGGATCCGGGCGTCGAGGGCCGCGGCCAGCTCGGCGGGCGACTTGCCGACACCGGAGAAGATGATCCGCTGTGGCTCGACGCCGGCCATCAGCGCGCGGCGCAGCTCCCCCTCGGACACGACGTCGGCCCCGGCGCCGGCGCGTGCCAGGGTGCGCAGCACCGCCAGGTTGGCGTTCGCCTTGAGCGCGAAGCACACCTGCGCGTCGAGGCCCGCGAGCGCCTCGGTATAGCCGCGGAACGCCGCAAGCAGCGCCGCTGTCGAGTAGCAATACACGGGCGTGCCGACCGCGTCGGCCACGTCCGGCAAGGCGACCTCCTCGAGATGGAGGATGCCGCTTCGCTCGATCACTGCCACGCCGTCACCTCAGTAGGCCGGATAGGTGCGCGGGAACCGATCGGGGTCGGCATCCGGCGGCGGGTCGACGAATTCGGGCTTCTTGCCGCAGCCGCCGACGGGCAGGAGAGCCAGGGCCGCGACGAGCAGCAGGACGACGCCAGGCGCGCCGCGGAGGACGGATGGACCAAGCATGCTGCCATGGTCGCCCAGGAACGCCGTTGCCGCAACCGTCAGGACGACCGGGCGAGTGCCCAGGCCAGCGCCGGCTCCATTCGGTCGTTGCCCCAGAACAGCTCGCCGGCGACCACGAAGGAAGGCGCTCCGAAAATGTCGAGCGCGACCGCCCTCTCGACCTGATGCCGCAGCCGATCCGCCAGCGCCGGCGTCCGGGCTTGCTCGAGCAGGCGTTCGGCCGGCAGATCGATCCGTTCGAGCAGGGCCGCAAGGACCTCCTCCTCGACGATCTCCCGATTCTCGACGAAGTTGGCGGTGAAGACGGCTTGCGAGAACGCTGCCGCCCAGCCCTGCTCGACCCCGAGCAGAGCGAGCCGGGTGGCCAGCGCGGAAACCCTCGGAAAGCGCGTCGGCCGCCGCAGCGGGATGCCGTGGGCGGCGCACAGCCGCTCAAGGTCCCGCCACATGTAGCGGCCCTTGACCGGGTACAGATTGAACGGACTGTCCCGCCAGCCCCACTGGGCGAACACCGGGCCGAGCAGGAACGGGCGCCAAGCCACATCCACACCGGCCGCGTCGGCCGCGTCCGGCAGCCGCAGCGCCGCGGGGTACGAGTAGCTGCTGGCCAGGTCGTACCAGAACTCGACGACCGGCCGGCTGCCACGCGCCGCGCTGCCGCCGGTCACGGCGAGGCCGGATCGAGGAAGCGGGCCCGAGCCGCCGCAGCGGCCTCACGGACCCGTTCCGGGGCGGTGCCGCCCTCGCTGGCCCGGCTGGCAATCGAGGAGTCTATGCTCAGGACCGTGTAGACATCCTTGGTGATGCGCGGCTCGGCCGCCTGCATATCGTCAAGCGGCAGGTCGATCAGAGCGCAGCCTCGCTCCTCGGCCCGGCGCACCAGGCGGCCGGTGACGTGGTGGGCCTCACGGAACGGCAGGCCGAGCCGCAGCACCAGCCAATCGGCCAGGTCGGTTGCCGTGGGAAAGCCGGCCTCCGCCGCCCGCCGCATCGCCGCCGGATCGACCGCAAGCTCCTCGATCATGCCGGTCAACGCGGCGAGCGACAGCGACAGCGTGTCGTCGGTGTCGAACACCGGCTCCTTGTCCTCCTGCAGATCCTTGGCATAGGCCAGCGGCAACGCCTTGACCACGGACAGCAGGCCCATGAGGTGGCCGAAAATCCGGCCCGCCTTGCCGCGGACCAGCTCGGCCGCGTCGGGATTTCGCTTCTGCGGCATGATCGAGGAGCCGGTGCTGTACCGGTCCGACAGGCGCACGAAGGCGAAGCGCTCACCCGACCACAGCACAAGCTCCTCGGCGAGCCGCGACAGATGCGCGGCCGCCATCGCCGCCACCGCCAGATACTCGACCGCGAAGTCGCGTGCCGAGACGGCGTCGAGAGAGTTGGCCATGGGCCGGGCGAAGCCGAGCGCGCGGGCGGTTGCCTGCCGATCGATCGGAAACGCCGTTCCGGCCAGCGCCGCGGCGCCCAGCGGGCATTCGTTCAGGCGCTCGCGGGCATCCCGCGCCCGGCCGCGGTCGCGCCCCAGCATCTCGACATAGGCCAGCAGGTGGTGGCCGAGGGTCACCGGCTGAGCCGCCTGCAAATGCGTGAAGCCAGGCATAACCGTGGCGGCGTGTCGCTCGGCCTGGCCGATCAGCGCCGCCTGCAGGTCGCGCGCGCCGTCATTGAGCCGGTCGAGCGCGTCCCGGATCCACAGGCGAAGGTCGGTGGCGACCTGATCGTTGCGGCTTCGCGCCGTATGCAGCCGGCCGGCGGCCGCGCCGATGCGGTCGGCCAGCGCAGCCTCCACGTTCATGTGGATGTCCTCGAGCGCGCTCTTGAAGACGAAGCGGCCGGTGGCGATGTCCTGGGCGATCTCGTCGAGGCCCGCCAGGATGGCGGCAGCATCGTCGCGGCTTATGATGCCCTGGTCGGCGAGCATGCGGGCATGCGCGCGCGAGCCGGCGATATCCTGGACGGCGAGCCGCTGGTCGAAGCCGATCGAGGCGTTGATCCGCTCCATGATCGCCGCCGGGCCTCCGGCGAAGCGGCCGCCCCAGAGGCGGTGCGCCTCGCCCTTGACCGAGGGGTCGGCGGCGGCTTTCGAAGGAACGGCGGAAGGCCGGTCGTTCATGACCAGGGCTTGTCGCGCGCATGTCGGAGGATTGCAACATTGAAGTATGCGCTCTACGCGGCAGCAGTGGTGATCGTGGCGGCGGTCGGCGTCGGGGCAGGCCATCTCCTGATGGGGCGCGACGGCGGCGAGGCGGGACCGCAGCCGCCGCTCGACGGTGAGATGGCCGGCTTCGAGCTGCTCGAGCCGGCGCCTGCGCCCGCGACGCGCTTCGCCGGCGCGGACGGGGCCGAGCTGACCCTCCAGGGGGATTTCGTCGGGCGTTTGATCCTGGTCAACTTCTGGGCGACATGGTGTGCGCCCTGCGTCGAGGAGATGCCGTCCCTCGACCGTCTGCAGGCGGCCCTCGGCGGCGAGGACTTCGAGGTCGTGGCGATCTCGATTGACCGGGGCGGCGTTGCGGCCGTGGAGCCCTTCTTCCAGCGGCACGGCCTTGAGCATTTGGCGACCTATGTCGATCCTCTGGGGTCGGCGCCGCGCGGCTTCGAGATTCTCGGCCTGCCGACCACCGTGCTGATCGATCCGGGCGGACGCTGGGTCGGCCGCCTCGCCGGTCCGGCGGAGTGGGACAGCGACGAGGCGAAGGCGCTGATCCGGCACTTTGTCGAGGCCGCCGGGGAGGCCCCGGCCTGACACGGCACGCTCGTTCGCCGTGTGGCGCATGCATGGGCCGGCCGATCCTGGTGTCGCCGCGCACACGACCCCGGGCCGGAAAGGGCGCCGCAGGGGGGCTCCCTACCCGGTCCGGGAGAGCCGCGCACCGCCGCCCGCCGTGAAGGGAATCTGCTGCCGATGACGCGATGGTCGTTGCCACTGATCGACGGTTTACCGCGCATTCAGCTTTTCCCGCCATTGATATCGGCGCCCATAGCCGTCAGGAGCGTACCCCATGGTTCTACCCTTCACGGAGCGCCGACGCGACCAGCGGCGTTGCGAGCCGCGCCTCATGGTTCGGTTGACCGGTCTTGACTTCATGGTTCGCGACTGGTCGCTCGGTGGACTGGCGGTTATCGATCGCAGCCGGCATGGCCGGCCGCCCCGCAAGGGCCAAGTGCTGTCGGGCCAGCTCGGGCTTCGGTCCGACAGGAACCTGTACGGCTTCGAGGCGGAAATCATTCGGGTTGAGGCGGGCACCGGCATCGTCGCCATGCGCTTCCGGGAGATGCGCCCGGAGTGCTTCGAGCTGCTCGAGGGACTGCTGAAGCATCCCGAGCCGCCCCCCAGCTGCGCCGATGAGGGTCAGCTGACGCTGCACTGACGGTCAAGCCCTGGCGCTCCGACCCGGTGACCGCAGGCTCACCGGGTCGGGATCGGCGTGTCGCCCGAGTAATCGTAGAAGCCCCGGCCGGTCTTCCGGCCGAGCCAGCCGGCCTCAACGTACTTCACGAGGAGCGGGCACGGCCGGTACTTGCTGTCGGCGAGGCCTTCGTAAAGAACATTCATTACGCCGAGGCAGGTGTCGAGCCCGATGAAGTCGGCGAGCTGGAGCGGTCCCATGGGATGGTTGGCTCCGAGCCGCATGGCCACGTCGATGGCCTCGACGGAGCCCACTCCTTCGTACAGGGTGTACACCGCCTCGTTGATCATCGGCAGGAGGATCCGGTTGACCATGAAGGCCGGGAAATCCTCCGCCACCGCTGGCGTCTTGCCGAGGCGCAGGACGATGTCCCGGGCCATCCGATAGGCCGGATCCCCGGTGGCGATGCCGCGGATGATCTCCACCAGCTGCATCTTCGGCACCGGATTCATGAAGTGCATGCCGATGAAGCGCTCCGGCCGGTCGGTCATCGCGGCGAGCCGGGTTATCGGGATCGACGAGGTGTTGCTCGCCAGGAGCGCGTCCGGGCTCAGATGCGGGAGCAGGCACTTGAAGATGGACCGCTTGACAGCCTCGTCCTCGGTGGCCGCCTCGATCACCAGGCCGCAATCATGAACTTCGGCGAAGTCCTGCCCGATGGTGATCCGCGCCAGCGCTGCCGCGCGCTCCGCATCGGTCAGTCGGCGGCGGGTCACCTGACGGTCGAGGTGGGCGCGCACCTCCCCGAGCGCGCGCTCCAGCGCCGTTTGATCCCTGTCGAGGAGGTGTACGTCGAAGCCGGCGACCGCGAACACCTGGGTGATGCCGGTGCCCATCTGGCCGGCACCGATGACGCCGACCTTCTCAATCATGCCAGAAGCCCCGTCCAGCCGCCCTCGCTCGCAGCCGACCGGAAACGTCGAGGCGGTGTCCCGGGCGTCGGCGTCGCGTGCTGGAAGGTCGACCCGGAGCGGGTCACGGTGGCAGGATTGGACAATCGCGCCGGGTCATCGGGAGCGGCTGGTCGTAAGGAACGCTGCACCATGACCGGAAGCTTAGGAGCCCGCCATCGACGCTGTCAATCTGCGGCGAGGGCGGCACCGCGGAGGCCGGGCGCGGCCGCCGTGCGGGACGCGCAGCCGTGCCGCGACTGTCCGAGAGGGAGGTGTCCCCATGAAGCTCGCGTTCATCGGCCTCGGTGTCATGGGCGCCCCCATGGCCGGTCACCTGGCCGCGGCCGGCCATGAGGTCTCGGTGTTCAATCGCACCGCGGCCCGGGCCGAAGCCTGGGCGGCACGTCATCCGGGGCAGGTGGCGGCGACGCCGGCCGCGGCCGCCACGGCGGCAGACATCGCCTTCATCTGCGTCGGCAACGACGATGACGTGCGCAGCGTCGTCCATGGCACCGACGGCGTGCTCGCCGGCCTCGCTCCGGGCAGCCTGCTCGTGGACCATACCACCGCGTCCGCCCGCCTGGCGCGCGAGTTGGCGCACCGTGCCGCCGCGGGCGGCGTCGGCGTGCTCGACGCGCCGGTCTCCGGAGGGCAGGCCGGCGCGGAGGCGGGAGCTCTCACGGTCATGGCCGGCGGCGAGGCGGACGCCTTCGAGCGGGCAGCCCCGGTGATCGGCCATTACGCGCGCGCGGTCACGCTCATGGGACCGGCCGGAGCCGGCCAACTCACCAAGATGGTCAACCAGATCACCATCGCCGGGCTGCTGCAGGGGCTTTCAGAGGCGCTTGCCTTCTCTGAGCGCGCCGGGCTCGACGGCGAGCGGGTGCTGGAGGTGATCGGCAAGGGTGCGGCGCAGAGCTGGCAGATGGACCATCGCGGTCCCACCATGCTGCGCGATTCCTTCGACTTCGGCTTCGCTGTCGACTGGATGCGCAAGGACCTGGCGATCGTCCTCGAGGAGGCGCGGGGCAACGGCGCCCGGCTGCCGGTGACGGCCCTGGTCGACCAGTTCTATGCCGACATCCAGGCAAGGGGTGGCGGTCGCTGGGACACGTCGAGCCTGATCCGGCGTCTGCGCGACGCGGGGACCATACGGTAGCCTCACGCGGTCGCGGCGATCACCTCGCGCTGCACCGCCACCAGCCGGGCGATGCCGGCGCGAGCCAGGAGGAGCAGCGCCGCGAACTCGGCTTCATCGAAGGGGTTGTCCTCGGCGGTACACTGCATTTCGACGACGCCGCCCGAGCCGGTCAGCACGAAGTTGGCGTCGACCTGGGCTGCGGAGTCCTCGGAATAGTCGAGGTCGAGCAGTGGCTGCCCTCGCACCAGCCCGCAGGACACCGCGGCCACATGATCGACCAGCGGCAGAGCCTTGATCGCGCGGATCTCCACGAGATGCCGGCAGGCCAAATGAAGCGCCAGATAGCCGCCGGTGACCGCGGCGGTGCGTGTGCCGCCGTCGGCCTGGATCACGTCGCAGTCGACCTTCACCTGAAGCTCGCCAAGCGCGGCCGGGTCGACCACGGCACGCAGGCTTCGGCCGATCAGGCGCTGGATCTCCTGCGTCCGCCCGGACTGGCGGCCGCGGGCCGCCTCCCGGTCGCCCCGCTCGTTGGTGGCCCGGGGCAGCATGCCGTACTCGGCCGTCACCCAGCCGCGGCCCCGGCCCTTCATCCAGCTCGGAACGCGATCCTCCACGGTGGCGGTGCACAGCACGTGGGTGTCGCCGAACTTTGCAAGACAAGAGCCTTCGGCATATTTGTTGACGAAGGGCTCCAGGGTGACGGGCCGCATTTGGTCGGCCGACCGGCCGGAGCCGCGCGCAAACTCGGGTATGGACATGGATGATGCCTGACTGGGGCCGGAGAGGGGCGGGACGTGGCGCGGGCAAGCCGGGCCGGCGGACCTCGTTGCGGGCCCCGATAGTCCAGCTTACATAGACGAACGGTATTCTGTCCATGCAACCCATCGTCGGGATGTCGCAGCCGCCTCGGCAAATGGTCGCCCAGCTGAACGAGCGCTCACGCGAGATCTTCAAACAGATCGTCGACGCCTACCTGGACACCGGGGAGCCCATTGGCTCGCGCACGCTGTCCCGTCGGCTCGGTCTCGACCTGTCGCCGGCGACGATTCGCAACGTCATGGCCGACCTCGAGGATTCCGGGCTGCTTTACGCGCCCCACACCTCCGCCGGCCGCCTGCCGACGGATCTCGGCTTGCGGCTGTTCGTCGACGGCCTGCTGGAGATCGGCGACATCAGCGAGGAGGAGCGGCGCAACATCGAGGCCAAGTGCGCGGCGGCCGGCCGTGGGATCGCCGACGTCCTCGAGGAGGCGACGAGCGTCCTGTCCGGACTGTCACATTGCGCCGGGCTGGTCGCCGGGCCGAAGAGCGACCGGCCGCTCAAGCACATCGAGTTCGTCAATCTTTCGCCCGGACGGGCCCTGGTGGTCCTGGTCAGCGAGGACGGGGTGGTCGAGAACCGGGTCATCGAGGTCCCGGTCGGCCTGCCGGGCTCGACGCTGGTCCATGCCACGAACTTTCTCAATGCGCGGATCATCGGGCGGACCATTGGCGAGGCCAAGGCGGAGATCGTCACCGAGATTGACGCCCAGCGCAGCCAGCTTGACACCATCGCCGCAAAGGTGGTCGCAGCGGGCCTTGCCACATGGGCCGGCGGCTCGAGCGGCACGCTGATCGTCAAGGGTCAGTCGCGCCTGCTGAGCGATGTGACGGCGATCGAGGATCTGGAGCGCATCCGCAATCTGTTTGACGCGCTCGAGACCAAGGAGTCCATGCTGCGCATGCTTGACGCGGCGGCCTGCGCCGACGGCGTGCAAATCTTCATCGGGGCGGAGAACACGCTGTTCCGGCATACCGGCTGCTCGATGATCATCGCGCCCTATCGGGACTCCCGCGAGCAGGTGATCGGCGCCGTCGGCGTCATTGGGCCGACCCGCCTCAACTACGCTCGCATCATTCCGATGGTCGACTATACCGCGAAGGTGGTCGGCCGGCTTCTCTGGAACAAGCAAGGCGATACTGAGGCAGCATGAGCGAGGACAAGAAGCACTCGGAGAGCAATCAGCCCTCGGCCGGGGCGGCGCCGGAGGCGGAGCCGGCCGCCGCGGCACCGGCGAGCGACGGTGCCGGGCCGGCCGATCAGGTCCAGGCCTCCGACGAGGAGCTGATCCCGTTTCCGCAGGGCGAACTGGAGCAGTTGCGTGAGGACAACGCCAAGCTGCGTGATCAGGCTCTGCGGGCCATGGCCGAGGCCGAGAACGTACGCCGTCGCGCCGAGCGCGACAAGCAGGAGGCGCTGAAATACGCTACGGCAGGCTTCGCCAAGGACCTGCTTGAGGTCGCCGACAACCTGGCTCGGGCGCTGCAGGCGGCGCCGGAGGACCAGATCGGCGGCAATGAGGTGGCGCGGCAGCTGAGGGTCGGCGTGGCGATGACCGAGCAGCAGCTCCTGGAGGCCTTCGCCAAGCACGGGATCACTAAGATCGAGCCGCTTGGTGAGAAGTTCGACCCTCATTACCACCAGGCCATGTTCGAGATGCCATCGGCCGAGCATCCGCCGGGCACCGTGGCTCAGGTCATGCAGGCCGGCTATGTGCTCAACGACCGCCTGCTGCGGCCGGCCATGGTCGGCGTGGCCAAGGGGCCTGCCCCGCAGCCCGACGAATCCGCGCAGCGGGTCGACACCACGGCGTGACCCGGGCAGGCGGGTTAACCTCCTTTTTGTCCAAGTTCGGCGCCGGGCGGCGACAGCCATGCAGCCTTGTGCAACATTGGCGTCTCGGCTGCTCCCTTGCCCCGGCGCCGATGACCGGGGCGGGGCGCCAGTGCAGGGAGCCCGGCCATGGCGCGCTCGGCCACCGCGCTAACACGCTGGCCCGTGATCGGCATTCTGCCGGCTGTCCGGCGTGATCCCCACCTCGCCTTCGCGGCGCTGCATGCGCGCGACGGTGATATCGCCACCGCGCGGGTCGGACCCGTGCGGATCGTGCAGCTCGGCGATCCGGAGGCGGCGCGCGCGCTGCTGCGCTGCTCGGAGGAGCAGGTCGCCAAGAACCGCTTCTACCGCAAGCTCGGTGACGCCTTCGGCCGCGGCCTGCTGACCGGAGAGGGCGAGCACTGGCGGCGGCACCGTGCTCTGGTGCAGCCACTGCTGACGCCGCGCGCGGTGGAGGCTTACGCGCCGGCGATTGTGTGCGCCGCCGGGCGGCTGGTTCAGGACGGCCAAACCGCGGCGGCGGCTGGGCGCCCGGTCGATGTCCTGGAGGCGTCGGGCCGCTTCGCCCGCGAGGTCGCGATCGCCGCCCTGTTCGGCGACGAGGACGGCGATCCGGACCGCGACATGACCGAGGCCCTGACCGTCCTGGAGCGGTGGATCGCCCGGCGCTTCTGGGCCCTTATCGACCCCGAGCTGATTCCGAGCCGCCAACGCCGCGCCTATCGGGAAGCGGTGGCGCTGGTCGGCCGCCGCATTGACACCATGATCGCGCGCCGGCGGGCGGCCCCCGGGCATCGCGACGATCTACTGGGCCGCCTGATGCGCGCTCGCGACGAGGCCGGCGTTCTCAGCGAGCAGGATCTGCGCGACGAGGCTACCACCCTCTATCTGGCCGGCCAGGAGACCACGGCCCATGCGCTGGCCTTCACGCTCTGGCAGATCGCCTGCCACCCTGATGTCCAGGAGCGCCTGAGGGCCGAGGCGCGGTCGGTTCTGAGCGAGCGCGAGCCGGCCGCCCCCGATATCCGCGCGCTGCCCTGGACCCGCGCCGCCGTGGAGGAGACGCTGCGCCTGTTCCCTCCGGTCTGGGCCCTGGGCCGCGAGGCACGGACCGGGCTCGAGATCGGCGGCGCGACCCTGGGGCCGGGCACCACCGTCATGGTCACGCCCTGGCTGCTGCATCGGCGGGCCGACCTTTGGCCCGAGCCGGAGCGGTTCTGCCCCGCGCGCTTCCACGGCCGGCGGCCGCCGCGGGCCTTCATGCCGTTCGGCGCCGGACACCGGAACTGCGTCGGCCGCGACCTGGCGATGCTGGAGCTGATCCTGGCTGTCGCCCTGATCGTGCGCGCCTGCCGCCTTGCCGATGCAAGCCCGGCCCCGGTGACGGCCAAAGCCTATGCCAGCCTGACGCCTGAGCCGGCGCCAATGTTGCGGGTCGAGCCCGTCGCCTGACGCCTCGGCCCGACACAAGGGCACGAGCTTGTGGACGACCGGACAGCGGCCTTCAGGCGGGGCGGGCAAGAGGCGCGGTGCCGTACGCTTGATCGGCCTCGAATTCGGCGAGGCTGTCCCGAAGGCTTCTGTGTGCGGCGACAATGTTTGCCATCGTCATCGCGAACTCGAGGTCCCGCTTGGAGCGACGCCCTCCGGTCTCGAAGTCCCGGCAGAAGGCCTCCAGTCCCGCCCTGTCGACATGTCCGTGAAGCGGTGATCCTGGATCGCGGCAGGCGTCGAGAAGATCCGACAGCAAGGGAGCGAGCCAAGGGCATGGATCCGGCCTGAAGGACGATGGCGATCCCGGCCCTGAGCTGCGACCGGCGGCGCGGCCCCACAAACGCCGCCATGCCCGGCCGGCCCCTCTTTCCATCCACCCGAGGGCGTCTTGCGCCATGGCGACGGCCGCGTTCTGTGATGGAAACGGTTTGGTGAACGGCGTCTCAAGGAGGTCGGGGTCGAGGGCCCGCAGCAAGTCATGATGCAGCGATTCCTGGCATCGCTGCAGATAGGATCGGGCCAAGGCCTCGCCGACGAAGGCGCGGGCGCACAGGGGCGAGACGACGTCCTGGAAGCTGCGCAGGATCAAGCGATTGTTTGCCATCCATCCGCCGATGCGCGACCTCAGGTAGAACAGGTCGCCGGCATCATTGTCCTCGAAGCCGGCCTCCCGGATAAGACGGAGGTGCCGGTCGAGGCAGCGCCGTTGTGATGCTGCAAAAGCCGCCGGGTCGACCGGAACCGTGCGGCGCTGGAATTGGGAGAGGGCCTCTCGCGCCTCCAGCATGCCGGAGCGATGCAGCCAGCCGAACAGAGGGCGGGAGAAGTAGCCCCGCGCGACCTCGCCGCCGTTGCCGGAGAAGACGAGCGGGATCGAGCGAAACCGGCCCCGGCCATGAAAGCTGGTCAGCAGCATCAGGTTGGCTTGGCCGTCGGTATGCGTGACAAACGGGGTGATGGCCTCCCAGGGATCTTCCGGCATCGGCCAGCCGGGCTCGCCGCGCACCTCATGGGGCATGCCGTGCCGAGCGGTCAGGGCGCTGGCGAGGCGCACGTCCTCGTGATCGATGGCACCACGGGTCATGCATTGAATCGTTGTGCCGCCCGCCTTGGCAAGGCCCAGAAGCACCCGGGAATCCTTGCCACCGGTCAGCGACAGAATGGACTCGGCGTAGCTGTCCATCAGTGGGTCGAACCACGCCTTGAGGACGGCGACGAGGTGCTGGATGCGTGCTGCCGGAGACTGCTGGCGGAGCGTGTCGCGCTCGTGGCGCAGGCTGGCGAGGTCGAAGTAGGAACGCACGCTCAGCGTGCCTGTCACGCCGTCGAAGGCGTACGCGTGTCCGGGCGCGAGGCGCTCAATCCCGCGCTGGAGCGTCAGCGGCGGATCGAGCCAGCCCAGGGAAAGGAAGCCGGCGACACCCTCGGGATCCGGCTCCTGGTGGCCTCGGCACAGCACGAGGGCGCGCACAGAGTTGCTGATCAGGACCGCGCCTTCGTGCCGCGTGAGAAAGCAGGGCCTCAGACCGAAGGGGTCGGTGAACAGCGTGACCGCCCGCCGGGCCTTGTCGACAACCGTGACAACGCATTCGCCCTCGCGGTGTTGCGGGATGCTGTCGCGATGCCGAAGCAGCATGTCCGCGCTGACCGTCGGGCCGACATCGGAGGCATGCGGCTTTGAGGCGGACGGTGCAAGCACCGGCACGCCGTCGAAGAAGACGGCCGTCTTGTCCGTCTCGGCGACAAAGGAGCGAAACCCGCCCGGCATGGATGACGGCGGGATGCAGGCGCACCAAGTGTTCGCGGCGCGATGATGCCACATGGCGGAGACATCGAGGGTATCCTGGCCCTCGGCGACGGTGCGAAGCGCTGCCAGGTATCGCGCTTCGTGGTAAGGTCGGATGCCGTAGCCAACGAGAAAGAGGTTGGTGCAGAGTCTCCACAGAGGCGGCGGCCTGGACCACCTCCCGGCACGTCGGGGCAATCGCCTGATTGTGTAAGGCGATGCGTGATTCTCGCCATCCTAAGTCGAGGATGCTAACAAGCTGCGGTGCCCAAATTCCCGAGCGCGGATATTATGAGAATGGTAATCTTGTTGTTAAATACGATACAAATAAATTCCAATTAAACAATATTGGAGCAATGATCTGCTGATTAGGAAGTGGCAATAAACGGCCCATGCCATCAGGCCAGATGAGCTCATGGGGCATTATGCAAAATGGTTTCGACGATCGGCAGCCTTGTATCAGCGAGCCGATGAAACAACCCCTTGCGCGGCGCAGAAAGTTTGATTTCACTATTATTGTGGTGCAAGCAGCCAAGGTCGTCTTGTTTTCGCTTTTATGACAACTGCGAAGTAAGCAGAGGCTTCGCTTGGCGCAAATCACCGGACTTGACAGCTCACCGATATAAGAATGTTGCAGAACGCAAGTGTCGCCAGGTCGGATTCAGCGTCACAATTCCGGCAATCTCCATCCTGCGCAAGCGAGACCTCAGCCGCTGTCTTGAGGGATCGCTAAACGATGATCACAGCGGTCGATAAGCAAAGGCGTCGATAAGCCGAAACAAGCGCTTATGTTTCGGCATGCTGGCATCAGGCCGCAATCATGCGGCACGCCCTCTCATAAAGATCAAGATTCGGCGCGCAAAGCTGCTCAATGCGAGCGCGAATGCTGCGGTTCACCTGACGTTGGCGTTCATCCCGCGAGACAGGATTGACCATGGCCCGCCCGAAGCTCGGGCGGACGCCGAAGTGGGCCTGAAAGCGCCGGGCAAAACCGTCGAGATCCTCCAACGTGCCGACGACGGCGAAGCGACTGAGATTGTCGATCGCTGCCTCGATCGCCTCCTCGGTTGTCGGATCGGGCACGCTGCGTCGATCGGTGAGCTGGGCCACCATCTGATGGCCGAGACGTCGGGCATCCTCGGTGTCGACGAAGACATCGAGATCGTGCTCGATCCGCCGGAAGCTTGATTTTTTGTACCGATTATAAAAATAGGTGCTGAGCCATAACGACACCGGCTCCCGGAGCACGGTGACGAAATTCCAGCCCGTGCCGAATGCGTCCATTGCCAGATCGCTGTAGTAGAAGTGGCCGGCGACGAATCGGGTGCTCGGTTCGGCCATGGCATTCAGCAGCAGCACCTCGCGGACGGTCCGGAGATCGATCCCCGAAAGCTCACTGGCCCGGAAGGAGGCATGCGGATGCACCCAAAAGCTATTCCTCTGGGTCAAGTACTCGCGAGCGCCCAGGCAGGTGCGCAGGCCTTCCGTCACGGCCGTGCCGCCGCACTTCGGGATATGCAGAAAGAACACCTTCTGATCGATCTTCTTGCCGAGTGCCTTGACGGCATAGGCAAGCGTCCGAGCGGCCACCATTCGCATTGCCTCCCTGTCGATGCCTGCAGACGCCGGAGCGGACTGGCGTGGGCTGTCCGGACCTCGGCCGATATCGCGGGCCACGGTCCTAAGCCGTTTTGACGACGTCGGTAGCGCATTGCTCCGACCAAGTACATCGGATTTGTGGATCCTCGGCCGGTCGGTGACCGTCCGGGGTGGGCCCAACGCCAGGGGGCCGTCGCGGCGCAGAATGGGCCGGCGATGCCACCTAACCCGGAAACGCTCTAGGCGTTGGCGTCATCGGCTTCGGCTGGCGCCGCATCACCGGCCACCTCCGGTCCCCATTCCTGGATCAGCTCGACCTGCCGGGCCTTCATGGCCTTGATTTCGCCTTGGTAGCGCAGTGCCATGAACGAGGCGAACAGCGGCGGCAGGCTGAAGTAGATCAGCCAGCCGACGGCTGCGGCCGAGTAGGCGATGAGCCAAATCATCGGTGCGCCGATGATGTCCAGGGCCACGGCCACCGTGTGCCCGGAGATCCAGAGCTCCAGCAGCGCCGGCAGGACGCCGGCAAGATTGAGGCTGCCAACCGTAAGCGCGGCGTATTTCTCCGGGGCGCGGTCGACGATCAGCGCCACCATGGTCGGCACCAGTCCGAACAGCAGCAGGATCGTCGTCGGCAGGGCCAGCAGTCCAAGCGGCAGGACCACAAGGACGATGATCAGGGCAAGCCGGGACGCCTTCGCCTTGCTTCGCCCGGCGGTGCCGGCGGTCTGCGCCATGGCGGCATCGGAGGTGGTGGAGCGGGCCATCCTGGGCTCCTATAGGCCGTGCGTGGCGACGATGCCGGCGATCAGCAGGGCGGAGAGCGCCGCGGAGGCGACCGCGGCAGCCGGCCGTCCGGCGCTTTGGGACAGGCCGTCCCGGTCCTTGATGTCGCGCTCGCGCGCGGCGATCACCTCGGTGGTCTCGACATAATGGCGCTTCGCCTTGGCGAAGCCGGCGGCGTCACGCTTCAGCAGATTGCCGTTCTGAATGATCGAGAAAAGGTTGCGGAATGCGCCGAGCTGCGCCTGCCGGCTCAGCTCCTCGCGCACCCTCTGGCGCAGGGTCCGGCTGTTGAAGCGCTCGATGAGCGGCTCCATCCGCTCGGCCATCCAGGTGCAGAGCCGGGGCAGTGGGTGGACCTTGGTCTGCGCCTGCATCTCCATGAGCACCTCGAGGGTGCCGACGATCCGCTCGTTGCCCCCGGCCTCCGGGCCCAGGGCCATCAGCGCGCGCTCGTTGATGCTGATCTGGCGTGCCATCGCGAAGGCCAGGACATGTCGGTCGAGCGGCTCCGCAGGCCGGTCGCCGCGCCCGGCCACCTCCTCGAGCGCGCGCAGGAGCTGGTCCGGCTCGAGCACGTAGTGCTTCTCGAGCATCGGGCTGAGGCAGGGCATGCAGGTGTTGAGCTGGTAGAGGCAGCGCTCGAGGCCATAGCCGGGCAGCGGCCGATCCAGGTAGGAGCGCATATTCTCGTAGGCGCGCGCGACGGGCACGTGCTCCGGTCGGAAGCTCGCCTGCACGTTGACCCAGTACATCGGCAGCTGCGCGGCGATGATCTCGCCGATCTCCTGGGTGCCGGAGCCGCGCAGGAACGCCTGGGCCAGGAGCCCGCCCAGGCCCTCGACCATGGCGGTGACGCCGCGATAGCGGATCGGCCCCAGCGGCTCGAGCGCGATCAGCACCCGGGCCAGACGCCGGTCGTCGAGTGCGCCCCCACCCGAGGTCGTCGCCGATCGCTGTGCCTCGGCCACCCGGTTGGCGAGGGATTCGTCCTCGAGACTGCGGCGCAGCCAGGTGTCGAGCTCGCCCTCCTCGATCAGCCGCCCGGCCTCCGTGGGCCGTTCGGCCATGGCGCCGGCCAAGCCGCGCGCCGTCAGATGGGCCGCGCCGGCCAACTCCAGAGGTCGGGCCGCGCGCCGCGGCGGCTGCGGCTGCTTGGGGCTGAGACGCCGGCCGCTGACCCAAAGCTCGAGGTCGTTCAGGTCCCAGCGCTGCGACGGCTCGTCCATGAGCAGGCCGCGCAGCGGCTCCATCATCGCGGTCGACAAGCGGAAGTCGCCGACCAGCGCCGGATAGCTGCCAAGTTCCATCTTGGCGGCGAGGACCTCCTGCTCGTCCCGGCCGAGCGCCGGGCTGCCGCCCATCAGCAGGAACAGCAGCGTGACCCCGAGCGCGTACAGATCGTCGGAATTGCTGCCGGAGCCGCGTCCCGCCGGGCTGGCGAGGCCGCGCGGCCACGTCTCGAACAGGGTTGGCTGCATGAAGCCGGCCGGCGCCGTAGCGCATTCACCGAGCTGCAGGGTGACGCCGCCGGTGTCACGCCAGAAAAGGTTGCCGGGATTGATGGTGCCGTGGAAGACGCGGCGTCCCTTGAGCTCCTTCAAGGCGCTCAGCATCGGCTGAACGACGGCGCGGACGATCACGTCCTCGCCGATGGGCTCGCAGGCCTGCTGCAGCGACTTGACCAGGCGGCCGCCGCGCGGCCGATCATAGACGATGGCCAGACGCTGGCGGTCCTCCGGCGGCCAGTCGACCACCCCGAAGTCGACCACCTTGATCAGCGCGGAGTGGTCGCTGCCGCGCAGCGCGCCCAGCACATCGGTGCGTGCCGGCAGGCCGGAACTGCAGATATGCGCGAACAGATCGGCGTGCGGATCGCGCTTGTCCCGCGCCGTGTAGCCGGTGCCGCAGACATGGCTCATGCCCGGCAGCGGCTGGTCCGCCGCAATCTCGTAGCGGTCGTTCAGCGACACCGCGGTCGGCATCGGCGGTGCGGCCGAGGTCGGATCCGCCTTGGTCCCGTCCGCGGCCGGAGCCGCCGGCTCGGCCGGTTCATTGGTCTCGGAGGACGCCATCGGTCGCCGCCCGCTCGCGTTCATACGACGTTCGGTCGCTTGTAGCGGGCTTCCCGACAACGAAGCGTTAAAGCCGTCGGCGGCCGCGCCGGCGCAGGCTCATCCCTCGAAGGGATCGTGCATCAGGATGGTGTCCTCGCGCTCGGGACTGGTCGACAGCATGGTCACCGGCGCTTCGATCAGTTCCTCGATCCGGCGTACATACTTCACGGCCGTGGCCGGCAGGTCGGCCCAGCGGCGGGCGCCGCGGGTGCTGTCCCGCCAGCCCTCGAGGGACTCGTAGACCGGCTCGACCGCGTGCTGCGCCGCCTGGCCGCCCGGGAGGTGGCGGATGTCCCGGCCCGCGATCCGGTAGCCGACGCAGACCTTGAGCTCGTCCATGCCGTCGAGGACGTCGAGCTTGGTGAGCGCGATCCCCTCGATGCCGCCGGTCTTGACAGCTTGGCGCACCAGCACCGCGTCGAACCAGCCGCAGCGCCGGGCCCGGCCGGTGACCGTGCCGAACTCGCGGCCCCGCTCGCCAAGGCGGCGGCCGCTCTCGTTGTCCTGCTCGGTCGGAAACGGCCCGGCGCCGACCCGCGTGGTGTAGGCCTTGGTGATGCCGAGCACGAAGCCGACCGCCCCAGGGCCGGTGCCGCTGCCGGTGGCGGCGTTTCCGGCGACGGTGTTGGACGACGTGACGAACGGATAGGTGCCGTGATCGACGTCCAGCATGGCGCCCTGCGCGCCTTCGAACAGGATGCGCCGGCCGGCGCGCCGCCATTCATCGAGGCGCTGCCAGACCGTGGTGGCGAAGGGCAGCACGCCGTCCGCCACGGCGCGCAGCCGCTCCAGCAGGACCTCGCGGTCGACCTGCTCGGCGCCGAGGCCGCGCAGCAGGGCATTGTGGTGCAGCAGCAGATGGTCGACCTTGTCGACCAGAACTGTGGGCTCGGCCAGGTCGCAGACGCGGATCGCCCGGCGCGCCACCTTGTCCTCATAGGCCGGGCCGATGCCGCGGCCGGTGGTGCCGATCCGCCGGGCCCCGCGGGCGGCCTCGCGGGCCCGGTCGACCGCGCCGTGAACCGGCAGGATCAGCGGCGCGGTCTCCGCCAGCAGCAGATTGTCCGGTGTCACCTCGACCCCTTGGCCCCGCACGGTCTCGATCTCGTCGAGCAGCGCCCAGGGGTCGACCACGACGCCATTGCCGATCACGG
>CAZTHL010000052.1:19433-27211 GCA_964613585.1 uncultured Mycobacteriaceae bacterium | reverse complement strand
GCGTCTGCGCCAGCAGCGTCTTGCCGCAGCCGGTCGGCCCGATCAGCAGGATGTTCGACTTGGCGAGCTCGACATCGCCGTTCTTCTGACCATGGGCCAGACGCTTGTAATGATTGTGTACCGCCACCGACAAGACCCGCTTCGCATGATCCTGACCGATCACATAGTCGTCCAGCACCTTTTGAATGTCGCGGGGGGTGGGCACGCCATCGCGATTCTTGACAAGCGTCGTCTTGTTCTCTTCGCGAATGATGTCCATGCAAAGCTCGACGCATTCATCGCAGATGAACACCGTCGGCCCTGCAATCAGCTTGCGCACCTCATGCTGGCTCTTGCCGCAGAAGGAGCAGTAAAGCGTGTTCTTCGCGTCTCCACCGGTGGATTTGCTCATCTAGACTCCGATCCAACCCGCTCCGGGACCGCCTCGTCGCCGTCCCCGCGATGGGGACGCAGCCACCCTTGTACGCACATGGTCACCGAGGGGCGCTCAGCAAGTGGCAATCAGCCGTCCGGGCCCCTGCTCGCGCAGCATCCACAATTCCTACCATGGGCGCATCAACATTTTGTTACGCAGGCCTATTTGCCGGGCCCGGCCGCGGTCGGCCGGTTTTCGACGACCTGATCGACAATCCCGAAGGACTGCGCCTGCTCGGCCGACATGAAGGTGTCTCGCTCGACCGACTGTTCGATCACGTCCAGCGACTGGCCGGTATGCTTGACATAGATCTCGTTCAGCCGGTGCCGCAGCTTCAGGATCTCGCGCGCCTGGATCTCGATGTCCGCGGCCTGGCCCTGGGCGCCACCCGAAGGCTGATGCAGCATCACCCGGCTGTTCGGCAGCGCGTAGCGCTTGCCCGGCGCTCCGGCGGCCAGCAGCAGCGACCCCATGGACGCCGCCTGCCCGACGCACACCGTCGAGATGTCGGGACGGATGTATTGCATCGTGTCGTAGACCGCCATCCCGGCGGTCACGATGCCGCCCGGTGAGTTGATGTAGAAGGCGATGTCCTTGCTGGGGTTCTCCGATTCGAGGTACAGCAGCTGGGCGCAGATCAAGCTGGCCAGCTCGTCGTACATCGGCCCGGTCAGGAACACGATCCGCTCCTTGAGCAGCCTCGAATAGATGTCGAAGGCCCGCTCGCCCCGGTTGGTCTGCTCGATGACCATGGGGACGAGCATGCTCGTGGGCGCCGCGGGGTTGGTCATACCTGATCCTGCTTGGCCGGGGTCGCGTCGGCGGAAAACGGAACGTCGGCCACCCGCCCGTCTCGCGAATTAGGAAGATCAAGCATCCGGCGTGCGCCTTCAAGAGGCTTTCGTGTCCGGCTCGGGCGCCTTGCCGCGGGCCGAAGCCGTGCCGTCCTCCGGCCCGGTCGGCCCGCCGTCGGCCAGCGCCCGATCCGGGGCGGCCGCCGCGTCCGCGGCCGGAGCGGAGTCTTCCGGCTCCCCGGCCGACGCCACGCCGGCACCGTCCTCCTCCGGGTCGCGCATCAACTCCTCCGGCGGTACCGTCCGCTCGGTCACCTGGGCCAGCTCGAGGATCAGGTCGATCACCTTGTCCTCGTACAGCGGCGCGCGCAGCTGCTCCGCAGCTTTCGGATTCTTCTGGAAGAACTCCAGCACCGTCCGCTCCTGGCCCGGGTAGCGCCGGGCCTCCGCCAGCATCGCCTGGGTCAGCTCGCCCTGGGAAACATCGACATGGTTGCGCCGGCCCACCTCGGCGAGCAGCAGGCCGAGACGGACCCGGCGCTCCGCGATCTCCCGATACTCCCCCCGCAGCTCCTCCTCGGGCTTGTCGAGCTCCGGATCATGATGATGCTCATGGTCATGATCGGCATGCTCGCCGCGGGCATGCTCCTGCTGGTGCTTGCGGCGCGCCTCGACCTGATGCCAGACCCCCTCGAACTCCGCCTCGACCATGCTCGGCGGCACGGCGAAGCTGTGATTCTCGGCGAGCCGATCGAGCAGCGCCCGCTTCAGGCGGGCCCGCGAGGCCTTGTCGTACTCGATCTGGGTCTGCTGGCGGAGCGCCTCCTTCAGGGGATCGAGCCCCTCGAAGCCGAACTCCTTGCCGAGCTCGTCGTCGATGGCGGTCGGGACCGGCTCGCGCACCTCCTTGACCGTGACCTCGAACACGGCCGACCGCCCGCGCAGATCCTCGCGCTCGTAATCCTCGGGGAGGGTGACGCCGACCGACCGCTGCGTTCCGGCCTCGGCACCGACGAGCTGGTCCTCGAAGCCGTCGAAGAGCGTCCCGGAGCCGAGCACCACCTCCCGGTCCTCGCCGGACATTCCCGGGCCGGCTTCGCCATCAATCTCGCCTGCGAAGTCGATCACGACCTGATCGCCGGGCTTGGCCGGCCGCGGCTCCGCCGGCGGCTGGAAGCGTTGACGCAGCTCGGCCAGGCGATCCAGCGACTTGGTGATCTCCTCCTCGGGGGTTTCCGCGCGCAGCCGCTCGAGCTGCAGGCCGCTGAAGTCGATCGGCTCGATCTCCGGCAGCGTCTCGACCGCCAGGGTGTACTCGAGGTCGCTGCCCTCATCGAAGCGGGTCACCTCGATCCTCGGCTCACCGGCCGGCCGGATGCCCCGGTCGGTCATGGTCTGCTTGGTGCTCTCGTTGACGGTCTCCTCCAGGATCTCACCGCGGACCGAGGAGCCGAAGCGCTTGCGGAGAAGACCGACAGGTACCTTGCCGGGGCGGAACCCGGGCAGCCGAACCTGACGGCCAAGCTCCTTCAGCTTCTGCTCGAGCTGCTCCTCAATCCTGGCCGCCGGCACGACGATCTTGAATTCCCGCCGCAACCCGTCGGCATTCGTCTCAATGATCTCCATAAGCCTCGAACCTGCTGTCGTGAAAAGGCTTGGCTGCACGGCCGCGATCCGGCGCCCGGCGATGCGGCGGCACCACGGCCGAGCCGTGACCCTGCGGCCCGGCCGGGCTGGTGCGGGCGAAGGGACTCGAACCCCCACGACCGAAGTCACTGGAACCTAAATCCAGCGCGTCTCCCAATTCCGCCACGCCCGCGCGGATCGGCTCCCGGCACGCCTTCGCCACCCGGCGCGTTATAGCACCATGGCCGGCCGGATCGAGGAAGAGCTTGCCATGACCTGGTCGGGTGCGCCGGGCCCGGGGCGGGACGGAGCCGGCCCGACGACCCGGCGGTCATATGGTCCCGCGGGGACCGAGGGGAAGGGTCCGCGCTGCCGGTCGTCGCCTCCGGCGATTCGGGCCGCGCGCCGCTCCGGCCGACCGGCGCAGCGCCAGGGACTCGGCCGGGGCAGCCGGCGCGGGCCCCTCCCGCCGGCGTCACGCCGGCTCGAGCTCCTCCCGCCGGCGTCACGCCGGCTCGAGCTCCTCCCGCCGGCGTCACGCCGGCTCGGGGTAAAGCTCCCGAAAGGCGGACAGGGCCAGCGTGCGCTCGTCGGCAGGGGTGCCGTCGTCGCTGGGCTGGTCCATCCAGAGACGGTAGCGCACATGCGGGATGCCCATGCGGTCGCTCTTCACCGAGACCACCTGCGCGGTCTCGGTCACCGGGCTCTCCGGCACCCGGCGGAACACCGAGCCCGCGATGATCTCGTTCGCTGGCCTGCGCAAAAACATGGAACCGGTTCTCCTATGTGGAATGTCCGGCAATCGTCCGACCTGCTGCGCGCTAGATTTCGGATTTCGCGTTAATTTTCCGTGATTTTCCGGCCATGACCCCGCCCCCCGGCGGTCGCCGCCAACGCGGTCAGCGCCTCGGGCATCGCTTCGATGAGGTCCTCGGCAATCAGGCCGGGGCCCCTGCCGGCGGCGGCGCGCCCCTGCAGCCACACCGCCATGCAGGCCGCCCGAAATCCGTCCACGCCCTGGGCCAGAAGCCCGAGGACGAGCCCGGCGAGCACGTCGCCGCTGCCTGCCGTCGCCAGGGTCGGTGGCGCGTTTCGATTGATGACGGCGCGACCGTCCGGCGCCGCCACCACCGTGTCGGGTCCCTTGAGCAGCATCACGGCGCCGCAGCGCGCCGCCGCCCGACGGGCGCGCGAGAGCTTGTCCCCGGCCGCGTCGAAGACCCGCCCGAACTCGGCCTCGTGCGGCGTCAGCACCGTGGCCGCCGAGGCCGCCCGATACAGCTCCTCACGCTGCTCGGCAAAGCTGCTGATGGCGTCGGCGTCGAGCACCAGCGCCTTTCCGGCCTCCAGCGCGTCGTGCACCGCCGCGCGCGTGGCCGCGCCGACGCCCGCCCCGGGGCCGACCAACACCGCGTTGCGCCGGGGGTCGGCCAACAGATCGCCCCAGCCGCCCGCATCGGCGACGATGGTCCCGGGCGCGTCCGCGGCGTAGACGCCATGGGCGGCCGCCGGCGCCACAACGGTGACCAGCCCCGCCCCGACACGGCGGGCCGCGGCGGCGGCGAGCCGCCCGGCGCCGGTCATGCTGGCGCCGCCCACCACCAGCGCATGGCCGCGCCGGTACTTGTGCCCGGTGACGGCCGGCCAGGGAAACCGGTCCGCCCACAGCGCCGGCTCATTGACGGCGGCGGACGGGCGGATCGCCGGCAGGACCGCGTCGCGGATGCCGATGTCGACCAGCTCGATCGCGCCGCAGAGCAGCCGCCCCGGCATCAGCAGGTGGCCCGGCTTGAGCCGGAAGAAGGTGACGGTGAGCGCCGCCGGCGCCGCGGTCCCGAGAACCGCTCCGCTGTCGCCATGGACGCCGCTCGGCACGTCGACGGCGACCGAGGTCAGCCCGCGCCGGGCGACCGCGTCCAGGATCTCCGCCGGCGCCCCGTCCACCGGCCGGGCGAGACCGGCGCCGAACAGGGCGTCGAGCACGAGCGGGCGTCCGTCAAGCGCCCCGGTCGCGAGCGGCCCGACCGGCCCGCCGAAGCGTTCGGCGGCGCTCCGGGCGTCGCCCTTGAGGGCGTCCGGCGAACCGAGCAGCGACACGGTGACGGGCCAGCCGGCGTCGCGCAGCCGGCGCGCCGCCACGAAGCCGTCACCGCCGTTGTTCCCGGGCCCGGCCAGGACCAGCACGGGACCCCGCGGGAAGCGCCGGCGGATGGCACGGACGATTCCGGCGCCGGCCCGCTCCATCAGCTCGAGGCCCGGGGTGCCGGCCTCGATCGCAAGCGCGTCCGCGCGCCCCATCTCCTCGACGGTGAGCAGCTCCGGTCCAGGCTCCATGGCCGACGGCTCCCCGGCCGGCGTCGATGCCTTCGCCGCGCCCGGCGCCGCGGCATGGGTGGGGCGACTGATGGGATTCGAACCCACGGCCACTCGGACCACAACCGAGTGCTCTACCGCTGAGCTACAGTCGCCATGACGGGCCCATGAAGGCGCTCGAGGGACAGATGCGCGATCCGCGATGGCACGTCAAGCCGGCGCCCCCATGCCGCCCGGGCCCGCGGTCGCAAGCCCATGGCCGGAGCATCGGCTCGACGGCATCGCGGCCGCGGCCCGGACCGATGAACAGCCGCCTGCCTACCATTTGGGCAGATGATGGAAAACACACCGACGCCCGGCGGGATGGCGCGACCGGCGCGGCCGGAACCCCGGTCGCCGGGCGCCCGCCGCCGGCTGGCACGGGCCATGCTTGGTCCCCCGAGACCACGGACAGCTTTCGTGAACATGGACCGACCCTGCTGAACTCGGCCTGTCCGGGCCCATCCGGGTCCGCCGAGGGACGTCTTCGATCGCAACGAGGGGGCTGACGCGACTCCCATGAAGAAAGTCGAAGCGATAATCAAACCCTTCAAGCTCGACGAGGTGAAGGAAGCTTTGCACGAGGTTGGGATCAAGGGGATCACGGTCACCGAGGCCAAGGGGTTCGGCCGACAGAAGGGCCACACCGAGCTTTACCGCGGGGCGGAGTATGTCGTGGACTTCCTGCCCAAGGTGAAGGTCGAGGTGGTCATGGACGACCCGCTGGTCGAGCGGGCCATCGAGGCGATCCAGCAGGCCGCCCAGACCGGCCGGATTGGCGACGGCAAGATCTTCGTCAGCCCGGTCGAGGAGGTCGTGCGGATCCGCACCGGAGAGAAAGGCAGCGATGCGATCTGACGCGGACCGCCGGGTCTGCTAGGACGCGGGCGCGCGGACGGCGCGGACATCGTAGTCCCGGGGGCCGTACCGCGTTAAGGAAAGCGAAGACACAGGAAAGAAGGTATGGCGGACGATATCAAAAAAGTCTCGGATATGATCGCGGAGCATGACGTCAAGTTCGTGGACTTCCGCTTCACCGATCCGCGCGGCAAGTGGCAGCACACCGCCCAGCACGTCAGCACCATCGACGATGAGGCGCTGACCGACGGCATCATGTTCGACGGCTCCTCGATCGCCGGCTGGAAGGTCATCAACGAGTCCGACATGAACCTGATGCCGGATCTCAGCACGGCGGTCATGGATCCGTTCGCGGCGCAGCCGACACTGATTCTGTTCTGCGACGTGCTGGAGCCGACCACCGGGCAGCCGTACCTCCGTGATCCGCGCTCGGTCGCCCGCAAGGCCGAGCAGTACATGGCGTCCATCGGCGTCGGCGACACCGCCGTGTTCGGACCCGAGGCGGAGTTCTTCGTCTTCGACGACGTTCGCGTCCGCAGCGACATGAACTGCCAGTTCTATCAGGTCGACAGCGAGGAGGGCCCGTACAACTCCGCCAAGGAGTTCGAGGACGGCAACATGGGCCACCGCCCGCCGATCAAGGGCGGCTACTTCCCGGTGCCGCCGGTCGACAGCGGGGCCGACCTGCGCTCGGAGATGATCAGCACCATGCTGGAGATGGGCGTCACGGTGGAGAAGCACCACCATGAGGTCGCCCCGTCTCAGCACGAGCTCGGCATCAAGTTCGACACGCTGGTGCGCTGCGCCGACAACCTGCAGATCTACAAGTACGTGATCCACATGGTCGCGCACGCGTACGGCAAGACGGCGACCTTCATGCCGAAGCCGATCAAGGGCGACAACGGCTCGGGCATGCACGTGCACCAGTCGATCTGGAAGGAAGGCGGCCCGGTGTTCGGCGGCTCCGGCTACGCCGACCTGTCCGAGACCGCGCTGTTCTACATCGGTGGAATCATCAAGCACGCGCGCACCATCAACGCCTTCTCGAACCCGACCACGAACAGCTACAAGCGGCTGATCCCCGGCTTCGAGGCGCCGGTGCTGCTCGCCTACTCGGCGCGCAACCGCTCGGCGGCCTGCCGCATCCCGCATGCGGCGAGTCCCAAGGGCAAGCGCGTCGAGGTGCGCTTCCCCGACCCTTCGGCGAACCCTTACCTGTCCTTCGCCGCCATGCTGATGGCCGGGCTCGACGGCATCCAGAACCGGATCCACCCGGGCGACCCGATGGACAAGAACCTGTACGACCTGCCGCCCGAGGAGCTCGAGGGTGTGCCGACGGTGTGCGGCTCGCTGCGCGAGGCGCTGACCAGCCTCGAGAACGACCACGCCTTCCTGCTCAAGGGCGACGTGTTCACCAAGGAGCTGATCGAGGGCTATCTCGAGCTCAAGTGGGACGAGGTCTACGCCTTCGAGCACACCCCGCACCCGATCGAGCTGCAGATGTACTACAGCGTCTGACACCGCGGCGCCGATCCGCCTCACCATGGCCACAGGAGGGGCGGCGCCGCCAAGGCGTCGCCCCTTCCCTTCGCACGGCTCCTTCGGCGCGGCTCGGCTCGACGCCCGCGGCTGCGGCCCGGAAGCGGCCGCGGCCCGGCGGCGGCCCCGGCCACGGCGGCCCCGGCCACGGCGGCCCCGGGCACAGGGACGATATGAGCCGCGACGGCCCCGGC
>CAZTHL010000052.1:0-19333 GCA_964613585.1 uncultured Mycobacteriaceae bacterium | reverse complement strand
GGCGGCCCCGGGCACAGGGACGATATGAGCCGCGACGGCCCCGGCCACGGCGACGATACGGGCCGCGACGGCCGCAGGCACGCCCCGGCCGCCCGGGAGCGTTCCCGCCGGACGCGGGCGGGCGATGCCACCTGACCCGAAAAGCCACCCGACCCGAAAACGCCCTAGCGCCCGGGCAGCTCCACGGTCACCTCAACGCCGCCGTGGCCGTGCACGCTGTCGTGGGCGCGGACCGTCACCGCCTCCACACCGTCCGGGATCGCCACCCCGCCCAGGCTGCGGGTGAAGGGCTGCTCCTCGACATGGGGATGCAGCAGCTCGCGGCTGCCGAGCACGGTGCCGTCCGGCGCCAGCACATCCCAGCGGTCGGCATAGTGGTCCCAGCCCTCGTCGGCGTGGCGCACCGTCACCTCGAAGCGCCACAGACCGTCGCCGCCCTGGCTGGCGCGCGCGTCGACCACGTCGGCCTCGCCGGCCACGGCCGCGCCGGCGCCGAGCAGGGCCAGCAGCAGCGCCGCCCGCGCCACGCCGGGCCCTCTGATGGCGCTTGCGCCCTGCGAGCGCTCCCTGTAGGGTTCGCTCGGAACAAAACAGGAACTTTGCGGCATCATGGGGCGCATCGTCTGGGAAGGCCTGAAGCTTGCCTTGCTCGTCATGGCGGTCTACGCGCTGGCGTGGCTCGGATACGGCCATGGTCTAGCATGACCGCGCCGCCGGTGCGACGCCGCAGGGCCGCCCTCGACGGGGCGCCGCCCGGGCCGGACGGTGGCCCTGCCCGACCCGCGGTGGTCACCAGATCTTGAGAATTGCGGCCACATCTGGCCCATATGTCATTGCCACGACCGTGCTTGGACGCCCCTTCCCCGCCATGACCGACCTGTTCGCCGAGACCCCGCCGCCGGAGCGCCGCTACAGCGCCCAGGACATTGAGGTGCTGGAGGGGCTGGAGCCGGTCCGGCGCCGGCCCGGCATGTACATCGGCGGGACGGACGAGTCGGCGCTGCACCACCTGGCGGCCGAGCTCCTGGACAACGCCATGGACGAGGCGGTGGCCGGGCACGCCGGCTGGATCGCGCTCGCGCTCGGCGCCGACGGCACGGTCACCGTGCGCGACAACGGCCGCGGTATCCCGATCGACGAGCATCCCCGGTTCCCCGGCCGCTCGGCGCTCGAGGTCATCCTCACCACCCTGCACTCGGGCGGCAAGTTCTCCGAGGCCGTCTATCAGACCGCGGGCGGCCTGCACGGGGTTGGCCTGTCGGTGGTCAATGCCCTGTCCGACCGGCTGACCGTCGAGGTGGCCCGCGACCGGCAGCTGTGGCGCCAGGACTACGCGCGCGGCGCGCCGCTCGGGCCGCTCGAGCCGGCCGGCCAGGCGCCGCAGCGGCGCGGCACCCTGGTGCGCTTCCACCCCGACCCGCAGATCTTCGGCGAGGCGGCCCGCTTCCGGCCCGACCGGCTGTTCCGCATGGCGCGCGCCAAGGCCTACCTGCATCGCGGCGTGGAGGTGCGCTGGAGCTGCGCGCCGGAGCTGGCCGATCCGGCCGCGGGCGTCGAGGCCAGGGCGACCTTGCGCTTTCCCGGCGGGCTGGCCGACCTTCTGCAGGACACGCTCGGCGACCGGCCGACCCTGAGCGGCCCGCCGTTCGCCCATGCCGTGAGCCTGCCCGACGAGGCCGGCCGGCTCGAGTGGGCCGTGGCTTGGCCCGAGGACGAGGACGGCCTGTTCCTGTCCTATTGCAACGCCGTGCCGACCCCCGGCGGCGGCACCCACGAGGCCGGCCTGCGCGCCGGCCTGCAGCGCAGCCTGCGCGCCTTCGCCGAGCTGTCCGGCCACAAGCGGGCCGGCGCCGTCACCGCCGAGGACATCTGCGGCGGCGCCGTCATCGTGCTGTCGCTGTTCCTGCGCTCGCCGCAGTTCCAGGGCCAGACCAAGGAGCGCCTGGCCTCGCCCGAGGCGGCCCGGCTCGTCGAGGCGGCGGTCAAGGACCATTTCGACCACTGGCTGTCGGGCGACCCGTCGGCCAGCGCCGTTCTGCTCGAGCGCCTCGCCGAGCGCGCCGACGAGCGGCAGCGGCGCCGCCACGACCGCGAGCACGCCCGCAAGTCGGCGCCGCGCAAGCTGCGCCTGCCCGGCCAGCTGACCGACTGCAGCCGCATGGAGCGCGACGGTACCGAAATCTTCCTGGTCGAGGGCGACTCCGCCGGCGGCTCGGCCAAGGCGGCGCGCGACCGGGAGACCCAGGCGATCCTGCCGCTGCGCGGCAAGATCATGAACGTGGCCAGCGCCTCGGCGGACAAGCTGGCGCAAAACAAGGAGCTGGCCGACCTCGCCCTGGCGCTCGGCTGCGGCACCCGCGCGGCCTACGATCGCGCGCGCCTTCGCTACGAGCGGGTCATCATCATGACCGACGCGGATGTCGACGGCGCCCACATCGCCTCGCTGCTGATCACCTATTTTTTCCGCGAGATGCGCGGACTGATCGCCGACGGTCATCTGTTCCTGGCGCAGCCGCCGCTCTATCGGCTGCAGAAGGGAGCGACCGTGCTGTACGCCCGCGACGACGCGCACCGTGCCGAGCTCGAGCGCGAGGCGCTCGGCGGCCGCGGCGCCCTCGAGATCAGCCGCTTCAAGGGCCTCGGCGAGATGCCGGCGGTGCAGCTGCGCGAGACCACCATGGCGCCGGCAAGTCGGATGTTGCTGCGGGTCACGCTCGACGAGCCGGCCGACGGCAGGGACGGCGCCACCGAGGTGGGCCGCGGCACCGCCGAGCGGGTCGAGGCCCTCATGGGCCGCAAGCCGGAGAGCCGGCTGCGCTTCATCCAGGATCGGGCGCCCGCCGCCCGCGACCTGGACGTCTGACCGGCTGATGACGCGCCACGGCGCCTCCGGTCGCGGCTGGCCCGCGCCATGGCCCGGATCCGCCCGTCGGCGCCGGAGCCGTGGCGCTCCGGCCGGTCTGCGCACGGCGCTGCTGGGCGCCGCCGTCGCCGCGCTCTCCGGCTGCGCGGCGGGCGGCGTCTCCTACGATCGCACCTTTGTCCGGGAGGACCTGTTCCTGGCCAACGTGCGTTATGCCGCCCGAACCGGCGAGTTGCCGGTCGAGGTCGTCGGCAACCCGTTCGAGCTGCCCGACGGGACGTTCCGCGCGGCGGTGATCGAGTCCATGCAGGGCCACAGCGGCGGTCCGGCGGTCACCTTCGTGCCGGCCGGCCCGGAGACCGACCGGGTCTACCGGCTCCGGGTCGTGGCCAGCCCGACGACCCCGCTCCAGCCGCGTCGGATCTGCCATTCGGGGATCGACACGGCGCCACAGGGCGAGCGGCTCGTCATGCAGGCGGCGCTGTGCGAGGGCGGCCGGGCTCTGTCGGCGGCGCGCGGCGCGACCGCGGCGGTGCCGGGCCCCGAGGCGGAGCGCTTCCAGCGCCTGATGGCGAATCTCACCGTCATCCTGCTGTGGACGCAGGACCCGCGCCTGTTCGACGAGGACGACGACCCGGCCTTTCTGCTCGGCGGCTAGAGTGTTTCCGGGTTGGTCGGCAGCGCCGGCCCCGAGACAGGGGTGACGTCCTAGACCGACGACATGGGTAAGACGACATGGGTGTGACGACATGGGTGAGAGGTCAGAACAGGGGCCGGGAGGGCCCGGCCATGCCCTGGAGAGAGGGACCGGCACCATGGATCAGCGAAGGGCGTTCATCGTGGCCTGGCAGGCCGGTCAGGCGAGCGGCGCCGCGCTGTGCCGGCCTCTCGGCATCAGCCGGAAGACCGGCCCCACGTGGCCGGCGCGCTTCCAGGCGGACGGGCGGTCGGCTTGTCCGATCGCCTGCGGCCGCCGCGCGATCACTTGAGCAGCGGGCTCACCTGCTTGAACGCCGGCGTGCCGGCCCGGCCCAGCCATTCGAACACCACCATCTCGGCGGTCACCACGTCGACCCCGTGGGCGGCGGCGCGTCGGCAGGCCGCCTCGACGTTGGCCGGCAAGCGCGAGCCCGAGGCGTCGCGGACAAGCGCGGTATCGGCGCCGCCGACAGCCAGCTCGAGCGCCGTCTGCAGGACGCAGACATGCGCCTCCATGCCGCAGACGACCACCTGGGGCCGGTCGAGCGCCGCCAGCCGCGCGCGGAAGCGGGGATTGGCCGCCGCGGAGAACTCGAGCTTGTCCACCGTCGCGTCCGGCGGGATCAGCCCGGCCAGCCGCGGCAGGGTCGGCCCGAGGCCGCGCGGGTGCTGCTCGGAGACCAGGATCGGCACGCCGAGCGCGCCCGCCGCGCGCAGCAGCAGCTCGACCCGGTCAAGCAGCGGCTCGAGCCCGTCGATCGCCGGGGCCAAGCGCTCCTGCACATCGATCAGCACCAGGACGCTGCGCTCCGCCTTGAGGATCATGCCGTCGCTTCCTCCATCGCACCGCCGCGCTCAGCCCACGGTCCCCCATGGCCTGGCGGGGCGGCCGTGCCCGGGTAGGCGCGCTGACGATCCGCGCCGGCCGGGGCGTCGCCAAGCTTGACAGGCGGCTTTCATTCGGTCCACGCCACCCCCAGATGTCCGTCGTGCGCCGCGTCCGTCGCGGTGCCGTCGCCTCGTCCGGAAGAAGCGATCGAAATCGCCCTATGACATTTGCCGACCTGGCGCTCAAGCCCGAGATCCTCCGCGCCATCGAGGATGTCGGCTATACATCGCCGACGCCGATCCAGGCGCAAGCCATTCCGGTCATCCTCGAGGGACGCGACGTTCTGGGCATCGCCCAGACCGGCACCGGCAAGACCGGCGGCTTCACCCTGCCGATGATCGAGGCGCTGGCCCAGGGCCGGGCCCGGGCGCGCATGCCGCGCTCGCTGATCCTCGAGCCGACCCGGGAGCTGGCGGCCCAGGTGTCCGAGAACTTCGAACTGTACGGCAAGTATGAGCGGCTGAGCTACGCGCTGCTCATCGGCGGCGAGCGCTTCGACGAGCAGGTGCGCAAGCTCGACCGCGGTGTCGATGTGCTGATCGCCACGCCCGGGCGGATGATCGACCTGTTCGAGCGTGGCAAGATCCTGCTGGCCGATGTCCGGATCCTGGTGATCGACGAGGCGGACCGCATGCTCGACATGGGGTTCATCCCCGACATCGAGCGGATCGTCGGCCTGCTGCCGCGCCAGCGCCAGACCCTGTTCTTCTCCGCCACCATGCCGCCGGAGATCCGCCGGCTCGCCGACAGCTTCCTGGTCGACCCGGCCGAGATCATCGTGTCGCCGCCGTCGACCACCGCCGAGGGCGTCGACCAGCACCTCGTGGTGGTGCACCAGGAGGACAAGCGCGAGGCCCTGCGCCGGCTGATCCAGGCGCAGGATGTGCGCAACGCCCTCATCTTCTGCAACCGCAAGCGCGACGTCGACATCGTCTGGCGCTCGCTCAACAGGCATGGCTTCAATGCCGGCCGCCTGCACGGCGACATCGCCCAGTCGGTCCGCAGCGACACGCTGGAGCGCTTCAAGCGCGGCGAGATGCCGATCCTGGTGTCCAGCGACGTCGCCGCCCGCGGCATCGACATCTCCGACCTGAGCCACGTCTTCAACTTCGACGTGCCGATCAATCCGGAGGACTACGTCCACCGGATCGGCCGCACCGCGCGCGCCGGCCGCTCGGGCCAAGCCTTCACCATCGCCACCCCGGGAGAGGGCCGCTACGTAAGCCAGATCAGCCGGCTGATCAAGCGTGAGCTGGAGCCGGCGCCGGTCGACGGTCTCGAGTTCCCGGACCTCGAGGACGAGGAGGCCGCCCGGCGCGGGCGCCGAAGCCGACGCACCGGCAGCAAGGGCCGCGGCGGCGCCGAGCCGGCCCGGCCGGCCGAGCCTGGCCACAAGGCGCCGGCCCGGCCGGCCGAGCCTGGCCACAAGGCGCCGGCCCAGGCCGAGCCTGGCCACAAGGCGCCGGCTCAGGCCGAGCGGCGCCGCGGCCGCCGCCAGCCCGAGCCCGAGGACGAGCCCGTGGTCGGGCTGGGCGAGCACGTGCCGGCGTTCCTGCTGCGGCCGGTACGGCGGCCCGACGACAGCTCCCGCGCCGATCAATAGCCGGGCGCGCCGGGCCGGGCGCCCGACGGATGCCGTGACGTGACCGGGCCGTCGCCGTGGCCCGGCGGCACCGCCCGGCAATTCCCGGCCGCGCCGCCCGGCGCGCCGCCTTCCTAAAGGCCGGACAACCGGTGTAGCCTCTCGGGGACGGCGGCGGCTCCGGCCGGCGCGCGTCGCCCGGGACCGGGCGCCCGCCGGCGCCGCCGGTCCGTCCCACCGAACCACGTCCTGTGCCCGTTCCTCACGTCCGACACGGCGTCGCCACGGCCCGGCTCGTCCGGCCCTCCCGCCTCGTCCTGGCGGCCGCGCTGCTGCTGGCGCCGGGGCCCGGCTTGCTCGCGGCGGCGAGCGCGCAGGAGACCGAGCCGCCGGTGCTGCTCACCGCCGACGAGGTCGGCTTCGACGAGGCCCTCGGCATCGTCACCGCCCGCGGCAATGTCGAAGTGACCCGGGAGGGCCGGATCGTCCGCGCCGACGTCGTGACCTACAACCAGCGCACCGAGGTGATCACCGCCACCGGCAACGTGATCCTGGTCGAGCCGGACGGCGACGTGCTGTTCTCCGAGTACGCGGAGCTCACCGACGATCTGGCCGAGGGCTTCCTCGACGGCGTGGCGGTGCTGTTCGCCGACGACTCGCGGGCCATCGGCACCAGCGGCCGGCGCTTCCCCGAGGGGGTCACCGAGCTCAACCGCGCCGTCTACTCGCCCTGCGCCCTGTGCGAGGAGAACCCGCGTCAGGCGCCGCTCTGGCAGCTCCGGGCCGTCCGCGTCGAGCACGACCGGGAGGCGCGCGATGTCCGCTACTACGACGCCTTCCTCGACCTGTTCGGCATCCCGGTCGCCTACACCCCCTTCTTCTCGCATCCCGACCCGGCGGTCGAGCGCCGGTCGGGCTTCCTGGCGCCGGTCACCGGAGTGTCCTCCGAGCTCGGGCCGTTCTTCGGCACCTCCTACTACATCGACATCGCCCCGGAGCAGGACGCGACCCTCGACCTGGTGGCGACCACCGATTCGGGCGCCCTGATCGGCGGCGAGTACCGCCGCCGCCTCGCGGCGGGGGCCGCGACCGTGTCGGGCAGCGTCAACGTCAGCGACCGGGAGGAGATCGGGCCGGCCGGCGAGGAGCTGATCCTCGAGGACGAGTTCCGCTGGCACGTCTTCTCGAACGCCCGCTACGACATCGACCGGCACTGGCGGGCCACCCTCGGCATCGAGCGCGCTTCCGACGACACCTACCTGGACACCTTCGACATCAGCGACGCCGACGTGCTGACCAGCCGCGCGGCGGCCGAGGGCTTCTACGGGCTGTCCTTCGCCTCGGCGGAGCTGTTCAGCTTCCAGGATCTCCGCCAGGGCAGCATCGGCCAGCCCGAGGTCGTGCCTTGGCTCAACTATCACTACACGAGCGGGCCGCGCGCGGTCGCCGGCGGGCAGCTGCTCGGCTATGCCGGGCTGCTCAACCTGCTGCGCCCGGCTGAGGTGGAGACGCCGGTGTTCCCGGCGGAGGGCGTCGACACAAGACGGGTCTCGTTCGGCGCCGAGTGGCGGCGGGAACGGATCACCGATCTCGGGCTGGTCTGGGTCGTGAGCGGCGGCTTCAACGGCGACATCTACGATTCGGACGACGTCCCCGAGGAAGGCACGCTGCCCGACGACACCCTGCGCGACGACGTCTTCGAGGCCCGGGTGGTGCCGCGCGCCACGGCGACGGCGCGCTACCCCCTGGTCCGCCAGGCCGGCGGGCTGCAGCAGCTGATCGAGCCCGTGGTCAGCGTGAGCGCCGCCACCACGCCGGGCGGCGACGAGGACATCCCCAACAACGACAGCATCGACGTCGAGTTCGACGAGATCAACCTGTTCGCCGACAACCGCTTCCCCGGGCGCGACCGGATCGACGGCGGCCTGCGCCTGACCTACGGGCTGCGCGCCGGGCTGTTCCGCGCCGCGGGCGGCGCCGCCACCCTGTTCCTCGGCCAGAGCCTGCGCTCGGTGGAGAACGACGAGTTCCCCGAGGACTCGGGCCTCGAGGAGGAGCTGTCGGACATCGTCGGCCGGCTCGAGATCAAGCCCTCGCCGCTGCTCGATCTCGACTACCGGTTCCGGCTCGACCAGGACTCCTTCGCGCCGCGCCGCCAGGAGGCGCAGCTCGCGGTCGGCCCGCAGGTCTTCAAGGTGGCCGCCACCTATCTCAATGTCGATGCCGTCGGCGAGGGCCTGGCCATCGACGACACCGAGGAGGTCCGCGCCGCGGCCGTCTGGCGGGCAACTCCCTTCTGGACTTTGAGCGGCTCCTACCGTTTTGATATCGACGCGGCCGCCGCGCGCAAGGCCACCTTCGGGGCGACCTATCGAGACGAGTGCTTCCTGCTGTCAACCGTGCTGGAACGCGACTTCACCAATGACCGCGACGTGGCCACCGGCACGTCCCTTGTGGTCCGCTTGGTCTTCCGCAACCTCGGCGAGTTGCCGTTCGAGGTCAGCGGCGCCGATCTGTTTCCGGCCGGCGACGAATAGCCTGCTGCCATGCCGCGTTCCTCCGCGCGTCCGGCGCCCCCGGCGGCCTGAGCCAAGCCTTCGCCCATGGGCATCGTGCTCGATCCGACCCTGCAGATGTGGGTCGCCATCGCCGTCACCGTGGCGGCCATGGTGTCCTTCTCCTTGGAGCGCGTCTCGCTCGAGATCACCGGCGTCGGCACCCTCACCTTCCTGCTGATCTGGTTCCAGCTGTTCCCGCTGCCCGGCCCGGGCACCGACAACCGGCTTGATCCGACCGAGCTGCTGAGCGGCTTCGCCAACCCGTCCCTGCTGGCGGTGCTGGCGCTCCTGGTCATGGGCCAGGCCATGGTCCAGACCGGCGCGCTCACCGGCCTGACCCGCAGCTTTGTCCGGCTGTCCGGCAGCCACCAGCGGCTCAGCATCGCCAGCGGCTTCGCCGGCGTCCTGGTCACCAGCGCGTTTCTCAACAACACGCCGGTGGTGATCATGTTCATCCCGATCATGCAGGCGCTCGCCGCGCGCCTGCGCTGGTCGACCAGCCGCCTGATGATGCCGCTCAGCTTCGCCGCCATCCTCGGCGGCATGACCACCATGATCGGCTCGAGCACCAACCTGCTGGTGTCGAGCGCGCTCATCGAGCTCGGCCAGGACACGCTCGGCTTCTTCTCGATCACCGTGCTGGGCACCGCGCTCGCCGCCGTCGGCGCGCTCTATGTCGGGCTCGTGCTGCCACGGCTGCTGCCCCATCGCGGCGGCATGACCGGGGCGCTGCTCGGCGAGGGCAAGCAGTTCATCGCCGAGATCGACGTCAACCCGAACAGCCCGCTGATCGGCCAGACGCCGGTGGCCGGCCAGTTCCGCTCGCTGCCCGACGTCACGGTGCGGCTGATCCAGCGCGGCGGCCAGATCATCCTGCCGCCCTTCGACGATGTCGACCTGCGCGCCGGCGACGTGCTGATCGTGGCGGCGACCCGGTCCGCGCTGACCGATGCGCTCGCCCGCAATGCGGGCTACATGCTGACGCCGCACCAGCGCGACCCGGCCGATCCTCTGGAGACGCCGCGCCGGCCGACCGAGCGCATGCTGGCCGAGGTGATGATCAATCCGGCGAGCCGCATGATCGACCAGTCGGTCGACGCGGTCGGCTTCCGCCGCCGCTTCGGCTGCCTGGTGCTCGGCATCCAGCGGCGCGGCCGCATGGCCCGCCAGCGGCTCGGCGAGATCCGCCTGGAGGCGGGCGACGTGCTGCTGCTGCTCGGCGCGCAGAAGGACATCGAGAGCCTGAGCGCCAACCCCGACCTGATGCTGATGGCCTGGACCACGCGCGACCTGCCCCGGCTGCAGCGGGCGCCGCACGCCTCGATCATCTTCGGCCTGACCGTGGCGACCGCGGCGACCGGCCTGCTGCCGATCAGCGTGGCGGCGATCGCCGGCGCCTTCGCCATGCTCGCCTTCGGCTGCCTCAACATCCGCCAGGCAAGCCGCGCCATCGACCGCACCGTGTACATGGTCGTCGGCTCGGCGCTGGCCATGAGCGCGGCGCTCGAGGCGACCGGCGGCGCCCATTTCATCGCCACCACCCTGGTCGACCGACTGGCCGGCCCCAGCCCCGTCACCAACATGGCGGTGCTGTTCCTGGTCGTCGCGCTCACCACCAACGTGCTCAGCAACAACGCCACCGCCGTGCTGTTCACGCCGATCGCCGTCGGCATTGCCGCCGATGTCGGCGTCGACCCGTCGGTCATGGCGATCACGGTGATCCTCGCCGCCAACTGCTCCTTCGCCACGCCGATCGGCTACCAGACCAACCTGCTGGTCATGGGCCCGGGCCACTACCGCTTCGCCGACTTCCTGCGCGGCGGCGCGCCCCTGATCCTGCTGATGTGGCTGACCTTCTGCCTGATCGCGCCGGGCTTCTTCGGATTCCGCTGAGGCCTGCGGCCGGGCGGCCCGCGTAATCGCCGAGCGGTCCCGGGCGGCATCGCCGAGGCCGCGTACCCGCATGAAACGATCATCACAAAGGAATAAATCTTTCGCGAAACTTTGCCGGAAATGTCACGGAACTGCACCCGGCGGCACGCCTTTACCCTGGGCTGGCGGGGATCGGCCTCGACCAGCCGGGTACGCGTCGTCTCGACGGAGTGACACCACATGACCCCCAACACCAATCAGTCCGACATGGTCAATGACTTCCTGCGCCTGACCGTGTCGCAGCCCGTCATGGGCATGATCAGCATGCAGGGCGAGATCATGGGCCGCCTTGGCCAGATGGCCGAGACCTGGGGCCAGAACCGCCGCCAGGATGCCGAGGCGGCCCGGGACGCGGTGCGCCGCCTGTCCGACAGCCGCAACGCCGAGGACGTCTCCGCCATCTACAGCGACTGGATGCGCGGCGCCATGGAGCGGGTCTCCAACGACCTCTCGTGCATGGCCACGCATAGCCAGGGCATCCTGCAGGCCGGCCTGGGCAGCGCCTACCAGATGCAGCAGAGCGGCGCCGCCGCCGTCGACAAGGCCGGCAACCAGATGGCCCGCGCCGCCGAATAGCCCGTCGTCGCCGGGCCGTTCCGCAGACGGCCCGGTTCCGCGCCCGCGTCGCGACCGTCCACCGCGACCGTGAAGCGCATGGACCCGGGGCGGACCGGTGACGCACCGGCCGCTCCATGCCTCGGGCCCCGGCACGCCGGGGCCCGTTCTTGCGCCCCCGGCGGACGCGGGGGCCCGTCTCGTCTCCACCCCGACCTCGGCTTCGCTTCGACAGGCCGGCCGGGAGGCCCGCCGGCGCGCGCACGGAGGCCTTTCGCGCCGATGGCGGGCGCGGCGAATCGCTTTACGCTGCACGCTCAGCCACCCGGCCGCCCTTCGCCCGCCGCCGCGACGGGCCGGCGCCGCGCCCCCGTCCGCCAGCCGATCGTTCCCCCTTGTCGTCGTTCCGCTTCCTGCACGCCGCCGACATCCATCTGGACAGCCCGCTGAAGGGGCTGGCCGGCCAGGAGGGCCCGGCCGCCGAGCGGATCCGCGCCGCCACCCGCGACGCCTTCGACACCCTGATCGGCACGGCGCTCCGGGAGCGGGTGGATCTCCTGATCATCGCCGGCGACCTCTATGACGGCGACTGGCGCGACTACCGGACCGGCCTGTTCCTGGTGCGGCAGCTGGGCCGCCTCGCCGAGGCCGGCATCCCGGTGGCCCTGGTCCACGGCAACCACGACGCCGAGAGCAGGATCACCCGACGCCTGACGCTGCCCGGCACCGTCACCGCCTTCCCCGCGCACCGGCCGCGGACCCTGCGGCTCGAGCCGCCGGGCGTGGCGCTGCACGGCCAGAGCTTCCGCGGGCCCCGGGTCACCGAGGACCTGGCGGCCGGCTATCCCGAGCCGGTGCCCGGGCTGTTCAACATCGGCATGCTGCACACCGGCCTCGGCGGCCGCGACGGCCATGCCGACTACGCCCCGTGCACCCTCGAGCAGCTGGTCGCCAAGGGCTACGACTACTGGGCGCTCGGCCACGTCCACCGGGCGGCGGTCCTGCACGAGGCGCCGCACGTGGTGTTCCCCGGCAACCTGCAGGGCCGCCACGTCCGCGAGACCGGACCCAAGGGCGCCGTGCTGGTGACCGTGACCGACGGCGCGGTGGCCGGGCTCGCCGCGGTGGCCTGCGACACGGTGCGCTGGGCCCGCTTGGCGGTGCCCGTCGACGACGTCGCCGGCGCGGAGGAGGCGCTCGACCGGGTCCGCGGCGCCCTCGAGCGCGCCGTCGCCGAGGAGGCCGACGGCCGCCTGCTCGCCTGCCGGCTCGAGCTCCATGGCACGACCGTCCACCATGACGCGCTGGTCGCCGCGGAGGAGCGGCTCCTGGCCGAGGCGCGGGCGCTGGCCCTGGCGCTCGGCGAGGAGGTGGCCTGGGTCGAGCGCGTCGTCGTCGCCACCACCCCGCCGCCGGCCGGCGCCGCCGAGGCCCGCCCCGACGCGCTCGACGCCCTCGAGCGCCTGCTGGCCGACGCCCCCGCCGATGCGGAGCTGGCGCGGCAACTCGCCGCCGACCTCGGCGAGCTGGTCCGCCGCCTGCCCCCCGAGATCCGTGCCGAGCCCGACGATCCCATCCTCGCCGCCGCCGTCGCCCACGACCCCGCCGCCCTGATCGCCGGGGTGGCCGGCTATCTGAAGGCCCGCGTGGCCGGCGCCGGGCGGTAGCGCTATGCGTCTCGACCGCCTCGACCTGCTGCGCTACGGCCACTTCACCGATGCGGTGCTGGCGCTGCCCGCGACCGAGCCCGACCTGCACATCCTGCTCGGCCCGAACGAGGCCGGCAAGTCGACCGCGCGCGCCGCCGTCGGCGACCTGCTGTTCGGCGTGCCGAGGAGCACCGATTACGCCTTCCTGCACGACAACCGGGCTCTGCGCCTGGGCGCCGTGCTGGCCCGGAACGGCGCGATCCTCGAGGTCCGCCGGCGCAAGGGCAGCAAGGACACCCTGCTCGGCCCCGACGACCTGCCGCTGCCGACCGGCGACGGCGCCCTGGCGCCCTTCCTAGACGGCGCCGACCGCGCCTTCCTCGAGCGCATGTTCAGCCTCGACCATCAGCGCCTGCGCCGGGGCGGCGAGGAGATCCTCGAGGCGCGCGACGAGGTCGGCCGCATGCTGTTCGCCGCCGGCGCCGGGCTCGCCGGCCTCGGCGACACCCTGAAGGCGCTGGAGGCCGAGGCCGACGGCCAGTGGGGCCCGCGCCGCGCCGGCCACCGCGCCTACGCCCGCGCGGAGGACCGGCTCAAGGAGGCCGACGCCCGGCTGCGCGCCGATACCGTCACCGCCGCGCGCTGGCAGGAACTGAAGGCGGCCGCGCAGGCGGCCGAGCGGGAGGACGCCGACCTCGAGCGCGCGGTCGGCGAGGCGGTGGCCGAGCAGCGCCGGCTCGGCCGGATCCGCCGGACCCATCGCCATGTCCGCCGCCGGGCCGAGCTGACCCGCGTGCTGGCGGCGCTGGGTCCGGTCACCCCGCTGCCCGAGGACGCCGCCGGCATCCTCGCGGCCGCCGAGGCGAAGGAGGCCGAGGCGCGGGCGCGGCTCGAGACCCTGCGCGGCGAGCGCGCCGCCCTCCACGATGCCTGTCAGGGGCTTGCCTGTGAGCCGGCGCTGCTCGCCCGCGAGGCCGAGATCGGCGAGCTGAACGAGCGCCGCGTCACCGTGCGCCACGGCACCGCCGACCTGCCCAAGCGCCGCGCCGAGCTGGCCCTTGCCGAGGCCGAGCTGCGCCGGCTGGCCGCCGAGCTCGAATGGGACGGCGACGACCCCGACCGGTTGATCGCCCGGATCCCGCCGCGCGCCCGGGTCGCCGCCGCGCGCGCGCTGCTCGGCGAGCGCGGCGAGCGCCGCCAAGCCCTCGAGACCGCGCGCGCCGGCGCCGAGGAGGCGGCGCGGCAGGCCGCGGAGCTGCAGCAGCGGCTCGAGGCCGCGGCCCCGCCGCCCGATGTCTCGGCCCTGGCGGCGCTGGTCCGCGCGATCCGCGGCCAGGGCGACCTCGCCACCCACCTCGCCGCCGCCCGGGCCGAACGCGATGATGCCGCGGCCATGCTCGACCAGCGGCTCGACGGGCTCTGCCCTTCCGTCGCGGGTGCCGCGGCGCTGGCCGCGCTCGCCGTGCCGCCGCGTGCCACGGTGCAGGATCATCGCGACCGCGACCGCGCCCTCGACCAGCGCGCCGAGGCCTGCCGAGAGCGCCGGCGCGCGGCCGCGCAGGAGCTGGAGCGGCGGCGTGCGGCGCATGACCGGCTGATCGCCGGCGGCGAGGCGGTGGCGCCCGACCAGCTTGCCGCCGCGCGCGCCCACCGGGACCGGGGCTGGCGGCTGATCCGCCGCCGCCACCTCGACGGCGCGCCGGTGCCCGAGCACGACCTCGCCGCCTTCGCCGGCCTCGCCGGCGATCCGGCCGCCGCCTACGAGGCGGCCGTGCACGAGGCCGACGCCCTGGCCGACCGCCGGTTCGACAAGGCCGAGGCCGCCGCCCGTCTGTCGGTTCTGGCCGAGGCCGTCGCCGCGCAACAGGACGAGTTGCGCCGCCTGGCCGAGGACGACGAGGCCCTGGAGCGGGAGCGGGCGACACGCCATGAGGCTTGGCGGGAGCTGTGGGCCGTGACCCCGCTCGCGCCGCTCGACCCCGACGCCATGCTCGCCTGGCTCACCGCCCGCGAGGACACGCTCGCCGCGCTCGAGCGCCGCGACCGCGCCGCCCGCCGGCTCGACGAACTGGCGGGCCGGGAGGCCGAGGCCCGTACACGGCTGCTCGCGGCGCTGGCGTCGCTCGGCGTCGAGACCGACAGTCTCGCCGATCAGCCGCTGGCCGTGCTGCTGGAGGCCGCGGCCGATATCGAGCGCGGGCATCAGACGGCGGCCGAGGCCCGGCGCCAGCATGAGGAGCGCCTGCGCCAGGCGCTGGCCGAGGCCGAGCGCGGGCGCCGGACCGTCGAGGCGACGACGGCGGCGTGGGCGGATTGGCAGGCCCGGTGGGCCGCCGCGCTCGATGGTCTCGGCTTGGCGGCGGCCGCCGAGCCGGCCGCGGTGGCGGCGCAGGCCGAGGCCATCGATGCCATGCGCGAGCATGCCGTCAAGGCCAACGAGCTGCGCCACGGCCGGATCGGCACCATCGAGCGCGATGCCGCCGCCTTCGCCCGAGACGTGGCCCGCCTGACGGCGGCCGCTGCCCCCGACCTTGCCGGCCACGCGCCGGACGAGGCGGTGCTCGAGCTGGCGCATCGCCTGGACGAGGCGCGGCGCGTGCGCGACCTGAAGGCCGAGAAGCAGCAGGCGCTGGCCGGCCTCGACGAGAAGATCGCGGCGTGCGAGGAGGCGCGCGGCGGGGCGCGGGAGGCCGCGGACCGGCTGCGCGAGCAGGCCGGCGCCGCCGATCTTGAGCAGCTGCGGGCGGCGATCGAGGCCTCGAATCACTGGCGGGCGGCGCGGGACGAGACGGCGCGGCTCGCCGAGACCCTGGTGGCCGAGGGCGACGGGCTCTCCCTCGAAGAGCTGGAGGCCGAGTGCGGCGGCGCCGACCTGGACCGGCTGGCGGCGCGCGAGGAACGCCTGCGGGAGGAGATCGATGCCGTGCGCGAGCGGCATCTGGACGCACGGACCCGGCGCGCGGCGGCGCGGCGGGAGCTCGACGCGGTCGGCGGCGGCGACGCCATGGCTCGCGCCGCGGCCGACCGACAAGCGGCGCTGGCGGAGATGCGCGCGGCGGCGGCGCGCTACAGCCGCGCTCGGGCGGCGGCGCTGCTGCTGCGCTGGGCCATCGAGCGCTTCCGCCGCGAGCAGCAGGCGCCGCTGCTGAGGCGGGCCGGGGCGGTCTTCGCCGCCCTCACCGGGGGCTCGTTCACCGGGCTCCGGGTCGACCTCGACGAGCAGGACCGGCCCCGACTGATCGGCGTGCGCCCCGACCGCGCCGCCGTGCCGGTCCCGGGGCTCAGCACCGGCACCGCCGACCAGCTGTACCTCGCCCTGCGCATCGCCGCGGTGGAGGAGCATCTGGACCGGGCGGCGCCGCTGCCCTTCATCGCCGACGACCTGTTCATCAACTTCGACGACGCGCGCGCCGCCGCCGGCTTCCGTGTGCTGGGCGGTCTGGCGGCGCGCACCCAGGTGCTGTTCCTCACCCATCATCGCCATCTGGTGGAGATCGCCCACGCCACCCTGGGCGACCACGTCCCCGTGGTGCCGCTCGACGGGGCGGGGGCGGCCGCCGCGACCCGGGCCCGACCGGGCGCTCGGCCGCCGCCGTCCGTCGCAGCCGGCGCTTGACCGCGGCCCGGCCCGCCGCTAGAGCCTGTCCGGCTCAAGTGGCATCGCCGGCCCGCTCCCTCGCCCGGCCACCCAACCACGGTATGCTCTGGGCGGCCGGGCGTGGCAGTGGGCCGGTGCCGGTTCCGCGCCCGGGAACGGCCCTAGCCTTCAGGGAGCGGGTGAGGACGGGTCGTCGCCGTGCGGTTGAACCGGCGAGGACGCCGGGCCGCGCGGAGTGGGACGCTGACTGCCGGAAAGCGGGGGAATGCGATGGCGCAAAAAGCGACGATGGTCGTCATCATCACGGAGAAGCTGATCGCCGAGGGTGTCATCAAGATCGTCAACGGCTGCGGCGCCACCGGCTACACCGTGTCCGAGGCCGGCGGCAAGGGCAGCCGCAACATCCGCTCCTCGGCCAAGCAGACCATCGTCGAGGGCTCCGGCAATATAAGGATCGAGGTGATCACCGCCGATGAGGAGCTTGCCACCCGCATCGCCGAGGAGGTGGCCGCGGCCTATTTCGAGAACTTCTCCGGCATCGCCTACCTTCAGGAGGTGACCGTCCTGCGCCCCCGGAAGCTGCTCGGCCAGGAGTAAGCCGCTCTTCGACTCTCACTCTTGCCGGGCCAGGGGACGCGCGGATCGCGCCGTGCACAAGGACGGTGGCGTGACAGGACGCTTACCAACAATCTGAAGCCATCCCCCTTCCCCCGGACGTGGCGCGCACGCCCAGGGAAGGGAAATCGATTGATAGTGGTGTCGTTTTCACCCTCCTCAGGCGGCGCGTCGGGACACGATGTCGACAATGGCGTGAGACCGGCAGCGACGGCCGAGTTGCCCGGTCACCCATCAGGCTCTGTCAAGCGCGACCCTTCGTCCCTGGGGTGATGCGGCGTGGCGCGCCGCCGGGCAACCGGGTACCCTACTCGCTGCCCGTGCTTTCCTGGCGGCGGCGGCCACGGATCGGCCCGGCGTCACGTTCTCCGGTGCGGGCGGTACCCCGGTGCCTTCCCTACCCTTTCCTGCACACGCCCGCCTCCTGACGCCTGCAGACTCGTTGGCGATCGGCGTGCCACGGCGACGATGGCGTGCGCAGGAGCAGACCTCAACGGACCGGCCCTCGACCATGGATGTGTTCATCGAGTTCTTCGGCAAGTTCGTCTCGCAGTTGCAGTCGCCGACGCTGGCGTTCCTGCTGGGCGGCCTGATCATCGCCGCGCTGGGCAGCCGGCTGCAGATCCCGAACGCCATCTATCAGTTCGTCGTGTTCATGCTGCTGCTGCGCATCGGCCTCGAGGGCGGCATGGAGATCCGCGAGGCGGAGCTTGTCGACATGGCGCTGCCGGCCCTCTGCGCCGTCGTCATCGGCGTGGCCATTGTCGTGCTGGGCCGGGTCACGCTCGCCCGGCTGCCCGGCGTGCGCATGGAGGACGGCATCGCCACGGCCGGCCTGTTCGGCGCCGTCAGCGCGTCCACCCTGGCCGCCGGCATGGTCCTGCTCGATGCCGAGGAGATCGCGTTCGAGGCCTGGGCGCCGGCGCTCTACCCGTTCATGGACATCCCGGCGCTGGTGCTGGCCATCGTGCTGGCCAACGTTTTCCTGAAGAAGCGCAAGGAGGGTGCGGACACCCAGGTTCGGGTCTGGCCGATCATCAAGGAAAGCCTGCAGGGCCCGGCGCTGTCGGCGCTGCTGCTCGGGCTGGCGCTCGGCCTGCTGACCCGGCCGGAGCGGGTGTTCGACAGCTTCTATGATCCGCTGTTCCGCGGCCTCCTGTCGGTGCTGATGCTGGCCATGGGGATCGAGGCGTATCAGCGGCTGCAGGAGTTGCGCCGGGTCGCCCACTGGTACGCGGTGTACGCCGTGGTGGCGCCGCTTGTGCACGGCCTGATCGGCTTCGCGCTCGGTTACGTTGCCCATGTCCTGGTCGGCTTCAGCCCGGGCGGCGTGATCATCCTGGCCATCATCGCCGCGTCGAACTCGGACATCTCCGGCCCGCCGACGCTCCGGGCCGGCATCCCCACCGCCAATCCGTCGGCCTATATCGGCTCGTCGACCAGCCTGGGCACACCTGTAGCCATCGCCATCTGCATCCCGCTGTTCATCGCCCTCGGGCAGGCGGTGTTCGGTATCTGAGCCACCCCCGCCCGAACCGGAACGATGGGATGAGCGCGCCGTCGAGCGGGACTCCTCGTGCCGCCGGATGCAGACCCGCGGCTCGGACCAAGCAAGGAACAAGGCTCCAATGAGGCCCGGGCATTACTGCCGGAGAAGATGCATCGATCCCGTGTTGGCGCAGGCTGTGGGCCTGCGGCTTCAATGAGGCCCCGGCATTACTGCCAGAGAAGACACGGCGCCGCAGACTGGCGAGGAAGGCTTTGTCACCGCTTCAATGAGGCCCCGGCATTACTGCCGGCGAAGACGTCGAGCTGGCCGAGCTGCTGGACCGCGTGCGGATCCTGCTTCAATGAGGCTCCGGTGTTACTGCCGGGGAAGACGCGGAGCGCCACGTCCTCGTTCTCCGTCACCTCGTAGCTTCAATGACGCCCCGGCCTCACTGCCTGGGAGGACGCCGTTACGCCTTGCAACACTCGCAAGGCTTTCACCACGCTTCAATGAGGTCCCGGCATTACTGCCGGGGAGGACGGCAGATAAGGGGCGCGGTTGATCGCCTGCGTGAGCGCGCTTCAATGAGGCCCCGGCATTATCGCCGGGGAGGACGTTGTCACCGGCCAGCCCCACGTTCGGGAGGTTGTTGAGCTTCAATGAGGCCCCGGCATTACTGCCGGGGAGGACTTCGGGGTCACCGAACGGGACCAACGCGATCTCCGCCGCTTCAATGAGGCCCCGGCATTACTGCCGGGGAGGACAAGACGGCAGACCGCCGGCAGCAGGAGCGTCTGCAGGCTTCAATGAGGCCCCGGCATTACTGCCGGGGAGGACCCGCTATCCGGGCTGGGAACACACAAAATGACTTGTCGCTACAAAGAGGAACCGGCATTACTGCCGG
>CAZTHL010000051.1:0-27541 GCA_964613585.1 uncultured Mycobacteriaceae bacterium | reverse complement strand
GCTAGAGCGTCAAGAGCGTTTCCGGCTCAAGGGGCAGCGGGCCGGTGCCGCGTCCGCGTCAGGCGGAAACGCTCCGGAGGGCGCCGCCGCAGCCCTGATCGCGCTCAGGGAGCGAAGGGCGTCCGCCGGCGCGGTGGACGCCCTTCCGGAGGGCGGCGGTGCCGAAGCGTCCGATCAGTTGATGGTCATCTCCGGCGGGATCAGCCGCGACGGCACCTCGAGGCCGGCCTCCTGATAGTACCGCACCGCGCCGGCATGCAGCGGGAAGGAGGCGTTGTCCAAGGTCCGCTGCAGCATGTCCTGCAGGCTGAGCTCGCGCAAGGCGGGCATCGCCAGCTGCTGCAGCCGGTACTTCGCGGCCATGCCCCTCATGACGTCATAGATCACCTGCTCCTCGACGTCGGTGGAGCTGGCGATCAGCGCCCAGGTGGCGAAGGCGGTGTACGGCTCGGCCCCCGGGACGATGTCGGCGGGCATGTCGACGAAGTTGATCCAGGGCATCGCCGCCTTCACCGTCTGCTGCTGCTCGGAGGTGAAGGTCACCGGGCGCAGCGGGACCTGCAGATGCACGTCCGCGGTTGCCGCATCCAGCTTCGGCGTCGGCACGGCGCGCACCTGCCCCTCGCACTCGCCGGCCGCCAGGGCCGCGGTGAGATCGGCGGCCGGACCCTGCATCAGGGTCGCCTCGATGCCCAGCAGCTCGAGGATGGCGATCGAGTTCTTCTCGGTCGACGAGCCCGAGTGGCCCGGGGTCAGGCATCGCCCGTCGAACCCGGCGATGTTCGTCACGCCGGAGCGCTCCAGCGCCATGATGTTCTGGATGAGCGAGGTGAAGTACCAGAGAGCCCGGATCTTGTCCTGGCCTTGCGCGGCAAAATCGTGCGCCAAGTCCGGCGAGATGCCGCCGAGCTGCAGCTCGCCATCCACCAGCATCTGAGCGTTGCGGGCATAGCCGCTGTTGTCGAGGAGATTGACCTCGAGCGTGTCGATCTCACGGCTGACCGAGTTGGCGACCGCCGTGAAGTATGGATAGGTGGCCGAGACGCTGCTGCCGCCGCCCATGGTCAGCTCCTGGACCTGGGCGGTGGCAGGGGCCGTGGCCCCGAGCAGGAAGGTTAACGCGGTAAGACTAACGGCTGCCCGCTTGAACATGGACGGCTCCTCAAGTGATGGTCATGGGAGGTGATGGCCCTTGAAGGATGCCTTCCCTTCGTTGTCCGACGGCGCCCCGTTGTTCGAGGTCTTCAACTGGCGGTCGCCCGATCGAGAAAGCGCTCGATCGACCCGTTGAGCGCGTCGAACGCCTGCCGCAGCTGACCGACCGCATCCACCACCGATCGGGCGGCCGTGCCCGTGTCCACGGTGGCCGAGGTCACGCCGGTCAGGTGCTGGTTGGCCTCGCCCGACTGCGACGCGGCAGTCTGCACGTTCTGGGCGATCTCCTGGGTGGCCGCGTCCTGCTCCTCGACCGCCGAGGCGATGCCGGAGGACACCGCGTTCATGTCGTTGATCACGCTGGTGATGGCCTGGACGGCGGCGACCGCGTTCTGCGAGGCCTGCTGCATCTCCTGGATCTGGGCGATGATCTCCTGCGTGGCCCGGCCGGTCTGGTTGGCCAGCGACTTGACCTCGCTGGCGACCACCGAGAAGCCCTTGCCCGCCTCGCCGGCGCGGGCCGCCTCGATGGTGGCGTTCAGCGCCAGGAGATTGGTCTGCTCGGCGATGTCGCTGATCATGCTGACGACGTTGCCGATCCGCTCCGCCGCCGTCGAGAGTTCGGCCACCAGGGCATTGGTGCGTTCCGTCTCGCTGACCGCCTTGGTGCTCAGGCCGGACGAATAGTCGACCTGGCGCCCGATCTCGGTGATCGACTGCGCCAGCTGATGAGCCGAGGCCGCCGCGCTCTGCACGCTCGCCGAGACGTTGTCGACGAACTGCTCGGCCTCGCCGGCGCTGCGCTGGCTGCCTTCCGCCAGGACCAGAACATTCTCGGCGGCTTCGCTCATCCGACCGGCGCATTCGCGAACCTGGGCCAGCACATCCGCCGCCTCGCTGCGGAAGGCCCGGGTCGCCTGCTCGGCCTCGGCCTGGCGCTGCTCCTTGGCCCGCCGGTCCTCTCGCTCCCGCTCCTGCAGCGCGCGATTCTCGATCGCGTTCTGCCTGAACACCTGCAGCGCGTCGCTCATGGCACCGATCTCGTCGCGACGCCGGACCTTCGGCACATCGGCGTCGAGGTCGCCTCCGGCCAGCGCGCGCATGGCGGCGGTCATCCGCCGGAGCGGCCGGGCGATCAGCCGCGCCACCACCGCGGTCACCGCGATGGCCACGGCCAGCGCCGCCCCGGTCACCGCGATCAGGATCAGCCGGCCGCTCTCGGCCGTGCCCGTCGCCTGAGCATACTGAAGGTCCACCTTGTCGTGCTGGCGCTGCAGGATCCCCTCGATGTCGGAGAGGATGCCGTTGACCTCGGCCTCGGCGTCGACGGCGAAGAGGACGGCGGTCTCGGGATCGAGCTCCGACAGGTCGACGATGTCGGTCAGGGTCTGGTGGTAGCCATCCATGCGCCCGGCGAGCTGGGCAAGCTCCTCGCCCTCCTTGCTGGCCGGATCGATCAGGGCCCGGAAGCCCTCCAGGGCCTTGCTCTGGGCCTCCATGGCGGCCTGCAGCTCCGCGCGGACCTCCTCGACGCGGGCGGCCACGCTGACATTCTGCTGCCAGGAGAGGAATCGGTAGAGCTCCGCGTCGACCCGGTTGGTCGCCTGCATGAGCACGCCGGCGGCCTCCTGCTGCGGAAAGGTTTGCTCGTAGATGGCTCGCAGGCTCGTCGTCACACGATCGAGCCCGAAGGTGGCGACCATCGTGACCAGGAGAAGCAGAAGGATGACGAGGGCCGGCGCCATGTAGACCTGGGCGGCGACGCTGAGCGTGCGCGGCGCGGGCAAGCTTCTCATCATTGCAATCGGCTCCCGCTTCGGCAAAGTCCGATGCCTGCCGACCGGTTCGTGTCCGCGGAGCAGCGGTCACGCGTGCGGATCGGCGCTCGGCGGTCCGCTGCCCGCTCCGGCCGGCGGCTGCGATGGGAAGGGTCTAGGGGTCCGAGGTTGAGAGTGGGTTAATTCGGTGGACCGCGGGCCCGGTCCGTCGGCCCAAGCAAGGACGCCGCCGGGCCGTGCCAACGGCCGTCGGTGGCGCCGCGCGGTCCGCGCCTAAACGGGATTTTAGGACAATTTGTGCTTCTTGGCGGGTCGACGCGTCCCTCAGCACGAGGTCATCATCATGCCCGCCCTGGCCCAACCCGTCGTCCCGAGCCGAAGCGCGCCTGCCTGCCGGACGGACCCCGTCCCCCGGGAGCGCTGGAGCGTCGGCTGGTCGCTGCTTATCCAAGGCAGCCTGGGGCTCGCCGGCTGGTCGGCCGCGGCGCTGGTGCTCCTGTCGATCTGACGAGGCAGGCCGGCCGCCGGCCCGGGCAGAATCGTGATGGCAAATCTGCAACAATTGCGGCTTCCTTGCCATCGCTCGGCGCGGACCGGCACCTCGACGCTGCCAAGGATTTGCTTAGTATCGAAGCATTACAGATACTGTCGCGACTGTTGAGCAGGCGGGGAACCATCCGGATCGGTGGACCGTCAATCGCGGGCGTTCAAGATTGCCTGTGCCGGGGACAACGAGCAGGCGCAGGCAAAGGGCATTAATGTTTGGGGCGCATGATCGGCTGGTGCCGAGCCGGTGGGCCGGTCCGGGACGCGGAGCGCTCGGCCGCGGACCGGGCTGCCGTGGAAACCATCGTTCATGATCGTGCGATGGCGGCTATCGGGATCGGCGTGGCTGGCTCGGATCCGGGCCACGCTCTGAGGGGAGGTCGGCCGTTGATCAAGATGGCGCTGGCGAGATGTCTGGCCTGCGGGCTGCTTCTTCCGGTCGTGGCCGCGTTGGCGGCCTGCGGCGGGCCGCCGCCGGCGCCCGAGCGGGCGGCCGAGCAGCCGGAACTGGTGCCGGACTACCGGATCGGCCCGCTCGACACGGTGCAGATCTTCGTGTGGCGCTCGCCGGAGCTGTCGTCGACCGTGCCGGTTCGGCCGGACGGCCGCATCTCGACCCCGCTGATCGAGGACTTGGACGCCAGCGGCAAGACCCCGTCGGAGCTGGCCCGCGACATCGAGGAGCGGCTGTCGGTGTTCGTGCAGGATCCGGTGGTCACCGTCATCGTCAGCAACTTCTCCGGCCCGTTCGATCAGCAGGTCCGCGTCGTCGGCGAGGCGATCGAGCCGGCGGCGATCCCCTATCGCGCCAACATGACCATGCTCGATGTGATGATCGAGGTCGGCGGCCTGACCGATTTCGCGGCCGGCAACCGCGCCGTCCTGGTGCGCCGCGCCAGCGACCGGCCGGAGACCTTCAGCATCCGGCTCAACGACCTGCTGGAGGACGGCGACATATCGGCCAATGTCGCGGTCCTGCCCGGCGACGTCGTGATCATCCCGCAGTCCTTCTTCTGACAGCCCCGCCATGGATCTGAACATCCACTTCCTCCTGCAGTACTACCTGCAGGGCTTCTGGGAGAGGCGCTGGCTGATCGCGGTGATCCTGTGGGCCGTGGCGCTGCCCGGCTGGGCCGCGGTGACCAGCCTCGACGACCAGTACACGGCCCGATCGGAGGTGTTCGTCGACACGGAGAGCCTGCTGGCGCCGCTCATGCACGGCCTGACGGTGCAGCCCGACCTGGAGCGCCAGATCGAAATGGTGAAGCGCACCCTGCTGTCGCGGCCCAATCTTGAGGAGCTGATCCGCATGGCGGACCTGGATGTCATGCTGGGCGGCGAGGTCGACCGGAATGCCCTGATCGGGCGCCTGTCCGCGCGACTCAGGCTCGACTCCAAGGGCGACGGGCTGTTCGAGGTCCGCTACGTCGACCAGGATCCGGTCGTGGCCTATCGGGTCGTCGACGCGCTCCTGGCGCTGTTCGTCGAGCAGAACCTGGGCACCAGCCGGCGCGACATGGAGGACGCCCGACGCTTCATCGATCAGCAGATCCTCGAGTACGAGGAGGATCTGCGCGAGGCGGAGGCCCGGCTTGCCGAGTTCCGCCGCCGGCACGCCGCCGAGCTGGGCAGCCAGAACGTCGCCGCGAGCCGCCTTGAGAACGCGCAGTCGGAGCTGCGGCGCCTGGAGTTCACGCTCGAGTCGGCGGTGTGGCGGCGCGACCAGTTGCAGGCGGAGCTGGCGTCGACGCCGCCGACGGTGGGCCAGCAGCAGGCCGCGGCCGGCGCGTCCACCGCCGAGCTCCGGGTCGCCGAGCTGCAGCGGCAGCTGGACGAACTCCGGCTGGTCTACACCGAGCAGCACCCCGACGTGGTCGCCACCGAGCGGCTGCTCCAGGCGGCGCAGACCGCGCTTCTCGGCGGCGGGGCGGCGGACAGCGTTCAGGTGCCCAACCCGATCCACCGCCAGCTGGAAGCCGAGCGCGACCGGCTTGACGCCGAGATCGAGAATCTTCGGCGCCAGCTGGATCTGCAGAAGGAGGAGATCGCGCGGCTTCAGCTGCTGTCGAGCCAGGTGCCCGAGGTGGAGGCCGAACTCGCCCAGCTCAATCGCGACTACGACGTCATCGTGAGCAAGTACCAGAGCCTGGTCGAGCGACGGGAATCGGCCCGGCTCGCGCAGAACATCGAGGATCGCGCGTCCAACGTCGAGTTCCGGATCATCGAGCCTCCGGTGCAGCCGGTGGCGCCGAGCGGGCCGCCGCATCTGATCTATCTCGCCGCGGTCCTCATTGTCGGCGCGGGCGCCGGGTTCGGCGCCGCCTTCCTGCATATGCAGGTGGTCGGCGGCTACCAGACCACCGAGCATCTGAGCGAGGCGTTCGAGGCGCCCGTGCTCGGCAGCATCTCGCCGGTGCGAACGGGCAAGGCCGTGCGGCGGCAGGTCCTGGAGGCGTCCCTCCTGGCGAGCGCCCTGGCCGTCCTCCTGGTGATCTTCGGCAGCCTGGCCTACACCTTCCACTTCACCGAGAGCCGTCCGAACCTGGTCGCCCTTGCCGAGAGCACCCTCGGCCGGCTCACCGGCCTGCCATAGGTCCGCCCCATGACCCTCATCGAGCGTGCCGCCCAAAGGCTCGGGATGACGAGCCGGCAGCCGGGAACCAGGTGCGGGGCGACCGACGGCGGCGACCCGGACGACCAGCCGGCCGACGCGGGATCCGGCCCGAACGGCCTCCCGATCCAGCCGAGGGCCGGGGAACGGCGCAGCCGCCCCTTCGAGGTCGACTTCGCGCGGCTGGGCCGGGAGGGGTATATCACCCCCTCGCGACGCCGATCGCGCCTGTCGGAGGAAATGCGGCTGATCAAGAGGCGCCTGCTCAAGCGGGTCGGGCCCCGTCCGGAGGGGCGGGCCCAGGTCTTCATGATCACCAGCGCCCGCCCCGACGAAGGCAAGAGCTTCCTGGCGCTCAATCTTTCGCTGAGCCTGGCCATCGACGAGGGCCTGAACGTGCTGCTCGCCGACGCCGACCCGGCGCAGCCCAGCCTGCTCAAGGCGCTGCGGGTCGAGGCGGATCTCGGCCTGACCGACGTGCTGCGCGACCCCTCGATGGACCTGGGCGATGTCCTGCTGCGGGCGGAGAACGTGCCGCTGGCGCTGCTGCCCCAGGGCTCCCGCGTCGCCTCGGCCACGGAGCTGTTCGGCAGCGAGGCGATGGGCCGGCTCGTCGACGAGATGGCCTGCCGCTACCACGACCGCCTGATCATCTTCGACACGCCGCCCCTGCTTGCCACCACCGAGCCGGTCGTCCTGGCCAACCACATGGGCCAGATCGTCATCGTCGTGCAGGCGGGGAAGACCTCGGGCCACGTCCTCGGCAGCGCGCTCGATCTCCTCGACCAGCAGGAGAATGTCAGCCTTGTGCTGAACCGGTGCACCATGTCCTATGGTGGGCAGCGCTTCGGCAGCTACCACCGTGGCGACGCTTAGACCGATTGGCCGAACAGAGTGACCGCTCGTCGTCTCGCCACGCGCCTTGCCGTTCGGGAGCCGATGCGGCCACTGTGCCTGGCCGTCGCCGGCGGCCTGCTCCTGGGCGGCGGCCCGACGGCGGGGGCGGCCGACATCCGCTACGAGCCCGCGGTCGAGACCGCGCTGACCTACACCGATAACATCGACCTGGACCCGGCGGGCGAGGCGGAACAGGCGCTGGTCACCACCCTGGCGACCCTGAACAACCTCAGGATCACCGGCGGGCGGATCGAGGCCGCGGGCAACGCCGACCTGGCGCTCGACCTTCAGGCCCGCGAGGACAGCGAGGTCGAGCTGCGGCAGGACGTGCGCGCCGCCGGCACCGCGGAACTGGCCGAGGACCGCCTGTTCGTCGACGCCTTCGCCGGCTGGTTTCGCACCCTGGCCGACGCGGGTGGCGCGGTGTCCGGCTCCGAGGTCAGCGGCGAGGACGATCAGGAGGACGTGCAGGTCTACAGCATCAGCCCGTTCCTGCAGAACCGCTTCGGCGGCCTGGCCGAGAGCGAGCTGCGGGTCGGCTTCAGCCAGGTGTTCACCGACGACGAGGACGATGGCGATAGCCGCCAGAACGACCAGAGGTTGCAAGTGAGCACCGGCGACCGCTTCACCCGCTTCAGCCTCACCGGCCTGGCGCAGCGGATCGACGTGGACAGCGACGGTGACGAAGGCAGCTTCCTGCAGCGCACGGCCCTGGTTGAGGGCGGCTATGCCGTGGTCCGGCAGTTCAGCCTGCTGGCCGGGGTCGGGGTCGAGACCATCGACAGCGACGACATCGAGGAGGACACGGACGGCCCGATCTGGAACCTCGGTTTCGAGGCGCGCCCGGGTCCGCGGACGGAGCTGTCCTTTCGCGCCGGCCAGCGCTTCGACACCCTCGACGTCAATGGCGATCTGAGCTACCGGTTCACCCCAGCCCTGGAGTTGCGTGCGCAGCTGACGACCGCGGTCACCACGACCCAGCAGGAGATCCTGCTCAATCAGCTGGGGCTGGCGCCCAACCCGGACGATCCCGACAGCCCCCTGCTGATCGACACGGTCACCGGACTGCCGGTCGGCGCCGCCGACACCGATCTCGGGCTGCGCGACGAGGTGGTCGTGGCGCGCCGGGTCAACGCCGGCCTCTTCGGCTCCCGCAACCGCAACGCCTGGCTGTTCGCCCTGGCGGCCGAGACGCGCGATTCCGACATCGAGGAGGACGAGACGATCCTGGCGGCGGAGGGCGCCTGGACGCGCGCCGTCACGCCCGACATCGACCTGACCGGCACCGTGGCGTACCGCTTCGTCTCCGAGGATTTCGACGAGGCCTCGACCGACCAGCAGACGATCATCGGTGAGCTGGCCGTGACCTACCAGCTCTCCGAGGGCATCCGGCTCTCCGGCTCCTACAGCCGCGCCGACCAGTTCGCCGACGACCCGGACGACGAGTTCTCGGAGAATGCCGTCACCATCGGCGCGGTCCTGAGCTTCTGATCATGTACGAGACCTTCTACGGGCTGTCCGACACGCCGTTCCGGCTCAGCCCGGACCATCGGTTCTTCTTCGGCAGCCAGAGCCACAACAAGGCGATGGCGTACCTCCGCTACGGGCTGCACCAGGGCGAGGGCTTCATCGTCATCACCGGCGACATCGGCACCGGCAAGTCGACCCTGGTCAGCCAGCTGTTCTCAGAGCTCGACACTCGGCGCGTGCTGCCGGCCAAGATCGCCACCACCAACGTCGAGGCCGACGACGCGGTTCGGCTGATCATCTCGGCGTTCCGCCTGAGCCCGCCGTCCACCGACAAGGCGGCGCTGCTGCGCCACTTCGAGTCGTTCCTGGTCGACCAGCACAAGGCCAGCCGGCGCGTGCTTCTGGTGGTCGACGAGGCGCAGAACCTGCCCATGCGAACCATCGAGGAGCTGCGCATGCTCTCGAACTTCGCGGTGGGCGGCCAGTCCCTGTTCCAGAGCTTCCTGCTCGGCCAGCCCCAGTTCAAGACGCTGCTCGCCGACCCCGGGCTCGAGCAGCTGCGCCAGCGGGTGATCGCCTCCTACCATCTGGAGCCGATGTCGTTCGAGGAGACCCGGCACTACATCGAGCACCGCTTGCGCACGGCCGGCTGGCGCGGCGACCCGGCGCTCTTCGACGAGACCTTCGCGGCCATCCACGTCGCCACGAACGGAGTGCCGCGGCGCATCAACACCCTGTGCAACCGCCTGATGCTGTACGGCGCGCTCGAGGAGCGGCACGAGCTGGACGCCGACGCCGTCGCGGACGTGCTCGCGGACCTGCAGGGCGAGGTCGCGGAGACCGTCAGCCCGCCCGCCCCCGAGCCGCCGCCTCTGCCGTCCGGCCCGAGCGCGCCGACGCTGCTCATCGCGCCGCCGGAGCCGGGACCTCGTGTCAGCGGCGGATCCGGCAACGGCGCGTCCCTTGACGCCTCCGCGGCCGCGCGCGGCAACGGCACCGGCCGGGGTGATCTCGAGGTCCGGGTCGACGCCCTGGAGCGGCGGCTCGACGAGCTCGAGCTGGTCATGCGCCAGGTGCTGCAGACCGCGCTCGGGTACCTGGCGACCGCGCGGATCGGACGCCACCCGACAGCGCCGGAGCCAGACGACGATGCCAAACGGTGAGCCGTGCGCAAGCGGTGCCGGCGACGCGACCGGTCCGATCGTCAACGGGATGTCCGTCGATGTGGAGGACTATTTCCAGGTGTCGGCCTTCGCCACCGCGGTCGACCGGCGGGACTGGCCGCGGTTTCCCTCGCGGGTAGTCCGCAACACGACCGCCACCCTCGACCTGTTCGACGAGGCCGGCATCACCGCGACCTTCTTCACCCTGGGCTGCGTGGCCGCCGCCCACCCGACCCTGGCACGGGAGATCGTCGACCGCGGCCACGAGCTCGCCAGCCACGGCTATGAGCATCACCGCGTGTTCGAGCAGAGCCCGGCCGCGTTCCGGGCCGACGTGGAGCGGACCCGGAAGACGCTGGAGGATGTCTCGGGAGCACGGGTCCAGGGCTACCGGGCCGCCAGCTTCTCCATCGACCGGCGCTGCTGGTGGGCCTTCGACGTGCTGGCCGAGACCGGCCATGTCTACAGCTCGAGCCTGCACCCGATCCGGCACGACCATTACGGCGCGCCGGACGAGCCGCGCTTCGCCTTCCGCCCGGTCGACGGCAATCCGCTGGTCGAGATCCCGGTGGCCACCTTCGAGCTCCTGGGCCGGCGCTGGTCCTGCGCCGGCGGCGGCTTCTTCCGCCTGCTGCCCTATGCCTGGTCGCGGCTCGGGCTGCGCCGCCTGCACGCACGGGACGGCAAGCCCGGGATCTTCTACTTCCATCCGTGGGAGATCGATCCCGGGCAGCCGCGCGTGCCGGGCCTGCCGGCGCGCTCGCGCCTGCGCCATTACACCAATCTTTCACGGATGGCCGGCAAGCTGCGGCGCCTGATGGCGGACTTCCACTGGTCCCGGCTCGATCGGATCCTCGCCGGGCAGACGGCCGGGACCGGCCGCGCGGCCGATGACACCAGGGCGGTGGCGTGATGCGGCCTCTCCCCCGGCCCGGCGCTCGCCGGGGCGCGCTCACAACGCACCAGGCTGGCGGCCGAGGGCTGAGACCTTCGGGCTCCGCCGCGTTCGGCGTGCCCTGTCCAAGCGGTTTCGTGATCGGGATCATGGTCATGCATCGGATACGGTGCGGCGCCCGGGGACCATCTCCGACCATGGGGCCCGCAACCCTGATGGTGTCCGGAAGGGCCGAACATGCCGCTTGAGATCCTCGGCCTGATCCTGGTCAGCGTCTCCCTGTCCGCCCTGGCGCAGACGGCGCTGAAGGCGGGGATGTCCGGCGACCGGATCGCTCGCTCGCTGGCCGGCGGCGCACACGGCCGGACCGTGCTCGCCGTGGCGACCACCTGGCCGGTGCTGCTCGGCCTCGGCATGTACGGGCTGGGCGCTGTCCTGTGGCTGTTCGTGCTGGCGCGGATCGACGTCTCCCAGGCCTATCCGTTCGTCGGCCTCGGCTTCCTGCTCACCATGGCGCTGGGCGCTCTGCTCCTGAAGGAGCGGCTGGGCGCGCGGCGCATGGTCGGGACCGCCCTCGTGGCCCTGGGCGTCGGCCTCGTCGCCCTCAGTTGACCACCCGGGGATCCGGCCATGGCCGTTCCGTCCGCCCGCGCCGCCAAGGCTTGGCTGAAGGGCCGCCTGAAGCAGGCGCGGCTGGCCCATGTCCGCCGCTTCCGGTCCTACGGTCCCGCCGACCTGGCGCAGGCCCTCGACCAGGTCGGCGTCCGGCCCGGGGATGCGGTCATGGCGCACAGCGCCTTCGACCGGTTCGAGGGCTTCCGGGGCTCGGCCAGCGAGGCGATCGCGGCGCTGCAGACGGCGGTCGGCGCGGATGGCACCCTGCTGATGCCGACCCTGCCCTTCACCGGCAGCGCGATCGAGTTCGTCCGGCCCGGCGTCGAGGAGGGGCGGGTCTTCGACCTGAAGCGCCTGCCCTCGCGGATGGGGCTGCTGACCGAGCTGTTCCGGCGCTCCCCCGGCGTGCTGCGCAGCGTTCACCCGACCCATCCGGTCGCCGCGCGCGGGGCGGCGGCGGCGGCCATGGTCGCGGGGCATCACGAGGCGCGGACGCCGTGCGGCGCCGGCTCGCCCTTCGCCCGCCTAGTCGAGGCGGACGGCAAGGTGCTGCTGCTCGGCACCGGCATTCGCGCCATGACGCTGTTCCACTTGGTCGAGGAGGTGCTGGAGTCGGTCATGCCGTTCTCGCCGTTCCTGCCCTTGGAGTTCCGGCTGCGCGTGCGGGCCGCCGACGGCCGCGAGCACGAGACGGTCACCCGCCTGTTCGATCCGGCCGTGTCGGGCCGCCGCAACCTGGAGCGGCTGGTGCCGGCCCTGAAGGCGAGCGGCGCCTGGCATCGCCACGATCTTAAGGGTTTGTCGATCATCTGCCTGGAGGCTCGTCGCGTGCTCGCGACCGCCCGCGAGCTGGCCGAGAGAGGACACTATTGCTATGACCCCTGAGGGAGTGTCGGCCGATCCCGTCGCCGAGGCCCGGGCCGCCTTCCTCCAGGCGGCCGATGCGGGTGACGCGCACGCCGCCGGGCGCGCCGGGCGCCGCCTGCTCGCGCTCGATCCGGGTCCGCGCCAGCGCCGATTGATCCGCAAGACGGCCGAGGCGGCGAGGGACTGGCGGCCGGCGCCGAAGCCATGGACGGTCGCGCTTCTGTCGTCCTTCTCCCTCGAGTTCATCCACGACGCGCTGGTGGCGCGTGGCTTTCTCGACGGCCTGGCGATCCGCCCGCATCAGGGCGGCTTCAACACCTTCCGGCAGGACATCCTCGATCCCGATGGCTGGCTCTATCGGCTGGCGCCCGACGCCGTGGTCCTGGCGATCGATGGCCGCGATCTGGTGCCGGCTTTCTATGACGGCTACCTGAGCCACAAGGCGGCGGATCCGGCGGGCTTCGAGACCGTGCTCGCGGCGGCGGTGGAGGAGCTGCAGAGGTTGCTCGCCACCCTGCGCAGCCGCTCCTCCACGCCGATCCTGGTGCACGGCTTCGTGCCGCCGACCGACCGGCTGCTTGGCATCCTTGACGGGCTGGCCGGCCCGCAGGGCCAGGGGCAGTTGGTGGAGCGGCTGAACGCCGGCTTGTACGCCGTGACCCGCGACATGACGGGGGTGTTCCCGCTCGACTTGGCGGCCGTGGCGGCGCGGCTCGGCGCCGGGGCTTGGCAGGACGAGCGCATGCGCCACTACGCCGGGCTGCCGGTCTCGGCGGCCATGCTCGACGCCATGGCGCGCGAGCACGTCACGGTGCTGCGGGGCCTGAGCGGCCTCGCCAAGAAGTGCCTGGTGGTCGACCTGGACAACACGCTCTGGGGCGGGATCCTGGGCGAGGACGGGCTCGACGGCATCGCGCTCGGCCCCACCTACCCCGGTAACGCGTTTCGCGCCTTCCAGGAGCGGCTGCTGGCGCTTCGGCAGCGCGGCATCCTGCTGGCCGTCGCCAGCAAGAACAACCCGGCCGACGTCGACGAGGCCTTCGCCCGGCACCCGCACATGCGGCTGAAGCCCGACCATATCTCGTCCTGGCGGGTCGGCTGGATGCCGAAGAGCCAAGGGCTGCAGGAGATCGCGGCGGAGCTCGGTATCGGCCTGGAGCACGTGGTGCTCGCCGACGACAACCCGGCGGAGATCGCCGAGGTGGAGGCGGCGCTGCCCATGGTTCGGACGGTGCATCTGCCGGCAAGCCGTCCCGAGGCCTATGCCGGGCTGGTCGTCGCGGACGGCCTGTTCGACACGATCAGCCTGTCGGCGGAGGACCTGCAACGGGGCGACCTCTATCGTCAGCGGGCGGAGGCCGAGAAGCTGCGCGCCGGCAGCGGCTCGCTCGAGGAGTACTGGCGCAGCCTGGAGATGACCTTGACGCTGGCGCCGGTGACGCCGGCGACCCTGCCCAGAACGGCGCAGCTGACCCAGAAGACCAACCAGTTCAACGCCACGACGATTCGGCGCAGCGAGGCCGAGGTGGCGGCGCTGGCGGCCGATCCGCGCTGGCATGTCGAGACGCTCTCGGTCACCGACCGCTTCGGCGACAACGGCTTGGTCGGCGTCGTGCTCGCCGGGCCGTCACCGGAGGCACCGGAGGAGACTCTCGAGATCGACACCATCCTCTTGAGCTGCCGGGTGATCGGCCGCACCGTCGAGACCGCCCTGCTGGCCTCGGTGTGCGAGGCGGCCCGGGCGCGCGGTTACCGCCGGCTCAACGGACGGATCCGGCCGACAGCCAAGAACATCCCGGTGCGGGACCTCTACCAGCGGCACGGCTTCGAGCCGGACGGCGCGGACGCGGCAGGCGGCGCGGGCGAGGAGGGAGAGACGCTGTGGCGGCTCGACCTCACCCGGCAGACCATCGCGGTGCCGCCGTGGCTCCGGGTCGTGCACGCCGGGCCGTCCGACGCGGCGTAGCGGACCGTGCTTGTCCGGTTGCCGGCGGCCGGGGGCCGACCCGCTACGGCGGGCCCTCACGAAGCGGCCTCAGCCGACCCGTGGGCGAGAGCGTTTCCGCCTGACGCGGACTCGGCATCGGCCCGTTCCCCGCCCGGCCAGCCTGAGTATGCTGTCTTGGGTGACCGGGCGGCGATGCCACGTGAGCCGGAAGCGCCTTAAGGAACGATGATGACGACCGACACCGACCGCCGGATCAAGCAGATCATGGGCGAGATCCTCGACATCGACCCGGACGCCATCGACGGCGGCACGACCCACGAGACGGTCTCGAGCTGGGATTCGCAGAACCACCTGAACCTGGTCTTCGCCCTCGAGCAGGAATTCGACGCTACCTTCGAGGTCGCCGAGGTTGAGACCATGACCTCGTTCAGCGCCATCCAGGCGGCGGTGGCGCGCTACACGGGGTAACGGACGGATGCCCACCCCCGCGCCGGAGCCGGTGGGCACAGGCGGCACAAGGTAACGCCGTCCGGCGCAGGACGCCGGCCCATGCTCGAGCCCATGGTCTCGCATCGTCGCGTCCGTGACAGGTCCCAACAGCAAAGATCACGTTGTCATCGCGAGCGAAGTGCGGCGAACCATGTTGTTGGTTCGCGGCGGCATGGAATCGAGCGGGATTGATGTGATGTGCTGCACCTGACATGGGGACGCCGGATGATTTTCTCCTTAGGACGCTCGCCTCTTTCAGGGGCCTGTTCTTGCATGGGCCTGTTCTTTCAGGGGCCTGTCCTTTCAGAGGCCTGTTCTTTCACGGTTGGCGGCGGGTGGCGATGCGGTGCCTTCGCGGTGGATCGCCAGATGGCGACCACAGCCGAACACCCGGCCGCGCCGCCGCCCGGTGCTTTCCTCGACCACCCCGAGCCGCCCGAGGTCGGCGAGCGCCACGGTGACGGTCGGTGTCGACAGGCCGGTCCGCCCGGCAAGGGGGCTGGTCGAGTTAAAGGGAATCTGCCGGAGGAGATCGTGGATGCGGTGGGCGGAGCTTGCGCGGTTGCTCCCGGCCGTGATGCGCTCACCGGCCCGCTCCTCCGCCAAGCCACCCCCAGCATGCCATCGCCGGGTGGCCGGGTGGAGGAGCGGGCCGGCGATGCCACGTGAGCGGGAAACGCTCGGACGGCGAATTTGCCGGCCGTGACCGCAATCACGGAACTGATGGCTTGCAAAACGCGAACCTTGTGGTATTCCGCTAAGGGCGGACCAGGAGAATTGCGATCGGCATGTACGCCAAAGCGATCCGGGCATGGCGCTCCGTAGCGAGCGTTTTCTTGGCATTGGCCGTCGTGCTCGCCGGAATCACCGCCGTGCTGCCGTCATCCTCGGCGGGCACGTTCGCTCATTGCGATACGATGTCGATGGCCGACAAGACTGCGACCGACGCCGCGGGTCTCTCACCCGCCGCGGATCCACCGATCGACCCTCCATCCGCCGGGACGCCTTGGTGCGGGCATTGCGGATGCGCCGGCAACTGCGCTCAGCCCGCGGGCTCGATGGCCGGGGTGGATGCGCTTCGCCTGTGGCCGTCGCCATCTGCCCGTCAGAGTGATGCCGCAACGGCGCTCGGCCATGGCCACGCACCGCCGCTCCGGCCGCCGAGACCTCAGCCAAGCTGACCTCGAGACCGGCGGAGCCGCCGGTTCTCTGCCGGGACACTGTCGCGACTTGCGTCCGGGGCGGTCGGCCATCGACCGAGCCCGCGATGTTAGCGTGCGGCACGAGTGTCGCGATCCCGAAGTCCGCTTGATCTCCCGGCGCCTCTGGAAGCGAACGTCCAGATCCAAGCGAGACTAGCAATTATATGATTCTGGTGTGGTTTTGGAGTTGCAGCTCCTTCTGGCGCCGACGGCGTGAATCGAAGGACCGGCAAATCCACCACTCCAGGGTGGATGGGACCCATGCAAGGACGATATGCGGCGTTGCTGTTCCTTGCCGTCACCGGCGGACTCGGTGCCGGCATTGCCGCGGAGCGGCTGGTTTTCGCGGTTCCGTCCGTTGCGGAAGACGACGGGCCGCGCATCCTGTTCTGGGTCGCGCCGATGGACCCGGATTTCCGCCGCGACGGACCCGGCTTGTCGCCGATGGGCATGGAGCTGGTGCCGGTCTACGAGGGTGACGAACCCGCGGGCGACCCGGCGGAGATCGCCCTGTCGCCGGAAGAGATCAACGCCATCGGCGTTCGCACGGCCGTCGCGCGCACCGAAACGCTGATCCCGACCATCGAAACGGTCGGCTTCGTCGGCTACGACCAACACCGCACCAGCCACATCCATATGCGCACCCAAGGCTGGATCGAGGACTTGCGGGTCCGTGCCATCGGCGACCGAGTGCGCGAGGGCGACCTACTGTTCGAGATTTATGCGCCGGAGATCGTCGTCGCGATCTCTCAGTACCGCCGCGGCGTCCGCCGGGGCGATCGGTTGGAAATCGACGTGGCGCTCGGCCAGATGCGCAACTTCGGGCTCAGCGAGCGGCAGCTGGACGAGATCGTGCGCGACCCCGAGGCCTCGCAACGCCTTCGGGTGTACGCACCCCAAGATGGCGTTGTCGTCGACTTGCCGGCCGCCGAAGGCATGTTCCTCAGGCCCGAAACCCGTGCGATGACCCTGACCGACCTGTCGAGCGTCTGGCTGCTGGCCGACGTGTTCGAGCGGGACATCGGGCGCCTGTCGCCCGACATGCGCTCGGAGGCCCGGCTCGACCATCTGCCGGGCCGGGTCTTCGCGGGAGCGATCGACTATATCAACCCGGAGCTTGATCCGAAGACCCGCACCCTGCCGGTGCGCTTGCGCTTCGACAACGAGGAAGGCCTGCTTCGACCGAACATGTTCGCCGAGGTCACGCTGTTCGGCGACGGGGGTCGGGAGGTCGTGACCGTGCCGGCGGAAGCGGTCATCCGCACCGGGCGAGCGGAGCGGGTGGTGTTGGCCTTGCCGGACGGGCGGTTCCGGCCGCGTCTGGTGACGACCGGATTGATGGAGGACGGCCGGGTCGAGATCGTTCAGGGCCTCGCATCGGGGGAACGCGTGGTCGCCTCGGCCCAGTTCCTGATCGACAGCGAGAGCAGCTTGTCCGCGGGGTTCTTGCGTATGGCGCCGACGGATGCGGACCCGGCGCCCGGGGTTGGCGAGCTTCTCGCCCTCGATCGTGAGCAACGTCTCGCCACCATCGCGCACCAGCAGATCGAGGCGCTGGATTGGCCGGCCATGCCGACGGATTTTGCCGTCGCCACGGCCGTCGACCTGGACCGTGTGGAGCCGGGAGATCGTGTTCGGTTCGAAGCCGTGCGCGGTGCCGACGGGCTGCTCGCCCTCACCGGCCTTCGATCCGACGATGGCGTCGACGCGGTTGGCACTGGGACCATCCATGCCGTGATGGCTGAAGACCGCAAGGTAAGCATCAGCCACGATCCGATCGAGGCGCTCGGCTGGCCGGCGATGACTATGGACTTGCCGATCGCCGGTTCGATCGATCCCTCCGCCGTCCCGCTCGAAACGCCGGTCGCTTTCGACCTGACGAGGGACGAAGGCATGTACGTGATCACCGCGGTGCGCTCGGGCGACCCTGCCGACCCGGCCGGGAACGACGCGCCGACGCGGATGCCGGATCCTCCGGAGCCCGCCGGCAACGGTCCGCCGCCGATCACCGTCGGCGGGATCGTCAACGCGATCGACGCCGACGCGCGTACCGCGAACATCTCGCACGATGACATTGCGGAGATCGGCATGCCGGGGATGACTATGGATTTCCCGCTCGACGAGACGGTGGACCCCGATCAGGTGCCGGTCGGCCGCCGCGCCCTGATCGGGCTCCAGCGCAACGGCAGCATGCAGTTCGAAGTCGTTTCGGTTCAAGCCGACGCCGAAGTCGAAGGAGCCGGCCAATGATCCCGGCCGTCATCCGCTGGTCGATCGACAACCGGTTCATCGTCGTCGTGCTCGCTTTGGCGCTGGCCGGCTGGGGCCTGTGGGCGGCCCGGTCGACGCCGGTCGACGCCATTCCCGACCTCTCCGACGTCCAGGTCATCATCAAGACCACCCACCCGGGCCAAGCGCCGCAGGTGGTCGAGGATCAGGTGACCTATCCGATCTCCACGGCGATGCTGTCGGTGCCGGGCGCGGTCGACGTGCGCGGCTTCTCGTTCTTCGGCGACAGCTATGTCTACGTGGTGTTCGAGGATGGGACGAACATCTACTGGGCGCGCTCGCGGGTCCTGGAATACCTGTCGCAAGTGTCGGCGTCGCTGCCCGACGGCGTTTCGCCGACGCTCGGACCGGATGCCACCGGTGTCGGCTGGATCTATCAGTACGCGCTGATCGATCGTACCGGCGGCCATGACATCTCCGAACTCCGAGCCCTCCAGGACTGGTTCCTGAAGTTCGAGTTGCAGACCGTCGAGGGAGTGGCCGAGGTCGCCACAATCGGCGGCATGGTTCGGCAATACCAGATCGTCGTCGATCCCAACCGCTTGCGGGCCTACGACCTGACGCTGGGCGAGGTGCGCCGGGCGATCGAGCGGGCCAACCGCGACGCCGGCGGTTCCGTGGTGGAGATGGCGGAAGCCGAGTACATAGTGCGCGCCACCGGCTACGTGCAGAGCATCGAGGATCTGGCGGATATCCCGCTGACGATGAACGACCGCGGCGCCCCCGTGACGCTCGCCGACATCGCCGAGATCCGCCGCGGCCCCGAGATGCGCCGCGGCGTTGGAGAACTGGACGGCGAGGGGGAGGCGGTCGGCGGCGTCGTCATCATGCGCTGGGGCGAGAACGCGCTCGCCACCATCGAGGCGGTCGAGCGACGGCTCGAGGAGCTGCGCGCCGGCCTGCCCGACGGCGTGGAGATCGTTGTCACGTACGATCGGTCGGGCCTGATCGAGCGGGCGATCGACAATCTGCGCGACAAGCTGACCGAAGAGTTCATCGTCGTCGTCCTGGTCTGCGCCGCCTTTCTTCTTCACCTGCGATCCTCGCTGGTCATTCTGCTGACCCTGCCGCTGGGCGTGCTGGCGGCGTTCATCGTGATGAAGGCGCAGGGCGTGAACGCCAACATCATGTCGCTGGGCGGCATCGCGATCGCCATCGGCGCCATGGTCGATGCGTCAATCGTGATGATCGAAAGCCTGCACCGCCGGATGGAGCGCGAAACGCTGACGCCCGAGAACCGCTGGCGGATCGTCGGCGAATGCGCCCAGGAGGTCGGTCCGGCGCTGTTCTATTCGCTCGCCATCATCACCGTCAGCTTTCTGCCCGTGTTCGTCTTGGAGGCTCAGGAGGGGCGCCTGTTCAAGCCGCTGGCGTTCACTAAAACCTATGCCATGGCGGCGGCGGCGATCCTGTCGGTCACGCTGGTGCCCGTGCTGATGGGCTATTTCATCCGCGGCCGGATCATTGCCGAGCGCAAGAACCCGCTGAACACCATGCTGATCCGGGTCTATCGCCCATTCCTCGACGCCGCGGTGGCCTGGCCTTGGGCAACCGTCGTCATGGCCTTGCTCGTGGTCGCGAGCCTGTGGTGGCCGCTGCAGCGCATCGGTTCGGAGTTCATGCCGGCCCTGAACGAGGGCGATCTGCTCTACATGCCGAGCCTTTTCCCTGGCGTGTCGATCGGCAAGGCACGAGAGGTCCTGCAGCAGACCGATCGGCTGATCGCCACGGTGCCGGAAGTGCAGTCCGTGCATGGCAAGCTGGGGCGCGCGGACACCGCGACCGATCCAGCGCCGCTGACCATGATCGAGACCACCATCCGGCTGCGGCCGCGCGAGGAATGGCGGCCGGGCGTGACGATCGACGACATCCGGGCCGAACTCGATCGGATCGTGCAGGTTCCCGGCGTGACCAATGTCTGGATCATGCCGATCCGCAACCGCATCGATATGCTGGCCACGGGCGTCAAGACCCCGGTCGGGGTCAAGGTAGCCGGTGACGATCTGGCAGTGATCGAGCGCATCGCGGTCGACATCGAACAGGCCGTCCAGGGGATCGACGGCACGGCATCGGCCTACGCCGAACGACCGGTCGGCGGTCGATTCATCGAGGTCGATATCGATCGCGCTGCCGCGGCGCGCTACATGCTGAACATCGCCGACATCCAGGAGATCGTGCAGACGGCGGTCGGCGGGCTGCGCATCTCCGAGACCGTGGAGGGGCTTGAGCGGTTCCCGATCAACCTGCGCTATCCGCGCGACTGGCGCGACAGCCCCGAGCGTCTGCGCGAATTGCCCATCGTCACGCCGGCCGGCGCTCATATTCCGATGGGGGCGGTCGCCGACATCCGGGTCGTCGATGGTCCCGGCATGATCCGCAGCGAGAACGCGCGCCGGAATGGCTGGGTGTTCATCGACATCGCCGGACGGGATATCGGTGGGTATGTGGCCGAGGCGCAGCGCGTGGTCGCGCAGCAGGTGGACCTGCCGCCCGGTTACTCGATCAACTGGTCGGGTCAGTACGAGTATATCGAGCGCGTGCAGGAGCGGCTCAGCATCATCGCGCCGGCGACGCTGCTGTTGATCGCGCTCATGCTGTTCCTGGCCTTTAGGCGCCTGGTCGAGGTCGGGATCCTCCTGACGTCGCTGCCGGTGGCGTTGGCCGGTGGCGTGTGGCTGCTCTATTGGCTGTCCTACGACGTGTCGGTGGCCGTCTTGGTCGGGTTCATTGCCCTCGCCGGCGTGGCCGTGGAGACCGCCATCGTCATGCTGGTCTACCTCAACCTGGCCTGGAAGCGGCGGGAGGATGAGGCGGCGCAGGAGCACCGTGACCTGACCCGGGGCGACGTGGAGAGCGCGGTCGTCGAGGGCGCGCTGCTGCGCCTCCGGCCCAAGGTCATGACCGTGGCGACGATCTTTGCCGGGTTGCTGCCGATCATGTTCGGCGATGGCGCCGGCTCGGAGATCATGCGCCGCATCGCCGCGCCGATGGTCGGCGGCATGGCGACGGCAACCCTGCTGACGCTGTTCGTGATTCCCGCTGTGTTCGTCATCTGGAAGCGCCTCGTGATCCGGCGCACGGCGGCGGCGAGAGCGGCTTCTCCCGCCGGCTCCGTGGCGGCTCCCCAAGACGAGGCGCCGACGCCGCTCGTGGCCGAATAAACCTCGGCCGTACGGTGGCTCGGCGAACGGCGACGTCGCCCCGCACCGGAAGAGTCGAGGGCGTCTCGCTTGCCGGTCGGGCGCGGGATCCAGAGGACCGCAGATGGCGACGCGTGGCGGTCCGGCGGCCGTGCGCGACACGGATGGTCGTTTCAGCCACGGTCGGTCTCCCGGCCTGGTCGGCGGCGATTCCACGGGCAATCGCGGGGCGCCGGCCGTGGCCCCGCTGCCGCCGCCTCGCGCTTCCTGCGTGAGACGGCCGGCGTCGCCGGAGCCGCGCGGCCGTCTCCGTCGGTGCCCGGATCGGTCCGGCTGCGGGGCTCTCGGTGGCCGCTACCGTGTGCCGGCCAACGTCTCGCGCCGGGCCTCGGCGGTCGCGATCATCCTCGCGGCCCGCACCGTGTCGCATCCCGGTCGACGGCGCCCGGTGCCCGGCTTCTGCGGCGGGGCCTATGGCCGGCGACGGCGGCCGGAAACCGCGGGACGGGCCTTTTCCCCCGCCCGCCGGGCCGATGCCGGCGGCCTCCTCGCGCCGCGTCGCGGAGAAATGGCTTGCCGCAACGATTCTTCACTGGCGATGCGGCCCTTACGGGGTCCAACGGCCGCCGCCGGCCATGACCGGTCCCGCGTCGGCCGGGAATGGCGGCGACCGAGGCTCATCCCGATCCGAAGATCCGGCTCTGGCTTCGAGACGAGGCCCGGGTCGGCAACAAGGGTCGCGTCGGTCATCGCTGGTGGCTGCGCGGCCAGCGGGCGCCGGTGACCTGCGACAACGGCTACAAATCCGTCCATCCCCTCTCCGCCGTGCGTCCTGCCACCGGCAAGGACGTCACGCGGGTGCTGCCGACGGCCAACGCCAGCCTAGTCGCCGATTCCCGCTTCAGCTGGACATGGCCTCGCGGCGCATGCCGCCGCCCATCTTCATCGTTCACGTGCAATGCCCGCCGGAGGTGGAGAAGGTGCGCCTGCGGGAGCGTGGCCGGCCGCAGGAGCGCGGCGCCCCGCTCGAGTTCCTGGCCACGCTCAACGCCGAGATCGAGCGGCGGATGGCCGAGATCGCGCCGAGCCAGGACATCCTGACGATCGATTCGGCGGTGCTCGATTTTCGCCCCGGCGGGGCGGACCGGGACCGCGTGGCCCGGGAGGTGCTGGCGAGACTGTAGCGTCGCCGGGCTACTCCAACGCCTGGCGTCGCGCCGGCATCGCGCCGACCGAAGAGATCACGCCGCCACCGTCTGCAGCACGGTGAAGCCCTCGAACTGAGGGCCGCCCAGGTAGTAGGGCCTGGTCTGGCCGGCGTCCTTGTGGGCGGCGCGGAACGACTCGCTGCGCGTCCAGGCCTCGAACGCCGCCTCGTCGGCCCAGATCGTGTGCGAGGCATAGAGCCGGTGATCCTCGTGCTCCGGCCCCTTCAAGAGGTGGAAGGCGACGAAGCCCGGCTCCTTGGCCAGGAGGATCTCACGGTTGAGCCAGACCTGCTCGAAGTCGGTCTCCGAGCCCTTCTTCACGCGGAACCGGTTCATGGCGATGAACATGGGCGGGGCTCCCCTGGGTCGGTCTGCGGCCGGCACGGTGGCTTGGCGCGGTGCGGTCCTGATCGAGGTCGACAGGAAACCATGTCCGCCGCTGTGGTGGAATGGCTCCTGTGGCCGCGCCCGGGATGGCCGAGAGAGGAAGGGCCCCCACCTCGGCCCTCTCCCGCGCGCGATGCGGGCGAGGGGGACGGAGGCTGCGTCCTGACGGTAACCGATTGTTTACCCCGGGCGTGCCAGGGTTTGGTCAGCATCGGGAGATGTGCAGGCTGCGGCAGCACGGCGGTAACGGGATCGTGTCGTCCGCGCCGGGCCGCGCAGGCCGGGACACGACCGGGCCGCGGTCGCCGCCACGGGCCGGCGCGCTCGCGAAGGCCTACGCTTCCCTACAAAGCGCTACCTCGCCGGTGTGAAGCCGGTCCCCGACCGCACGGCCGGCGTGGAGCACGGCCGATGGCGCGGCGGAGCCCGCGCGTCCCGGAGCGCCTCAGCCCGGCGCGTCGAGGAAGGCCTCGGCCTCGCGCAGGAAGGCGTCGGGGGCGTCGGAGTGCACGCGGTGTCCGGCGCCGTCGATCACCGCGTGGCGGGCGGCCGGGAACAGGGCGTCGATCGCCGCTCCCTGCCGGGCCGGGTCGACATAGTCCGAGGCGCCGCCGCGCAGGAACAGGGTCGGGCCGTCGTAGCGGGCGCCCGCGGGCGGGTCGGGCCAGCCGACCAGGTTGAGCAGCTCGGCGTCGAGCGCCTCCAGGTGGCAGCGCCAGCCCCAGGCGCCGCTCTCGCCCTTGCGCAGGTTCTGCATCAGGAAGGCGCGGGTCTTCTCGTCCGGCTCGACCGCCGCCAGGTAGGGGTCGGCGTCGCCGCGCCGTTCCAGCGAGTCGAGCGGCACGCTGCGCATGGCCTCGAAATAGGGCGACAGCCGGTCCGGGTAGGCGACCGGCGCGATGTCGGCGACCAGCAGCCGCGCCACCCGCTGCGGCCGGGTCAGCGCCAGCCACATGGCGGTCTTGCCGCCCATGGAATGGCCGATGAAGGCGACCCGGCCGAGGCCGTGCTCGTCAAGGAAGCCGTCCACGTCGTCGGCCAGGATCGGATAGGAGATCTCGTCGTCCCACGGGCTGTCGCCGTGGTTGCGCAGGTCGAGGGCGTAGACCAGGTGTCGCTGCGACAGGCGGCGGCTGATGGTGAGCCAATTGCGGCCGGAGCCGAACAGGCCGTGCAGGATCACCACCGGCGGGCGGCCGGTGGCGGTGCCGGAGGCATAGTAGGACAGCTCCACGGGCGCGCGGGCTCCTTCGCCGGGTCGGAGGACGGGGACGGCCACGCGAGGCGGATCGGTCGCGGCCGGGCCGGGCCGGAGAGGCGGTCCCGGGGCGGCTGGACGGCCGGCCGGCGGGCTTTTGCCGCCCGGCGCCACTTGCTATGTAGCATCGGGGGCCTGTAGTTCAGCGGTCAGAACGCGCCGCTCATAACGGCGTTGTCGCAGGTTCGAATCCTGCCGGGCCCACCAGCCCGAGGGCCGGCCGGGCCCGCAGCGGGAGGAAGCTCGTGGACGCCGCCCGGCGCGCTCTTCGATGGATGCTGCGCCACCGCATCAAATGGGCCTACAGCCTGGTGCTGCTGGCCATCGTCTCATGCCTGTACAGCTTCGAGACCCATTGCTTCGATGCCGACGGGCGGCGGATTCCCATGGAGGGCCGCTGCGCCGCCATGGGGGTGGAGACCGAGCCCGCCTTCCTGTGGGCGGCGGCGCTGCTCTTCGGGCTGGCCGTCGTCGTCATCCTGATCCGGCCGCCGGCCGGCCGGGGCTGAGGCGCGGGCCGGACCCCCGATACGCGGGTTTCCGGCCTGTGCTTGAGCCGATAGCGTGTATTCTGATGCCGTGTCGCCTGATCTAACCGCTCGCCGGGGTGGGGACGCCCGTCCGCCCATGTCCATGCCGATCCTGCACCAGCCCGCCGCCGCCGCGGCCGCCGCCACCGGCGGACGCCGGCCGCTGCCGACCGATCCGCGGGTGTGGGCCGCCGGGGCCGCCGGCCTGGTTGCGGTGGCGGCGGCCGTTCTCGCGCTGCTGCTCGACGGCGGCGCGGCGGCCGCCGGGGCGGTGGCCGGGCTGCTGCTGCCGCTGAGCGCCGCGGCCACCACCGTGGCGATCGGCCTCGCTCTCTGGGCGGCGGCGATGGCCGAACCGGCGCGGCGCGGCCATGCCCTGCTGGCCGACGCCTTCGACGCCACCCAGGCGGCCTATCTGATCTCGGCACCCGACGGGGCGGTGCTCGGCATCAACCAGGCGGCGCGCGGGCTGCTCGACGGACGGCGGGTGCGCGATCTGGCCGATGTCGAGGCGTTCCTGGCGCCGGACGCCGAGGCGCTGACCCGCTTCCAGCGGCTGCGCCGCAACGCCGAGCGGGGCGCCCCGTTCTCGGGCGAGATCCGCCGCGCGCGCGCCGACGGCCAGGCCTGCTGGTGGCTGATCTCGGCCGAGCCGCTGGAGCGGCGCGGGCTCCTGCTCTGGCGGATCACCGACATCACCACCCAGCGCGAGATGGAGGCGTTGCTCAGGGAGGAGCAGGTCAAGCTGGTCGACTTCATGGACCACGCCCCGGTCGGCTTCTACTCGGTCGACGGCGACGGCCGCTTCGTCTTCGTCAACGCCACCCTGGCGCGCTGGCTCGGCGTCGAGGCCGCGGCGCTGGTGCGCGAGGATCATCGCCTGCACCAGTTCCTGCTGGCGCCGCCGGCGGGCGCCCCCGCCTACGCGCTCACCGAGGAAGACGGCGGCCCCGGCTCGGTCGACGTGCTCATGGTCGGGCGGGACGGCCGGCACATCCACGCCTCGGTCGCCCAGACCGTGGTGCGCGGCGAGGAGCCGGGCCAGGTCTGGACCCGGTCGGTGGTGCGGGACCTGACCCACGAGCGGCAGATGCGCGAGGCCCTGCGCGTGTCGGAGGACCGGATCAAGCGGTTCTTCGAGGACGCGCCCATCGGCATCGCCATCCTCGATCCGCAGTTCCGGCTGATCGAGTGGAACCGGGCGTTCCAGGACCTGGTCGGGCTCGACCATTTCGGCCTGGCCGGCCGGCCGCTTGCCGACTTCGTGCCCGAGGCCAGCCGCGGCGCCATGCTCGAGCGGCTGGCGGCGGTGACCCGCGGACAGGAATCGGGCGAGCCGCTCGAGGTGCGGCTCAAGGGGGAGCCGGAGCTGGTGGTCTCCCTGTTCGCCAAGTGCCTGGGCGGCGGCGCCGGCACGGGCGGGCTGATTCTGCAGTTCATCGACCAGACCGAGCGCAAGAACCTGGAGGCGCAGTTCGTCCAGAGCCAGAAGATGCAGGCGGTGGGCCAGCTGGCCGGCGGCATCGCCCATGACTTCAACAATCTGCTGACCGCCATGATCGGCTTCGGGGACCTGCTGCTGATGCGCCACAAGCCGGGCGATCCCTCGTTCGGCGACATCATGCAGATCAAGCAGAACGCCAACCGGGCGGCGAACCTGGTGCGCCAGCTGCTGGCCTTCTCCCGGCAGCAGACCCTGCAGCCGAAGCTGCTCAACATCACCGACGCGCTGGCCGAGCTGTCGAACCTGCTGCGCCGGCTGATCGGCGAGAACATCGAGTTGAAGATGATCCACGGCCGCGACCTGGGGATGGTCATGGTCGACCAGGGCCAGCTCGAGCAGGTGATCATTAACATGGCGGTGAACGCCAGGGACGCCATGGTCGGCGGCGGCCGGCTGACCATCCGCACCGAGAACCGGCGGATCGCCGCGCCGGAGCGGCGCCGTGCCGAGGAGTTGCCGGCCGGCGACTACGTGCTGATCGCGATCGGCGACACCGGGGTCGGAATCCCGCCGGAGAACCTGGACCGCATCTTCGATCCGTTCTTCTCGACCAAGGAGGTGGGGTCGGGCACCGGGCTCGGCCTGTCCACCGTCTACGGCATCGTCCGGCAGACCGGCGGCTATGTCTTCGTCGACAGCGCCCCCGGCCAGGGCGCGCTGTTCGAGATCTTCCTGCCGCGGCACGAGCCGATCGTCCGCAGCGACCGCGTCGGCGCGATCTCGGCCGAGCAGGGCACCCGCGACCTGACCGGCGCGGGGCGGATCCTGCTGGTCGAGGACGAGGACGCGGTGCGGGTGTTCGGCGCCCGCGCGCTGCGCAACAAGGGCTACGACGTGCTGGAGGCCGACAGCGGCGAGAAGGCGCTCGATCTGCTGTCGGGCGAGGACGGCCAGATCTGCGAGATCGACCTGCTGATCAGCGACGTGATCATGCCGAACATGGACGGCCCGACCCTGATTCGGCGGGTCCGGGAGCTTCGGCCGGAAATCAAGGTGATCTTCATCTCGGGCTACGCCGAGGACAAGTTCCGCGAGCGCCTGGGTGACGGCGAATCCATCCATTTCCTGCCCAAGCCGTTCAGCCTGAAGCAGCTGGCCGCCAAGGTGAAGGACGTGCTGCGCGAGGCGGCCTGAGCAGCGGGAACGGGGCGCGAACGGATGGCGCATGCAGGATGGCCGGGGTGGGCGAATTCGCTTCCGGCAGAGGAACAAATGGGGTACGGTTGCGCCGGTTGCACTTGGGTGACCGCTGTGGGAGATAGGGGTACCCGATGAACAACGCGCAGCTCCGCCTGGTGGAAAAGACATCCATGGACAAAGCGAAGGCGCTCGACGCCGCGCTGGGACAGATCGAACGGGCCTTCGGCAAGGGCTCGATCATGAAGCTGGGCGCCCGCGAGCAGTCGGTCGAGGCGGAGGTGGTGTCGACCGGGTCGCTGGGCCTCGACATCGCGCTCGGCATCGGCGGGCTGCCCAAGGGCCGGGTGGTGGAGATCTACGGTCCGGAGAGCTCGGGCAAGACCACGCTCGCGCTTCACGTGCTGGCGGAGGCGCAGCAGGCCGGCGGCACCTGCGCCTTCATCGACGCC
>CAZTHL010000050.1:0-27934 GCA_964613585.1 uncultured Mycobacteriaceae bacterium | reverse complement strand
TCGTGGTCTTGAAACCCTTGCGGATGAGGCGCTTGCCCTGCAGCAGGTTGACTAGGCCGATCGAGCCCTCGAAGGCGACCGTATGAAACGTGATCAGCGCCTTCTCGCCGGGATTGGCCTTCACGTCCTCGAACTTCTTGTCCTCGTAATCGACAAGAAAATCGCCGATCTGGTGCTTCTCTTTCGTGACGGCCGGCATGAACGGCTCCTTGTTCGCGACGTCCCCGCAGGACTGGTTCTCGAGATTCGACTGAGACGGGCTTCGCCCTGACGACACCCGGAAGCAATCGCCGCGCCACTCCGCCCCGTCCGCCGGCGAGGCTCAAGAGTCCGCGCAAGCACTGCGCTGGCGCGCTCGTTCCGCCCCCTGGGACGACGGACGATCACGGCGGGCTGCCCAGGATGCGCGCAAGAGGGCTAGGCGAAAGTCCATAGGGTTAGCAACCCTTAACCTTTGAGGACTTGCGCATTGCTGCTACTTCTGAGAGGCAGCGTCGAAGCCGCCGCTTCCCGCCCTTCCGCTGTCCGCAGGCCGGGCCCGCGCGTCCGCCGCTCGAGCACGCGACACGACGCCACGGCGGTCGATGGCGGCCCGCGGGCGATCGCGGAACCCCTGGAAGGCGCGGCCGGTGGCCCTAGCCTTGCCGAGTATGATCCCGGTGATCGCTCCAGACGACCTGCCCGCCCATCTTGCCGAGCGCGTCCGTCCACTCAACCCGACGGCGGTCGAGCCCGAGGGCGACCTCGTTCTCTACTGGATGCGCAACGCCGTGCGGGGGCATGAGAACCCGGCGCTGGATGTGGCGCTCTCCCTGGCAGAACGGCTCGGGAACTCCGTGCTCGTGTATCAGGCCCTGCCGGAGGGCTACCCCTATGCCTCGGACCGGCACCACACCTTCATCCTCGAGGGCGCCCGCGACGTCCAGCAAGAGCTGGCCGGGCGGCGCATTCCCTATGCCTTCCATCTCGAGAGGGCGGGCCACCGCGGCGGTCACTTGGCCGAACTCGCCCGCCGATCCGCCATGGTCATCACGGAGGACATGCCGGCCCTGCCGCTCGCCGCCTGGATCCGGCGCCTCGCCGACACCGCCCCGGTCGCGGTCTGGGCGGTCGACACGGCCTGCGTGCTGCCGATGATCCGGGTCGGCCGGGAGCACGACCGTGCCTTCGCCTTCCGCCGCGCCACCCAGGCCGCCCGCGAGGAGCGTCTGCGGCAGGCGTGGCCGGAGCTCGAGGTCGCCGCTCTGCCGCCCATCGCCGATCTGCCGTTCGAGCCGCTCGATCTCCAGGCGGCCTCGATTCCCGACCTGGTGGCCCAATGCAACATCGACCACACGGTCGGGCCTGTCCCCGACACGCCCGGCGGCAGCCGCGCCGGGTACCGGCGCTGGCAGCTGTTCCGGGACGGCCGGCTTCGCGACTACGGTCGGCGGCGCAACGACCCGATGCAGCGCGACGCCGTCAGCCGCTTGTCAGCCTACCTCCATCACGGCCATGTCTCGCCCCTTCGCATCGCGCGGGAGGCGGCGGAACAGCCCGATGCAGGGACCGAGAAGTTTCTCGACGAGCTGCTCGTTTGGCGCGAGATGGCACACGTTTTCTGTCTTCACCGCCCCGACCACGATACCACCGCGGCTCTGCCCGGCTGGGCTCGGGAGAGCCTGCGCGCAGCGGAGCTCGACATGCGGCCGGCCCGCTACGGCTGGGAGACCCTGGCGCGTGGCGCCACCGGTGACGCCCTTTGGAACGCCGCCCAGCGCTCGCTGCTGATCCATGGCGAGCTGCACAACAATCTGCGCATGACGTGGGGCAAGGAGGTGCTGCGCTGGAGCGGCTCGGCCGAAGAGGCGCTCGACCGCCTGCTCGATCTCAATCATCGTTACGCGCTCGATGGCCAGGACCCGAACTCGTACGGCGGTATTCTCTGGTGCCTCGGTCAATTTGACCGGCCCTTCGATCCGCCGCGGCCCGTCTTCGGACGGGTCCGGCCGCGCTCGACCCGCGACCACGCCAGGCGCATCGATGTCGGTGCCTACGCGGCCCGGATCGGCCGACCGGCCTCGGGGCAGGTCCTCCGGATCGCCGTGATCGGCGCCGGTATGGCCGGGCTCACCTGCGCCCGGGTCCTGGCGGACCAGGGCCACGCGGTCACCGTGCTCGACAAGGGCCGCGGCGTCGGTGGCCGCATCACCACCCGCCGGGAGGGCGGGCTCGTCTTCGACCATGGCGCGCAGTACCTCACCGCGAAGGATCCGCGCTTCCGCCGCCATGTCGACAGCTGGATCGACGAGGGTGTGGCCGCCTCGTGGACCGGCACCATTGTCAAGCTCCGGCACGGTGCTGTCGAGCCGACCTCGCCCAGCGAGCGGATCGTCGGCGTGCCGGGCATGAGCGCGGTGATGCGGCACCTTTCCCGGGGTCTCGAGATCCGCTCGGCCATAACCGTGACGAAAATCGCGCGCGACAGCGCGGCATGGCGGCTCGAGGACAGCGACGGCAGCGCCCACGGCCCGTTCGACCGGGTCCTGGTAGCGCTGCCGGCGCCGCAGGCCGCGCCGCTCCTGGGCGCCGCACCCGGGCTGGCCGCGGCGGCCCGGTCGGTCGAGATGGCCCCCTGCTGGTCGGTTCTCGCCGCCTTCCCCGAGCCGATCCCGGCCGGGCTCGACGGCGCCTTTGTCCAGGATTCACCGCTCGGCTGGATCGCCCGCGACCGGTCCAGGCCGAGGCGTGACGCGGGCGGGCCGGAGACCTGGGTGCTGCATGCCACCCCGGACTGGTCGGCGGCGCATCTGGAGGAGCCGGCGGAGACGATCGCCGGCCGGCTGCTCGCGGCGCTCGGGCCAGCCCTCGGACTGGAGCTTCCGGGCCCGGCGCATCGGTCGGCGCATCGCTGGCGTTACGCCCAGGCCTGCGCGCCGCTCGGCAAGCCGTGCCTTTACGAGCCGGAGCAGGGGCTCGGCGCGTGCGGGGACTGGTGTCTCGGCATGAGGATCGAGGCGGCGTTCCTGTCCGGCGCCGCGCTGGCCGGACGCATGCTGGGGACGGCGCCGGTCGCGCTCGGGGAGCAGGAGCAGGCGGCGCTGACCGAGCCCCTGCTGCTGTGAGGCCCGCCGGCCGGCTCAGGCCGTTCCCCGAGGCGGATAGGCGTTGGCCAGGACGAAGTCGAGGCCGCCAAGCAGGTCCTCGAGGCGCGGCCGGGCAAACGGCATGGTCGACACCACGCTGCCGAACAGTCGGCTGTCCGGCCGCACCAGGAACAGGCCCGGCTCGCTGAACAGGGGCGGCTCGCTCTCCTTGATCGACTCCGACAGATACAGTCCCCAGTCCCGCGCCGTGCCGACGTCGAGGGCATAGCCCACCGTCAGCCCCGTCAGCCCCCAGTCTCGCGCGGACTTGCGGGCCTTGTCCTCGCTGTCCATGCTCACGGCCAGGGACTCGACCCCGTGCCCGGTTAAGCCGTCGAGGTGGCGCTCCAGGTCCTGGAGGTATCCCTGGCACAGCGGGCAATGGACGCCGCGGTAGAAGACGATCAGGCTGAGCTGCTCCGGCGATCGCGCCGCGAGGCTCCACTCGCCGGCATCCAGGGTCGGCACGGCGAGGTCGGGCACCGGCTGTCCCGGGATCAGGCGGCCCATGGCCTTGTCCTCATCAATGGAATGGCAGGGGGATCAATGGAATGGCATGGGGTAGCCGGCCGTCGCCGGTAGAGCGTTTCCGGGTTAGGTGGCATCGCCGACCCGCTCCCCCGCCCGGCCCCCCAACGGCAGCATGTTAAGGCTGGCCGGGCGGGGGAGCCGGCCGGTGCCGATTCCGCATCACGCGGACACTCTCTAGTGCAGCCGCCCGTGGAAGACCCAGCACTCCACGGTGAGCTGGGCGAAGTCGGGCGGGGCGCTCGGGTGATGGTAGCGATAGACCCGCACCGCCGCTTCAAGCGCGATGGCCGGGCCGGCGCCGCTGTCGAGCATGCCGGCGTAGGCCCTGGTCACGGCGCCCTTGCACCGGCACAGAGCCTCGCCCTGGAGAGCGCCGCAGCCGGCCGCCTCGGGAGCCTGGACCATGGTCACGGACCCTTCCGGCGCCGGCCGTACAGCTCGAGCCGGTGGTCCACCAGCTCGAAGCCGAGCCGCCGGGCGATGCGCTCCTTCAGCACCTCAAGCGCCTCGTCCTGGAACTCGATGACCTCACCACTCTCGAGGTCGATCAGGTGATGGTGATGCTCGAGATTGACCTCGAACCGGGCATAATTCTCATTGAAGTCATGCCGCTGGACCAGGTTCATCTCGCCGAGCAGATGCAAGGTCCGGTACACGGTTGCGATGCTGATCGCCGGATCTCGGTCCCGCGCGCGCTGATAGACGGTTTCCACCGACGGGTGATCCATCGACTCGTTCAGGACCCGCAGGATCACGCGGCGCTGCTCGGTCATCTTCAGACCGGCCTCGATACACCTCTGCTCCAGGTTTGACATCACGAGCTCCCTGGCGTCCCGTGGACCATGCGACGCCGCAGCCATCGAACCGCGGGATCCACCCTACAACTCCGCCGCCGCGGCCGAAAGGTCGTTCAGGGCGGGGACCGAGCCCGACATGCGCCCTGACGACCCCACCTCGATATCGCCCGCCGCCGATGCGGCCCCCGAGGTCTCGCCGTTCCTCAAGGGCTTCTGGTACTTGGCCGTGTCCGGGCAGCAGCTGCGCCCCGGACGCCTGCAGGGCAGGACCCTGCTCGGCGAGCCCGTGGTGCTCGGACGTCGGGCTGACGGCACGGTGTTCGCGCTCCGCGACATTTGCCCGCACCGCGCCCTGCCGCTGTCGTTCGGCCATTTCGACGGCGTCGAGCTCGAGTGCGGCTACCACGGCTGGCGCTTTGACGGCGCCGGCCAATGCACCGCGATCCCGTCCCTGCTGCCGGACCAGCCCTTCGATCCGAGCCGCATCCGGGTGCGCCACTACCCCTGCCGCGAGGTGCAGGGCGCCGTCTGGGTGTTCTTCGGCCAGGGCCGCGAGGACGAGGCGGTGCTGCCCGACCCCGAGGCCGCGCCCGGCCTTGGCGACCGGCCCCCGCAAATCGCCGTCAGCATGAGCTTCGAGTGCGGCGTCGACGAGGCGGTGATCGGCTTGGTCGACCCGGCCCACGGCCCGTTTGTCCACAGCTCTTGGTGGTGGCGATCCCGGCGCTCGATCCACCAGAAGGTCAAGAGCTTCGCGCCCTCGCCGCTCGGTTTCACCATGGTCCGGCACACGCCGTCAAGAAACTCGGCCGCCTACCGTCTGCTCGGCGGCGAACTCAGCACCGAGATCACCTTCCGGCTGCCGGGCGTCCGCCTGGAGCACATCCGTGCAGGTCGGCACGCGGTGTGCAACCTAACCGCCGTGACCCCGATCAACGAGCGACGCACCCTGGTGCACAATCTGCTCTACTGGACGCAACCCTGGCTAGCGCCGATGCGGTGGCTGTTCAGTCCCGTCGCCCGGGCCTTCCTCGACCAGGACCGGCGCATGCTGTCGCGCCAGCAGATCGGGCTCAGCCACCGGCCTCCGATGATCCTGGTCGACGACGCCGACACCCAGGCTAAGTGGTATTTCCGGCTCAAGAAGGAGTGGCGCCGGGTCGAGGCCGAGGGCGGCGAGTTCCGCAATCCCGTCAAGCCGACCGAGCTGCGCTGGCAGAGCTGACGTCGCCACGCCGGGGCCGGCGCGCCCGGCCCCTCAGGCCGCCGAGCCGACGACAGCACTCGGGCGCCATGTGCTTGCGGGCATCAGTTGCGCAGGACGTCGGAGATCTCGCGCATCTGTGTGCGCGCCCGCAGCAGGAAGAAGCCCTGGGAGGCAAGGTGGCTGGGCAGCAGCTGGCTGTCCGGATCGCCGCTGACGATCATCAGCGGGCTCAGCTCGACCGCGGCACGCAGGCTGTCGAGCATCTCCTGCCAGACCACCGCGACGCCGACAGTGTCGATGACCTGATCGAAGTCGCGGCCTAGGGCGTCCAGAACCATGTAGTAGCCGTACAGGCGCCCCTTGGTGGTGTAGAAGATCTCGTCGGCGTCGAAGTCGATGAGCCAGCCGCCCTGCTCATGCAGATGTTCGGCGATTATCGCCGAGGAGGAGCCGAGGTCGGCGGCGATGCGGTCGATGGTGCGCAGCAAATTGTCGGCGCGCCGGTCGAACACGGCCTCCCCCGCAGCGAGCCGCTGGTTATAGTCGGCCAGCGCCCGCTGCGCCGCCCGATACTGCTCCTCCGAGGAGGCGGTCGGCGCCAGCGACGTGGAAAAGTCGAACAGCCATATGTCGCCCGGATAGCGCAGGAGGCCGGTCGCCCGGTCGAGCGCCGGATCGACCTGGGAGGAGCCACGGGCCCGACCGAGCTGGTCGCTCATCTCGATGACGAAGCGGCTGAGCGCGTAGACCAGCCCCTGCTGGAAATTGGCCATGTTGTCGAGCACGGCGCCCGGCAGGAAGAACGGGTCGTTGGCGACCCAGCCGTTGTCGTCGACCTCGCGCTCGATCAGCGCCGCCGCCATGGCGACCGCCTCGCTGCCCGCCTCGTTGACGATCACCGGCCCAAGATCCGGGTCGGCGTCGACTTCGTGAATCCACAGCCCGCCGATCAGGTAATAGAGCCCGATCAGGCCGAGGATCACCGCCACCGCCGACCAGCCGAAGCGCGGCACCCGGCGGCCGTCCTCGCGCTCGCGGACGAACACTCGGGAGACTCGGCTGCGCCGGTCCGGCATGGGCACGGCCACCAGTTCGTCGTCGAGCGGGTCGCGTCTGGCCGTCATGGTGGTTCCGTCGTCAAGAGGGGCCGATCGGGCGGCGCCGCCGGTGCCGGTCCCGGCCACGGCCGGGCCGCTCAACTCCACGGCACAACATAGACCGCGACCGCGGCGAAATGGCAAGCGCTGCCGCCGATGACGAAGACATGCCACACGGCATGGTGGAAAGGAAGACGGCGCCAAGCATAGAAGATAACGCCCACGCTGTAGAGCAGGCCGCCCAGCAGGAGCCAGAAGGTGCCGCCGGGCCCCATGGCGGCGTAGACCTCGCCGGCGGCGATCAGCACCAGCCAGCCCATCGCCAGATAGATCGGCACCGAGAAGCGCCGGCCATGGTGGCGGCTGAGGATGCGGAACAGCGCGCCGGCCACCGCCAGGGACCAGATCACCACGAACAGGCCCCAGCCCCAGGGCCCGCCCAGGCTGATCAGCGTGAACGGGGTATAGGTCCCGGCGATCAGCAGGTAGATCGCCACATGGTCGAGCAGCTCGAGAACCGTCTTGGCGCGCGGGCTCTGCACGCTGTGATAGACGGTCGACGCGCCGTAGAGCAGAACCAGGGTGCTGCCGTATATGGCCAGGCTGACCACATGCAGGGCGGTGCCGTTGACCGCGGCGAGCACCACCAGCAGCACCAGCCCGGCAAGGCTCAGCCCCGCGCCGATGCCGTGGGTGACGGCGTTGGCGATCTCCTCGCCCAGCGTCTGCGGTCGATGCGTCCTCATCGGCGCCCTGGCGTCGTGCAGCGTCAAGCGGCGATAGTGTGACTGGCCGGCGCCCGACGTCCGGGCGCCGCGGCACCTTGAGAGATAATGCCGCCCGCAGCCCGCGCCAAACGGGATCGCATTCCCCTGGACAGCCCGCTCAGCTGATCAAGGCCGCCAGAACGGCTTGTCCGCCTCCCGCCGGGCGTCCGCCGGGCTCAGGCCGATATCCTTCAGCATGCGCGCATCGAGGCGGCCGAGCGCCGCGCGCTGCTCCATGCGGTCCTGCCAGGTCAGCAGCCGCGACAGGAGGCCCATGAGGATTACACGGAGCCACCCGGCCGGTGCTGCGGTCCGGCCATTGACGGCATCGGCCGAAGGGCCGGCGCTCGGCAGCGACAGCCGGCGTGGCTCGGATCGGCAGCTCATGGAAGCATATCCCGCGGTGTGAAGGATCGATGCCACCAACAGAGCGGAGCCGTCGCTCCGGCTCGACCCGAAGCTTGCGAAACGCCTGTTTTCGGCGAGCCGCCTCGGTCCTGTCCGCAGTCCAGGGGCTCGACTCGCCACCCATGCCGTCCGTCGCGCCCGCGCCCGGGCCTGCGTGCCGACCCGGGTACGCGAGCGGACGAGACGGCCGGGGAGGTCGGTTTGTCGGCAGGACTCTCGAGTCCGCGCGGCTGGGCGGGGGCGGCACCCTGCCGACCATGGCGCGGACGCGCGGCGCCATTTTCCATGGCCCTCGACGAGCGCCCCGCTATGGTGGCGGACGAGGGGGATGGCGCCCGGTCCCGCCTCGACCGTGCCGACCGAGCGCCCCGGAACGCCCCGTCATGCCCGCCGCCCTGCGTCCCGCCGAGCCCGCAAGCCGCGGCGCGCTTGCCGGCATCGGCCTGATGGTCTTGGCCTCGCTGCTGCTGTCGGTCATGGACGGGATGGTCAAATGGCTGTCGGCGGCATTTCCGACCACCCATATCGTCTTCTACCGACAGCTGTTCGGCCTGCTGCCGCTGGTCGTGCTGCTCAGCCGCGACGGCGGGCTCGCCGCCCTGCGGACCCGGCGTCCCGGGCTCCATCTTGCGCGCGGCCTGTTCGGCTGCGGTGCCGCCACAGCATTCTTCTACGCCTTCAAGGTCATGCCGCTGGCCGACGCCTATGCCATCGCCTTCACCGCGCCGCTGCTTGTCACCGCGCTCAGCATGCCCGTGCTGGGCGAGCGGGTCGGCCCGCGCCGCTGGGCGGCGGTGCTCGCCGGCTTCGCCGGCGTGCTGATCGTGCTGGGACCGGCGACCGGCATTGGCCTCGGCCCCGGCCCGGCGGCCGCCCTTGCCGGCGCCTTCTGCTATGCCATGCTCATGCTTCTGGCACGGCGGATGCGCCACACGGAGACCGGCACGGCCACGGTCCTCTACACCGCAGTGGTGATGATCCTGGCCAACGGCCTCACCTTGCCCATCGACTTTCGGGTGCCCACCGGCGCCGAGTTGGGGCTGCTCGTGCTCACCGGGCTGATCGGCGGCTGCGGCGTCATCGCCCTTACCTATGCCTTCCGACTCGCCGCGGCGGCGGTCCTGGCGCCGATCCAGTATCTCGACATGGTCTGGGCTCTAGCCATCGGCTTTGCGATCTGGAACGATGTTCCGACGGCGGGGATGCTGGGTGGCGCGGCGGTCATCGCGGCCAGCGGACTCTACATTCTGCACCGCGAGGCGCGGGCGCCGGCGCCCGCGCACCCCTCGGCCCCGGTCGCCGCGACCGACGCCGAGGACAAGCGGGGCGACCCGCGGTGAGCCGCAACGGCCCCGCCGAGCCGCGCATCGCGTGGGGGATCGCGGCGATGCTCGTCGCCATGTCGTCCTTCTCGGTCATGGACGCGCTCATCAAGCACCTGAGCGAGGAGTTTCATACCGCCCAGATCTTCTTCTTCCGGGTGGCGTTCGCGTTGATGCCGGCCCTGGTCATGGTGCGCGCGGAAGGCGGGCCGGCCGTGCTGCGCACCCGCCGGCTGCCGCTCCATGCCCTGCGCTCGGTGCTGACCACCGGGGCGCTCATCTGCCTGTTCTTCGCCTTCAGCCGGATCCCCCTGGCTGACGCCTATGCCATCGCCTTCGCCGCGCCCCTGTTCGTGACCGCGCTCAGCCGCCCCATGCTCGGCGAGCGGGTCGGCCTGCGGCGCTGGAGCGCCGTCCTGGTCGGCTTCTGCGGTGTCCTGGTGATCCTGCGGCCGGGTGGCGGCCTGCTCAGCGCCGGCGGGCTGATGGCGCTCGCCGGCACGGTGATGCTCTCAATTGCCGTGGTGCAGACCCGCCTGTTGACCCGGACCGACGGCAACGCCGCCATCGTCTTTTATTTCAGCGTAATCGGCACCCTGCTGTCGGCCACCGCCTTGCCCTTCGTCTGGGTGACGCCGGACGTGGAGGGCGGACTGATGCTCTTCACCGTCGGCATCGTCGGCGGCATTGGCCAATGGTTCCTCACCGAGGCCTTCCGCCAAGCGCCGGCCGCGGTGGTCAGCCCCTTCCAATACATCCAGCTGTTCTGGGGCCTGCTGTTCGGCTACCTGTTCTTCGGCGATTCGGCCGACACGCTGGTGCTGGTCGGCGCGGCCATCGTCATCGGCAGCGGTCTCTTCGTTCTGCTGGTCGAGACCCGGTCCGGCGGCGCGGTCGGCTCCGGGCGAGGCGGATGCCACATGGCGAGCGAGCAGACCGGGCCGAGGCGGCTGCGGCATCGGAGATGACGCCGATGCGACCTACTCCGCAGCCTTCACCTTGCCGCGCTTCTTCTTGTCGGGGTCGCCCGCATCGGCCGCGCTCTTCCGTGTAGGCTTCCTGGCGGGCTTGTCCCTGGCATCCTCGGCCTTGGTCTTGCTTGCCTTGGAACGCGTGTCGCCGACCTCCCCCGGCTCCCCGGCCGCCTGCTCCTTGGCCCCCGGCTCTTTGGCCTTTCGCACCTTTACCGGAGTCCCGGTGTCGCCGGCCGCCTTCTTGCGCGGCTTGGGCGCGGCCGGGGCGACGGCAGCCGGCTCCGCGTGAGCGGAAGGATCGACGGCCGCCACCGGCTCCGCGGCGGCCGGCGCCGCCTCCACCGCGAGAGCCTCGCCCTGAAGCTCCCGGACAGCCTGCGCCCAATGATCCTGATCGCGGCCCTGTGGGCAGCCTTCCCGTTCCCAGATGTAGTAGGCGCGGTCGCGAATCGCCGCATCGTCGACAGGCGTGGCCATTGTGCCGTAACCCTTTCTGCTGCTACGATTCTCGCGCTTGTGGGCGGGTCTGCCGCGCGCGATCATCAGCAAGCAGAAAGCACAAGGCATGCCGTCAGTTCAAGCCGCGAGCTTCTCCTCGGCATCGAGGGTCACCGCCACCGCGTGGATGACGGCGGCGATGCGCACGACGTTCTGCACCAGATCCTTGGTCGCGCCGCGCTCCAGCACCTTCGCCTCATGGCTGTCGACGCACATCCCGCATCCGTTGATGGCCGAGACCGCGAGCGAAAAAAGCTCGAAGTCGAGTGGATCCACGCCCGGCTTGGCCAGCGCCTGCATCCGCAGATTGGCCGGCATGGTCGAATACTCCTTGCGTGACACCAAGTGAACAAAGCGATAGTATATGTTGTTCATGCCCATGATCGCTGCCGCCGTCTTAGCCGCCTGGACAGCCTCCTCGGAGAGATGACGGCCGGCACTCTCGCTGATCGCCTTGATGACGGTCGCGTTCCGGCTGGCGAAGGCCGAGGCGAGCGCGACGCCCCACAGCTGCTGTGGAGTCATGCCTGGTGTGGCAAGAACGTTGCTTAGGTTCAGCTTTAGGTCGCGCGCATAGGCGGGCAGCCGCTCCTTGAGCGAATCGATGGCCATGACGAGTGTTCCTCTTGAACATTGATTGACTCGACGGACGCGGTCCGGCCCGGCGTGGCGAGAGCCTTTCCGGGTCAGGTGGCATCGCCAGCCCGCTCCCCGCCCGGCCACCCAACGACGGCCTGCCCGGGGTGGCCGGGCGAAGGAGCGCGCCGGTGACGACTCCGAGTCACGCGGAACCCTCTAGGGCCGCACGTCGAGGTGAGGCGGGCGCCGACATGCGAGCACCCGCCGCGCCTTCGAGTTCCTGTTGATGTCCCCAGTACTGGTGCGCGGGATCAGGCCGCCTGCAGCGTCGCCTCACCCTTCTGCCAGTTGCACGGGCACAGCTCGTCCGTCTGGAGAGCGTCGAGCACGCGCAGGACCTCCTGCGGGTTGCGGCCGACGTTCAAATCGTTGACCGACACGAAGCGGATGATGTTGTCTGGATCGACGACGAAGGTCGCGCGAAGGCACACACCCTCGGTCTTGTCAAGGATGTCCAGCGCCTGGCTCAGGTCGCGGCGGATGTCCGCCAGCATCGGAAACGGCAGGTCCTTCAGGTCCTCGTGATTCTGCCGCCAAGCCAGGTGCACGAACTCGCTGTCGGTGCTGGCCCCGTATATCACCGCGTCGCGGTCGGCGAACTCCTGGTTCAGCTTGCCAAACGCGGCGATCTCGGTCGGGCACACAAACGTGAAGTCCTTCGGCCAGAAGAACACGACCTTCCACTTGCCGGCAGCGGTGTCGCGACCGATCTGTGCGAACGCGTTCTTCGGGTCGGTCGAGACGACCGCCTTGAGGGAGAAATCGGGGAACGTATCGCCGATGTTGAGCATGCGGGTAGCTTCCTCGTTGCGTAAGGGGATGGCGAGAGCCCTTCTAAGCTCTGCTGCATTGCGGTAGTTTTCCAATCGGAAATTCCGAACCGATCAATAGCTCGACGCTATGACCTCTTCGTTGACGGTCAAACAGCTGCGCTATGTCGTGGCCGTGGCCGAGCAGGGGCATTTCGGCCGCGCCGCCGCCGCCTGCCATATCAGTCAGCCCTCGCTCAGCGCGCAGATCCAGCAGCTTGAGGAGCGGCTGGGCGTGCCGCTGTTCGAGCGCTCGCGGCGCGGCGTCCTGCCGACGGCCGCCGGAAGCGCCGTGGTCCAGCGCGCCAGACGGGTGCTGCACGACCTCGATGACATCGTGGCCGTGGCGCGCCAAGTGGCCGAGCCTCTTGCCGGTGACTTCCGGCTCGGGGTGATCCCGACGCTGGGCCCCTACCTCCTGCCGCGCATCCTGCCGTCGCTGCGTGCCGCCTACCCGACGCTGCGGCTCTACCTGCGCGAGGATCTGACCGAGCGTCTGCTTGAGCATCTTGACTCAGGCCGGCTCGAAGCGGCCCTGCTCGCCCTGCCGGTGGGCGACCCGGGCTTCGAGACGCGGCCCTTGTTCGAGGAGCCGTTCCTGCTCGCCGCGCCGGCCGATCATCCGCTGGCCGAGGTCGAGGCGGTGCCGCGGGAAGCGCTGCGCAGCGAGAGCGTGCTTCTGCTCGAGGACGGTCATTGCTTTCGCGACCAGGCGCTCGAGGTGTGCCGGGCGTCCGGCTCGCGCGCCCGCTCGGAGGACTTCACGACGACCAGCCTGGAGACCTTGCGCGAGATGGTCGCCAGCCGGATCGGCGTGACGCTGCTCCCGGCGCTCGCCTGCCATGGCAGCCTGCACCAGCAGAACGGCGCGCTCAGCATCCGCCCCTTCGCCGCGCCGCCGCCGTCGCGCCGGATCGGCCTGGTCTGGCGCCGCGGCAGCGCCCGCGAGGAGGAGCTTCGCCTGCTGGCCGAGTTCCTGCTCGCGCACCTGCCCGAGGAGGTGGCGCCCGCCGTGTGAGGGCCGGCGGCGCGCCGCGGTCATCCCCCTGGCGTTGGCCGGCAGGGCATGTTGCACTGCAGCATGATCTGCGCTATGGTGGTCAGCGTAAAAACGAGAAACCCGACGGCGTACCGTGAAGAACGGGAACCCGGCGGCGACGGAGGGAAGGGTGATCCAGGACGAGCTGCGAGCTGTCGGGGCGCTGGCCCTGTTCAAGGCCGATCTGCCGGATCGCGTCTACGCCGGCGGCCGGGCGGCTCCATTACCGATCGCCCGCGACTTCGACCGCAACCGCGCCCGCTATGAGGCGCGCCTGAGCCGGCTTATCGAGCGGCTCGAGGGACGGCAGCTCTCGCGTCTTGTCGGCTGACGTCGGCGAGCCGATGGCATTGGCCCTGGGCTCGCGACGGCGCGCCCGGGCGGTGGCGAGGTTGGCGGGCGCGCCCGCAGCCGAGCCGACCCGCCGTATCGTCGGCCCGGCGGCATCAGAGGTTCGAACGGCACCCCGGACGTCCTGAACGGCAAGCAGTCCGATCCCTCGGCCCCGCGGCAGACGCTCGCCCGAGGTGCGCAACGTCACGGCGCCGCCACCGTCGTTCGAGCCGCGCTCCGCCCCCCTTGACCGACGTCCCTCCTGCCCGAAGGCGCCGCCGCCTGATCCGCCCTGCGGCATCCCCGTGGCCAGCGGGCCATGGCTCACACATGCCAGGTGACGGCGAAGATGAGGGCGCCGATGGTCGCCGCCACCAGCGTGCCGGAGATCCGCACATACTGCAGGTCGCTGCCGACCGCGAGCTCGAGCCGGTCGGACACGGTGCGCGCATCCCAGCGGCGGACCACCTCTGAGATGAAGCGACCGATCTCCTCGCGGAACGGCACCAGCGTGTCGACCACGGCGCGCTCCGCCGCCAGGTTGAGCCGGCGACGCATGGCCGGCTGCGCCTCGAGCGAGGCGCCGATGCTGCGGATGCCGGTGCTGATCGCCGCGCGCGTCCGGCTGCGCTCGGCCGTGGCGTCGTCGAGCACGATGCGGCGCAGCTCGTCCCAGAGGGCCAGCAGGGCGGCACGCATCTCCGGCAGCTCGAGGATGCGGCGCTTCATGGTCTCGACATGCCGATGGATGTCGGTGTCGTCCTGCAGCTCGGCGGCCAGCGTCTCGACCGAGGCTTCCAGCCGGTGCCGGGCCGGCGACAGCGGGTCGCGGAGGTCGTTCAGCAGCTGCAAAATCCCCTCGATCAGGGTGCGGGCAACCCGCTGATCGACCGTCGCGGGCACCCACCAGCGGCTCCGCTCGCTCACCGCCTGCAGGATGCGGTCGCGGTTGTTCTCGAGCATGTCGATGCCGATGCGCACGAAGCGCTCGATCAGCGGCTGGTGATGACCGGTTGCGACCACCAGACCGAGCAGCCGGCCGAGCATCGGACTCAGCTTGTAGCTGTGCAGCTGGCCGCGCAGCGCCTCCTCGAAGAAGCTTCGGAGCTCGCGGTCCTCGACGTAGCGGATCAGCTTCGGCAGCATCGCGGTTGCCCGGTCGGCCAGCCGCTCGGCGGTGCCGGGCAGGGTCAGCCATGCCGCCAGCCGCTCGGCGGGGTCGAGCGATCGGACCTTGCCGGCCACCAGCCCCGGCTCCAGAAAGTTGCGGGAGACGAAGGCGCCGAGCCCTTCGCCGATTCGATCCTTCTGGCGCGGCACGATTGCCGTATGCGGGATGGGTAGGCCGAGCGGGCGGCGGAACAGGGCGGTCACGGCGAACCAGTCGGCCAGCGCGCCGATGATCGCCGACTCGGCGCTGGCCCGCGCGAGACCCAGCCAGAACCCGGTCGGATGCAGGCTCTCCAGGATAACGAACAGCGTCGCGACGATGATCAGCAGACCGGTGGCGATCCATCGGTTGCGGCGCAGCAGGCGGCGCTGGCTGTCCTGGCCGGCCGCGGTGGCGCCGTCGACGCCCTCGAAGCTGGGTTCGGCCCCGTCGCGCGCCGGGCCAGGCTTCAGATGAAACGGCGAGAGATCATGCACGGGAACACCGTCTCGGCATCGTGCCCCGCAGGGACCGGAGAGAGGCGCCGAGCCGGCCCGGACCTCGAACGCCTGCGGCCATGGCGCAGCATGCTACCACCGAACCCGATAGCGTGGTCCGCGGATCCTCGACAAGGCGTCCGTCCGGCGCGTCGGCCTCCCTGCCGATGACCAGCCCGGGCCGCCGGCGCGGGGTGACCCACCCACGTTGGCACAAGGCACGATTATTGACTTAGGGCAAGGTGTCGCGGCGGAGGATGCCTCAATTCCGGAGGACGCCGCGCCGGGACTCCCTTCCGGCCCGGCGCTGCCGGATGCCACCCCAGTCCAGCGAGGCCAGCCATGGAGCCGGGCCCCACCGTCGTTGCCACCCGGTACTGGCATGCGGTCAAGGACGGCCGCGTCAGGTGCGACCTGTGCCCGCGCGGCTGCCGGCTGAAGGAGGGCCAGCGCGGCTGGTGCTTCGTCCGGCAGCGCCGCGACGACGCCATCGTCATGACCAGCTATGGCCGCGCCAGCGGCCTCAGCGTTGGTCCGATCGAGCGGGTGCCGCTGCTGCACTACCTGCCCGGCACGGCCGCGCTGTCGCTTGGCACGGCCGGCTGCAACCTCGGCTGCCGGCATTGCCGGACCTGGGACCTCGGCCGCGCCTGGGACACCGATCTGACCGGCGAAGCCGCGTCGCCCGAGCGGGTGACGGCGGCCGCGCTGGCGCTCGGCTGCCGCTCGGTGGTGCTGACCGAAAACGACCCGGTCGTGTTCCACGAGTACGCCCTGGACATCGCCGACGCGTGCCACGATGCCGGCCTGCGCGCCGTCGCCGCCACCGCCGGCTACGTCAACCCGAGGCCGGCGGCGGAGCTGTTCGGCCGTCTGGACGCCGTCAACGTGGATCTCAAGGCCTTTTCGGATGCCTTCTACCGGGACGTCTGCGGCGGGCGACTCGCCCCGGTCCTCAAGGTCCTCCGGCACATCAGGCACGAGACCGCCGCTTGGCTCGAGATCAGCGTCCTCCTGATTCCCGGCCGCAACGACGCGGACGACCCGATCCGTCGTCTGAGCGGCTGGGTCGCCGAGACGCTGGGCCCCGACACGCCCGTGCATTTCGTCGCCTTCCAGCCGGGCTCGCGCATGAGGGACAGCGTGCCGACGCCTCCGGCCGCCCTGCGACGGGCCCGCGCGCTGGCGTGGGCCGAGGGGCTCCGCCACGCCTACACAAGCGACACCAGGGACGTCGCCGGCAATGCGGTGCTGTGCCGCGGCTGCGGCGGCCCGGTGGTGGAGCGCGACTGGTACCGGGTGTCGTCCTGGCATCTTGCGGCCGACGGACGCTGCGAGGCGTGCGGCGCCGCTCTCGCCGGCCGGTTCGAGGCGGGCTTCGGGTCCTGGGGCCCGCAACGCCGGTCCGTCGACCTCGACGCGGTGACGGCCGACGGCGCCGGGGCGGCCGCCGCGCCCTTGCCGGCCCCACTGCTGCCGGCCCTGGCAGGCGCGGAGTAGCGCTCCGGGCGCTTGTGGCGTCCGCGGCCGCCGCCTGCGGCCTCAGGCGGCGTGGTCGAGCGGCACCCGCTGCTGCGGCCCCGGTGCGCGCGGCCAGGCGCGCAGGATCGCGTTCACCACGGTGGCGAGCGGGATCGCGAAGACCACCCCCCAGAAGCCCCAGATCCAGCCGAACACGAGGACGGCGACAATGATCGCCACCGGATGCAGCTTCACCGCCTCGCTGAACAGGACCGGTTGCAGCACGTTGCCGTCAAGCTGCTGGATCACGAAGTAGGCCAGCACGACCCAGAGCGTGTGGTAGTCGAGGCCGAACTGGAAGTAGGCGAGGATCGCCACGGGCAGGGTCACCGCGATGGCGCCGATCACCGGGATCAGCACGGAGAAGCCGGTCAACGACGCCAGCAGCAAGGCGAACTCGACGCCGAGCAGGAAGAAGGTGGCGTAGGCGACCGACCCGACGATCAGGATCTCCCACAGCTTGCCGCGCGCGTAGTTGCCGATCTGGCGATCCACCTCGGTCCATACCGTCGCCGCCAGGTGCCGGTCCTCCGGCAGGAAGCCGACCAGCCAGGCGACGATCCGGTGCTGGTCCTTCAGCAGGAAGAACAGGATCACCGGCATCAGGAACAGCGTCACCGAGATCGACGCCAGATTGGTGATCGAGGCCACCGAGAAGGACAGCGCCTGCTGGGCGTGGCGCAGGGCCCACTGGCGGATCCCCTGGTAGATCTGGTCGACGTCGGCCGGCTCGACGACTTTGCTGCGCTCGGGCAGCTGCTGCAGCAGATCGTTGATGCGCGCCAGTATGGCCGGCACCTGCTGCAGCAGCCGCGCCACCTGCTCGAGCAGCAGGGGCACCACGGTCAGCATGGCCGCGGCGACCAGCCCGAGAAAGGCGAGGAAGACGATGATCACGGCCAGCAGATGCGGCAGGCCGAGACGGCGCAGCCAATCCAGCGGCGTCTGCAGCAGGTAGGCGATGACGACCGAGGCGATGACCGGGGTCAGTGGCTGCGCGAACACGACCACGGTAAACAGGATGCCGGCAAGCAACAGGCTGAGGATGACGATCTGGCGATCGTAGAAGTGGCGCCGGAACCAGTCGGTAACAATCTGCACGCGTTCGCCCCTGCACAAAGGACCTGTCGCTCAAGACCACGGCTGCCCGGTGGTCAATCGGCAACACCGAATTCAGAATGCTGCCTTATATTGGGTTGCCTTTGAAAAGCCGCCGGAAAGAGGCATTCTTATGTCCGGAAGGGGAAGATCCATCACGCGTTCTCGCACCCAAAGCTTTCGACCGGGTTATCCAAAAAGAGCGCTTCCCCAGGGAGGATTTCCGGCATGCACCGTCGTTCCTTCGTGACGGGCCTCGCGCTCGGCGCGGCCGCGGCCGCCGTGCCCGGGCCGCTGCCGGCCCGAACCCAGGTCGTCGAGCTCCCCGACCGGGAGCCGATGCAGTTCCGCATATACCGCAAGGGCGAGCCCATCGGCACGCGCAAGACCCTGATGACGCCGACGGGCGACGGCTTCACGGTCGACACGACCGTGGAGATGGCCGTCGGCCTCGCCTTCGTCACCGTGTGGCGCTACCGCCACGAGGCCAGGGAGGTCTGGCGCCACGGCCGCCTGGCGGAGCTCGAGACCGAGACGGATGACGACGGCTCCCTGCATCGGGTGCGCGGCAGCGCGCTCAACGACCGCTTCAAGATCTGGAGCACCGAGGGGGACGTCAGCGCGCCGCCCGACGTCATGACCAGCAACGACCTCTGGACCATGCAGGTGCTCGACCAGCGGCGCGTCGTCAACGCGCAGAAGGGCCTCGTGGTGCCGGTGACCACCAGCCCCGGCGAGTCCGGCTTCATAGAGGTCCTGGGCCGCCAGACCCTGGTCACTCAATATCGCACGAAGATCCCGGGCACCGCCTGCCACTTGGCCTACGACCGGGCCGGCACCCTGGTCGGCGCCGAGGTCATGAGCCGGGACGAGACGATCGTCCTGCGGGCCGAGCGCGGCTTGGCCTCCGGCTGAGCCGGGGCGGCCCCCGCGGCCCGGGAGGTCCCGGCCGTCCGGATCGGGATCACCCGTCGCGAGCCCCGGAGCGGCCTCCGCGGAAACCGAACCAAGGCCGATCCATGCCGGGTCAGGCATGCGCCACGGTGCCGTTCACCGGCTCCCGCGGAGCCCGGCCGTGACCCGGCAGCGGTCCGGCCGAGGGCCGAGCGTCGCCGCCCTGCTCCGAATAGGCCTGTCGGTCGCGGTGACCGCGGCGGTGATCGCGGTTCTTGCGCATCGGCTCGACGAGGCCGCCCTCGTCGAGGTGCTCGGGCGCTACGATCCGGGCTGGCTGGCGGCAGCCGCTCTCTGGTCGCTCACCATCCCGGTGCTGCGCGCCTGGCGGCTGGCCGCGGCCGCGCGGGTCCCGCTCGACCTCGACATCACCCGCATCTCGGTCATGCACAACCTCCTGGCGGCGACCATCCCGGCGCGGCTCGGCGATGTCAGCCTCCCGGTCATGCTCAACCGCAGCCGTGGTCTCCGGCTCGGCCGGGCGGTCGGCATCCTGGCGGCGGTCCGGCTGCATGATTTCATCGCCGTGTCGCTGCTGGCCTCCCTCGGCATCGCCGTTGCCGGGGAACGGGCGCCCTGGCTCGGCATTCCGGGGGCCGGCTGGGCGGCTCTGCTCGGACTGCTCGGCGGCGCGGCCTGCCTTGCCCTGGCGCTCGCGCTGCCGCGGGTGGCCGGACTCGCCGCCCGGGCCGTGCGCGGCCACCGGCGCCTGCCGCGTCGCCTCGCCGAGGCCGCGGACGCCGCCGCCGGGGCGCTCGCCGACCAGAGCCGGCGCGAGGCCGCCGTGCTGGTGACCGCCACCGTGGCCAGCTGGGTCGCGGTCGCCGTCACCTTCTGGCTGGTCAGCCGCGCCGCCGGGCTCGAGCCGCCGGCGCCCGCGGTGATGATGGGTGTCGCCGCCTACGCCCTGTCCTTCGCCCTGCCGGTGAACGGCATCGCCAACATCGGCGCCGCGCAAGCGGCTTGGGCCGCGGTGCTGGCCGCCTTCGGCATCGCCTGGGAGCCGGCGCTGCTGGCCGGCATCGTGCTGCAGCTCATGGCGCTCGCCACCAGCGCCGGGCTCGCCGGCCTGCTCAGCTTCGCCCGGCCACGCGGCTGAGGCCGATGGCTCCGAGCCGACGAGACCACTCGCCGAGGACGGCGTTTCCGGTTCAGGCGGCATCGACGGCCCGCTCCCCCGCCCGACCACCCGCGACGGGATGCTTGGGGCGACCGGGCGGGGGCGCGCGGGCCGGCGCTGATTCCGCGTCACGCGGACACGCTTGTCTCATGACGGTTCCGGCCCGTTCGTGGAGGCTGGGCCGACGCCGGTGAGTGACCGCTCACCGGCGTCGGCGGAGTCGGACCCGTGATAACGCTGGTCGCCCGGGCGCGCCGTCGCGAGCCCGTGGCTGACGCCATGGGCTCGCCGGCATCAGGCCCGCCCGGCCAAGCCCGGCGGCGTCTCGCCGACCCGGGCCAGCCGGGTGAAATCGAAGCCGCGGCGCCGACGCCGGAACAGCAGCGTCGCCAGCGCCGCCGAGACCAGGGCGGCCGCGGCGAACGCCTGCCACAGCCCGGCCTCGGCCCAGCCGGCGCCGCCGCTGACCAGGAACAGCAAGCCCTCCGGCCCGAATCCCGGTGGCGGGAACAGCATGGCCCCGGCGCCGAGCCCGCCGAGGAAGGCGGCCGTCGCCTCGCGGCCGTGCCAGCGTCGGCTGTACAGACCGAGGAACACCGGGATCGCCGCCGCCGCGCAGATCAGGTCGGCGACCAGCAGCAGGTAGAAGATGCTGTAGCCCTGGGCCGCCACCGCCAAGCACGGCAGCGCCAGCAGCACGATGCCGAGCCGGGCGACCCCGCGCACCGCCGCGTCGCCGAGGCGCGGCGCGGCGCGCGGCAGCTCCACGGCGATCAGGCTCGACAGCGCCGACAGGAGCGAGTCGACCGAGCTCATCACCAGGGCGATGCCGAGCAGCAGGCCGAGCGCCTGGAGCGCCGGCGGCAGGCCCTCGAAGATCAGCACGAAGGCCGCCACCGCCGCCTCGTCGGCCCGCCCCAGGGCGACCGCAAACAGGCCGAAGGCGCCCATGACGGCGATCACCGGGATGATGACGAGGCCGCTCGCCAGGAAGCCGCGCGCGGCGGCGGCCGGGTCGCGCGCCGCGTAGACCCGCTGCCAGTAGCTCTGGTTGAAGATCTCGGCCGCCAGGATGGCCAGGATCAGCGCCCCCGCGGTCTCAAGCCCCGGACCATGGGCCGGGTCGAGCAGCTCGGGGGCCCGCTCGGCCAGGCCCGTCTGAAGCGCGGCGGCGCCGCCCGCGGCGTGCCAGCCATAGCCGGCCAGCAGCGCCAGCAGCGGCAGGATCACCGCCAGCTGCACCGCGTCGGTGGCGATCGAGCTGCGCAGGCCGCCGGCGAGCGTGTAGCCGAGCGCCGCGGCGAGCACGATCGCCGCGGGCAGCCAGCCGCCGCCGGCGCCGCCGACGAGGCCGACGACCTGGCCGACCGCGGTCAGCGCCGTGGCCAGGAAGATCAGCAGCACCGCCGCCATGACGCCGAGGGTGGCGAGATAGAGGGCGCCGCCGTAGCGGTGGAAGACGAAGTCGGTCAGGCCGTGACCGCTCGGCATCAGTGTGCGCAGGCGCCGCCCCAGGAACAGATACGCGAACAGCGGCGCGGCCGTGCCGAGGGCGTAGCCGACCACGGTGGCGACACCGCCGAGGGCCGCCGATTCCGCCGGGCTGAACAGCACCCAGCCTCCCAGCATCGTGGCGGTGACCGTGGCCGCCGCGGTGCCGCCGCCGATCTGGCCGCGCGCGGCGATGAAGCCGTCCACCGTGTCCCGGTGGCGGCGCGCGACGGCGAGCCCGATCGCCAGGAAGACGGCGGCGATCGCCGCCGTTGTAGCCAGGACCAAGGCCGGGCTCATGGCCGGGCTCCGGGCATCCGACGCGACACGGTCCCCCGCCCGGGAGCCTTGTCCGGCGGCGTGGCGTTAGTGCAGGTGATGGCCTTGAGGCAGGCAAAGGCCGTCACGGGCGGCGCGCGGCGCGACATCGCGAGACTCCCTCCGCTGGCATGACCCAGAGCAGGTTCGTCGGGTATGATCTCAGCCCCGCCATCGGATGGCGGGGCACCCCGGTCATCAGGAGCCAAGCACGCCCGTGCCGATTGCGTCAATGGCGCTTCGCCCGCGCCGCGCCGCCGCCGCCCGGATCGCCCGACGAGGAAGACCGTCCATGACCGCCGCCACCACCGAGGATCGCCGCACCGATCTGCAGTCCCTGCTGGAATTGCCGGCCGACGATCTCGACCGGCTGTTCCGTGACAGCAAGCCCGGGCCGGTCCCGCGTGGCCGGGCCGACGGGCTGTTCATCCTGCTGCCCGGCACGCCGCTGACCCGGCCGCTGGCCCGCTTCATCGAGACCGTGCTCTGGAAGGGCAAGCGGGTCGACGCGGCCCGCGGCCGGCTGGTCAACCGTGTGCTGCCGTTCGGCCTCGAGGCGGTGCCGGCGCAGATCTACCATGACACCAGCCGCTTCGACGGCCGGCCGTGCCTGACGCTCGACTACTCGCGCACCTCGCTCATTGCGCGCGGCGTGCGCGACGAGATCCGCGAGGTGGCGCCGGGGATCTATCTCGGCCTCGTCTACCTGCTCGGCCGCCGGGCCGGCCGCTTCGCCTTGCGCTTCCCCGGCCTTGAGGACCCGACGCCGTCCGCGGCGTGAGCCGGCCGGTGGAGGGTGGCGCGCTTGGCCCTCGACCACGCCGCCGGAGGGCAAGGGTTCACGGCGCCTTCGACGGGCCGGCCGCCGCCCGTGGAGCGTCGGCCGGGCCGGCGCCGGTGACCCCGCTCAGCGTCACCGACGGGGCCTCGCCGAACAGGGCGCGATACTCGACAGCGAAGCGGCCGAGCTGGGTCAGCCCGACGTCGAGGGCAACCTGCTTGACGACGGCCCGGCCGGGCGTGGCGGTGACGAGCGCCGCACGCGCCTGCATCAGCCGGCGCTTGTGCAGGTAGCGCAGCGGCGACTCGTCCGTGATCACGTGGAAGGCGGCATTGAGCGCGGAGGCGCCGACGCCCGCCGCGGCGCAGAGATCCGCGAGCGCGATGCGCCGACCCGCCGCGGCCATGAAGCAGTCCTCGGCACGGCGCACCGTGCGCGCGGCGGACCAGCGGGCAAGCCGGCCTCGGTCCGGCACGGCGGCGAGGCAAGCCTTGAGGATCGCGCCCAGCATCGCCTGGTCGAGCGGGTCGTCGGCCTCGCGCCCGGTCGCACCCTTCTGGACGAGCCGGGTCAGCGCCGCGCGCAGCCTCCGCGCCAGATCGGGCGGCAGGGCCAGCGGACCGCCGGCGAGCAGCCGCTCGTCGGGCTCGATCCCGCGCAGCGCCGCGAGGGTGGGAAGCAGCCGAGCGCGCGGTGCCGCGATGGTGACCACGTCGCGCGCCGCGGCCTTGGTGAAGAAGCCGTCCGTGCTCGACGCCAGGAACACGGTGCCCGGGGACGCCGGCACGCCGTTGCAGTGGAAGCCCCGCCAGAAACCGGGGTCAGGAAGGCGACGTGATTGGGCCCGGGGACGCCGCTGACGGTCGCCAGCGGTTCATAGCGCACCGGGGCCATGGCGAGGTCATCGACCAGCACGCCCGTCCCCTCAATCTCGCTGCGGCCCGGTCCGAGCTGGGTGAGCGACACCCGCGCCATCGGAAAATTCCGATAGATCGCTTGCACATCCGGTGTGCGCGTACGGATCCACCGCGGCGCCCGGCGGTCGCCACCCATCGTCCCCATTCCGGTCTCCCAAACCCCGCCGCCACCGATCCGCCTAGCGACGCAGGGGAGGGAAGCCGGCCGACGCCCCGTCTTGCCTCGCACGCCCGTCTTGGTTGACGGCGGCTGGCGTCGGCCGACCGGCCTTGGCGCGTGTCTTATTGGGACATAGGGTCGCATCACCACGGTCAAGCCCGAATCGCCGGTGGCGGGGACCCGCCGACGGAACCGCCGCGCCGCCTGCCCGCGCACGGCCGGGGCCTGCGCACATCACGGATCGCGAGACGGTCGGGAGACCGCGGAGACAACGGATTTTTCATAGGCCCTACCCGCCCCGTGCACCAGCAGGGGTCGGCATTGGGGCAAGCACCCACCGTCATGAGACCTGTGCGGCGACGCAATGATGGCGGGCGCCCCCCTGACGCGGTGTGCGTGTCGGAGGCCGGGTGGCGCGGGGCGCGGTCGGGACTACGGTGACGTCGATCGCGACGGATGGAGGGCCGGCGGCAGGCCGGCCGCCGCCGTCAGGGTGACCGACGGCGCCTCGCCGAACAGCTCGCGATACTCGACCGCGAACCGGCCGAGCTCGGTCAGCCCGGCGTCGAGGGCGGCCTGCTTGACGGCGGCCCGGCCGGGCTCCGCGGAGACCAGCGCGCCTCGCGCCGCCATCAGCCGCCGCTTGTGCAGGAAGCGCAGCGGCGACTCGCCGGTCACCTGACGGAAGGCGACATTGAGTGCCGACCCGCCGACGCCGGCGGCCGCACAGATGTCGGCCAGGGTGACGCGCCGGCCCGCCTTTGCCAGGAAGAAGGCCTCGGCCCGCCGCACGGCGCGCAGCGCCGCCGGGCCGGCCGGCATCGCCCGCTCGCCGGACATCTGCAGGGAGGCGTCGATCAGCCTGCCGGTCAGCCGCTCCGCGACATCGTCCCCGAGCCCCAGGCGCCCGGCGGCGCCGAACTCGATCAGTGAAGCGAGCTGGGCGCGCAGCCTCATGGCGACGGGCATGGGCAGCGGCAGCGGGCCGTGGCACAGCAGCCCCTCATCGGGATCGACGCCGCGCAGCGCCGCCAGCGTCTCCAGAAAGCGGCGGCGCGGCACGGCGACCACGATCACGTCGCGATCCTCGGCCCGGGTGAAGAAGCCGTCGGGCCCCGAGGACATGAACACCGTCTCAGTCGCGGCGGCCACACCGTTGAAGTGGAACTCTCCGCACCAGCGGAGCGGGATCAGGAATGCGACATAGGCCGGGCTGAGCGCGACGCTGTTCGCCGAGTCCGGACCGTAGCGGTAACGCGAGACGGCGACATCCCCGATCAGGGCGCCGGTTCCGCTCACCTGGCTCGGGCCCGCGCCAATCTGGGTGACGGCGATCTCGGCCATGGGGAACAGGCTGAGGAAGCCCCGAAGATTGGCCGAATCGACCCGGGCCCATCCCGGCCCGTCGCCCCCATCATCGATCCTCGCCGCCACCGCGCTCTCCCCGTCGCTGCCGTGTCGCCCTGTCCCCTCCCTTGCCGACGGCCAAGCCGACGGCGCGCCCTTGTCAAGCCCCCAAGTTTGGTAAAAATGCCAAAATTATGAACGGCAGATCTGCATAGTCAATTTTCCCGCGAACCGATTCGGCTCTGGTATTGTAGGGCCTCGGACAAGTCTCCGTCGCGCCTTTTCGGGACCACAACCACTCGTCGACTGTTAAATGGCTGGTCGTCGCCATTTCGGCCGATGGAACCCTTGGTAGAGGTTCGAGACAAACTGATCGCGCCACTGCTGGTAAAGAAAATGTCGATAATGATTGATAATGGACCGTATGTCATCGACCTGCGAACAAGAGGGATAGAGCTGTTGACGCGCCTCATCTTGACGTGGCGCCGCGGGGTTTATTCAGAGCCCTCTTCATCCACCTTGTCGACCGGCACAAGAGGCGGCCAAGCAATGACAGGGTTGCTTCGATCCGACGCTCTTCTCGATCCGCGAGCGCTTGCCGTGGCCCGTCCAGCGGTCTGCCGATCCGGCACCATCGCTCGACGGCCCAGGCCGGGTTGCGTCATGCCCTCCCCACGGCGACGCGGCGACAGTACCCGGCCTGGACGACCGGACAGTCTTCGGGTCTTGCGCCCGCCGAGGCTCAGACCGACGGGAAGCCCATCATGACGGACGGCTTTCGGGACGATCTGGTCCGCTCGATCCCCCACCTCCGGGCCTTCGCGCGGCTGCTCACCCGCAACGCCGACAAGGCGGACGACCTGGTCCAGGAAGCCCTGGCGCGAGCCCTGGCCTCGCAGCATCAGTACACACCCAACACCAACTTCCGGGCCTGGATCTTCACCATCCTGCGCAATGCCTGGCTGAGCGAGATCCGGCGCGGCGAGTGGAAGATCGGGCCGCTCGAGGCCGCGGCGCAGGCCGGCGTGCCGGCGGAGCAGGACAAGCGGATGACGATCCGCGATCTGCGCAATGCCCTGGAGCGGCTGAAGCCGGAGCAGCGCGAGGTGCTGATCCTGGTCGGGGCCAGCGGCATGAGCTACGAGGAGGCGGCGCGCATCTGCGATTGCGCCGTCGGCACGATCAAGAGCCGGCTGTCGCGCGCACGGGCCGAGCTGGCCGCCGCCATGGCCGGCGTCGAGCCGCCGATGCGCGAGCCCTCGTCGCGCCAGGGCAGGAACGGTCAGGACCCTGGCGGCGACCCGGAACGCGAGGCCGCCGGCCCCGATCGCGGCCAGGGCTCATGCTGCCCAACGGCAGGGCAAGCGCCGGGTGGGCGATCGCGAGGCGGCTTGCTGCTCCACTGAGCGGGCCGGACCCGGGCCTGCCGGCGTCTCGGCCGCCACGCACGGCATCAAGCTCGGGGTGATGCCCGACCCTCAGCCATCGCCCGGCTTGCCCGCGGGATCCTCGCCGTCCGGCCCGGCCTCGGAGGTATCCTCGGTGCGGTCGGAGGGTGCCGCTCCGCCGGGATCGCCGGCCGCGCTCGTCTCGCCGGCCTGGTCCGCCTCCGCCCGGGCGGCCGCCTCGATGAGATCGAGCATGCGCGTCGGGATGGCCTCCTTGGTGACGGCCTCGTACATGTCCTGCAGCTGCCGCTCCACCCACAGGTCGAACTGCGCGCGCAGCCCGCCGGCCTGTTCATCCTCGGCAGCATCCTCGTCCGGCTCGTCCGGGCCGTTGTCGTCGCTCACGGCCGCCAGCTCGGGCCAGGGGGGATCGGCGAAGTCACCCATCGGTTCTCCTGAGAAGCCTTGCGGACCGCCTTGAAGTGAACATGCAAACAGGGGATGTAGACGCTCGTTCCCGACAAGCATGGCGACGAGCCACCCTTCAGGATCAGCCGGTCGCGTCGCGACAAGGGAACGGACGGAGACGGGCGTCTGGCTCGTGCCGGCCCAAGGTGGCGAATACTGGTTAACATATCCTTGCCGGTAGGCATAAGGCCATAAACCAGACCGGCGGGACCCCTGGAGCGCCATGATTCCGTCTCCTCCGAGCATAACCTGATACGCATCATCCACCAAGCGGCCGCTGTGACGGGACTGCCGGAGCCGGGCCCGCCCCATCGCGCCGCCCGGATCGGATCCTGCGCCTCGGCCAGGAGCTTCGAGGCCCCCGATGCGGCCGCATCCTCTGTCCTCAGGCAAACACCGTTGCCAGGCTCGCCACCTTGAGGGCGTCATCACCGCAGGGCCCGCCGGGTGCCGGGGCCGATCGCGGAGCCCGCCCGGGAAAGTGAGGCTCCCCGATCACTGACATCCTTGGCTCGCCGGCATCAGCGCTCCTGACCCGCCACACTCCGCCTCATGTCAAGCCGGCGCAGCTCGAGCCGCTCGCCCTGGCTGTTGACCGACATGGCCACAAGATCGCCGTCCCGGTCATAGGCGACGGCGGCGGCGCGGCCGGGGATCGCCACCCGAAAGCGGGTCACCGGGACCCTGGCGCCGTCGAGCACGATCGCGCCGGGCCGGGACGGTCCGCAGGACAGCGGCACGACGAGACCGTACTGCGCGTTGATGACCCGCCGTCGACCCAGGATCGCCATGGTCCAGAGGTCGTTACTGGTCATGATGCCGGCCGGCGTCCAGGCCGTCCCCCTCGGACCGTCGACCCGAAATTCCGCGTTCTCGGCCCGACCGGCCACGCGGACGCGGTCGCCGTCGTCGTCGGTCCGGCTCCTAAAGGCGACAAGGCGGGCCGTCCCGCCACTGCTCCGCCGCCTCGTTCCGGTAGCGGAACAGGGTCGGGAACAGAACCCTGACGGCCATCTCCACCTCGGTGTCGACGGCGAAGCCGTCCACCGTCGGCCGGAAGCGGATGGCGTGCGTGCCGAGGGGCTCGGCCTTCCGCGGGATCGCCGGGCGCTGCCTGTCGTGGGCCGGACGATCGACGCGGTTCGCCACGACGGCGCCCGCCGACGCGCGGGGTCATG
>CAZTHL010000049.1:0-28301 GCA_964613585.1 uncultured Mycobacteriaceae bacterium | reverse complement strand
GGCTCGGCGGCCGGACGCGGCGCGGCGCCGGGCGACCGGGCGCGGCCGGGGCGGGGCGGGACGGGCGCGGGCATCGGCGTCGGGCGGCTCCGGGAACGCGGGAAGAGCGGGCGGCGGCCTCCGCCCGGCCGTCCCGGAGGGCCGGAAAAGCCGGGAACGGCGGCGGACGCCGCGGCCTTCCCTTCTATCTAGGAGGTAATCGGCGCCGTCACCCGGGCGCCCGAGGAGGGAGAGGACCATGGCCGATCACACATACAAGAAGCTCGAGCTCGTCGGCAGCTCCAAGGACAGCGTCGAGGACGCCATCCGCGGCGCCATCGGCCGCGCCTCGGAGACCATGCGCCATCTCGACTGGTTCGAGGTCAGCGAGCTGCGCGGCTGGATCCAGGACGGCGAGGTGCAGCACTTCCAGGTCACCCTCAAGGTCGGGCTGCGCCTCGATGAGGGCGACGACGCGAACGACTGAGGCGGCCGCCGGATCCGGGGCGCCGGGCTCGCCCATGCCCGACCGTGCTGTTCCAGGGTCCGCCCGGGGGGCCGCCCCGGGGGTCGCCCCGGAGGCCGGGCCCGCCGCCGAGGGCCGCGAGCGGGTGGCCAAGGCGATCGCCCGCGCCGGCCTTGCCTCCCGGCGCGAGGCCGAGGCCTGGGTGGCCGCCGGCAGGGTCGCCGTCAACGGCCGGGTGCTCGACAGCCCCGCGGTGACGGTGGGCCCCGCGGACCGGGTCACGGTCGACGGCACGCCGCTGCCGGCCCCGGCGCCGCCGCGGCTGTGGCGCTACCACAAGCCGGCCGGGCTGGTGACCACCCGGCGCGATCCGCAGGGCCGGCCGACCGTGTTCGAACGGCTGCCGCCCGAGCTGCCGCGGGTGGTCTCGGTCGGCCGGCTCGACCTCAACAGCGAGGGGCTGCTGCTGCTGACCAGCCATGGCGGGCTGGCGCGGCACCTGGAGCTGCCGGCGACCGGCTGGCTCAGGCGCTACCGGGTGCGGGTGCACGGCACCGTCGCGCCCGGGCGCCTCGAGCGGCTGGCCGAGGGGGCGGAGGTCTCGGGCGTCCGCTACGGGCCGATCGAGGCGCGGCTCGACCGGGTCCAGGGCGCCAACGCCTGGCTGACCATGGGGCTGCGCGAGGGCCGCAACCGCGAGATCCGTCGGGTGCTGGAGCATCTGGGGCTGACCGTGACCCGGCTGATCCGCATCTCCTACGGCCCGTTCCAGCTCGGGCCGCTGCCGCGCGGGGCGGTGGAGGAGGTGCGCACCGGGGCGCTGCGCGACCAGCTCGGGCCGGCCTGGCGGACGCTGGCCGGGCCGCGGGCCGGCGGGGCTCCGGCATCGGGCCCGGACGCCGGCCCCGGCGCGGCGTCCGGCCCGCGCCGGGGCGGCAAGGCGGAGGGCGGCAAGGCAGGGGGCGGCGGCGGGACCGGGGGCGATGCGCGTCGTCGGCGGCCGGCATAGGGGGCGCCGGCTCGAGGCGCCGGCCGGCTCCGCGGTGCGGCCGACCAGCGACCGGCTGCGCGAGACGGTGTTCAACATCCTGGCGCACCGGGACTGGGGCGACGGCGCCGGCGCCGCGCTCGAGGGCGCGACCGTGCTCGACGTGTGCTGCGGCAGCGGCGCCCTCGGGCTCGAGGCCTTGTCGCGCGGCGCCGCGGCGGCCGGCTTCCTCGACCGGAGCGAGGCCGCCCTGGCGGCGACCCGCCGCAACCTGGCGCGGCTCGGCGAGGCCGGCCGGGCGGTGGTGCTGCGGGCCGATGCCGCGGCGCCTCCGCCGGCGCGGCTGGCGGCGTCGCTCGCCTTCCTCGATCCGCCCTATGGCAGCGGGCTGGCGGCACGCGCGCTGCCGGCGCTCGGCCGGCGCGGCTGGCTGGCGGCCGGCTGCCTGTGCATCGTCGAGCAGGCCCGGGACGAGGCCGGGACGGCGCCCGCGGGGTTCACGCTCCTGGAGGCGCGCGACCATGGCGAGACGCGGCTGGTGTTCTGCCGCCATGACGCGCCCGGGGCCGGCTGAGCCCGGCGGACAATCGTGTCTTTTCACGGGGCGCGCGAGCCGGCATCATGCGGCACTGCACCATCGTACCGTCCCGTCCCGCGGAGCCGCCATGACCGACCGGCCGCCCGTTCCCTCGCCCTGCATCGGGGTCTGCACGATCGACGAGGCGAGCGGCCTGTGCCGGGGCTGCCTCCGCTCGCTGGACGAGATCGCGGCGTGGGGCGGCGCGAGCGACCCCGAGCGCCGGGCGATCCTCGATCGCCTCGACGAACGGCGACGCGCGGCCGGGCCGGACCCGGCGCCGGCGCGTTCCCGGCACCGCGCCTGACCGCCGAGGCGCCTGCGCGGAACAGCCGCGGCGACTCGAGGCCGCCCGGCCGGGCGGCCGGTTCGGACGGGCCCGCAACGATCGGGCGGCGCCGACGCGTGCACCGCAACATCCTGTTCAGGATGGACCGTGTCCGGACCGGATTAGTATTCGATTCGTCGCATAGCGTTTTCTTAAGACGTTGGGACCAAGTAGGAAGCATTCTCGGTTCCTGAGACCACTGGAAACCGGCTCGTGGATTGACATGTATCAAGCTATGACCGACCTCCATTCCGTAAGTTCGCTGGGGACTGCTTTGGTTGTGCGGCGCGGCATAGTTGACGACGAGCAGAATCGACGAGCCATGAGTGTGATCGACAAGCTGGGGCCGGACGACGCCGGACGGGTGACCGAGCATCTCCTGCGTCTGGGCCGGCACGATCGCCAGCTGCGGTTCGGCTCCGACGTCGGCGACGCGTATGTCCGGCAACGGGTGGCCGACATCGACTGGGACCATGATCTGCTCGTCGGCTATGTCGAGGACGGCAGCATCCGTGGCCTCGCCCAGCTGATGCCCGACCAGCCGTTCATGCCCAAGGATGCCGAGGTCGCCTTCTCGATCGAGCCCGGCTGGCGCCAGCATGGCCTCGGCCACCAGCTGATGGCGCACATGCTCGAGGCGGCGGCGATGCAGATGATCCAGAAGGTGCATCTCTATATCCGCTGCGACAACGTGCCGATGCGCCGGATCGCGGCCCGCAACGGCTTCAGCCTGACCTTCGAGGAGGGGGAGTACTACGCGGCGACCAACCTGGCGGCGGCCAGCCCGGCGGACGCGGTGATCGACACCCTGCGCAGCGCCTACGGCGCCGTCCGCTCCGCGGTCACCCGGTCGCGCGGCAAGGCCGGCGAGCGCACGGGCGACGCCTGCCAGGGGACCGGTGGCCAGGGGACCGGTGGCGGCTCGGGGCACGACGGTCGTGAGGTCCGCGAGGCCGCGTCGTGACGGGCCGGCCCGGCGAGCGGTCCGGCCCCGGGTGCCGCCGAGCCGACGACAGGGCGCGTGGGTGCCGCCGACCCGCCGACAGGGCGCGTGGGCGCGGCCGACCCGCCGGCCGACCCCCTCGGCCCGCCGGCCTCAGAGCTGGGCGCGCACCTTGTGGAGCAGGTCCCGCAACGGCCGATCGGCGATGCCGAGCGCCTCGAGATGCGCGACGGTGTTCGCCAGGTATTCCCAGTTGGGCCCCTTGAGCCCCCGCCCCTCGACGATCAGCCGGACGACGCTCTCCTCGCCGAGCCCGCAACAATATTGCGGATGAGACCGGTCCGCCACGAAGCAGCAGGCGGTGACCCGGGACCGGCCGCCGGAAACCGGGCCGGGCCGGGAATCGGGATCAAGATCGGGATCGGGATCGGGATCGGGGCTCGGCAGCGCCACGCGCAGGCGCATCGGCCGATAGGCGCCCGTCACCATCTCCCGCTGCCAGAGATAGTCGAGCACCTCGTCGGCCCGGTCCGGCGCCACCCGGTAGGCGATGCCGCGGCAGCAGCCGCCGCGGTCGAGGCCGAGCACCAGGCCGGGCGCCTCGGGCGTGCCACGGTAGCGGTGCGAGTAGACGCAGAGCCGGCGGCGATAGCCGTAGAGCGTGGCGTGCCGGCGCCGCTCAAAGACGAATCCGGGGTCCCAGATCAGGGAGCCGTAGGCGAACACCCATAGGGGCTCGCCCGCCGGCGCGGCCAGCCCCGATCGGCCGGGCAGGCCGGCCGGCGTCGCCGCCCTCACATCACCGGGGATCGCCGGATCGGCTCGACATGGCATGGGCCGCGGGTATACCGCAGGGCATCGGCCGCCGCCACCCCCCTCGCCCGCCAGCGGAGCCCGCCACGGTTTCGCCGGCATTCGCGGGAACCTGAGCCTGGCCGCAGAGAGGCGCGTGAGAGAGGCGCGTGGAGGATCATGCTTCGGCTCTGGCTCGTTCTCGTTGCCGGCCTCGGGCTCGCGGTGGCCGGCTACAGCGCCTACTGGGCGTACGGCAAGACCCTCATGCTGGACGGCATCGAGCGGTGGCGGATGGACCGGCAGCAGGCCGGCTGGGCGATCGAGGCCGGCGAGGTGCGCCTGGGGGGCTATCCGTGGCGCTTCGCCGCGTCCACGGGCCCGTTCAAGGTGCGCCGGCCGGACGGGGTCGTGTGGGACGCCCGGGGGCTTGCCGTCCATGCGCCCGCATGGGACTGGCATGATCTGGAGTATCGGCTGACGGGCGAGCAGCGGCTGATCGTGCCGGGCCGGCTGCCGGTCGAGGTCACGGTGGCCGCGGCGACCGGCCATCTGCGGCTTGACGGTCGGGGCGCGCTGGAGGCGGGGCGCGCCGATCTGGCCACGGTGACGGCACGCCCGGCCGGCGCGACGGCGGCGATCACGGCCGCGGAGATCTCCGTGAACGTGGTGCCGGTGCCGGCCGGCACCCACCCCCTTGCGGTCGGCGCCGACGCCCGGGCACGGGACATCGTGATCCCGGTGGCCGTGCTGCCGGGGCTTGGCCGGAGAATTGCGCTCGCCCATGCCCGGCTGGCCGTCGCCGAGCCGCTGCCCCGCCGCGCCCGCCGGGCCGAGCTCCACGCCTGGCGCGAGGCCGGCGGCGAGCTGGACATCGAGCGGCTGGCGATGACCTGGGGACCGCTCGAGGTGGAGAGCCGAGGAGCCGTGAGGCTCGATTCCGACCTGCAGCCGGAAGGTGATCTGATCGCCACCGTGCGCGGCTACACGGAGATGGTCGACGCCCTGGTCGGCGCCGGACACCTGCCGGCCGGCCGGGCGCCGCTGGCCAAGGCGGCGCTGTCGCTGCTGGCCACCCGCTCCGGCGACGACGGGAGCCTGCAGGCACCGCTTCGTCTGGGGGATGGCGAGCTTCGGCTGGGCCCGCTTAAGGTCGCCGAGTTCGGCCGCATCGACTGGCCAATGTGATCAGGAGCCCGGCCGTGAGCCTTCCGCCCGACATGGCAACGCCGACGACCATCCCGACCGGGACGCAGCGCGACCGCGCGGCCACCTGGTTCGCGACGCTCCGCGACAGGATCTGCTCGGTCTTCGAGACAATCGAGGAGGAGCATCGTGGGCCGCTGTCCGACCGGCCGCCCGGGCGGTTCGAGCGGCGATCCTGGGAGCGGCCCGGCGGCGGAGGCGGCACCAGCGCGGTGCTGCGCGGCCGCGTGTTCGAGAAGGTCGGGGTCAACGTCTCCGCCGTCCACGGGACGTTCAGCGAGGAGTTCGCTCGACAGATCCCCGGCGCCTCCGAGGATCCCAGCTTCTGGGCGGCCGGCATCAGCCTCGTGGCGCACATGCAGAGTCCGCTGGTGCCGGCGGTCCATATGAACACCCGCCATATCGTGACCCGGGTGGGGTGGTTCGGAGGCGGCGCCGACCTCACTCCGATCATCCCCTGCGAGGAGGACACCCGCGACTTCCACGCTGCCCTGGAGGAGGCCTGCCGCACGCACGACCCGGGCTACTACGCACGCTTCAAGCAATGGTGCGATGAGTACTTCTATCTGAAGCACCGGGACGAGCCCCGCGGCGTGGGCGGCATATTCTTCGATTATCACGACACAGGCGACTGGGAGCGGGACTTCGCCTTTGTCCGCGATGTCGGCGAGGCCTTCCTGACGGCCTACCCGCGGCTGGTGCGACGGCACGCGGACGCCCCTTGGAGCGACGAGCAACGAGCCCGTCAGCTTCAACGGCGCGGACGCTATGTTGAGTTCAATCTTCTCTATGATCGTGGCACCGTGTTCGGTCTGCGGACCGGAGGCGATGTCGAAGCCATCCTCATGTCAATGCCTCCGATGGTCACCTGGCCCTGAGGAGCGATCGATCGGCATCGTCCGGGTCAATCGATGCAGGAAGGGACAAGGCGTGCGCACCAGAAACCGGCTTGCCGACGCCCTCCTCCTGCTGCTCGTCCTCCTCGTCATCATGGTGCCGCCGGCGTCCCATGGCTCGCCGGCCGGGGAGCCGGACCCGTCGCTTGCCGCATTCTTCGGCCGCTGGGAAGGCGCAGGGCGCATCGAAGGGGGGGACGACCTCTTCCTGGCGGTGGCCCAGCGGGAGCTGTACGTGCGCATTGAGCCGACCGCGGACGGCTTCTCCATTGCCTGGAGCACGTTGACCCGGACCGGGGGAACGGCGGAGACCCCGGAATGGAAGGCTCGAGCCACCCGCGAGCAGTTTCGTCCAGGGGACCGTCCCGGACTTTTCGTCGGCACCGCGTCGGCCGACCCGCTCACCGGCGGGACCATGACATGGGCGCGCCTGGCCGGAAACCGGCTCAGCATCTACCAGCTGGGGCTGAACGAGGAGGCCGGCTTCGATCTCACGAGCTATGATCGCACCGTGGCGCAGGACAGGATGGATCTGCTGTTCCGCCGGCTCCGTGACGGCGAGCTTGTCCGGACGGTGAGAGCCCGGCTGATCAGGGTCGAGGATTGAGCCCGGCGAGATCCCGCAGATGGCGGCGGCACGCCTCCCGATCGGCCGCGAAATCGCCCTCGCGCCACCAGCGCTCGGTCTCCTTCAGCAGGCGGCCCATCTCCGGGCCGGGCTGCACGCCAAGCTCGACGGCGTCCCGACCCTTGAGCGGAAAGGCGGGGATGGCCCAGGACACCGCGTGCTCGAGCAGCGCGCGATAGGCGGCCTCGTCGCCGTATTCCGCCCAGCCCAGCAGAAGCCGGTCCGCGACGAGCGGCCTTCCGTCATGGTAAAGGCAGCGATGCAGCTCGCGAGGGCCGAGATCCGGGCTCAGCGGCGCGCGCGGTCCGCAAAGCCGCAGCAGCCGCTCACGATCGACCGACGACAGGCGCAGGCGGTCAGCAAGGCCCGTTCCGGGACCCGTCATCAGGGACGCCAACCGCCGCAAAGGATCGGGCGCCAGGAGGTCGGGAAGCGCGCGACCGCATCGCGACACTTCCAGATGGCGCTCCACGCGACACAAGGCGGAGAGACGGCCGACGCGTCCGGGCTCGCCGATGATGGCCTCCGAGACGTGGCTGTCGATCATGTGCTGCCATGTGGGCGCCGGATCGACGGCGGACAGAAGCTTCATCAGCTCGGCGCGCACGCGCTCTCCGGACAGGCCGGCGAGCTTCGGAGCCGCCTTGCGGCACGCCTCGAGCGCCGCGGTGCCCGGCTCGACGCGGCCGTAATGAGCGAGAAAGCGGAAAAAGCGCAGAAGCCGCAGATAGTCCTCGGCAAGGCGCTCCGCCGGCTCACCGACGAAGCGGACGCGGCCGGCCAAAGCGTCGTCCACCCCACCAAAATGGTCATGCACGAGACCATCGGGCTCGGCGGACAAGGCGTTCATGGTGAAGTCTCGCCGAGCGGCATCCGCCCGCCAATCATCGGTGAACTCGACCCGCGCGTGCCGGCCATCGGTCTGGACATCGACGCGGAGTGTCGTCACCTCGAAGCTCTTGCCGTCGGCCATGACGGTGACGGTGCCATGGGTGGCGCCTGTCAAGATCGCCTTGAGCCCCGCTGCCCTGACGGCGGCGACAACCTCCTCAGGCTGCAGAGGCGTCGCGATATCGATGTCCGTCGCCGGACGACCGAGAAGGGCATCGCGGACGCAGCCGCCGACGAAGCGTGGTGTGCCACCGCGGTCGGTGAGCGCGGCGATCACCGCCTTTGTCGCTGAGTCGTTCAGCCAGCGGGGCAGCGATATCCGGACAGTCGTCACCGGTCCTGGCCCGGCCTTCGCAAAGGCTAGGATCCCTCAACGAAGGGCACCAGCTGTGGCGGCGTCTCAAAGGTCCCGGCGGGCTCGCCACCCAACAGCACCCAGGAGAACAGCGAGACCGCAAGCAACGCCACACCGCTGCCGATCAGCCAGATCCATGGGGCGTTTTCGTACCATGGATGGGATGCTCCACCCTCGGACACGCGGCGCCGGCGCTCCAGAAGCGCATACCCGATGTAGATCAAGGTCGGCAGGACAAGTGGAAGAAAAAGCAGCAATTTCTTCAGCATGAGCCTCTCCCCGTCCGACCGGCAATGACGGATCGCTGACTAGAAGCTGCTGCCCATAATCTCACGCAAGTTGCGAAGCATGCCCGCTGTGGCGCCCCAGATATAGCGATGCTCGTAGGGAAAGACATAGAATGACCGTGGGATTCCCTGGAAATCGCGCGTGTGCTGCTGACAGTTGGCGGGAGACAGGACGTAGCCCAAGGGCACCTCGAAGATTTCCGCGACCTCGTGAGGATCCGGGATCAGCGCGAAAGGGGGCTGGAGGACGCCGACAAACGGCTCGACACGAAAGCCGGTGCGGACGATGTAGGTATCGAGGCGCCCAATGATGTCGATCTGCTCCCGCGGAACCCCGATCTCCTCTTCCGTCTCGCGCAAGGCCGCATCCAGGGCGTCCCGGTCGGTCGATTCGAGGCGGCCGCCGGGAAAGCTGATCTGCCCGGCATGCGCGGCCAGATGATCCGTCCGTTGCGTCAGCAGGATCGTCGGTGTGTCCCCGCGATCGATCACGAGCACCATGACCCCGGCCGATCGCAGCTGTGCCGGCGGCGTGAGGCCCGGATTCAAGTCATGGTCGCCGCGGACTCGGCCCGATTGACCATTGCTGTGCACGCCGAGCCGGCGGCGCATCTCCTGCAGCACCTGTCCGTCCGGCAATGCGGCAGCCAGGGGGACCGGCTCCGCCAACGCCTCCTGCGCTATTCTCATGGTGACTCACCGAGGGGGAAAAAGACGCCGTGGCTCCATACACCAATTTGCCCGTTCAGATCGACCGCATAGTCCACCAAGCGGTAGTATACCGGTCTCGCAATCAGAGCATATAGATGGTCTCGGACCAGGAGATAGGGGCGCGTCTCGCCGCGTCCGACGTCGACCCGGGTCTCGATCGGATGGTCGGCCCCGGCCTCGATCTGCTCGTCCAGGTTGGTCCGGAACCGCAGAAGCTGGTCTCCACCTTCGCCGAGCCTGTCCACCTCGACCGCGTTGAACGGCGCGTCCTCAACCTGAATGCGGCCGCGCTCGGCCGGTGTCACGAGCCAGTAGTCCCCCGCCTCGTCGCGACGCAGGACGCTGGCGAACAGCTTGACCAAGCCGATGCGCTCGATGGGAGAATTCCGGTAATACCAGGTTCCGTCCCGGCCGATGCGAATGTCGTACCGCTCGTCGGTCGAGCTCGGACCTTCCGGGCGATCGGCCGGAGCCGAGACACGCTTCTGGTCACCGCCAAATTCCGCCATACTCTCTAGATAGGGCTCGTGCACCGAGGATGGAATGCGCGGGGGGACCAATCCGACCGCGCGACAACGGAGACTCTCCATTGACCGATTCGACCGCGCGGCGCGATTCCGAGGTGGCCCGGCGGGGGCCGACGGCGGCTCCGGCCGACGAAGACCTGCCCGCGGAGATCGACAGGCTCGGGGCGCAGCTCACAAGAGTGCGTGAAGCGATCGGCCGCGTCATTTTCGGCCAGGAGATCGTCGTCGAGCGGACATTGATCACCCTGCTGGCCGGCGGGCATGGCCTGCTGATCGGGGTGCCGGGGCTTGCCAAGACGCGCCTCGTGGAGATGCTCGGCATTGTATTGGGCCTTGATGACCGGAGGATTCAGTGCACGCCGGATCTTATGCCGGCTGATATTCTCGGTTCGGAGGTGCTGGAGGAGGACGCAACGGGGAAGCGCTCGTTCCGCTTCATTCCTGGACCTGTGTTCTGTCAGCTTCTCATGGCCGACGAAATCAATCGCGCCAGTCCAAGGACCCAGTCTGCGCTCCTTCAGGTGATGCAGGAGCACAGGGTTTCGGTTGCGGGACATTATCGGCCGCTCCCGAAGCCATTCCATGTCCTGGCGACCCAGAACCCGCTGGAGCAGGAGGGCACATATCCATTGCCCGAAGCACAGCTCGACCGGTTCCTGATGCAGATCGACGTCGGGTACCCCGACGAGGCTGCCGAGCGGCGTATGTTGTTGACGACCACGGGCGCCCATCAGGAGGCGTCGGCCGCCGTTCTGACGGCTGCGGATCTTCAGGCGGCGCAGCATCTGGTGCGTCGGATCCCGGTCGGAGACAGCGTGGTCGAGGCGATCCTCGGGCTCGTGCGCCGCGGTCGCCCCGAGTCGACGGATTTGTCGGACGTCGCCCGGCACGTGGGCTGGGGGCCGGGACCGCGGGCGAGCCAGGCGCTGATGCTGGCGTGCCGTGCCCGAGCGCTCCTCGAAGGCCGCTTCTCGCCCTCCATCGACGACGTCCTGATGCTCGCCGAGCCGATCCTCAAGCATCGAATGGCGTTGACCTTCTCGGCACGCGCCGATGGCGTGACCATCGGGCGGGTTGTTGAGAGCCTGTGCGCGCCCTATGCCTGAGCGGCCCCGGTCCATGAGCGTTGGTCGCGCTCGTCTGGGGAAGCAGGGAGAAGCTGCGGCAGGCGGACTGCCGCCGCTGCTGGTGGAAGCCGATCGGGTCGCCGCCACGGTCGCCCAGGGGGTGCATGGCCGTCGACGGGTCGGCACAGGCGAAAGCTTCTGGCAGTTCCGCCGCTATCATCCGGGCGACAGCATCGGTCGTGTCGACTGGCGACAGACTGCCAAGACGCAGGCGGTCTATCTGCGCGAATTGGAGTGGGAAGCCGCGCAGAGCGTGTGGCTCTGGCGCGACGGCTCGTCGTCGATGGACTACGCGTCCAGTAAGGATCTGCCGGTCAAGCGTGAGCGCGCCGAGCTCCTCCTGCTGGCGCTGGGGTCCCTGCTTGGCCGAGCCGGGGAGAGCATAGCCCTGCTCGGCGCCGGGAGCCCTCCATCCGTGGGGCGCTCGAATCTCTCGCGCGTGGCGCTGATGCTTGAGCACCACGCCTCCGGCGAGGGTCTGCCGGTCCCCGAGCCCGTGCCGAGGCACTCGGAACTGGTGATGTTTGGGGACTTTCTGGAGCCTTATGAGAAGATTGCCGCGGCAATCACCGGCTATGTGCGCCGAGGTGTTCGCGGGCACCTGATTCAGATACTCGACCCTGCGGAACAGGCGCTGCCTTTCGATGGGCGGGTTCGCTTCTCCGGCATGGAGGACGAGACGGATACGCTGGTGCCTCGTGTCGACAGTGTACGTCAAGGGTATCATGACCGTCTTGCCGAGCATCAGGATCGCCTGCGTGCCCTGACACGCGCCGCAGGCTGGAGCTTCGCTGTCCACACGACCGACCGGCCCGCGACGTCGGCCCTGCTCGTTCTGCACGCTGCCTTGTCAAACTCGCCCCTGTCCTGGGACTGATCCCATGCTCAGCATCGGACCAGTGGTGTTCGCGGCTCCCTTGATGCTCCTGGCACTGGCGGCGTTGCCGGTCATTTATTGGCTGCTCCGCGTAACACCGCCAGCGCCGCGCCGCTTGCAGTTTCCAGCGATCCGCCTGCTCGCGGACTTGGTTGCGCGGGAGGAAACGCCGGCGCGCACCCCCTGGTGGCTGCTGCTGCTTCGGCTTTTGCTGGCCGCCCTGATCATCCTGGCCTTGGCGCAGCCCTGGCTCAATCCAAGCACAGCGCTGCCCGGACAGGGACCCATCCTTCTGCTTGTCGACAATGGATGGGCCTCCGCGCGTGACTGGCCGGCACGCCAGGACGCCATGGGCGAGATCATCAGCCAGGCGGACCGTGCCGACCGCCCGATCTTCATCCTGCCGACCGCTCCTGCCGAGAGGCACGGCGAGCTCCGATCCAGCGGCCTGCTGCGGCCAGCGGCAGCCCGCGCCGAAGCCGAGGCCCTTGAGCCGAGGCCCTGGCCCACCGACCGGAACGCGGCTCTTGAGGTGATCGAGACCCTTGACCTTGACGGGGCCGTCTATTCGGTTTGGCTCACCGACGGCCTGGGCGATCCGCACGCCGAGGCTTTGGCCCGGCGACTGCAGCGTCTGGGCGGCGTCCAGGCTCTTCTGCCTGGGTCGGGTCAAACGGCGCGGCTGATCCGCCCTCCGGCAACGGACGGCTCCAGCCTCACGGTGAGAATCGTTCGAGCCGAGAACGGCGCCGCGGAGCCGGTGGCGCTGCGGCTGGCCGCCGGCGACGGACGCGTGCTTGGTCGAGCCCAGGGAGTTTTTCCTGCGGGTGAGACGTCGGCGGAAGCAAGCTTCGATCTTCCCGTGGAAATGCGGAATGAGGCAGCGCGGATCGCGATCGAAGGTCAGATCGGCGCCGGAAGCATCGCCTTGCTCGACGAGCGCTGGCGGCGCCGGCCCGTCGGCCTTGTCGACCGCGGGCGTCGTGACGAGGCGCAACCGCTGTTGTCGGATACGTTTTACCTGGAGCGTGCCCTGGCTCCATACAACGAGATCCGTCGAGGAAGCATTCTCGAGCTTCTTGACTCCGGCGTCTCGGTGCTTCTTTTGCCCGATATCGGCGCTTTGAGCCAGGCGGAGCGGGACGCGCTCGATGCCTGGATCGACGCCGGGGGCATGTTGCTGCGATTTGCCGGGCCGTTGCTGGCGGCGCAGACAAGCGCCACGGAGCCCGATCCTCTGGTGCCCGTCCGACTGAGGCTCGGCGATCGTCGATTGACGGGCGCGATGAGCTGGACGGAGCCCATGCCGCTGGCGCCCTTCTCCGTGGAGAGCCCGCTCCATGGGCTCACCGTTCCGAACGATATTCGTGTCGAGCGGCAGGTCCTGGCCGAACCTTCGCTCGAGCTGCCCAACAAGACGTGGTCACGCTTGGCAGACGGCACGCCCCTGGTGACGGCCGACGAGCGCGGAGGCGGCCGGGTGGTTCTGGTGCATACGACGGCAGGACCCGACTGGTCGAACCTCCCGCTGTCCGGCCTTTACGTCGACATGCTGAGACGGATGGTGGACCTGAGTGAAGGGGTTTCCGAGAGTCGTGGCAACGTGAGCCTCAACCCATTGCAGACGCTCGACGGCTTTGGGCGCCTTGCCCCGCCGCCCGCGACAGCGGCGCCGATAAGCGCAGGCGGCCTGGATGACGTGGCCGTCGGTCCGGAGCATCCGCCCGGATTCTATGGAACTGGAGATACGCGGCTCGCCCTGAACCTCGGCGCCCAGCTGCCCGATCCGATAACGCTGGGAGATTTTCCGCGCGGCGTCTCCACAGGTCCGTATCAGGCGGCCGGCGAGGTGGATCTGGCACCGTGGCTTCTTGCCTTGGCTGTGCTGTTGGCAACCATCGACCTGTTTGTCGCCATCGCGCTACGGGGACTTCTGCCTCGCTTGAGCAGAGGCGCTGCAGCCGGCGTGATCGGCGCCTGCATGGCTCTGGCGCTCCTGGGACCGCAGCCGTCCAGGGCTCAGATGCACAACCCGGAAGAGCTGGCGTTGACGGCGACCAACGACATCTACCTCGCCTACGTGAGAACCGGCTCCGCCCGGGTGGACGAGGTCAGCCGCGACGGCCTGGAAAGCTTGAGCCGGGTGCTTCGGAACCGCACCGCGGTCGAGGCCGCGGGCGCCATCGGCGTTGACATCGCGTCCGATGAGCTCGCCTTCTTTCCCCTGCTTTATTGGCCCTTGGTCCCTGAGCAGCCACCGATCGGGCAAGCGGCTTCTGCCCGGGTCAATGACTTCCTTCGAAATGGCGGGACAATCCTTTTCGATACGCGCGACCAGGCCTTGGGAGGCTTTGGGCACGGGCTGGCTGGCGGCGGCCCCGGTGCCGAGTCGCTGCGACGGCTGACCAGCTCCCTGGAGATCCCTCCGTTGACACCGGTGCCGCCGGATCATGTGCTCACGAAGGCCTTCTACCTGATGCAGGATTTCCCGGGTCGCTACGTCGGAGGAGACGTCTGGATCGAAACAACGGATGAGCACGTCAACGACGGGGTGTCGTCCGTCATCATTGGGGCCAATGATTGGGCCGGCGCGTGGGCAACGGGCCCCGACCGGCGACCGCGCTTCGCCGTCGTCCCGGGTGGGGAGCGGCAACGCGAGATGGCCTACCGCTTTGGCGTCAATCTCATGATGTATGCGCTCACCGGCAACTACAAGGCCGATCAGGTTCATGTCCCGGCCATCCTGGAACGGCTGGGACAATAGCCCAACTCGAATCCTTCATCGCGACCCGCATAGATGCTCGACAGCACGAATATCGCCTTGGCGCCTCAGCTTCCATGGTGGCTGCTGGGTCCGCTCCTGTCAGCAATGTTCCTCACGATCGGCTTGGCTGCCATTCGCGGCGCGCGGGGCTGGTTGTGGCGCAGCCTCGTTGCGGCAACCTTGGCCATTGTCCTCCTCAATCCATCGCTCGTCCGCGAGGAGCGGGAGCCCATCGAGGATGTGGCCGTCATTGTTGTCGACCAGTCTCCAAGCCATGAGATCGGCGAGCGTGCTGCCCGGGCCGAGGCCGCCCTCGCACGGTTGCGTGAAGACCTGGAGCAGTTTGACGATCTCGACCTTCGCATTGTGCGGAGCGGGGGTGATCAGGATGCCTCGATCGAGCGAACGCGGCTATTCGAAAGCCTTGACGCGGCGCTCATCGACGTGCCGAGACGCCGGATGGCAGGGACCATTCTCCTGACCGACGGACAGGTTCATGACGTACCCGAAAATGAAGCGACACTGACCGAGTTCGGTCCAGTCCACACGCTTCTGACCGGTCGCCGGGACGAGGCCGACCGCCGGCTTGTCATTGATCGGGCTCCCAGCTTCGGTCTGGTGGGCCAGTCCGTCAATGTCACGGTCATGGTGGAGGATCTGCCCGGGCAGGGCGGTGGTGGCCTGACCTCCCTGTCCATTCGGCGGGACGGTGGTGAACCCATGGTGCTCGATGTGCCGATCGGCATTGCACAGGATCTGACACTGCCGATCGAGCATGGTGGGCCAACGGTCTTCGAGCTCGAGGTGGCGCCGGCCACGGAGGAGCTGGCTCTCGCGAACAACCGCGCCGCGGTCGTGATCAATGGTGTCCGGGATCGCCTCCGAGTGCTGCTGGTGTCCGGCGAGCCGCATCCCGGCGAGCGGACGTGGCGGACGATCCTCAAGTCCGATCCCAGCGTCGACCTGGTTCACTTCACGATCTTGCGCCCGCCTGAGAAGCAGGACGGCACGCCAATAAACGAGCTTTCGCTGATCTCATTTCCAATTCGAGAACTCTTTGAGCTGAGGCTTAACGAGTTCGACCTCATCATTTTTGATCGATATCGGCGGCGGGGGGTCCTTCCGAGCCTTTATCTCGGCAATATTGCAAATTATGTGCGATCCGGAGGTGCCTTCCTGGAGGCGAGCGGCCCTCAGTTCGCCTCGACGTTCAGCCTTTATCGAACGCCGCTGGGCGAGGTGCTGCCCGGAGAGCCGACGGGACGGGTTCTGGAGGAGGGCTTCCGCCCCGACCTAACCGACCTGGGCCTCAGGCACCCGGTGACCAGCGAGCTCCTTGACACCTCGGGCCCGGCCGGCGACCGGGCGAGCCCGCCGGAGCCGGCATGGGGGCGTTGGTTTCGCCAGGTTGACGTCGCCTCGAGTTCCGGCGCCACCGTGATGAAGGGGCTCGATGGCCGCCCCCTGCTCATCCTCGATCGGGTCGGTGATGGCCGGGTCGCACAACTTATGAGCGACCACATTTGGCTGTGGTCGCGCAATTTCGAGGGTGGAGGCCCCCAGGCGGAGCTGCTGCGCCGTTTGGCCCACTGGCTCATGAAGGAGCCCGAGCTGGAGGAAAGCGACCTGAAGGCCGAGGTTGATGGCCGCGAGGTGCGGGTGGAGCGTCGAAGCCTCCAGGACGCGTCGGGCGAGGTCCGCGTTGAATCACCATCAGGAGCGGTTCGGACGCTTCATCTCAACGAGACGTCGCCCGGACGAGCCGAGGCGGTGTTCTCTGCCGAGGAACCGGGGATCTTTCGGATCATCGGAGCCGATCGGACCGCCTTGGCGGTGGTAGGGACCCCCAATCCTCCCGAGCTGTCGGACTTGCGGACGACGCCCGATCGCCTGCGGCCCGTCGCCGACGCGACCAAGGGGTCGGTCCGCTGGCTCGAGCAGGACGGCACGCCGCGGGTTCGCCGGGTTCGCCCGGACCGTGAGGCCGCCGGGCGAGGCTGGATCGGTCTCAGGATGAATGGCGACTACAATGTGGCGGGCATCCGCGAGGACTCGCTTGTGCCGCCGGCGCTGGTCCTGCTGCTCGTCGTCGGCGGCCTCATCGCCGCATGGCGGCGTGAGGGTCGCTGACGGACGCATGTGGATGCGCCCGTTCTTGTTCCTTGGCGCACCCTACCGAGGCGCCCACGGTCACGATCGATAGTCAGTGTATCGTCAGTCAGGGTATCGTCAGTCGGGGTATCGTCGCAGTCCCGACTGACTGACCTGTTTCCGCTTCAGCTGGCATCGCCGGCCCGCTCCCCCACCCGGCCACCGGACGACAGCAGGCTCAGGCTGGCCGGGCGGGGGAGTGGGCCGATACCGAGTCAGCCTCAGGCGGAGGCCGGGACGGCGGCAGCGACACGAGGTGTCACCGTTCCAGAGCCGGTCGGGACTTTCCTGTCTCTTTCCAGGGTCGACCTCAACTCATCGGCAAGTCGTAACGCCAAGGCGACGATGAGTAGTGTGGTGGTGCCGGCGCCCGCGGTCGGGAACACCGAGCTGCCGGCGACGTAGAGATTGTCGACGCCGTGGACACGGCAGTGTGGGTCAACCACGCCGTACCTCTCGTCCGTGCTCATCCGCGTCGTCCCGATGTGATGATAATGGCCGTGCAAGGACCACGTCTCATCGGGATGGATGCTGACCTTGCCCAAGCCAAGGCGGTCGGTCTCGGAGGCCAGGATCTCCAGGGATCGGCGCACGCAATCGCGATCCAGGGCGGCGACACGCCAGTCCAGGCGTGCCAAGGGCTGCCCCAGACGGTCGGTACGGGAGGCCAGGGTGACGCGGCTGTCCGGATTGGGTGACGGCTCTGCGGATACGGTCAGCTTGAACGGCTTGCCTGCCGGCGTCGGTCGCGCCGACGCGCCCAGCAGCTTGCGCCGGGCGAAGGGAACCAGAACGTCCCGATCCTCAATCACATTTCCTACGTGCTCGCGGAGGCCTTCGATGCGCCGACCGTGCCGCAGTTGGTCCAGAATGTGCTTTGCCGACTTGTAGCCGTGCGCGCCTTGAGGAAGTCGCGGCGCAAACTCGAAGAAGCATCGGAGCAGCTGCTCCTGGCGTCGGATCTTCTCGGCAATAAGAACGGAATTGCGGACCTGACCGTCGCCCAGCGCTATCCATCGGGAGAAGTATCTCTCGCGGAATCCTTCCTCGATCGGCGTGTAAGTGCCGACCGTGAAGCTCAAATGGTCCATGAAGTAACGACCGACCTGCCCATGCCTGTTGCCAAGCCCTGCCGGATCGGCGTCGCGTGACAGGAGAAGGAGCCGTGGATTCTCGATGCCGCCGGCTGCGAGCACCACGTATCGAGCCGAGACGTCCAGCCGCTTGCCGGTTGCGGTGGATACAGCCAGCCCGGTAACCCGGCGCCCTCCGGGATCGGTCACAAGTCGAAGCACGGTCGCGTCAACGCAAAGTTGGACGTTCGCGGCCCGTGCCAGATCCTCCCGATGGGTGGCGGCCTTGAAATTGGCCTTCTGAACCACTTCAAGGGCCACGGCATCGCTTCCGCTGAAGGGATTGCAAAGACGCTCTCGGTCCCGAGCCGCCCAGGCTTCCTGCCGGTAGTCCAAAGACGGCAAGCGGCAGAGATCATGCGCCTTCTCGTACCACGGCATGATGTCGGCGAGGGAAAGCGCCCAGCCGGAATGAGGAATCCGGGCGCGCGGCTCGAAATCGAGCTCATCGAAGATCCGGCAGTATCCGCCCCAGCAATTGGTGGAGCCCCCCAGCTGTCGACTGCGACATTGATCAAGCGGGAAATACGGCACCCCGACATTCTGACCGCGATAGAGGCTCTGGCTTGCCTCCGAGCCCTCGATCCCGCCTCCTTCGAGGAGGATCACTCTTTCCTTACGACCGGCGAACTCCAGCGCCAGAGTCATGCCGGCGGCGCCGGATCCGACTATGGCAAGATCGGCCTCAAGCGAAGTGCCCTGAGGCAGCGTCCCGGCGTCCAATATCATTGAAAAAAGTCCCCAGATTTGAAGAAGCCTCCGGCGTCCGCCATGGTCGGCATTACCGGGATGACCTGGGATCAACTTATGTTTTCAAGACCGGTTCCCACTGGACCAACAATGTCATTCATAATCGTTCTACAGCCAACCAAAATTTTTGCTTGGACGGTTCCGTCTTTAGCTGAATCTCTGAGGGGCTCCATTCGAGATTAGGTTGTGATTCAAGATGCCGGCTGGAGGAGGAGGCCGGCGCCTATGGCACGAGCGTGTTCGACGGATCTGCGCGAGCGGGACGAGGTGATGTCCCTTGAAGTGGCGTAGCCGAGGAGCTGGGGAGAACCGGCCGGCCGGAGCGACCGCCCACGAGTCGGGCGCAGGCCGGCCGGTCATCCCCAGCGGGCGGTCATCGCGGTGTCTGGCAAAGGGTGGGGTGCCACGCCTGGTCCTGAACCGGAAGGTGAGTCAAGCGCTGTTGGAAAGGATCATCGGGAATGTTTGGGAACGGGACCACACGACGCGCGACAGCAAATGCGCTCGCCGGTGTCGCGCGATCATTGACCGACAATGGCGGGGCCACGCTACCGGGTCGCGGAGCGACAGAGGGCACGCTCCAAGCCGTTGGATCCAGGAACACCAGGGCAACGGTCCCGCTTTCAGAAGCACCCTCGCCCGCAGCGCCGGGCAATCCTCACGCCCAATACACCCGAGTCAACGGGTTCAGCCATCGGCTCGCGACGGCGCGCCCGGGCGGTGGCAGGCTCGGCGGGCTCGCCCCCAGCCGAGCCGACGAGTCAACTCGTTGGCTCGGCGCTTCAAGAACTCAGCCAGAATTACCCGCGCCTCTCGAGCGGCTCCTCGCCGGAGGCGTTGTGCCTTCCAGCCATATTCGGCATCGGCGCAAGGAGACCCGTCTCCACGTACCGCTCATTGCCCAGGACGGCCTCGGGGATCGGCCTTGGCACGGCCTCGGTCAGCCGATCGAGCGGCCCCGGATCCTCCATGGCCGCCAATAGAGCGAGGGCGGCGACCCACATGGCCACCCCGGCACCCCACCCGCTCGCGACGCTGATGGTCGACTTCATTCCAGTCTCCCCGCTGATCCCATGTGCCCATCGGTCGCAGCACTGCGACCAAACCCCAGGCTTAATACTTTATGAATAGAGGTCGCGATGGCTCAGGCGCATTACAAGATACTTCGCGCTTACGTGAGCGCTTATGTCCGCGGGGCGTGAGGTCACGGATCAAGGAAAAAAAGGGCCGTCCGCGAACGGACGGCCCAAGTCCAACAGGGAGGCATCAACAAGGATCGGACAATGGCGAGGCGTGCAAGCCACGCCATCACCGACAAAAGTCACGCTAAATGCCCCGCATTAAAATCGAGTTAACGTTGACGACATGGGTGGATCAGCTCTTTTCCAGAGGAACGCGTCAGACGGAGCCAGCCACCGGCGTGGTTGATACAGCCATTACTGGCCGGGAGTGCCCTTCCGGCGTCGGCCGCGGCGACTGCACGCCGGTCTCGTTCATCTGACTATCGCAAAGGCATCTTCGGCCTCGGGCGTAACGGCTTCGGAGCGCCCCGGCGCCGCTCCGGGCGCTACCGGCTGACGGCCAGATCCGGCATCACCATGAGCGGCTCGGCAGCCCGGGAGCGCAGCCACTCGAGCTGCATTGCCGTCTCGAGCAAGCCTGCGGACCCCGGGTACCGCCGCTCAAGCTCCGCCAGCACGGCTCCGCCGCCACCACTGCCGCCGCCGACCAGGCCGAGCAGCCGCTCGATCGGCGACACCGGGCGCGGCCGCACGATCAACGCCACAGGTGCCGCCGCCTGGAGCCCCAGGCTCTCGCGTGCCGCCTCGAGCGCCACATCGAGCCCGCCGAGCCGGTCGACCAGGCCTGCGCGCTCGGCCTGCGCGCCGGTCCACACCCGACCGCCCGCGATCTTCTCCACCTCGCCGAGCGGCATGTCGCGGCCCTCCGCAACCCGCTCCAAGAATTGCCGGTAGGTGACGTCGATCAGGGTGTCGAGCCGGTCGCGCTCGCTCGCGCTGAACGGATCGAGCGGCGAGAATATTCCGGCATGGGCGCCGCGGCCGACCCGGCCCCAGTCGACGCCGAGCTCGTCCATGAGCTGCCGCACCACGATCTTGCCGGAGAACACACCGATCGAGCCGGTCAGGGTGGCCGGGTCGGCGACAATCTCGGCGGCATGCGTGGAGATCCAGTAGCCGCCCGACGCCGCCGTCGAGCCCATGGAGACGATCAGCGGCTTGCCTGCCTCGCGCGCCCGCTCCACCGCCCCGCCGATGATCGCCGAGGCGCTGGCCGATCCGCCGCCGCTGTCCACCCGCATGATGATCCCATCGATCTCGTCGTCGGCAATGGCCTCATCGATCAGTCGGGAGATGGTGTCGGCGCCCATCAGCACGGGCCCCAGCACCGGATCGTCCTGGCTGGTGCCGCTGGTGATCATGCCGGTGGCGTAGATCAGCGCCAGCCGCGCGTCCGGATCCGCCTCCGGCTCCCCGGCCACAGCCAAGTAAGCGAGCGGGCCCAGAGTCCCTGATCCTTCGCCCGCCCGCTCCTCGATCGCCGATTCGAACCGGCCTGGCTCGGCCAGCCGATCGACCAGTCCGTTGTCGAGCGCCTCCGCGGCGGTCAAGGGCGCCCGATCGATCAGCGCGGCCACCGTGTCGGCAGACAGGGCCCTGTCCTCGGCGATGCCGGTGACCAGCTGCTCGAACAGGTCGTCGACCAACCACTCGACCATCTGCCGATTCTCCGCCGAGAAATCCGAGCGGGTGAAGGTTTCCGGAAAGGTCTTGTACGGCCCGCGCTTCTCGACCTGCGGCTCGAGACCGATCATCTCCAGCGTCTCGGCGGCGAATGGCACCTGCGCCAGGAGCCCGGTCAACCCGACCGAGCCGATCGGCAACAGCCAGACCTCCTCGAAGGCGCTGGCGGTGTAGTAGGAGATGTTGCCGGCGCCGGCCTCCCCGAAGCTCTCACCATAGGCGAGCGCGAACCGGCCGCTGTCCCGGAACCGACCGATCGCCGCGCGCAGTTCCTGTGCCGCGGCGAAGCCGAAGCGGTCGCCGGAGAAGCGGGCGACCAGCCCGATAACGGCCTCGTCCTCGCGCGCGCGGTCGATCGCCTGCACCGTCTCGCGCAGGGTCGGACCACCGCCTTCCAGCCGGCGCAGCAGCGGGTCCGGCGACGGCCTGTCCGGCAGGGGCTGGCGCAGGTCGAGCGCCAGCACGATCCGCTCGGGCGGCTCGGGCGGCCGAGGCCGATCGATCAGGCTGTAGATCGCCGAGCCGATCCCGACCATCGCCAGCACGGCAAGCAGGCCAACCACCGCGAGCACGCCGACCAGAATGCGCCACAAGGCCCGTGCCATCACCTGTCCTCTCTTTGCTGTCGCCACCTCAAGGAAGCTAGAGCGTTTCCGAGCGATGCGGAATCGGCACCGGCCCGCTCCCCCGCCCGGCCAGCCTGAGCATGCTGTCGTTGGGTGGCCGGGCGGGGAGCGGGCCGGCGATGCCACCCAACCCGCAAACGCTTCAGGTCACGGCGCGGCAGGGCGCAGGGTTCGGGTCGCCGAGGCGATCGTCGCGCCATCGCGGAACAGGCGGAACTCGCCGGTGTAGGTGCCGGCCGGCCAGCCTCCCGCCGGGGCTCGCCGCCCGGAGAAGGCGAACCAGCTAACATTGCTGGCCTCGATCATGCTTTCGGTGCCGTGAATCGGCCGCCCGTCCGGGCCCAGCAGGCGGAACACCTGTCGGTCACCCGCCTGAACGCCGAACAGGTCGACCCAGAACACGAGCGCCCGGGCCTCCGATCCGAAGCGGACGTCGCGGTATTCGCCCCGGCGCGCCTTGACCTTGTCCGGCCGGCCGGTGGCGAAGCCGGCGATCAGCACCCCGGTCGGGTCGTAGGTCAGCTCGGCCAGCGCCGCCCCGCTCCACAGCGGGGCGCGCGGCCCATCGCACGCCGCCGTGACGCCGCGGCCGACAAAGGGATCGACGGGCTGGCCGCGGTGCCGCACGCTGAGCTCGACATGGGGAAACTCGGTCCGCCCCGACAGGCCGATCAGCCCAAGCCGGTCGCCCGCGGCCACCGTCTGGCCCGGCTCGACCGCCACGCTACCCAGGCGCAGATGGCTGTACTGGGTCTCCCAGCCGTCGCCATGGTCGATGACAACGCCGTTGCCGGCCTCCCGACCCTCGATGGCGGCGCCCGAGACGCGGAGGCTGATGTCCGGCATGCCGTCGCGGGTCGCCTTGACCACCCCCGGCGCCGCGGCCAGCACCGGCACGCCCTCCTCCATGGCCACCAGATCGCGGGTGCGGATATCGGTGCCGGTGTGGCCGTCATAGCTGAGCCGGCCGCAGGCGTGATCGCGTCGGCCGGTCCCCGGGTCGTGGTCGAAATAATTTTGGACGAAGCAGACCTCGCCGATCGCGCAGTCGACCGGCAGCCCGAGCTCCGGCGCCGCGGCCGCCGCGGGTCCGGCAGCAAGCAGCAGGCCGAGCAGCAGAGCCGAACCAAGCCGGCAAGGCTGGGTGGGCGTCAGAACCAACGGGCGCATGCCATCTGGGTGGCGCGGCCAAGGATCCCTGTCAAGCACGGCCGCCGGGGCGCTTCGCCGGGCCGCGGGGCCCGCGCGGGAGCCGGCCTTTGAACGCCTCGGGCGGCGGGGGTCGATAGGACGCGGTCGGCTGCTCCCCGCAGCGTGGCGGCGGCCCTGGCAGGCGACAGCGCGGTGTACGGTGGACTTGTGTCCATGCGATCGGCCGGCGACGAGGCGGTGGAGATCCCAAGGGGAACAAGATTCGGGGTGAAGGCTGCGTCACGGCGGCCAAGCCGGCGGCTCCGCCTGGCCGCCGGCCCGTGTCCAACCTAGTCCGGGGCGCTGCCTTGAATGGCATGCTTGTTCCCCTTTGCCAAATCCGGAGCCTTCGTGCACCGGCAGGGCGGTATGCGCGATCTGTGGCACGGCGATGAAGCTTTCCTTGTCGGCTTTCCTCACGGCCGCACCCGGAGCCGTCGGAGAAGGCCCAACGCCGCACAGCCTGTGAGCGCGGCGGCGAGGTCAAGGCCCGCTGCGAGGCGACCACCGCGGTCAGCAAAGACGCGCCGACGAGCAGGAGGCGGCGGTCCACGCGGTCGGACGGCCGGCCCCGCGGCGTCTGCAAAATGAGCGCGCCGCCGACCTCGAGGCCCTTGGCCGGAAGGATCGATTTGTCAAAAGCCGCGAGGCCGAACGTGCCCCCTTGGTCGGGGTCGGCCGCCGCTCACGGCACGGCCGGCGCGCGGCCTTCGGGCGGGCGCGGCGGGCGCAGGTCGAGCTCGAACAGGTCGCGGCGCTCGTCCACGCCCATATCCTCGGGCGGGCGCGGCGGCTCCTCCACGCAGTCGACCAGCCAGACATCGAAAACCGGATGGTCGAGCGCCGAAACCGCCGGGGAGGAGGAGAACATCCAGCCGGTGAACACAGCCGTCGGCGCCTCGCCCGGCGGATTGTTGATGATCTCGAGGAAGGCGGCATCCTCCGGGGTCTCCTCGGGCGGGGTCGTCCGGCAGGCCTGCACCAGGATGTCCAGCGTGCCGAACTCGGTCCATTCGCCGACCACCACCTCGAGCGGCGAGACCCGGGCGGTGATCTTGTCGAGCCCCTGCAGCAGCGCGAACGGCCGATCCAGGTCGGCCCTGACCGCCAGCGCCGGCCGGACCCCGAGACCGATCAGCGCGACACTGATCAGCGTGACACTGATCAGCGTGACACTGATCAGCGAGAAACTGATCATGGATACACGCAAAAGGGACGCATTGGGTCGCCCCGCGCTGCGCCCGGGCCGGCCCGTGTCGCGCCGCTCCGACCAAGAATCGCGCCCGCTCCTCCTCACGCTGCTCGTCCGCTTCCTGACGATGAGCTCACAAGCCGCCGCCGGCGCCGCCTCCCGGACCGCCGCCCAGGCCCGGCGTCGCGCCGGCTCCGCCACCATCACCGCCGCCGTCGCCGCCGTCGCCTTGGAGGCCGTATATCAGCTGGCCGACCAGCCGCTCGAAGTCGAGCGGAGACTGCGTGAACTCGATCAGACCACCCGGCTCCAGCATCTCCGCGGCGCCGCCCGGCTGCAGCGAGACGTACTTGCCGCCGAGCAGGCTCTCGCTGGCGATCACCGCCGCGGTGTCCGTCGGCAACTCGACCGAGGAGCGGATGCTCATGGTGATCTCGGCCAGGTAGGTCTCCTCGTCGAGCTCCTGGCCGACCACGGTGCCAACCTTGACGCCGCTGATGCGCACGTCGGCGCCGCGATCGAGCCCGTCGATGCGGTCGAAGCGCGCCATCACGGGGTAGCCGTCCACACGCTGCAGGTCGGCGCTGGCATAGGCGAAGATCATGAAGGTGACCGCGACCACGAGGACGACGGCCCCCATGAGCGTCTCGAGGATATGACGGTTCACGAGGGATCCTCCTGTCGCCCGGCCGCAATTCCCGATGCGCCGGCGGCCGGGCCGCCGCGACGGCTCACGACGGCACCCAGGGCTCGTAGTCGCCGGTGGCCCGGGACCGCTGGCCGCCGCGCTCGACCGATCCCGGCGGCTTGTAGGCCTGGGCGGTGCCGGTCAGATTCGGCACGTGCGGCTTCTGCCACGGCTGCTGATAGGGTGTCTTGCCGGTCGGCACCACGTCGGTCTGGTAGTGCAGCCAGCCGTGCCATTCCGGCGGCACGCGGCTGGCCTCGCTCTCCCCGCCATTGAACACGACCCAGCGTCGAGCGGTCTGCCCCTTGGACGGATTGCGCTCCCTGTAGTAGCGGTTGCCGGCCGTGTCGGTGCCGACCTCCTCGCCCCGCCGCCGGGTCTTCCATTTGAGGAAGGCGCGCATACTCCACTCGTAAAAATCGAAACCCATTGCCGCTCCGCAGCGCTGACAGACGAGCGGGCGGACTATGGCACCGGCCCTGTCCCCCGTCCAGCCCCGCCCCCGCACCGGGTCGTCGCCGCTCTCCCGGCGGGCTCGCCGGATGCGCCAGTGGGGCCGACGGCTCGACCTTTGGAGTGCCGCCAAGCGGATGGAGTGGAGTGCCGCCACGCGGACCGGCGCGGTGGCGAGCGCGGCGTTGCGGTTCCCATGGTGGACCGGGTTGCCACGGGCCATTGGCTGTGCCACGGTTCGCTTGCCATGCAACAACGGAAAGGAGGTGATCCAATGTCGAGTGAGACCTTTCGGCAGCGCGCCGATCTTCGTGAGGTCCTGGGCACGTTGGAGCAGCCTCTGACGCGGCCCTGACCCGCCGGAGGGCTGAACAGGCATCCGGGGTCGGCACGCGCCGGTCTCACGGGAAGGGGGCCCAGCGCCCCCTTCTTTCTTTTGCGGCCGACAGGTCGCCTCTTCCAGGGCCAACAGGCCGAAGCAATGGACGCGCCGACGGACACGGGCGGCCGCGCTGCTGCGCCTCGGCAAAGCCGGCACGGCTCCGGTGCCCCGGCGAAGCTCCCTCAGATCCTCGCTGGTCGCGACACCCGCCGCCATCGCCTCGGCGAAGACGGCCGGGGTCTCCTGGGCCCGACGGGTGTTGACCCCGGCCTCCTCCCGGCGGCGCGCCACGGCCAGAGCGTCGAGCGGAACGTCCATGGTATTCAGCCGGCCTGACGTCGCAGAGAGGGCAAGGTCTTCAAGGCTTGGCGGCACGGTTCCCGGATCGACCCCCGAGGCGTTGCCCCTCATGCCACCATGGGACCGCGACGGCGCAAGGCCCGGTGATGGCGTCGCCAGGATCGACGCCTCCTTGGCCATGGGATTGCGGCTCATGGCGCTTCAGCCCATCATGAAATATCCTCGCGCCAGACAGCGTCGGCCCAGCGGATCCGGTGGACGGCGGCGTAGGCGCCCGCCCGCGCCGCGGCGGTGCAAGAGCCGCTGCCGACACCGTTGAGGACCCGGCCGCCCGTGGCACGCGTGGCCCCGTCGGCGCCGGAGATCGTCCCGGCATGGAAGACCGCGACGTTCTCCAGGGCCTCTGCTTCGTCAAGGCCCTCGATCGTACCGCCCCTGGCATGCTCTCCCGGATACCCGCGATTGGCCATGACCACGCAGACGGCCACCGCGTCCCGCCACCGCACATCCATTTCGGCGAGCGCGCTCCCGCCCTTGCCGGTTCCCGCGTCGCCTCGGCCGCTCGCCGCCGCCAGCACGGCCAGCAGGTCGGAGTCCAGCCGCACCACCAGGGCCTGGCACTCCGGGTCGCCGAAGCGGACATTGATCTCGAGCAGCTTCGGGCCGTCGTCGGTCAGCATCAGTCCGGCGTACAGGACCCCGCGATAAGGCCGGCCCTCCGCCGCCATGCCCCTGACCAGCGGCTCGACGATCTCGCGCATCACCCGCGCCTCGAGCTCCGGCGTCGCCAGGGGATGCGGCGAGACCGCGCCCATGCCGCCCGTGTTCGGGCCGCGATCGCCGTCGAAGGCGCGCTTGAAATCCTTGGCTGTGCCGAAGGGCCGCGCCGCCTCCCCGTCGACCAGCGCGAAGAAGCTGAGCTCGGTGCCCGTGAGGCGCTCCTCCACCAGCACCGAGTCGCCGGCCGCGCCGAAGCGGCGGTCGATCAGCGCCTCGTCGATGGCGCGCTCAGCCTCCTCAACCGTCGTGGCCACGGTGACACCCTTGCCGGCGGCCAGCCCATCGGCCTTGATCACCACGGGAACGCCGTGCTCCACCACATAGGTCCGCGCCATCTGGGCCTGCCGGCTCATCGCGTTCGGATCAACCGCCGCGTCCGTTCCGCCGAAGGTCCGGTACCCCGCGGTGGGAATCCGGTGGCGGCCGCACATCTCCTTCATGAACAGCTTCGAGCCCTCGAGCGCCGCCGCCGCCGCCGTTGGCCCGAAGGCGGCGATGCCGACCTCGGCCAGCCGGTCGACGAGGCCGGCCACCAGCGGCGCCTCCGGCCCGACCACCACGAGGTCGACCGCCCGCGCGCGCGCCAGCGCCACCTGCGCCTCCAGATCGTCCGCCTTCGCGTCGACACACTCGGCCACCCGGGCGATGCCGGCGTTGCCCGGCGCGCAAATCAGCGCGTCACAGAGGGCAGAGCGTGAGATCGCCCAGCACAGCGCATGCTCCCGCCCGCCGCCGCCGACCACCAGCACCTTCATCCGGCCTCTCCCCCTCAATCGCGCCTGCCCGGCCCCATGCCTTGGGCGACCGCCCCCGACCGCCTTTGCGCTTGGCGTCAAGCCCTTGTAGCATGCCGGCGCTTTGAGCCCGCAGCCCTCCGCCTCCACGCTCGACCTGCCGTCCGGCCGCGCCGAGAACGCCGAGCCGGCCGCCGGAGAACGACCCGGCCGCGGCGCCGGCTCCAATCTGCCCGAGTACACGGTCAGCGAGATCTCTTCGGCACTCAAGCGTACGGTGGAGGACGCCTACGGCCATGTCCGTGTGCGCGGCGAGATCAGCCAGCCCCGGTACCACGGCTCCGGCCATCTTTACCTGACGCTGAAGGACGACCGCGCCGTGCTGGCCGGGGTTTGCTGGCGCGCCACCGTGCCGCGCCTCGCCTTGCGCGCCGAGGAGGGGTTGGAGGTCGTCTGCACCGGGCGCCTGTCCACCTTCGCCGGGCAGTCCAAGTACCAGTTGGTCATCGACAGCATGGCGCTTGCCGGCGAGGGTGCGCTGCTCAAGCTCCTGGAGGAGCGCCGGAAGCGCCTTGCCGCGGAAGGCCTGTTCGATCCGGAGCGGAAACGCCCGCTGCCCTTCCTGCCGGAGGTGATCGGTGTGGTCACCTCCCCCACCGGCGCCGTCATCCGCGACATCCTGCACCGGCTGGCCGACCGCTTCCCGCGCCGGGTGCTGCTGTGGCCGGTGCCGGTGCAGGGCGAGGCGGCCGCGCCGCGCATCGCCGAGGCGATCGCCGAGCGCGACGCGCTCGAGCCCGGCGGCGCGGCGCCG
>CAZTHL010000048.1:23386-29003 GCA_964613585.1 uncultured Mycobacteriaceae bacterium | reverse complement strand
GAGCCGCGGCATATCGAGATCCAGGTGCTCGGCGACAGCCACGGCAACGTGGTCTATCTGTGGGAGCGCGAGTGCTCGATCCAGCGGCGCCACCAGAAGGTGCTGGAAGAGGCGCCGTCGCCGTTCCTCGACCCGGGCACGCGCAAGGAGATGGGCGAGCAGGCGGTGGCGCTGTCCAAGGCGGTCGAGTACCAGTCCGCGGGAACCGTCGAGTTCATCGTCGACCGCGACAAGAACTTCTACTTCCTGGAGATGAACACCCGGCTCCAGGTGGAGCATCCGGTGACCGAGATGATCACCGGCCTCGACCTGGTCGAGCTGATGATCCGGGTGGCCGCCGGCCATGCCCTGCCGTTCACCCAGGACGAGATCAAGCTCGAGGGCTGGTCGCTCGAGAGCCGCTTCTACGCCGAGGACCCGGTGCGCGGCTTCCTGCCGTCGATCGGCCGGCTGTCCCGGTACAAGGCGCCACCGGAGGATGCGCACACCCGCATCGACACGGGCGTGTACGAGGGCGGTGAGATCAGCATGTTCTACGATCCGATGATCGCCAAGGTGGTCACCTACGGCCAGGACCGCACCGAGGCCATCGCCCACATGCGCCACGCGCTGGACAGCTACTATGTCCGCGGCATCCAGCACAATTGCAGCTTTCTGGCCGCGCTGATGCGCCACCCGCGCTTCATCGAGGGCCGGCTGACCACGAACTTCATCAAGGAGGAGTACCCCGACGGCTTCCACGGCGGCGACCTGGACGAGGCGACGCGCCAGCGGGTCGTCGCCGTCGCCGCCGCGCTACATCGCCAGACCGCGGAGCGCAACCGCCGGATCAGCGGCCAGATGCCGGGCCACGTCGTCCGGGTCTCGGATGACTGGGTGGTTCGGATCGGCCGCAGCAACTATCCGGTCAGGGTCACCATCCAGCAGAGCGGTTACGAGGCGGTGGTCGAGGGCAAGGCCCACTCGGTGGTGAGCGGCTGGGAGGTCGGCGACCCGCTGTTCGACGGGGTGGTCGACGGGCACCGCATGGTCGTGCAGGTCGATCCGACCGGCATCGGCTACCGGCTGTTCCATGGCGGGGCGGATCTCGACGTGCTGGTGCTGACCCCGGTCGCCGCCCATCTGGCCGACCTGATGCCGACCAAGGAGCCGCCGGACCTGTCCAAATTCCTGCTCTCGCCGATGCCGGGCCTGCTCGTCTCGCTGGCGGTGGAGAAGGGGCAGCACGTGGTGTCGGGCCAGGAGCTGGCCGTGGTCGAGGCCATGAAGATGATGAACATCCTGCGTGCCGAGCGGGACACGGTGGTGACCGAGGTGCATGCCAAGGCCGGCGACAGCCTGGCGGTGGACCAGAAGATCCTCGAGTTCGCCTGACCGCCGGCGCGGGCGTCCGCGGTCGGCCCCTGACTGGCACGCGCCGCCCCGGCCGAACCGGTGCCCGCCACCGGGCCGGTCGACGAGGGAGGCCGCGAGCCGGGTTGACCGCGGCGGCGGGCCCGGCCCCGGCGTGCGGAGCGAGGGGGTGGCGATTGCTGGCGGTCGCGTGCGCGGACGGTGACCGGTGCCGACGAAGGATGTGCCGATGACCGAGACCGAGCGGACGGCTCTGCGCCTGCGCATCACCGGGCGGGTGCAGGGCGTGGGCTATCGGGCCTGGACCGAGCAGGAGGCGACCCGCCTCGGCGTCGACGGCTGGGTGCGCAACCGGGAGGACGGCTCGGTGGAGGCGCTCGTGGCCGGCCCGGTCAAGCCGGTCGAGACGCTGATCGGCCACTGCTATCAGGGGCCGTCGCTGGCCCGGGTCGACGACATCCGGATCACGGAGGAGGCCGATCCCGGGCCGGTCGGGTTCCGCCAGGAGGCAACCCGGTGACCGGCGGCCCCGCGGACCGGGGCAAAGGGTCGGACGTGCACCGGCTCGATGTCACCGGGCTGCATTGCCCGCTGCCGATCCTGCGCACCCGTAAGGCGCTTGACCGGCTGCCGGCCGGGGCCCGCCTGGTGGTGACGGCCACCGACCCGGCCTCGGTCATCGATTTCCGCCATTTCTGCAACACGACCGAGCACGAGCTTGAAGGCTGGACCGAGGTCGATGGCGTGTTCACCTATCGCCTCCGCCGCGGGCCGGCCGGGGAGCCTCACTCCGGGGCGCGCTCGGGCTCGGGGTTGCCGGCCGGGGCGCCGAGCGGGCGGCCCGCCGTCTCCCGGTAGCGCTTGAGCGACCATTCGACCGAGGGAAAGGCGATCGTCGACCATGGCAGCGCGTCCCATCGGAACAGCGCGACCTCGGCCGACTCCGGACCGGCGGCGACCTGGTCGGACAGCAGGCGGGCGCGGTAGATCAGCTGGACCTGGCTGATCCGGGTGATGTTGTAGACCGCGAGCAGGCCCTCCAGCGCGATCCGCGCCCGTGCCTCCTCCCACGCCTCGCGCCGGGCCCCGGCCTCGGTGGTCTCATTGAGCTCGAGGTAGCCGGCCGGCAGGGTCCAGAAGCCGGCGCGGGGCTCGATGGCCCGCCGGCACAGCAGGATGCGGTCCTGCCACAGGGACACCGAGCCGACCACGATCTTCGGGTTCTCATAGGCGACGTAACCGCAGTCCGGGCAGACCAGCCGGGAACGGTCGTCACCCAGCGGCACCCGGCGGACGCTGGGACCGGTCGGCGCGGCGGGGGCGCCATGGTCGGGCGGGATGCTCGCGGTCATGGTCCTTAGGTGCAGCGGCGGCCGGCAACGGCAAGAGCCGTCCGGCGCGCATTGAGCCCGAGGGTGGACGGGCTACATCCGGGTCATGGGACTGCGCGACGTGCCCGCTCCGGCGATCGTGCTCGGCTTCGGCGGGCTGATACCGTTCTATGGGTGCGCGTTGGGCGTCTGGCTGACCGCCAGCCCGGAATGGTCCGGCTATCTGCTCTACGTCCAGGTCGCCTACGGAGCCTGCATCGCCAGCTTCATCGGGGCGGTCCATTGGGGGCTGGCGCTGGCCTGGCTGATGCGCGAGCGGGAGCGCCGGCCGGTGGAGGCGCGGGCAAACGACGGCGGTGACGGCGCGGCGCGCACGGGGCCGGCGTGGCGGCTGATGGGGCTCAGCGTGCTGCCCGCGCTGATCGCCTGGGTCGCGCTCCTGCTGACCCCGGTCTACGCGCTCTGCGTGCTGATCCTGCTGTTCGCTGTTCTTTTCTTCCAGGACCGGGTGGCGATCCGCGACGGTCTGGCGCCGGGCTGGTACGGGTCGCTGCGCAAGCCGCTGACCCTTCTTGTGATCGTCGCCTTCGGCGCGAGCCTCGCGCGGCTTATGGCGGTCGGCGCGTGAGGGCCAAAGGGTGGGGGCCGGCGTCGCCGGATCAGCTCAACCACAGCCCGAGCAGGACAAGCGCGATTGCCACGCTGGCGGCCGCGGAAGCCCAGCGGACCACCATCTGCTCCCGTCGGGATCGCGAGGCCGAGCGGGCGATCATGGCACGGGCCGCCTGCTCGAAGCTGCGATAGCGGGCGGCGCTGCCACCGACCCACCAGCCGCCTTCGGCCGAGCGGTAGACGGGGCCGAGCTCGGAATGCCAGCATTCGGCGTAGTCCATGGGGACCTCCTCCTCGGATGCCTCAATTCGCTCGAACACCGTGCCGTCGACGAAACGTTGACGATCCATGATGGGGATCCCAAGGGTGATTGAGGGGGCCTGCCCTTAAACCGAAGGGCAATTCCATGCAGATGCCGCCGCTGTGCGGATCCGGTCAGCTGCCGCTCGCGCCGCCCACGGGCATCGGCCGGGTCCTGCCGAGGCGTGCCTCCCGGCGGGCAATATAGAGGCTGCTGCCCATGATCACCGCGACGCCGGCCCAGGTCCAGGCATCGGGCAACTCGGCGAAGAGGACCAAGCCGAGAAGGCTTGCGAAGACCAGGCGCGCATAGTCGAAGGGCGCCAGCGCGGTCGCCTCGCCGGTCCGGTAGCCGCGGACGATGGCCGCCTGGGAGGCCGTGCCCAGGAGCCCCATCGCCACGGCCAGCAGCCATTCCTCGGGGGTCGGCGATCGCCAGACCGCCAGCGCCGGCCCGACCGAGAAGAGCGTGGACAGCACGGCGAAGGAGATCAGCACGGTCGCCGTGCTTTCGGCCGCGGGCAGCTTCTTGACCATGACCACGGCCATCGCGATCGACAGGGCCTGCAGGAGCGCTGCCAGCATGGCCGGGTCCAGCCCGGCGCCCGGCCGAAGCATGATGAGAACGCCGACGAAGCCGGTGCCAGTGGCCGTCAGGCGGCGCCAGCCGACCCGCTCGCCGAGCAGCAATGCGGCAACGATGATGAGGAAGAGCGGCTTGGTGAAGGTGATGGCGGTGGCTGTGGCCAACGGCAGATGGGACAGGGCGTAGAAGCCGGCGCTCATGGCCGTCAGCCCGGCGAGCGCGCGGCCCAGATGGATGAAGGGCGCATCGGTTCGCAGGACTCGAGGTCCCATCCGAGCCACCACCGGAAGCATCACCGCCAGTCCGACGACGCAGCGAAAGAACACGATCTGGAAGCTGTCCAGGGTCTGCCCCAGGAGCTTGACCAGGCTGGCCATGAGCGAGAAGCCGGCGCTGGCCAGGAGAACCCAGACCGCGCCCCGAAGGTTGGGGGGCAGCGCGGTCCAGCGGTCCCGCGCGACGGTCGCGGCAGCGGATAGCATCGGCTTCCTTCATCTGTTTCTGGACCGAAGAAACCCTCGGCCGAGAGGCCGTCACCGGCGCGGCAGCCAGCCGGCTGGCCGACGACCGTGTCGGGCCCGAAAGGCTCTTCCTCCCTCGACCCATCGGCAGCGGCTCAGCGAGGGCTGGAGCGCTGGCCATCCGCAGGCAGCCGAGCCAAGGCGGCACGCACTGGTCCGACGTCTCAGCCGACCCTCTGCAGCCGCGCTCCGTTCGCTTTCAGCCATGAGCGAGCCGGCGCGGCGTCGCCGTAAAGCAGGGTCACCAGATCCCAGAAGCGCTTCGAATGGTTCAGCTCCCGGAGGTGGGCGACCTCGTGCACAACAACATAGTCGAGCATCGGCTCGGGCATCAGGATGAGGCGCCAGGAAAAGCTGAGCCGTCCCTGGGGCGAGCAGCTGCCCCAACGAGACCGGGTGTCGCGGACGGTCACCCCGGCCACGTTGACACCGAGCCGCGCGGCGTTCTCCAGGCTGCGGCGCGTCAGCTCGCGCCGCGCCTCAGCCACCAGGAAGTCGCGCAGGCGCCGACCGACATGCTCAGCCTTTCCTGAAACGTGGAGCTCGTGGCCGACCCGGCGCACCGGCGGTCCGGCTTCGCCGACATGGCGGACGCAGTGGTCGATGCCGAGGAATGGGATCACCGCGCCGTCGTCGAGGATCTGCCGCGGCGGCAGGCCGCGCAGCTTCTCCCGGGCCCACTCGGCGTGCCGCCCCAGGAACCGCTCGATCTCCTGGCTCGAGGCCTTGGCTGGAGCGAGCAGTCGGAGCTGTCCCGTCTTGAGGTCGATGCGCAGGCTGAGGCGCCGGGTCCGCCCGTCGCGCCGAACGTCGACCGAAAGATCGCTCAGGGAGCCGGGGGCTCCCGCCGAACAAGGCTTGCCTTCCGCCGCCATGATCCCGTCATAGGAGCCGGAAGCGACGGATGCCAGCCG
>CAZTHL010000048.1:0-23286 GCA_964613585.1 uncultured Mycobacteriaceae bacterium | reverse complement strand
GCCAGCCGGTCGGTGAAGCGGAACCGCGCTCAGAGACGTCCGGAAAGCTGGTAGAATTCAACCCGGCGAAGGTAGTCGACCGCACGATCCGGGAAGTCGGTGAAGATGCCCTCCACTCCCGCATCAAAGTAGAAAATGCGCATGGCCTCCTCAAGGCTGCCGGCATAGTCGGGCAGCGAGTCCGCCCGAAAGGTATAGGGGTGGACGGCAAGGCCGAGCTCTTGGGCGTTCTGGACAAGATCTGTGATCTCTGGATCGCCGTTCGCATCGATGCCGGTGACCACATGGGGCATCCAGGGACCGATGCCATCCGCGACCGCGGCGACGGCCTCGAGACCCTCCCGGGTGCGAAGCTGCTCGAAATCCACTTCGGGCGACTCGTTCCATTCATTCTCGGCGATCAGCTGGACCAGCCGGCCTTCATAGCCCAGCTCGCCGCGGATGCGCTGGGTCTCGTTCCAATCGAAGCATTGCAGGAAGATCGCGTCATCCTTGTCGGTATAGCCATGCTCGCGCAGCACATCGAGGACGATGCGACTGATGTCCTGCCCTTCGTCGCGATGGAACGCGGGCGCCTTGATCTCCGGGTAAATGCCAACCCGCCGCCCGGTGCTGCTGTTCAGCCCCTGGACCAGCTCGATTTCCTCGGCCAGGGTCGGGATCTCGAAGGACGCGATGCCCAGCGGGAAGCGGCGGGGGTACACGGCCTCGCCGGTCTCAAGGTCGAACCGCTCGGTGACCTCAAGCTGCTTGATCTCCTCAAGCGTGAAGTCAATGGCGAAGAAGCGGCCGTCCTCCCGGGCCCGGTCCGGGAACCGGTCGGCCACATCCGTGACCGTGTCCAGATGGATGTCGTGCAGGACGATCGGCACGCCATCGGCCGTCAAAACGAGGTCCTGCTCGATGTAATGGGCCCCGGTGGCATAGGCATAGGCCTTGGCCTCCAGGGTGTGCTCGGGCAGGTAGCCCGACGCGCCTCGGTGCGCGACGACGATCTTGTCGAGCGCCACTGCCGGACCGTTGCTGCCGACCGCCAGGACCGCGGCGGCAAGAAGGCGGGTTCTCAAGCCTCCCATCGAACTCTCCCTGTTTCCAACAGCGGTGGTTTACCGAAGCCGTCGGGGAGGGGAAGCTATGGAATGGTTATCGTTGCATGACACCGCCATGAAGAGGATCGCGCGTCACAGGCGATCCTCCCCTCAGCACCGGGCCGGTGTGCCGCACGATCGGCGCCCCGGCCGACCGAAGGCCTGGCCGGTGCCCGGCCCGTGGCCGCATCAGTCGCACACCTCGTATCGGTGCCGATACCGGTCCGCCGCCTGATCCAGGTAGGCCTCAAGCTCAACCTCGTCGAAGCGGGCCACCGAATAGAACTTGTCGCGATAGGCGGCACAGTAGCGGGTCGCCGAGACGTCCATAAGCGCTTGCGATTCGCCGTTGGCCACCTTTGTGCGGTAGGTGTCGAACAGGCGGTTCGAGTTTCCTGATCGATAGCGGCCAAGGAAGCGCCCGAGGGTCCTCTGGCTTTCTCGGATCATCTCTTGGTGCTCTGTCGTGAACGTCTGGTAATGGCTGAACAGGGTCGGATCCCGGAACGGCTCGCGGCAGGTCAGGCCCGTCACCATCATCTCGGTATGCAATTTGATAAACTGGTCGGCGCGGATCTCCTCGTCGCCGACGCACGAGCCGGGGGGGTGCGCTGGCTCGAACTGCGCCACCTCCGGGAACAAGGGGTCGCCGCCCGGCACAGCGGCGCGGGTGGCATAGGCTGCCGCCGGCGTGAACGTCACCTCCGCGTCATCGGCGACGTGAGTGCCCGTCTCTGTGGTGCATCCAACCGCCAGCAGGCTGGCTGCCATGAGAAGAAGGTTCCGCATCTTTCAAGCTCCGCCCCGTTCACTCCGCAGTCATGAAACAATTGAAGCCGTCCCTCGAGGCACGGCCAAGGCAAGCGGTCGAGCGCGCGTCCGCCCTGGCCGCAGGCTCCAACAAATGCCTAATCCTGATTCACCAAGCCTCGAGTCTCCCGGAAAGCATCCTCGATTCCAGTGACCATTCAATGACTGGCTCCTGGATCTGTTCTCTTGTGGACCTCGACAGCCTCAGCAGATGGCGCAGCCAAGAGTGAACGCCATCACCTTTACCAAAAGGCTTCCCCTCGAGGACCCCAGCCAATACCGTTTCAAGCTCCGCGCCCGGGTGGGAGCGTCCGTGACGCATCCCGGCGCCCCGGCCGCTCAAGCCCCAAGGGGTCTAAACCGAATACGGCAGCTTAAGAATGGCCGGCAGAAAACGGATATTAAACAGTTGCGCCCTGTGGCATGAAAGGCGCGGCTCCGGGTGGCCTGTCCCGATGCGGTCGCCGATTCAGCGAGCGCGAGCCAAGCCTGATTGCCACCCTGCCTGATCGCCAACCAGATGGCATGCCGTGGGGATGAAGCTGAGTCGATCACCAAGACAGGAGGCACGCTGCAGACAATGGTAAGAAGGGCTCTCCTTGGCGGTCTTCTGGCCGCGTTGTTCCTGCTGCTGGATCGGGCGCCGCTCGATGCGCAAACCCGCCTGTTCCAGGATCCCGACCTGATCGTCGCTGCCGAGATCAACGACACCCAGTGGGTGCGGGAGCTGCTTACGCGCGGTGAACGGCCCGACCTGTCCGACGGTGACGGTCGAACCCCCCTGATGCTGGCGGTGCTGCACGGTAACCGGCCGATGGCCGAGGCCCTCATCGACGCTGGCGCCCGGTTGGATCTGCCGGATCCGGTGGGAAACACGCCACTGTTCCTGGCGGCCGAGAAAGGGGACTCGCAGATCGCCGGCTACTTGATCGACCAAGGCGCCGATGTCAACGCGTTCAACCGGCAAGGGCTGACCCCGCTGATGGTGGCCGCGCGGGGCGGCCATCTGGCTGTCGTCGAGCAGCTGATCAGCGCTGGTGCCGACCTCGACCGTCTCGACTTCACCGGACGGAGCGCCCTCAACTGGGCGGAAGAGGCGCGTGATCGGCGCGTTGCCGAGTCTCTGCGGGCGGCCGGCGCGACCTGAGCCGGCCATCGCGGGAGCTAGGTTTGCGAGGTCAAGGAGAGGGCTTGGCGCAGAGGGTCGGCATGCCGGTTGCTCACCCGGCCCTGCAGGATCTCGGTGACCGCTGCGGCGTGACCGTAATAGGCTTGGTTCCAGCCTTGGCGCTGGCTGATCACGGTACCTTCCAAAGCACCGCCGATAAACAGCCCCTGAGTCCGGGAGAAGGCATACATGTCGGCGTCCAGATCGAGGCCCGTGCTGGCGCCGACACCACTGCCGAGGCTGGCGATGGCCGCGTTCGCGTCCACCCCAAGGGTGAAGGACCGCTGGAGCACGGCGTTCAGCCCTTGCTCGGTCATGATCGTCAAGGCGAACTCCGCGACCTGGCCGCCGATCTGCAGTCCGAACGATCCGGAGGCGAGGTTGACGAAGGCTGGATGGCTCCAGCTGCCGTCCTCAAGACGACGCAGGAGCACGCCTGTGCCCCCCTCGCCGCCGACGAAGAACCCGCCGCGGATCAGGTCCGGCACGATGATGATCGCCTTCGCATTGCGCACGAAGCGGTCCAGTCCGGAAAGCGCCGGCTCGTCGATCATGGTAAGGAAGGCAAGGCGGGCCTCCTCAACCAGCTTCTCCTGCGGGGTCAGCGCTCGGGCCTGCGTCATCGTCGTCAGCAGGATCAGCGCGGACAGCAACACGGCGGGAATGGCCGACAGGCGCAAACGCTCTCGAATCATGATCATGCCTTGTCACGGGAAACCTTGATCGGGTTAGACCGAAGCGTCACCCGCCGTCAAATTCTCCGTGATGGTGATGCACCGTGATCTAGGGCCGCTGTGGTTGAGTCCAACTAGAAGTCGGGGGCGGCATTGACTCCCTGTACCCGCCAAACCGCTTGACCGTCCGGCAAGGCGATGTGATCGAGGCGGGTCAAGGAGACGTTGTCGACCGCAAAGCGCAGGGCCGTCTCCGGATCGAGAGACAGAGCCAAGGCCAGAGCGGCGCGGATCGTGCCGCCGTGAGTCACGGCGATGATGTCGCGACCGCCGTGCGCCCTTGAGAGCCGTTCGATCGCCGGCTGCACGCGCGCCATCAGATCGAGGAAGCTTTCGCCGCCGGGAGGCCTGACCACCGCCGGGCTCAGCCAGAACGGGTCGCGCCGGCCGCTCTCGAAGCGGATCTCCTGAGGAAGGCGCCCTTGCCAGTCTCCGAAGCTTTGCTCGGGGAAGGCAGGCTCGACGCGTGGGTCCACGGGCGGCTCCATATGGGCGAGGATAGCCTCAGCCGTCTGCCGAGTCCGCTGTAAGGGCGACACCAGCCAAAGGGCGTGGCCGGGCAGGCGGCTGGCCATGGCCTTGAAGCGCCCTTGGTCGTCGATTAGCGCGGGAACGTCGCTTTGGCCGTAGATGCGGCCGCTGGGATTGATCGCAGGGGCATGGCGAATGTGCCACCAGCGGGTGACGACGGTCTCGTCGACGCTCACGATCGGGTCGCGAGGGTAAGGAGCATGGCCACCTCAACGATCTGCTGCAACGCGCCCAGCGCGTCGCCGGTATAGCCGCCGAGTTGGCGTCGGACAACCAGCGCCAACAGCATGCCCGCCCCGAGGCCTATGCCCAGCGCGGCCAGCCCCCGCCCGAGCCCGAGGAGCACGAGGCTGAGGGTGATGGCGAGCACCACGGCAGTCACGGCGACCCTGCCGGCGACCGGACCATGCCCGGCGGCGACGCCGTCGGCCCGCGCGCTGGGCAGGCTGGTCATCAGGACCGGCATGGCCGCGCGGGACGTGGCGCCGGCAGCTGCCAGCGCCGCCGTCGCGGCGACAGGGTCGTTCAGCGCGGCCAAGGCGCCAGCGCGGAAGAGCACGCTCAGAATGAGGGCCAAGCCGCCATAGCTCCCGAGCCGGCTGTCGCGCATGATGGCGAGCTTGGCGTCACGGTCGCGTCCGCCCCCTAGACCGTCCGCCAAGTCTGCAAGGCCGTCCTCGTGCAGGCCGCCGGTGGCCAGGATCTGGCCGGCCAACACCGTCAAGGCGGCGACCTCTGGCGGCAGCCCGAGCCAGAGGGCGAGCGCGAAAAGCGCTGCGCCAAGCAGGCCGATCGCCGCGCCAACCAGTGGATAAGCACGCATCGAGCGCGCGTTCGATCCCTCGGCCAGCGGGGTCGGGCCCGGAACGGGCAGCCTTGTAAGGAAGAGGGTAGCGGTCACGACATCGTCGCGCCATGCCCGCGCCTGGTCCGCGAGCCGCCTCAATGCTCGGCGGTCGGGCGATGCGGCACCGGTGCCCGGGCCGGCTTTTGACGGTGGCATGCGGTTTTGGCACGGTAATCGGCACCTTCTGGAGGACAACAGCACCGATGCCTGAAGCCGCGGTCACCCTGGACGAGATGCGCGACCTCGCCCGCCACCTTCCCGGTCCCGATCTTGAGGCCGGGACAGCCACCTTGCAGCGGGACCGGCAGCTCACCAAGCCGTTGGGCGCGCTCGGTCGGCTCGAGGAGGTCGCCTACTGGATGGCTTGCTGGCAACACCGTCACCCGCCCGTGCTGCGTCATCCGCGGGTCGCCGTCTTCGCCGGCAACCATGGAGTGGCCCTGACACGAGGTGTCTCGGCCTATCCGGTAGAGGTCACCCTTCAGATGGTCGCCAACTTCCAGAGGGGCGGCGCGGCGGTAAACCAACTGTGCCAGATTGCCGATAGCGACCTGCGCGTCTACGAGCTTGATCTTGAGCATCCGACGGCGGACTTCACGGTTGCGCCGGCTTTGGACGAGGAGGCGTGCGCGCGCGCCATCGCCTACGGCATGATGGCGGTGGAGCCCGGGCTTCACGTGATAGCGCTCGGCGAGATGGGCATCGGCAACACCACCGCGGCCGCCGCAATCTGCGCGGCCTTGTTTGGCGGGGCCGTCGCGGAGTGGGTAGGGCCCGGAACCGGTGTGGACGTGGACGGCATAAGGCGCAAGGTCGAGACGGTGGAAGCTGGCCTGGCGACACATGGCGCGGCGCTGGACGATCCGCTCCAGGTTCTGCGCCGGCTTGGCGGCCACGAGCTTGCTGCCATCGTCGGCGCCATCATCGCCGCGCGGATGGCCAAGGTGCCGGTGCTGCTCGACGGTTTCGCCTGCACCGCCGCGGCCGCCGTCCTGTTCGGACTTGACCGCCGGGCTCTTGATCATTGTCTTGTCGCCCACGTCTCCGCCGAGCCGGGCCACCGTCGTCTGCTCGATGTCCTTGGCCGGGAGCCCTTGCTTGATCTCGGCATGCGGCTGGGCGAGGGATCCGGCGCCGCACTGGCGCTCAACGTGATCCGGGCGGCGGTGGATTGCCACGCCGGCATGGCCACGTTCGCAGAAGCCGGCGTGAGCGACAAGGGCCCCTGATCCCGGCCCACAGCGTCGGCCTGCGCGCGGCGGGCGTCTGTCGCATGACGCCGCCTCGGGGGACCGTGCCCGAGATCGGCCGCTGCTCCTGATACCGCTCCCTGTGACGCGCGGCGCAGCGCCTTCCGGCGAAGCCATGACGGCGTGTCCGGACGTGTCGGGGCCGGCGGCCGGTTGACCTCGCCATGGCCTTGTCAGAACTGTGGTTAACCGAATTTAAACGTCCTCATGGCAGGACAATACGGTGTTAGCCAAGATGGACGGACTGAGGAACATGCAACGGGTAGCCAAGTGCGCGCGCAACGCCGCGCAGGACCTGAGGGCCCTGTCGGCTGCGGAAGGCTCGACCGAGTTCCTGGATCTGGCCAACCGATTCGAGCGGCTGGCCGAGAAGATTGAGGACCAGGAGCGGCTTCGGAAGGTCGCGGGCCCGGTGTCGGGCTTTGGGCGCCGTTACGGAGTCGATGGTCTGCGCCCGGGCGACGAGTTCCTCGGCGGCCGAGTGCCGGGCCCGCGCTTGGCGAACCAAAAAAGTCCGTGACCCGCGAGCCGACGGTGCGCCTCCCCGGCTGCGCATCATCGGCCTCCGTGACGCGCCGAACCGAGCCGCTCGGCTAATTCAGCCGGAGCCCCGATCGATTCTGGCCAGAGTGGCGGTCCCTCCGGTATCATTCCGTCATTGGCGCCGGTTCCCCGAGCCTGACCCAGATCAATGGCTTTGGCGAGGCCCGTGGTACGGTCTGCCAACGCCTGAGCATGGTCCAGTGGCCCGGGCATGGCCGGCCGTCCCCACGACGGAGTGGACATGAGCCACCAGCTTCTCCGACTGACCGAGCTTGGCTTGAAGGGCTTCATCGTCGACCTCGACGGAGTGGTCACGCAAACCGCCGATGTCCATGCGCGGGCGTGGAAGAACCTGTTCGATGACTATCTGCGGAAGCTGGAAGCCCGCGACGGCAAGCCCTTTGTCGAGTTCGATCCCGAGCAGGACTATGTCCGGTACGTGGACGGCAAGCCACGGTACGAAGGGGTGCAATCCTTCCTGATCTCGCGCGATCTCGATCTGCCTTGGGGCAGCGAGGATGACTCGCCGGACGCCGAGACCGTATGCGGGCTGGGCAACAAGAAGAACCTCGAATTCAATGAGATCATCCGCACTCAGGGCGCCAAGGTATTCGACAGCAGTGTTCGCCTCATCGAGGAGGTCCGCGCCCGCGGATTGCGAACAGCGGTGGTCTCCTCGTCGAAGAATTGCCGGCTGATCCTGGAGAATACTCATCTGATGCATCTCTTCGACGCCATGGTCGATGGCGTCTATGCAGCCGAGAACAAGATCCCCGGCAAGCCGAAGGGCGACACTTTCGTGCGCGGCGCCGAGCTGGTCGGGGTGACGCCACAGGAGTCGGCGATCGTCGAGGACGCGGTGGTTGGCGTTCAAGCCGGCCGGGACGGCAACTTCAAGCTGGTGATTGGGGTAGACCGGGGCGCCGGGCGGGAGGCCCTCCTGCAGAACGGCGCCGACGTTGTGGTCAGCGATCTCGGGGAGTTCGAACTTGTCTGACGACCAAGCGATGATTCGTCCCCTGGGCGACATTCCGTCGGCGATCGAGGACTTCGACGCCTTGCTGCAGGCGATCAACGGCCGGGTACCGGCGATCTTCCTTGATTACGATGGCACGCTGACACCGATCGTCGAGCGGCCCGAGCTGGCGATCATGAGCGACCATGCCCGCGGCGTGGTCGACGCCCTGGCGAGGAAGCGGCCGACGGCGGTGGTGAGCGGCCGGGACCGTCCGGACGTCGAGCGTCTCGTTGGTCTCGACAGCCTGATCTTCGTTGGCAGCCATGGCTTCGACATCAAGACGCCCGACGGCAGCACGATGGGCAGCCCGATCGGTGACGAGTACCAGCCCGTGCTCGACAAAGTGGATGAGCGCCTTCACGAGGGGCTGGATCCGATCGAAGGTGCCCAGATCGAGCGAAAGAAGTTCTCGATCGCCGCTCATTACCGCCGTGTATCGGACGCCGATTATCCGCGATTCCGCGCCGTGCTTGAAGGCATCCTCGCCGACACGCCGGAGATCAAGGAGAAAACCGGGAAAAAGGTGTTCGAGTTCCAACCGAAGATCGACTGGGACAAAGGCAAGGCGGTTCTATCCCTGTTGCGGACCCTTGATCTGCAGGGTGATGAGTACGTCCCCATGTTCTTCGGCGACGACGTGACCGACGAGGATGCATTTGCCGCGCTCCAGGGGCGTGGAATCGGCGTGATCGCCGCTCCGCTGGCCGATCACGAGCAAGGCCGGGTGACCGCCGCCTCGTTCCGCGTCGATGATGTCGATCAGGTCATCGATTTGCTGCAAAAGCTTACGCCCTGACCCGGAGCCGCTGGCGAAGGGCCCGGGCCCGTCCGCAACGCAGTCCACCGTCGAGCAGGCCGGGATGGCCGTCAAGGGACCATGACCATGTCGGACCAATGGAAGCTGGTATACGACGCGTACATTCCCGAGCATCAGGGCTTGCGCGAGGCTCTTTGCGTGCTTGGAAACGGCTATTTCTGCAGCCGCGGCGCGTTTCCGTGGACGGAGGCCGACGACTTCAATTACCCGGGAACCTATTTGGCGGGCGGGTACAACCGCCTTAAGACGATCATCGCGGGCCGGGCCATCGAGAACGAGGATCTGGTCAACATGCCCAACCCCATGGGCATCGCCTTTAAGCTGCCCGGCCTTGACTGGTTCCGGCTCGACGGTGGCGTGGACATACTCGACTTTTCTCAGGAGTTGGACCTCAAGCGGGGTCTGTTCTCGCTCGAGATGCGGGTGCGCGATCGCCAGGACCGCGAGACGACCGTGAAGGCGCGACGCTTTGTGCACATGAGCGAGGAGCATCTGGCCGGTGTCGAGTTGACCATCATCCCGGAGAACTGGACCGAGACCATGGAGGTGCGATCGCATCTCGACGGTCGCGTGATCAATGCCGGGGTCAAGCGCTATCGGGAGCTCAGCAGCACCCATCTGGAACCGCTCGAGGCCGAGGGGTTCGTCGGAGAGAAGAGCGGCGAGCCCCTTGTCTTCCTCGTCGCGGAGACCAACCAGTCAAGAATCAGGCTCGGTCAGTCGGCGCGCACCCGGGTCCTCCGGGACGGCGAGGTCGTGGCGCTCCAGCCGGAGACGGTGACCGAGCGGGGCTATGTCGGCCAGAACTATCGGATCGACATGAAGGCCGGCGTGCCGGTCACGTTCGAGAAGATCATCGCGTTCTTCACCTCCCGGGACATAGCGATCTCGGAGCCCGGGCTCGCGGCGCGTGAGACCGTGGACGGTGCGCCGTCCTTCGACGATCTGGCGGACACGCATGCGGCGGCGTGGGGGCGGCTCTGGGAGCGCTTCGATATTGATATCGAGGGCGACACGCACACGCAGCTGGTCTGCCGCCTTCACATATTCCACATGCTGCAGACCCTCTCGCCGAACAGCATCGACCTCGATGTCGGAGTGCCGGCCCGTGGCTGGCATGGCGAGGCCTACCGCGGGCACGTGTTCTGGGATGAGCTCTACATCCTGCCGTTCATCAACATGCGCCTGCCCGCCGTGGCCGAGCAGATGATCCGCTATCGCTTCAATCGCCTGCCCAAGGCTCGAGCCGCGGCGCGAGAGCAGGGCTATGCGGGCGCCATGTTTCCCTGGCAAAGCGGCGCGGACGGGCGCGAAGAGAGCCAGGTCATGCATTTGAACCCACGTTCCGGCCGCTGGATTCCCGACAACACCTTCGTTCAGAGGCATGTCAGCCTGGCCATCGCGTACAATGTCTGGCAGCACTACGTCGCCACCGGCAGCAAGCCTTTCCTCGAGCACGGCGGTGCCGAGATCCTGCTCGAGGTGGCTCGATTCTTCGCTTCCATCGCAAAGTACGATCCGGCGGCCGATCGCTTCGAGATACACGGGGTCATGGGGCCGGACGAGTATCACGAGGCGTATCCGGACTGGGAAGAGGAGCCGGGTCTCAGCAACAACGCCTACACCAATGTGATGGTGGCGTGGCTGATGGCCACGGCGACCGAGGTGCTGAGCCTTGTCGATCATGCCCACCGCAAAGAGCTGATCGATCTTCTCAGCATTACCGAGGAAGAGCGTGATCGCTGGGACAAGATGAGTCGACGGATGAAGGTGCCTTTCCATGGCGACGGCATCATAAGCCAGTTTGAAGGGTACGAGCTGCTTCAGGAATTCGACTGGGACGGTTATCGCGAGAAGTATGGAAATATTCAGCGACTCGACCGCATTCTCGAGTCCGAGGGCGACTCCGCCAACCGATACCAGCTTTCCAAGCAGGCGGATGTGTTGATGCTCTTCTACTTGTTCTCTCGTCCGATCCTGGCGACGCAGCTGAACCGGCTAGGGTACGAGCTCACCGAGGACATGTGGAACAAGAACCTCGATTATTACTATGCTCGCACGTCTCACGGCTCTACCCTGAGCTATCTCGTGCATGCCTGGGTCATGGCGCGGACCCGGCCGGACAAGGCGTGGGAGATGTTCGTGCACGCGCTCAACAGCGACATCACGGACATCCAGGGAGGCACCACGGCGGAGGGCATCCATCTCGGCTTGATGGTGGGCACGGTCGACCTGATCCAGCGCGGCTTCACCGGCCTGGATATCCGTGACAACGCGCTCTGGTTCGATCCATTGCTTCCCGAGAAGCTGTCCCGGGTTCGGCTCCGTCTGCGCTGGCTCAACCATTGGCTCAATATCGAGCTGACCCGCAATGAGCTGGCGATTTATGTCGACGAGGCGTGGCCCCACTCGGTGCCAGTCCATGTTCGTGGCGAGCGGAATGATCTGGCGCCGGGCCGCGAGTACCGCTTCTCTCTAAGCTCCTAAAGGATATCCTCCGGAGCTGAGGATCCGAGCCGGCATGGCCGGGCGGGTGGGGAGGAGGGTTGGCCCAGGCTGGGCGAGGGTCTCGATCCGGTGCCCCGGATGTTTGAATGCCGGGGCGCCTCGCCCGCCGTCGACCCTGGGTCTCGAACGGTTCACGGTGGCCTGTCGATCGGTTCTGGTCAGTTCGGGCTTTCCGCGGTTTGGGGCGTCCCGATGCCGTCAAAAGGCTCAAGCGCGCCGCCGCGGCTTTCGCAGGTCCCGCGGGGAACCAGTGACCAATCACCGCCGTAATAGTCGATCGTCGAGAGCCCTGCACACGCATGGTCGGCCATATCGGCGGCGCAGTCGTTCTCGCCGGCCTTCGCTACTCCGTAGCACTTGACCGGCTGCTCCCCTCTGGCCCTTGCCGGCCCGGCATCACAAGCCATGGCGATCGCTGCCGCCAGCGCAGCGGTCACGCCCGCGACCCGGTGCCGGGAAATGTGGCGATGCGCCGTCAACCTCTTCTCCGCTATGGCTCGCCAAGCGTCCTGCTCCGGCGGAAAAATTCTTGTACAAGCAGGCGGTTAGCCCGAGCAACCGCGTTGATCGGGCTGGGCCGCCGTGACGCTTCAAGGATTTGTGAGGGTCAACGCCACGCCAGCGGCAGCCCGTCCTGGCCGCTTGGCCATCGCGCGGCGGACGGCGATGTGGTACGCGATAGATGGTATCGGGGACGTCCAGTGATAAACTCAGGATAAAGCACAATCTTCGGCGCACGAGCGCCGAGCGGCTTCGGAGTTGGGACTGCCAGCATGAAAACGTTGCTGGTCATGGTTGTCGTTATGGCTGGTGTGATCGTCGCCGCTGCGCTGTCGCTCCCCGGCCTTGTCGATGCCGAGATCTTGCGGTCACATGTCGCCGAAACCGTGGAGCAACAAACCGGGCGGGCCTTGTCGATCGATGGGCCTGTCCAGGTGCGCATTCTCCCGACCGCGCGGATCCGGCTGAACGACGTGTCTTTGGCCAATGCGCCCGGACAAGCGTCGGAGCCAATGGCGCGCATCCCGGTGGCCGACGTCCGCGTGGCGCTCTGGCCTCTGTTGAGGGGTGACGTCAGGGTCCGCCATATCACTCTTCATGAGCCGTCGGTCATGCTCGAGCAAGGCCCGGATGGCCGGCGAAACTGGGTGCTATCGGGCCCGGAGGCCGCTGGCGCCGAGTCGGCACCGACACCGGCGCCCGATCTGCCGGATGCCGACCCCGGCATGGGGGGGCTGGAGGTCGTAGACGGGACGGTGACGTTCACCGCACGCGGGCACCGAAGGACCTTTGGGAGCATTGATCTCAAGGCGGACGTTTCCACGCTCGACGGGCCGTTATACGCCCAGGGCGAATTGAGCTTTCGCGGGCATGAGGTTGTCCTGGACCTGGCGGCCGATCAACTGCGCGGGCTGCTCACCGGCACCGGGTCAAGCCTCATGCTGGCCATCGATGCCGCGACCGGCTCCCTGAAGTATGACGGAGCGATGACCTACGCCGACACCCTTGAGGCGTCGGGCGCTCTCTCGGTGTCCGTGTCATCGTTGACGGCGCTCGCCTCCTGGCTGGAAGTCGAGCTTCCTCAGTCGCCTGTGCCTTTCGAGAGCCTCAATCTGGCTGCCGCTGTCGCGGTCACGCCCGACACCTTTGCCCTGGTCGGCCTCGACTTTGCCTTGGACCAGCTGTCAGGGGGCGGGGACCTCTCGGTGAGCTTTGCCGGTGACCGGCCTGCCTGGACAAGCGAGATCAGCCTGGGAGCCGTCGACCTGACCCCGTATCGGCCGTTCCTGGCGAGCTTGACGAAGTCGCTGACCCTCGGCTTCGAAGACCAGGGCGTTCCGGCCTGGGCGGTCGACTCGTCGGGGCTGACCCGTGCGGATGCCGAGGTCTCTCTCGCCTGGGAACGTCTGGACATGGCCGATCTTTCGATAGGCGGCAGCCAGGTCGAGCTGACGGTCCGGGATGGCGCGCTGTCGCTCGGGCTGGGGGAGACGGCAATGCTCGGAGGGGCCCTGGCTTTACGGGTGGGCGCGGCCGCGCCAGGTGCCAGGCCATTCGCGGCGTCCGACGGCGTGCTGGACGATGTCGTCCGCCAGGAGGAGGAGGGACCCGAGGCGCGGGGCGGGGAACCCACCTTCCATCTCGAGGTCTATGCCGACAGCCTGCTTCTGGACGAAATCCTCGCGGCGGTCGATGCGCCTCATTCCGCCTCGGGGCGCTTGGCCGGGCAAATTGGCCTGAGCGCCATCGGCGACAGCCCGGCAGAGATGCTGCAGACGCTGACCGGGACGGCAGATCTACGATTGTCCGAGGGCGCCGTCTCGATCCCGTCTCCTCAGGACGCGGGCCGGCTGGAGCTGACCAACATCGACATGCGCCTTCGGGCGCCGACGTTGGAGCACACCGTCGCGGTCACCGGCGCCGCGACCTACCGGGGTCGCCACGCCCAGATCGACGTTGCGGTGGTCGACCCCGCTCGGTTGCTGCGTCGCGGCATGGTCGAGGGCACCATGTCCCTGGCCGGTCCAGAGAGCGGGGCGACCTTTGACGGCTCCGTCGCATGGCGGAATGGGCCCGTTCTCATCGGACATGTTCAGTCGGAAACAACGCAGCTTGGTGACGTGGTTGCCTGGCTGACGGGGCCGGAGGCCTGGGATCTGCCGCTTCAGAAGGTGGCGCTCGACGGCGCGATCACCGTATCCCCAGGCGCGTTGGAGCTGTCGAACACCGAACTGATGGTGGGCGGCCTCGGGACGCGTGGCGACATACGGTTGACGACAGAGCACGGCCGGCCCTTTGTCGAGGCACAGCTGACGCTCGACCCGGGGGCGGCTCTCGGCCTTTCGGTTTCCTCGGAACTGCCGGTGATCTTGTCGCGGTTGACGTCGCGCCTGGACGGTTCAATCCGGATGGAGGCTGCGACGGCGCGAGTCGGCGGTCTCGAGATCGGCTCGCCGACGTTGATCGCCGGGTGGCGGGCTGGCCGGCTGCGCTTCGAGGCCGCCTCACCGGACCTGCTCTCGGGGACGGTCAGGGCGCGCGGGAGTGTGGACATGGCGCCTTCGCCACCGCACGTGGAGCTGAAGCTCAATGCGACCGAGATCGATGCTCGTCTTTGGCCGGACGGGTCGATCGGCCCGCCGGGCATTGCCGGTCTCCTGTCCGCCGGCTTCGATGTCGACAGCCAGGGGAGCGATCTGGCGGAGCTGATCACCGGGGCCCGTGGACAGGGCAGCGTCCTCATCACCGAGGGACGCCTCCAAGGCATCGACCTGCCAGGAATGGCCCGAAACGAATCGGCGGCTTTTCGCGACTCATCGGCCGCCCGAGGCGCCGACACGGACTTCGCGGCCTTTGGCGCCAGCCTGCGGTTTGCCGGCGACGACATCCTGGTCGAGAGCGTGCGTCTCTTGGCCCCAACGATCCAGCTGGAAGGCGATGGAAAGGTCGACGGGGCGACGCAGCATCTCGCCATAAGGCTTGTCCCCAAAATGGTGGCGGATCCGACTGACGAAAGCGTGGTGGCCGTGCCGGAGGGGGTCTCTCGCGAGGGGACGTCCGATGGGAACCGGGAGGTGGCCGCGGGCGCGGCGGTGCTGGTCCCGATCCTGGTCACCGGCGCCCTTCGTGAGCCCCAGTTCCAGCCGGATTTGTCGGGCCTGACGCGGCGGGCGCCCGGAGACCAGGGAGTGCTCGAGCACCATATCGCCGCTCTGCGCGATAGCGGCGGATTGCAGATCGACCTTGATGGAGAGCGGGGCGAGGCAGGGGCGGCGATCCGTGGCGTGCTGGATCGCCTTGCGGCAGTAAGCCTGTCCGAGCAGCAGCCCGTCCCCCGACGGCCGGGCGCCGCCGAGCCGGACGTGCCGCGCGGCGGCGGTCGGGCGGGATCCAATGACGATGGTCCGCCACATGGGCCTGCCTCCGGCCCAATCTCGTCCGACACCATGCCGACTCCACGCTGATCCGGTCCGGCGCAGCACGAAAAGCCGAGCTGGGCGACCGCGAGCATCGCCACCTTTCGATCGTTGCGCCAGACCTGTCCGACCCGTGGGCCAACCAGCGTGCCGTCATCCCGGCGTCACGGTGTCAGGGTGCCTCCCGGGGCTGGCCTTGCGCCAGTGACCAGCATCCGTGACCATTGAAGTCGGGGAGCGCGCGTTCGGCGGGACCGCAGTGGATGTCGCCAGGGGCGTTCGCGTGCGGCCGGGACAGCGCGAAAACAGTGCGGGAGGCAACGACGGATGTGGGACGCGCTGTGGATTGACGTGCGCCTTGCGACAATGGATCCCAGGCTTTGTGATTCGACGGACAGCTATGGCACGCTTCTCGACGCAGCCTTGGCGGTCGAGGATGGCCGGATCGTCTGGGTCGGACCGAGATCCCGACTTCCGGGACCGCCGCAGGGGCTGGCGGCAGAGGTCCATGAGGTCGCCGGTCGCTGGATGACACCCGGCCTGATCGACTGCCACACGCACCTGGTCTTCGACGGCAATCGGTCCTGGGAGTTCAACGACCGGATGAACGGCTCCCGGCATGAGGTTGCCGTTCCGGGGCACGGGATCCGCAACACCGCGGAGGCCACACGGGCGGCCGGGTATGAGGATCTTTGCAAGCGCTCAAGGCGCCGGCTCGATCGTCTCAGGGCCGAGGGCGTGACGACGGTGGAGATCAAGTCCGGCTACGGGCTCGACACCGACACCGAGATCAAGCAGCTGCGCGCGGCACGACAGCTGGCTCGAGAGACCGGCATACGGGTGCGACGCACGCTCCTTGCTCTGCACGCCCTGCCCCTGGAGCAGCAGGACGATCCGGACGGCTATCTCGACCTCGTCTGCCGGGAGCTTCTGCCCCGCGTGGACAGTGAGTCGCTGGCCGAGGCGGTGGACGCCTATCTGGACACGCCGGAATTCTCCCTTGACCATGTGGAAGGCTACTTCGCTGCGGCGAGAGCGTGCGGCCTGCCCGTCAAGCTCCACGCCGATCAGCTCGCCAATCGCGGAGCCGCCGCCTTGGCGGCGCGCTGGGACGCGCTCTCGGCCGACCATCTGGAGCACACGGACGAGGCCGGGGTCACCGCCATGGCGGCAGCAGGCACCGTCGCGGTCCTGTTGCCGGGCACCTATTACTTCCTGGGCCTGACCCGACCGCCGCCGGTCGCGCTCCTGCGGCGGCACGGCGTACCGATGGCCTTGGCCACCGACTGCAATCCGGGGAGCTCGCCGGTGACCTCCCTGTTGCTCATGCTCAACATGGGGTGTGTTCTTTTCGGGCTTCGTCCCGAGGAGGCCCTGGCGGGCGTCACCCGCCATGCCGCTCGTGCGCTGGGGCTGCAGGACGAATGCGGCCGTCTGGTGCCGGGCCTGTGCGCGGATCTCGTTGTCTGGGACATCGACCATCCCGCGGAGCTTGCCTACCGCATGGGCGACAATCCGGCCAAGCATGTCGTGGTCCGGGGCAACGCGGTTCAGTTCTAGAGCGTTCCCGGCTCACGTGTCATCGCCGGCCCGCCCCCGCCCCCCTCCCGGCCACCCGGCGACCGCATGCTCAGGCTGGCCGGGCGCGGCAGCGGGCCGATGCCGACTCCGCGTCCCGCGGAAACGCTCCAGGGGTCGAGAGGGGGCGCATCTCCCTGACGGAACGGCTCCCTGACCGGCGTGTTGCCGGCTCAGACCAGACCGTCGCGAGGGACCCATGGGAATTTACAACCAAACGTTGCTCGATTGGCTGCGCGATGCCTATGCCATGGAGAAGCAGGCCATCGACCTGATGGAAAGGCAGATGCAAAGGGTGCGGAACTATCCTGAGTTTCATCAGCAGCTGGCGCTGCACCTGGATGAGACCAGGGGACAACTGCGCACCGTCGAGGACTGCCTGCGGCAGTTGAAGGCAGAGCCGTCGACGCTGAAGGAGCTGACCACCCGGCTGATGGGGAACATGCAGAGTTTCGTCACCGGCATCGCCGAGGACGAGGTCATGAAGTACGCCATCGCCAGCCAGATGTTCGAAGGCTTCGAGATCGCCTCATACCGCTGCAACATCACGGCCGCCGATATGGCTGGCGAGATGGAGATCAAGCGAAGCATGCAGGAGATCCTCGAGCAGGAAGTTCGCCAGCAGGCTTGGCTTGATGAGCACATTCCTCAGATGACACGGCTTTACCTGGAACGTGAAGCCGCGGGATCCGACACCGCTCGCCGATAAAACGTGCCGGCCGGGGACACGCCCGTCCTGCCCCCGATGCGGGGGCAGGACGGCTTCTCCGAGCCTGTCATGGACCTCCGGGGGACGGCAGCTCCGTTGCGAGCGCCAAATCTTCCGAATCACGGGGCTTCATCGACCATCCGGACTGGTCACCACGCTGTTGCGCGAAAGCTAAACATCGGCTTAACTAATGGCACATGATACCGCTGCGGCGATCGATCGCGGCCGCGCGGGGTGCCAGAAGATCACCGAGCGCGCCTAGAAGGAGACCGGCTCGAATGCGGTCGATTGGACAAGCCTTCCTACGTGTTCGTGCCGACCGGCGGCGCGGTGGCGACATCGTGCTCCTGCTTGGCGAAATTGCCGAGTTCACGACCACGTTGCAGGGGGATACATGCCTGATCGAGATGCCGGTGGCGCCGGATGCCGTGGCTGACCTGACGACACGGCTGCAGTCGGCGTCCTTCGTCCAGTCGGTCGAGGTCGCGTCCATCCGATAGGCTTGCTGCCGGACGGAACCGTTCCATGGTGTGGCGATGGCGCGATCGACGCATTCGGGGGGAGCGGGGAAGCCCCAACACCGGGGCATGGTCGCACCCTTATCCGAGGACAGTGAGAAAAGCGTCGCAACTTGGCGCGCGACGGTCGCAGGCTTCGCAAGGTCCGGATCGCCGCACGACCCGTCTTCAGCCGACGGCCAACGGCGAGCAGCTGATCCAGCCTCTGGTGTAGGAAGAGGGAAGGATCGGCAGCTGCCGTCGCCCCGGCTGTGCCTACTTGGTTCGCGTCGCCAATAAAGCGTTTCCGGGTCAAGTGGCATCGCCGGTCGGTGCCGATTCCGCGTCAGGCGGGAACGCTCGAGCAGTCTGTGGGATTCCGTTGAACGTTGGAACAAGCTTGCGCCTTGGGCCAGCCAAATGGACACTTCAGCCGTCAGCGCCGGCCTGGGCGAACGAACAGTTCACAGCTTGGCCGATTTTCTCCCAAACTCCGCAGACTGCTCGTGCGTTCGGGCAAATCGTCACCTGAATGGACTCGCCTAATCGGGTCACGCGCCGCAGCCGGGGGGGCGCGACGATCGATCCGGCCTCAGGAGCCGGGCGAGCCCGGGGATCCCGTCTCGGACAGCCGCTGAGCGGTGCCGATGCGCGCCCTCAAGGACGCCAGACGCCTTCGCCGTAGACGGAATACGGCTTGCCCTGCTCGCCGGTGCCCGCGCTGTGCGCACGTCGAGCTCGCTCGAAGGCGCGGTCCAGGCGCTCCTGCTTGCGGCGCCGTCGCGCCGACAGGGTCATCACCATCATCATCATGATGATGCTCAACAAGGCAATTCCTGCCAAAGCCATCAGCGCAGCCGACACGGCTTGTCTCCCGTTCCCGCTGACCCTCCTCTTTATTTCCCATCCCGTCAACGATGTGAAGGCGCAAGCCGCTACCCCGGCAGCCGGTTGCAGCGTCGGTGGCGCAGCCTTTCTCACGGACCCAGAGATAACGTTTCGGGGTGGCCGGAACTGCCTCGCGGTCGATGTCAGTGCTTCCGACTCCATGCGAAAGGAGGCATCGAACATGCCTTTCGTTACAAGCTATCTCGCGACCGCGGCCGTCTTCCTTGTCATCGATGCGCTCTGGCTCGGCATCGTCGCGCGGACCTTCTATGCCCGCCAGCTTGGCGAGCTGATGCGCCCGGACCCCAATTTCGTCGTTGCCGGCCTCTTTTATCTAGTATACGTTGTCGGTATCGTCTATCTGGCGGTCAGGCCCGGCTGGCAGGCCAACTCGCTAGGCGTCGCTGCGGTGCACGGCATCGTCCTGGGTCTGGTCGCCTATGGCACATACGACCTGACCAATCTGGCGACCATCCGCAATTGGCCGCTGCCCGTGGCCGTCGTCGACGTGATCTGGGGCACCGCGCTCACCGCCGTGTCGGCAACCGCTGGACTCGCGATCACCCGCTGGCTGTCCTGACGCCATCCCTCGGCCGCAACCGCCGCCGCCGCGGGACGGGAGCTTAGCCAAATCTTCGTCCTCCCGCCGGCGTTCTGGTGTTCCGAAGACCCCATGAGGATGACGCCTGATGGCGGCCCTGCCTTCCCGGGTGACGCTGGTCGAGGTCGCGCTGCGGGACGGCCTCGAGCACGAGTCGTTGAGCCTCCCCCTTGAGGTGAAGCTCGGCCTTGTCGATCGGCTCGGCGCCGCGGGCGTGAGGGTGATCGATGCCGGCAGCTTCGTCTCGGCACGCTGGCGTCCGCAGTTCGCCGACACGGAAGCGCTGCTGGGCCTGCTGCCAAGGCGGCCAGGCGTTGTCTATGCCGCTCTGGTGCCAAGCCCCAAGGCCGTGGCCCTGGCACGGGCGGCGGGCGTCGAGGCGCTGCTCATGGAGGCCGCGACGACGGAGAGCCTGAGCCTGCAGGCGCTCAACGGCTCGATTCGGGAGGTGGGCCGGCGCGTCGCAGCGGCTGTCACCGCCGCGCGCGAGGCGGGCATGGGGGTCCGCGTCGCTCTGGAGGCGTGCCTCGGCTGCCCCTACGAGGGGGCCGTCCCGCCGTCCCGGGTCGCCCGAGCCGCCGCAACCCTGCTCGGTCTCGGCATCGAGCGTGTGACGCTGGTGGACACGCTGGGTCAGGCCACGCCGCGGCAGGTCGGTGACCTCTTGGACGCGGTGACGGTCGAGGTGCCGGTCGAGCGGCTGGCCGTGCATTTCCACGACGGCTACGGCCTGGGGCTCGTCAACATCTATGCGGCACTGCAGCGCGGCGTGAGCGCGCTCGAGACCAGCCTCGGCGGCCTTGGGCTTTGCCCCCACGCGGATGTTCCAGCGAACCCCCCCACCGAGGACGTGCTGCATCTTCTGCAGGGCCTCGGCATCGAGACCGGCATCGATGCCGAGGCCCTCCTTGAGGCGACCCGGTTCCTGGAACAGGCGTGCGGCCGGCCGGTCGGGTCCCGTGCTTACCGGGCCCGCCGTGGCGGGCTCGTCTGAGCGTCCCACGCCTTTGCCGCAACGGGTGCCGCCTGACGCGGGATCGGCACCGGCCCGATCCCCCGCTTGGCCACCCGAAGCATGCTGTCCTTGGGCCGGGGGGTTGGGGCCGCACCGCTGATGCCGCGTGAGCCGGAAACGCTCTAGAATTCGACCCCGGCCTGAGCCTTCACGCCGCTTCGAAACGGATGCTTGACCATCGCCATCTCGGTGACCAAGTCGGCTGCCTCGATCAGCTCATCCCTGGCATTGCGCCCGGTGACGATGACATGGGTCCTGGGCGGCCGCGACGCGAGCGCCGGCAGGACCTCCTCGATGTCCAGATAGCCGTAGCGCAGGACGATGTTGAGCTCGTCGAGCAGGACCATGCAGTGGCGCTCGTCGGCGATGATCTCCCGCGCGCGCTGCCAGGCTCCCCGGGCGGCGGCGATATCGCGCTGCCGGTCCTGGGTCTCCCAGGTGAAGCCCTCGCCCATGGTCGCGATCGTGCACAGGTCGGGAAAGCGCTCCAGCACGGCCCGCTCACCGGTCTGCCACCGTCCCTTGACGAATTGCACGACGCCGACCGGCAAGCCGTGGCCGAGGGCGCGGACGATCATCCCGAAGGCCGCCGTCGACTTGCCCTTGCCCTTGCCCGTGTGGACGATCAGCAGGCCCTTCTCAACGGTCTTGGAGGCCACGATCTTGTCGCGTGCGGCCTTCTTCTTGGCCATCTTCTCGGCGTGGCGGCGGTCGAGCTCCGCCTCGTTCGCGGCTTCGGGCTCGGCAGGCGGGCCGGCCGGCTGGGTCATTCGCGTGCTCCTTCCTGCAGGCGGCGCAGGGAGTTGTAGGCGGCGTTCGAGCGGGGCCGCCACAGGCCCCGGTCCTGTGCCTCGAGCAGCCGCTCGGCCGTCTCCTTGAGCGCCGCCGGGTTGTTCTCGGCCATGAAGCCTCGCACCGTGTCGTCGCCGATATAGGCGTCGTACACGGCGTCGAAATGGTGGTCGCCGACCGCGCCGGTCGTGGCCGCGAAGGCGAACAGGTAGTCCACCGTGGCGGCGATCTCGAAGGCGCCCTTGTAGCCGTGTCGCATAACCCCGGAGATCCATTTCGGGTTCACCGCGCGGCCGCGCACGACCCGGCCGATCTCTTCGGTCAGGGTCCGCACCACCGGCCGTTCGGGTCGGGAATGATCGTTGTGGTAGACCACCGGCCGCTCGCCGGACAGGTGGGTCACCGCCACCGCCAGCCCCCCCTCGAACTGGTAGTAGTCGTCCGAGTCCAGAAGATCGTGCTCACGATTGTCCTGGTTGTGCACGACCGCCTCGATCCGTTCGAGGCGGTGGGCGAACAGGCGCCCCTCCGCCGCCCCTTCGGCGCCGTGGCCATAGGCGTAGCCGCCCCAAGCCAGATAGGCGCGCGCCAGGTCGGCCTCGCTGTCCCACCCGCGTTCATCAATCAGGGCCTGCAGCCCGGCCCCGTAGGCGCCGGGACGGGAGCCGAACACCCGGTAGCCGGCGCGGCGGGCTGCCGTGGCCGCGTCCTCGCCGGAGGCCACCAGCGCCTCCGTGTCGCCACGAACGCGGGCCCCCAGCGGGTTGACCGATTCCGGCTCGTCGAGGGCCGCCACCGCCCGGACGGCGCTATCGAACAGGTCGATCTGCTGGGGAAACGCGTCGCGGAAGAAGCCCGACACCCGCAAGGTCACGTCGACACGCGGCCGGTCGAGTACGCTTGCTGGCAGCACCTCGAAGCCGGTGACCCGCCGCGAGGCACTGTCCCAGGTCGGCCGAACGCCGATCAGCGCCAGCGCCTGGGCGAGATCGTCGCCACCGGTGCGCATGTTGGCCGTGCCCCAGGCGCTCAGCGCCAGGCTCCGTGGCCACTCGCCGTGCTCCTGCCGATGCCGGTCGAGCAGACGGGCGGCCGACTGCCAGCCGAGTTGCCAGGCCGTTGGGGTCGGCACGGTGCGGCTGTCAACGGAATAGAAGTTCCGGCCGGTCGGCAGCACATCGAGCCTGCCGCGGGTCGGCGCGCCTGACGGGCCCGGCTCGACAAAGGCCCCGTCGAGCCCATGGAGCAGGGCGCTGTGCTCCGCCGGTCCGCTCGCCTCGAGCGCCGGCCGCGCCGCCGTGTCGATCGCCTCGAGAACCGCCGCGGTCGCGCGCCAGCCCGCCTCGGTGACGACCGCGCCGACCACCAGCCGGCGGGCCAGGATCTCCAGCCGCTCTACCGTGTCGCCCTGGCTGCGCCACGGTGTTGCCTCGTCCAGCGCCGCCTCAAGCGCTGCCGGCCGGGGACCGGTCCACGGATCTCCCAGGGCGGCGTCGAGCGGATCGAAGCCTTCCAGGCCGAGATCGGCGGCAACGGCCCGAATGAGCGAGGCGTTGCCGTGCATGCCGTCGCCGCGCGGCACCCGCGCCAGAGCGAGCAGCAGATCGGTCGCCCGGTCGCCGTCCGGGCTGGTGCCGAAGACGTGCAGTCCGTCGCGGATCTGCAGCTCCTTCAGCTCGCACAAATGATTGTCGAGCTTGGCAAGCGCACTCGCCTCTTCCTCGTCATCGACCACGCCGCAATCGCGGTCGAGGCCGAGCGAGCGCGCCAGGTCGAGGATCTGATCGCGCAGCAGCCCGAGGCGCCGAGGATCAACGCCCGCCGCCTCGTAATACTCGTCGACCAGCTGCTCCAGGTCCTTGAGCGGTCCGTAGCTCTCGGCCCGGGTCAGCGGCGGCGTCAGATGATCGATGATAACCGCCTGCGCGCGGCGCTTGGCCTGGCTGCCCTCGCCGGGATCGTTGACGATGAACGG
>CAZTHL010000047.1:17399-29120 GCA_964613585.1 uncultured Mycobacteriaceae bacterium | reverse complement strand
GCCGCCGCCCGCGGCATCCTCGCCCGTCGCGGGGTTGCCGCCGACCGTGCTGTTGGTGAGGCTCGCGCTCGACGTGGACAGGCCGCCGCCGCTCTCCGCGCTTCGGTTCCCAAAGAGCGCGCTGCCGACGAGCACGACGTCGCCGCCAAAGCCGCCGGCGATGCCGCCGCCGGCACCGCCTTCCGCGACATGGCCGCTGATGGTGCTGTCGGTCAGGGTGAAAGCGGCGTGGTCGGAGGCGAGGCCGCCGCCGTTCTCGCCGGCCCGGTGGCCGGCGATCGTGCTGTCGACCGCGGTCACCGTCGCGGGGATGGCGAAGCAGCCGAGATCCGCCTCGGCGTCCAGGCCGCCGCCAGAATTCAATCCAGTTATTAACCAAAGGATGTCCTGACGCGAAATTTGCGATTATATTATTTGAGGCCGAAGGGTTCAGAGATGCTCGATGAGCAGTCAACGACATTTTTTATTATTTGTGCGACGCGGCACACATCATTCAGCGCTGGCGCCAGCCACGCACGACCATCTCTGTACACGCCGGACGCCGCGCGGCACAGTGACAGAGCTTTGCGGACAGGGTCGGAACGGACATTGCGGATGACCCCGAGGATCCACTTCATCGCCGGGCTGCCGCGCGCCGGCTCAACCCTGCTGGCCGGGCTGCTGCGCCAGAACCCACGCGTCCATGCCGCCATGACCGGGCCGGTCGGCGGCCTTGTCGGCAGCGCGCTCAACACGATGAGCGCGCATTCGGAAACCTCGGTGTTCCTGGACGAGGACAAGCGCCGGGCCATCTTGCGCGCCATCGTCGACGCCTACTACGCCGACCAGGCCGACAAGGCTCTCATCTTCGACACCAACCGAGGCTGGGCGGCGCGCCTGCCGCTGATCCGCGCCCTGTTCCCCGAGGCCCGGCTGCTGTGCTGCGTACGCTCGGTCGCCTGGGTGATGGACAGCTTCGAGCGCCTGGTGCGGCGCAACGCCTTCGAGCCGTCAAAGCTGTTCACGACGCCCGAGGAGCGCGCCACCGTGTTCAGCCGGACGGAAGCGCTGGCCCACCGCGACCGGGTGGTCGGCTTCGCCTATTCGGCCTTGAAGGAGGCCTATTACGGCGAGCATTCCGGGTACATGCTGCTGGTCGACTACGACATCCTGGCCCAAAAACCCGAGGCGTGCCTGAAGCTGGTCTACCGCTTCCTTGAAGAGGAGTGGTTCCCGCACGACGTCGACAACGTTGAGTATGACGAGCCCGAGTTCGACCGGAAGCTGGGGGCTCCCGGCCTGCACCGGGTGTCCGGTCCGGTGCAGCACCGGCCGCGCCAGACCGTGCTGCCGCCCGACGTGTTCAAGCGCTTCGACCAGTTCACCTTCTGGCACGACCCCACGGGGTCGGCCGCCTGGCGCATCGTCCCGGAGGCGGCGACCCAGCCGGCGGCCGGGTCGGTCCCGACCGCCGGCTAGGCATGCGTGCGACCGCGGCCCTAGCCGATGAGGGTGTCCGTCGCCTCGGCTGTCACCAGGACGTCGTCGAGGCTGAGCATGGTCACCTCGTCGGCCGCGCTCTTGACGGTGTTGAAGGCGCCGAGGGTCAGGGTGTGCGTCCCCGCCGCCAGCTCGCCCAGTTCCAGGGTCACCTCCTGCCAGCCGGTGGAGACCGGGTCGGCGCCGGTGAGCGTGTCGATGGGGCCGCCGCCGATCAGCTGGCCGTCGAGGGCGGCCAGGACCTGACCCTCCTCGTGCGGCTCGTAGGCCTCGCTCAGCGTCAGGTTGTAGCGGAAGCTGAGGCTGACCGCGCCCACCTCCTCCAGGGTGATATCCTCCCTCCAGCCGCCCGACATGTTGCGGACCCGGGCGTCGTCGATGCCGCCCAGGGTGACGGACAGCACGCCGTCCTGCGCCGCCCCATCGGCATAGTCCGGATTGCTCCAGGGGCCGAACGTGTCGTCGGCGTAGACGAAGCCGTCGGATCCTCCCTCGAAATCGGCCGCAAGCAGGATCTCCGGTCCGGGATCGACCGGCGGCGACAGCTCGTAGGCGCCGAGATCGACGCCCGGCCCCTGCGGCCTGGCGATCCCCCGCTGGTCGGTTGCCGGCGCCACCGCGGCGTCGCCGCTGTCGAGCGCCGGGTTGGAGGGATCGGCGAGCAGCGCCACCGTCTCGGTCGGCCCGCCATGGTCGGCCAGCACCCCGGCCAGCACCCCGGTCGGCGTGTCGCCGATGCCGTCGCCGTCGCTGTCCGCCAGCACCTCCTCGGTCTCGGCGAAGATCAGGCCCGGGTCGGAGCCGACAATGGACGCTGCGTCAGGCGCAACATAGTGGGCGTCATCATGGTCGGCGTTCACCGCCACGTTGCCGGCGATGATCGTGTTCTCGAGGACCGCCGACCAGCCGCCACCCATGAGGCCGCCGCCGGGCGCCGCCGCCCCGAAGGTGCTGTTGCCGGTCACCGTGCTGTTGATCAGCGCCGTGTCGGCGAACATGAGATCCTCGGCGATGCCGCCGCCTTCCGCGCCGACGCCCGCGGTACTGTTGCCGCTGACCGTGCTGTTGGTCAGCCGCAGCGTGCCGCCGACATACAGGCCGCCGCCGGCGGCGTCGTCTCCCGTCGTCCGGTTGCCGTCGATCGTGCTGAGATCCACAAGCAGGGTGACGCCGGACAGGCCGCCGCCATAGGCAGCGCCGCCGAAGGTGCCGTTGCCGCTGACCGTGCTGTCGAGCAGCACGGCCGTGTGCGCGTGCAGACCTCCGCCATCGGCGAACAGGCCCGCTGTGCTGTTGCCCTCGATCGTGGTGCCGGTCAACCTGACCTCGCCATTGGCCGAAATGCCACCCCCGGCAGCGCTCTCGCCGGCCGTGCTGTTGTCCGCCACCCTGCTGCTGATCAGCACCAGAGCCGTGTCGCCGTCGTAGGTGCCTTCCGTCGCGGCGAAGATGCCGCCGCCCTCCGCACCCTTGCCTTCGGTGCTGTTGCCCGTGACCGCGCTATTGGTCAGCGTGACGTCAAGCTCGGCATGAATGCCGCCGCCCGTGGCGTCCTCGCCGGCCGTGGCGTTGTCGGCGATTGTGCTGTCGGCGACAACCAGCTCGCCACGATGGAAAATGCCCCCGCCGGAGGCGCTCGCTCCGCTTGTGCTGTTGCCGCTGACCGTGCTGCCGGCCAGGCTCATCAGGCCGTCGAAGTGGCCTTCGTATTCGCCATCGCCGTACAGGCCGCCGCCGTGCGAGCCCGTGCCCGAGGTGCTGTTGCCGCTGACGGTGGTGTTGGTCAGCAGGATCTCGCCCGAATAGAGGCCGCCGCCGGGCGCGTTGTCGCCCGCGGTGCTATTGTTGCTGATGATGCTGTTCGTCACGGTCGCGGTGTAGAAGGTGCTGATGCCGCCCCCTTCGGCCCTTGCGCCCAGCGTGCTGTTGTTGCTGATGACGCTGTCGACCACAGTAACCCCGTAATTGTTGTAGGTGCCGCCGCCGGCTGAGTCGTCGCCACTGGTGCTGTTGTTGAGGACCGCGCTGTTGATCAGGGTTATGCCAAAATAGTTGAAGATGCCGCCGCCCGGGGCATCGTCGCCCAGGGTGGCGTTGTCCCGGACGATGCTGTTCTTGACGGTGAGAAAGCGTTCCGGCGCATCGATGCCGGCGCCGCCGTCGCGGTCGGCCGTCGTCACCCCGCCGGTGATCACCAGGCCATCGATCGTCGCCGGGTCGCTGAAGCCGCCGATCCAGAGCGCCTTTCGGGCCTGGAAGTCCGGGCCGCTCTGGCCCAGTGCCGTGGTGGCGTCGGCGTCGCCGTCGGCGTTGGCGTCGAGCGTGATGTCGGGCGTGCCGTCGTCGTTCAGGTCGCCGTCGATGACGAGATCGGCCTCGGTCCACACGGAAAGCTCGGCCGCCAGCGTGATCACTCCGCCGGCGAGGCCCGGCGCGAAGGTGATCGTGCTCGGGTTGTAGGAGTCGGCCTCGGCGGCGGCCAGGGCCTCCCGCAGCGACGTTTGATTGTCAGTAGAGCTGACAATATCGTCCAGGGTATCGACGACCAGTGTTGCCATGTCGTCCGTCCTTTCTTGTCAATACCTCAACCAGGAGTCGTGGCCGGCACCGGTCGTGCGTTTGTCAGGTCCTGGTCACATTATGCCGGGCACGCAGGGCGGCGGCCCAGGGCGCGGCAACCCATGGGTTGCCTGTCAGCATTAAGCGCAATCAAACGGATGGGTTCCGCGCCTACCGGTGGTCGCCCACGCGTTCTTTTACCTCAATGACGGACAGCTGGCGGTGAGGATTGTCACAGCGCGGTCACCGGGACCGATGGTCGGGCGCGCCGCGGCGCCGGGCGGCGCTCCGACCCGCCGAGGCGGGGCCGGCACGGTGGGGGCGCGCCGTTGCTCCTCTGGAGCGTTTCCGCCTCGCCCGGCGTCGGCACCGCTGCGCTCCCCGCCCGGCGACCCCAAGCATGCCGTCGTTGGGTGGCCGGGCGGGAGAGCGGGCCGGCGATGCCACCTCACCCGGAAACGCCCTTAGCAGGCTGTTGAAAAGGTCCATGGCCGGGGATGGAGGCCAAGCTCTGCTTCATCGGCCACGGCCTGATGGAGAACCGCTCGGGTCTGATCATCGACACCCGCATGACCCGGGTGTCGGGCCATGCCGAGCGCTTGGCGGCGCTGGACATGATCGAAGCCTGGGCCGATCGTCCGCGCGCCATTACGCTGGGGGCGGACCGGGGCTACGATGCCGCCGATTTCGTCGAGGAACTGCGGACCCTGAACGTCCGACCGCACGTGGCCAGGAACACCAGCCGACGGCGCTCGGCCATCGACGGCCGCACCACGCGCCATCCCGGCTACGCGGCCAGCCAGCGCATCCGCAAGCGCATCGAAGAAGCCTTCGGCTGGATCAAGACGGTGGCGGGGATGCGCAAGACCAAGCTGCGCGGCCTCGACAAGGTGGACTGGGCCTTCGCCTTCACGGCCGCCGCATACAACCTGGTGCGGTTGCCCAAGCTGCTGGCGGTGTCGCCATGACCATCCGGCCCGAGCTTCGCTCCGAGATCACCTGCCCGCACTGCGGCCATCGCAAAATCGAGGCGATGCCGACCGACGCCTGCCAATTCTTCTACGAGTGCGAGGGCTGCCGCGCTGCTCCGCCCGAAGCCGGGTAACTGCTGCGTGTTCTGCTCCTATGGTTCGGTGCCCTGCCCACCGATCCAGCTTCAGCGCCAGGGCGGCGGCGATGGATGCTGCCGTCGCTGAGCGGTAGGCGACTTCTTCAACAGCCTGCTATCGAGCGTTGGACGTTACGACTTATTGTTAAGGAGGTCAGGCGGCGGGTTCGCGCATGTTGGGCGGCAGGGCGACGTGGGCGGCCTGGAACAGAAGGCCGGCGACGCCGCTGGTGGGAGTGTCAGGATTTCCGTGGTGGCGGCATGACAGGGAGAGGAAGGAGACCCTGGCATGGCACGACGCAAAGCGCCCTCGATCCCGGACGAGCGGTTGGACCAGTTGCTGGCCGGGCGTGACCCCGGCTCCGCGCTGACCGAGGGCGGCGTCCTCGACGAGCTGAAGCTCGCCTTCGCCGAGCGGGCCTTGAACGCCGAGATGGACCACCACTTGGCCGAGGAGGGCGCCGACGGCAGCGGCAACCGGCGTAACGGCTACGGTCGGAAGACGCTCTTGACCGCCACCGGCAAGCTGCCGATCGCGGTGCCGCGGGATCGGCTCGCGACGTTCGATCCGCAGCTCATCGCCAAATATCGGCGCCGACTGCCGGGCTTCGACGAGAAGATCATCTCGATGTACGCATACCCGAGTCCACGAGTGTTGCTGAACACGCGGCAATCGAGTCCGACTGACTCGTGACCCCGGCAAGCGAAACGCCTGGAGAGCTTTCGCTGCGCTGGCAAGCATACTTTCTCCAATGTTTCCCCGTCATTGCAACCGCCAGGACAAAGGCTCGCCGTCATCCCGGCGCTACTCCGATGCGTGGGGCGAGGGCTGAACAACGGATGGGCCGCTCGTTTCGGCCAGGCGCGCTTGACGCCGACGGAAGGCCCTGAGGCCGATGGTGATCAGCACGCCGGCCGCGACAAGGAACAAGACCTTCAGAACTACGAAGAAGATGATCAGCACCGACACGTCCATGATGGTCTCCGGCAGCGGACAAGGAAGCGCGCGGGCACGGTCCCGGGCAACCGCCGAGCCGTGCCATGGCTCAAGGCTACGGGGTGCGGACGCGGGCGCGAAGCGGCTTCCGCAACGGGCGCCTGCGGCGCGACGATGCAGGTGCGACGCGCCGTGGCGAGCGGGCGCCATCCCTTGGCCTGGGCCGGACTTCAAAGGGCTGGAACGCGCCGGCTTCGCCCGGCGCCCTGGCGATCCAGGTTCGTCTTCGGCAGCGGCCAATCAAAGCGTGGATCGCTTTGCGTCGCTCGCAATGACGATCTTCGTTGTTGTCATGGGACGTCGTGTCGAAGGGTGGACGAGCACATGAAGGATCCCGATCGCATCACGCGACGGCCGGACGTGATGGGTGGCAAGCCGTGCATCCGGGGATGCGCGTCACGGTGGGGATGATCGTCGGCCGGGTCGCCGCCGGTCAGAGCGTCCGAGGAGATGCTGACCGACTATCCTTATTTGGAACGGGAAGACGTCACTCAGCCCCGGCGATACACCGCTCGGCGCAGCGAGCAGGGCGAGGCCGCTCTGCCGGCGGCATGACGCTGCTCAAGCGTCTCCGGTTTCGGTGGCATCGCCGGTGCGCTCCCCGGCCCGGCCACTCGACGACGGTATGCTCAGGCGGGCCGGCCGGGGGCGCGGGCCGGTGCCGATGTCGCGTCACGCGGATATGCTCTAACCGACATGAACCTGTCGCCCCCCTGTGTCGGGCTTCTGTCGGCAGCCGGGCGGGGTCGGATTGCGGCGCCGGCGAGGAGCGGACCGCAACGCCGCGGGGACTTCTCAGCGATGGCTTGCGGATCGCGACGGGGGCTCCGATCGACCTCAACCCGATCTGCGAAGCGTCTCCTCAAGCCACTCCTGGGCGGCCTCGACGGAGGTGACGGTGTCGACGGGCGGCTTCCGGGGCCGGCGCACCAGGATGCAGGGCAGGCCGAGACGGCGGGCGGCGGCGAGCTTCGGATAGGTGGCCGCGCCGCCGCTGTTCTTGGCGACCAGCACGGCGATGCGGTGCCGGCGCAGCAGCGCGATCTCCGCCGCCTCGGTGAACGGGCCGCGACCGAGGACGATCTCAGGGTCGGCGAGCGGCAGCGGCGCCTCCGGCGGGTCGATCATCCGCACCAGGAAGCGGCGGTCGCGGATCTCGGCGAAGGGCCCGAGGTCCTGCCGGCCGACCGACAGGAACACGCGGCCGCCGACGCCGGCGAGCGCGGCCGCCGCGCCCGTCATGTCGGCGACCTCGTGCCAGGCGTCGCCCGGGCCGGGCGTCCAGGGCGGCCGCTCGAGCCGGAGGAGCGGCACGCCCGTGGCCGCGCCGGCCGTGGCGGCGTTGGCGCTGATGGCTGCGGCGAAGGGATGGGTGGCGTCGACCAGGGCGGCGATGCGCTCGGCCTCCAGATAGGCCGCGAGGCCCTGGGCGCCGTGGAAGCCGCCGATGCGCAGCTCGCCCGGCGGCCGCGCCGGCGCCCGGGTGCGGCCGGCCAGCGAGGTGACCGGCTCGACCCCCGGCCGCTCCGCCAGCGCCGCGGCGAGCGCCGCCGCCTCAGCCGTGCCGCCCAGGATCAGCACCCGCGCGGCGCCATGACGGTCACGACCGCATCCCCTCGCCCCCGCCGTGCGGGCGGGAGGGCCAGGAGGGGCGCGCGCGGTCTCGCCGGTCGGGCCATCGCCGGCGTTTGCCCGTGCCGCCGCCGCAGCGCCCCCTTCCCGCCCCTCTCCCACGCGCGGCGTGGGGGACGGTGACGATTCATCCTGCATCATGACGCGGCTCGGGGCAGGGTGAAGGCATGTCCTCCGTCATGGCCCGGCCCGGCCGGCCAGGGCGCCCTTCCGGTCGAAGATGACGACCTCGACGGCAACCCGATCGTCCACGGTGCGGCGGGCGGTGTCGCGGGCGCGGGCGGCCACGGCGTCGGCCAGCGGCACGCCCTCGGCCTCTGCCAAGCCCAGCGTCTCGCTCGCCGTGTTGGCTGCGCGGATCGCCCGGGCCAGCGCGTCCGAGCCGCCGGCCGCGGCCGCGACCTCCGCCAGCCAGGGCAGATCCACCGCGCTGCGCCCGGAATGCAGATCCAGGTGGCCGGCGCCGAGCTTGCCGATCTTGCCGAAGCCGCCGGCGATGGTCAGCCGCGGCACGGGGTGCCGGCGCAGGTACTTGAGCAGCGCGCCGGCGAAGTCGCCCATGTCGACCAGCGCCTGGTCGGCGAGGCCGTGGAGGCGCCGGACCGCCGCCTCCGAGGTGGAGCCGGTGGCGCCGGCGATGTGCTCGAGGCCGGCGGCGCGGGCGACATCGACGCCCCGGTGGATCGAATGGATCCAGGCGGCACAGGAAAACGGCACCACGATGCCCGTGGTGCCCAGGATCGACAGGCCGCCGACCACGCCGAGCCGGCCGTTCAGCGTCCTCTCGGCCAGCGCCGCCCCGCCCGGCACGGCGATCTCGACGGTGACGTCGCCCGGGTCGCCGAGGCGGGCGGCGAGCTCGGCGATCTGCGCGGCGATCAGCTGCCGCGGCCCGGGGTTGATCGCCGGCTCGCCCGGCGGCACCGGCAGGCCGGCGCGGGTCACGGTGCCAACCCCCTCCCCGGCCTGGAACATGACGCCGCGGCCGGGCGCGGCGCGGGTGACGGTGGCCAGCACCAACGCGCCATGGGTCACGTCCGGGTCGTCGCCGGCGTCCTTGACGATGCCGGCGCTGGCGCGCCCGGCCTCGAGCGCCTGGCGGGCCAGGGGGAACGCCGGCTCCTGCCCCTTCGGCAGGCGCACGGTGACCGGATCCGGGAAGTCGCCGGTGACGAGCGCCTGGTAGGCCGCGCGGCTGGCCGCGGCGGCGCAGGCCCCGGTGGTCCAGCCGCGCCTGAGCGGTGCGGCCGGCGGCGCCTCGGGGCGCGCGGGCGCGGGCGCGGAGGGAACGGAGACGGGCATGCCCGGCATTTCGCGGCCAGCCCCGCAGGAGGTCAAGCGGCGGATAACAAATCCCATCCGCCATGGGGTCGGTAACGGATTGGCAACGGATCGCGTGGTAGTGGGAGGTCGGCATCGGGCGCAGTGCGCCTTCCAGGCGGCGTCCGCCACGCGAGGGGCCCGCCTCGTCCGGGATGGCCGCGTGCCGGCCCGACAAAAGCCTACAGTCACCGACAAAACCCTACCCCATCGGCCCGGACCCGGCCGCCGGCGCCTTGGGAGCCGAGCGTCGGACCGGCGCCGACCGGTCACGGCGCCACGCCGTCCATGGGCGGCCGGTCGGCATGGCCGAGGCGCTTGCGCGTCGCGGCTCATTCTCTAACCTGCGGGGCCATGAACATGCCTGTGATCCCGCCGACGCCCGCGGCGCTCCTGCCGTCCATGGGCTTCCCGGAGTTCGAGCCGGGCTGGGTCTGGCTGTGCGGCGCCGGCCCCGGCGACCCAGGGCTGCTGACGCTCCACGCCTGGAACGCGCTCGCCCGTGCCGACGTCGTGGTCTACGACGCGCTGGTCTCGGACGCGGTGCTGACCCTGGCACGCCCCGGGGCGGCGCTCGAGTACGCCGGCAAGCGCGGCGGCAAGCCGTCGCCGAAGCAGCGGGACATTTCGGCGCGCCTGGTCGAGCTGGCGCGCGCCGGGCAGCGCACGCTCAGGCTGAAGGGCGGCGACCCGTTCGTGTTCGGCCGCGGCGGCGAGGAGATCCTGTCGCTGGTCGAGGCGCGGGTGCCGTTCCGCGTGGTCCCCGGCATCTCCGCCGGGGTCGGCGGGCTCGCCTATGCCGGCATCCCGCTCACCCACCGGGAGACCAACTCGGCGGTCACCTTCGTTACCGGCCACAACACCTCGGGGAAGGTGCCCGACCACATCGACTGGACGGCGCTTGCCCGTGGCTCGCCGGTGCTGGTCATCTACATGGCGCTCAAGCATCTGGGGGTGATCGCCGGGCGCCTGCTCGAGGGCGGCCGGCGGGCCGACGAGCCGGCGGCCATCGTCTGCCGCGCCACCACCCCCGCGCAGCAGGTGCTCGAGACCACGCTCGGCCGCGCCGCCGCCGACGCGGCGGCGGCCGGGCTCGAGCCGCCGGCGCTGCTTGTGCTGGGCGAGGTGGTGCGGCTGCGTGCCAGCCTTGACTGGGTCGGCGCGCTGGCCGGCCGCGCGCTGGTCGCCGATCCGCTCGGCACCCGCGCGATCGACGAGGTCGGGTGAGCCCTGGACCGGGCGGGGCGGGCGGGCCGGGCCCGCCGGGCCGGGTCGGGCGCGCAGCCGGCGGCGCCGGGACGCCGGGGCTGATCATCGCCGCCCCGGCCTCGGGCAGCGGCAAGACCACCGTCACCCTCGGCCTGCTGCGCGCGCTGCGGCGGCGCGGCGTGGCCGTCGGCTCGCTCAAGGTCGGCCCCGACTATATCGACCCCGCGTTCCATGCCGCGGCGGGCGGGCGGCCGTGCCGCAACGTGGATGCCTGGGCCATGCGGCCGGCCACCCTGGCCCGGGTGCTGGCCGACGCCGGCGACGGCGCCGCGATCGTCGTCGCCGAGGGCGTGATGGGCCTGTTCGACGGCTCGCCGGACGGCACCGGCTCGACCGCGGACGTGGCCGCGCTGACCGGCTGGCCGGTCGTCCTGGTGCTCGACGTCAGCGGCCAGGCGGCCTCGGCGGCGGCGGTGGCGCTCGGCTTCGCCCGGTACCGGGCGGATGTCGGCGTGGCCGGGGTGCTGCTCAACCGGGTCGGCGGGCCGGGCCACCGGCGCACCCTGGATCAGGCCCTGGCCGGGGTCGGGCTGCCGGTGCTGGGCGCCCTGCCCCGCCGGCCGGACCTGGCGGTGCCGAGCCGCCATCTGGGGCTGGTCCCGGCCGAGGAGCACGCGGCGCTGGAGCCGTTCCTGGAGCGGGCCGCCGCGGCGGTCGAGGCGCATGCCGATCTCGACCGGCTGATCGCCCTGGCGCGGCCCGCGCGGCCCGTGGCCGGGGACGGCGGCGCCGGGCTCGCGCCGCTCGGTCAGCGCATCGCCGTGGCGCGCGACGCCGCCTTCGCCTTCGCCTATCCGCATGTGCTGGAGGGCTGGCATCGCGCCGGAGCCGAGCTGGCGCCGTTCTCGCCGCTGGCCGACGAGGCGCCCGATCCGGCCGCCGACGCGGTCTACCTGGCGGGCGGCTATCCGGAGCTGCACGCCGGGCGGCTGGCCGCGGCCGGGCGCCTCCTCGGCGGCCTGCGCGCGGCGGCCGGGCGCGGCGCCGCGGTGCTCGGCGAGTGCGGCGGCTACATGGTGCTCGGCGCCGGGCTGATCGACGGCGACGGTCGGCGCCACGCCATGGCCGGGCTGCTGCCGCTGGAGAGCTCCATGGCCGCGCCGCGGCTGCACCTCGGCTACCGCCGGGCGCGCCTCGCCGCAGCCGGGCCGCTCGGGCCGGCCGGGGCGGCCTTCGCCGGGCACGAGTTCCACTATGCCGAGATCCTCGACGAGGGGCCGGGCGCGCCGCTGTTCCGGGTCGCCGACGCGCTCGGCGCCGACCTGGGCGGCACGGGCCGGCGCGCCCGGACCGTGATGGGCTCGTTCGTGCATCTGATCGACCGGTGGGACGCGCCGGGCTGACGCCGGCCGGGCGG
>CAZTHL010000047.1:0-17299 GCA_964613585.1 uncultured Mycobacteriaceae bacterium | reverse complement strand
CGTTCGTGCATCTGATCGACCGGTGGGACGCGCCGGGCTGACGCCGGCCGGGCGGGACCGGGTCAGGCGGCGAGCGGCGGGTCGCCCTCGCTCCAGGCCTGCCAGTGCAGCGCCCGCATGGCGGCGGCGTCGCCGAGCACGGTCAGCCGCTGGGCCCGGCTCAGCTCGGCCCAGCCGTGGGCGCGCAGCCGCTCCAGCGCCTCGGCGAGGTCGCGCTCGGCGCCCGGCCCCGGCGGCTCGGCGGCGGCGAGCAGGGCGACGTGGGCGGCGTTGAGCACCGGGTCGGCGACCACCTGCCCGAACGGGTCGGCCGGCGGCGGCGCCGGGGCAGCGGCGCGCACCTCGGCCAGCACCCGCGGCGGCTCGGTCTCGGCGGCGCTGAGCAGCAGGCCGGCCCGACGGAAGGCCTGGCCGAGCGGCCGGCTGTCGAGCGCCATGGCCAGCGGCATGGCCAGGACCAGCCCGGCGAGCAGCGGGCTCAGCCACCAGAACAGGCCGGGCAGGAAGGCCAAGCTGAGCCAGGCGAGGCCGAGGCCGAGGACGGTGTGGCCGAGATAGGCGCGTATCGCCTCGGCCACCGCGCCGCCGGGCTCGGTGCGGCGCTGCGGGCTCCAGCCGACGGCGCGGCCGATCAGGATCTGCAGGGTGAACACCGTGTGGGCGAGCATCAGCACCGGCGCGATCAGGGCCGCCAGAAGGCACTCCAGGAGGAAGCTGGCGCCGAGCCGGACGGCGCCGCCGTGGGCGCGCCGGCTGCCGCGGTCGGCCAGGGTGAACAGCAGGCCGAGCAGCTTCGGCAGGTGCAGCATGCCCATCACCGCGGCGAACAGGGCGAGCGCCTCGCCGCTGCGGTCGACCGGGAACACCGCGGCCAGCGCGCCCTCCGGGAAGTAGTCCCAGGTGGCGCCGGACAGCACCAGCGCCTGGGCCAGGGTGACGATGAGGAAGGCGAACCAGAGCGGCGCGGAGAGATAGGCGAGCGCGCCGCTCAGCAGGTGCAGGCGGCTGACCGGGCGCAGGCGGGGGACGCCGAGCAGCTTCAGATGCTGCAGGTTGCCCTGCATCCAGCGGCGGTCGCGGCGCAGGAAGTCGAGCAGGGTCGGCGGCGGCTCCTCGAAGGACTGGCCGAGCTCGGGCGCCAGCCAGACCTCCCAGCCGGCCCGGCGCATGAGCGCCGCCTCGACGAAGTCGTGGCTCATGATCTCGCCGCCGAGCGGCGGTCGGCCCCGCAGCGGCGGCAGTCCGCAGCACTCGGCGAAGGCGCGCGTGCGCAGGATGGCGTTGTGGCCGACATAGTTCGCCTGGTCGAGCCACCAGAAGGCGGCGCCGCGGAAGAACAGCGGGCCGTACACGCCGGCGGAGAACTGCAGCAGGCGGGCGAACAGGGAGCCACGGCTGGCCGGCATCGGCGGCACCTGGACGATGCCGGCCTGCGGGTTGCGCGCCATCAGTCGGGCCAGCCGGACCATGGTGTCGCCGCCCATCACGCTGTCGGCGTCGAGCACGATCAGGCACTCGTAGCGGCCGCCCCAGCGCCGGCAGAAGTCGGCCAGGTTGCCGGCCTTGCGCCCGGTGTTGCGGCGCCGCCGGCGGTAGTGCAGCGCCACTCCGTCCTCGGCGAGGCGGCCGCGGGCGGCCAGCCAGGCGGCCTCCTCGGCCAGCCAGATCTCCGGGTCGGTGGTGTCGCTGAGCACGAACCACTCGAAGCTGCCGGCCACGCCGGTGCGCAGGAGCGAGCGGTGCATGGCCTCGACCGCGGCCAGGACCCGGGCCGGATCCTCGTTGTAGACCGGCATCAGGATGGCCGTGGGCGGCAGCGGCGGATCGTCGGGCCGGGCCGTTCCGTCGCCGGGGCCGAGGCGCAGGCCGCCCGTGAGCCAGGCCGTCGCGCCCAGCAGGCCGGTCCAGAAGCCGTGGGCGAGCCACAGGAACAGGATCGCGAACAGCGCCGAGGAGGCAAGGTCGAGCACCCAGACCTCGGTGCTGGCGCGGATGTCGGTGAACAGCCAAGTGGCGAGGCCGGCGCTGCCCAGCACCAGCGCGGCGAACAGGCCGCGGCGCAGCCGGCCGACCAGGCGCAGGGCGCGCTCGTCGCTCATGCCGACCGCGAGCGCGACGGCATCGGCACGGCCGCCGGGGCGGGGCGGCTCGAGGCCACCGGCCGCGGACGCGAGCGGCCCTCGAGGGCCTGCAGCGGCATGGCGAGCGGGGCCGGCGGCGGCGTGCCGAACGCGCTGGCGCCGCCGCTGGCGCCCGGGCGTCGACGCTTGGCGGCCGCGCTGCGCACGAGCAGGTCCGGCTCGACCCGCAGCCGCCCCTCGGCAAGCGGGCCGGCGGCCAGTCCGGGGTCGCCGGCGCCGCACAGCTGGTCGAGGCGGCGCAAGGCGGCGCCGAGCGGGCTCGCCGAGGGGGCGAGGTCGCACAACAGCAGGTCGACCGTGACCGCGCGCCAAGCCGGGTCGGTGAGCCCGAGACGGCGCAGGTAGCGGTCGAGCGGTGACCTGGCGGCCAGCGTCGGGGGAGATGCCGCGTCCGGCCCGGCCTCGGCATGCCTCGGCAGCGGCGGTGACGGTGACGGCGTCAGCGCGTCCATTGATAGCTCCATGTCTCGGTCACGGCATCGCCGCCGCGGCGCAGGTGGCAGCGCAGCTCGATCGGACCGTCACCCTCCGGGATCAGCGTCAGGAGAGCCCGCCAGCCGCCGGTCTCGGGATTGTGCCGGGCAACGGGCGGACCAAGCTCGCCGGCGGACGTCCACTGGACGGGCTCGACCTCGGCGGCCGGGCCGAGCCCCCGGAGCATCCCGCCGGCGAACTCAACTACAAGCAGGCGGGCTTGCTCCGTGACATTGTTCGGGTCAAGTGGCGCTCCCTCCCGGGTCGACACGACCTTTCCGAGCGGCGAGAGGCTGTCGGCATCGCCCATGAAGCGGAGCCGGTACTCGAAGCGGGGGGAGGCGCCGGCGTCGGTCGGCTCGGCCGGCAGCCAGAGCAGCACGACGTTGTCGTTGGTCTCGGAGTCCGACGGGATCTCGATGATCATGACCGCGCCCCGGCCCCAGTCGCCGTGCGGCTCGACCCAGACGCTGGGACGCCGATGCGGCCGTGTCTCGAGATCCTGATAGCTGCCGAAGTCCCGATCCCGCTGCAGCAGGCCGAAGCCGCGCGGGCTGCGCGCGGCGTAGACGCTGAGGGCCAGGTCCGAGGGGTTGCGCAAGGGCCGCCATACCCACTCGCCGTCGCCGTTGGCGAACTGCATGCCGTCGGAATCGTGCACCTCCGGGCGGACATCGTCGGGCCGGCCGACGGTGTTCTCGCCGAACAGGAACATGCTCGTCAGCGGCGCGATCCCCAGACGCTCGATGCGGCGCCGGGCGAACAGCCGGCTGCGCACATGGATCACGGTCTCCGCCCCAGGGTGGACGACGAAATCGTAGGCCCCGGTGACGCTGGGCCCGTCGAGCATGGCATACAGGGTGAGCGCCAGTGCGTCGGGGGCCGGTTCGACCAGCCAGAACTCGCGGAAGGCGGGGAACTCCTCGGGCTCCGGCAGCGCCGTGTTGACGGCCAAGCCGCGGGCCGACAGACCGTACACCTGTCCGGCGCCGACCGCGCGGAAGTAGCTGGCGCCGAGGAACACCGCGATTTCGTCGTACGCGTCCGCGCGGTGGATCGGGTAATGCAGCCGGAATCCGGCATAGCCCAGGTCGTCGAGGAGAGCGGGATCCGGTGTGTGGTCGCCGTAGTCGAAGGCCGTGGGATCGAAGGCGACCGGACGCGCCTGACCGTCCGTGACCACGTTGACCGCGACCGCATGCCGGTACAGGAAGCCGGGATGAAAGAACTGTACCCGGAACGGCAGGTCACGGTCCCGCCAAAGGGCCCGTTCGGGGCGGAATCTTATGCGTCGGTAGGCGCCGCGGTCGAGATCGGCCAGGGCTCCGCGGAGCCGGTCGGGCGGCGGCCGGTAAGGCTCGCGGGCCAGCGCCGCCGCCCGCTCCTCGATGAGGTCGAAACTGAAGCTCTCGGCCTGGGCCGGCGACGCGCCAGCCAGGCCGCCCAGGCCGCCGGCGCCCAGCGTGGCGCCGAGAAAGGTGCGTCGGGACAGTGCCATCGCGATCCAGGGGGTCGGCCCCGGAAGAGCGGGACACGACCGGTGCGGGCTCGGGAGATCTCGCCGCCGATCCGGCGGCCGGCATTACCGATCCATGAACATGCCTGAGGGCGCTTTATTGCGGGCGCTGTGGTGCAGCGCAAGATCGATCTGCGCCAGCGGGCGACAGCGCGGCGGCCACGGCACGGCTGGACCGCGCCGGCCCCGCCGTGCTAGCCCCGGAATCCGGCGACAAGGAGATCGGCTATGTCCTGTCTTGCTTCCCGGCTCGTGGCGATCGTCCTGACCGTCGGCGTTGCCGGACCCGTTCTAGCGGAGAGCCAAGTGGAGAACACCCTGTACATGGAGCTCGACGACGGCCGCGTCGTCATCGAGATGCGGCCGGACCTGGCGCCGCAGCATGTTGCCCGTATCAAGGAGCTGAGCCGAGAGGGCTTCTATGACGGCGTCGTCTTCCACCGCGTGATCGACGGCTTCATGGCGCAGACCGGCGACCCCACCGGCACTGGCCGTGGCGGCTCCGACAAGCCGGACCTGCCGGCGGAATTCTCGAATGCGAGCTTCGGTCGCGGCACCGTCGGGATGGCGCGGACCGCCGACCCGAACAGCGCGAACAGCCAGTTCTTCATCTGCTTCCAGGACTGCTCGTTCCTCAACGGCCAATACACGGTCTGGGGCGAGGTCGTGGACGGCATGGAGCATGTGGACCGGCTCGAGCGGGGCGAGCCGCCGAGGAACCCGGACCGGATCGAGCGCATGCGGATGGCGTCGGACGCCGTGGAGTGAAGGTGGCCGGCGGGGCCTTGGCCGGGAAACATGCTGTCGAATTTTGTGTTGGCTATGAAAATGGCCGCGCGGCATTCCGCGTTGCAACATTCTGCGCTATATTGGTCTGAGATGAAAGAAAGCGCGCGGGTGCCGTGTCGGCCGCGCCGGGGAACACAGCGCTTCGCTGATGCTTCAGCGTTCCGTCGATGACGGGCGACGCGTCATTCAGGAGCGCGATGACACCATTTGGGAGGTTCACGATTTGAGCGAGACCGCCATCGCCTTGCCGGCCGAGCCGGACGACGTCGTCATCAATGATCTCGTCACGGTGTGCGAGACTGCCCTGGAGGCAGCCGACCGTCTGAACGGCGCGGTTCGTGCCTGTGTTGCCGCGCAGGTTATGCGGGGCGGCAAGATCGACAGCGCGCTGCTGGACGGTCACCAGTTTGCCGCACACGGCTATGCCTGGTTCGCCACCTACGTCGCCTCCCTTCACGAGATGCTTGGCTGGGCGCGGCGTCTCGAGGCAGCGGGGTATTTTGGCGAGTTGGAGTCGCTGATCCTGCAAGCGGCGTACGGGGAGTATCTGAGCCAGCTGGCCGGCGGCATCGCCATGAGCCAGATGGAGATTGTCCGACCTGACGATTTCGGCGTCCCGGACGACGAGTTGCACGCCTTCTACACGCCGGCCGTGACCACCCTGATGAAGCGCGGCTTCACCGACGGGGTACGGCTTCGTATCGCCGAGCTGATCGCCGACGCCATGGACACCGGCCGCTTCGGCGCCTTGGGCCTCGAGGACGACTCGCTCGATATGGTGCGCGAGCAGTTCCGCCGGTTCGTCGAGGATCAGGTCAATCCGCACGCGCATGAATGGCACCTGAAGGATGAGCTGGTGCCGCTCTCGGTCATCGAGCAAATGGCCGAGATGGGTGTCTTCGGCCTGACCATTCCCGAGGAGTACGGCGGCCTCGGCATGAGCAAGATGGCCATGTGCGTGGTCACCGAGGAGCTGAGCCGCGGCTATATCGGCGTAGGGTCGCTCGGCACGCGCTCCGAGATCGCCGCGGAGCTGATCCGCCTCGGCGGGACCGAGCAGCAGAAGCAGCATTACCTGCCGCTGCTGTCGAGCGGCGATATCCTGCCGACCGCCGTGTTCACGGAGCCGAACACGGGCTCGGATCTCGCGTCGCTCCGGACCCGCGCGGTGCGGGACGGGGACGTCTACAAGGTGACCGGCAACAAGACCTGGATCACCCACGCGGCGCGCACCGACATGATGACGCTGCTTGCGCGCACGGATTCGAGCGAGCCTGGCTACAAGGGCCTCAGCATGTTCCTTGCCGAGAAGCCGCGCGGCACGGACGAGGATCCGTTCCCGGTTGACGGCCTGGACGGTGGCGAGATCGAGGTCCTCGGATATCGCGGCATGAAGGAATATGAGCTTGGCTTTGACGGCTTCGAGGTGAAGGCGGAGAACCTCCTCGGCGCGGTCGAAGGTCAGGGCTTTAAGCAGCTGATGGCCACGTTCGAGAGCGCCCGGATCCAGACCGCGGCGCGGGCCGTCGGTGTCGCTCAGGACGCTCTTGAGATCGGCCTGCGCTACGCTCAGGAACGGGTCCAGTTCGGCCGTCCCATCTACAGCTTCCCTCGGGTTTTTGGGAAGTTGGCCTGGATGGCCGTGGAGGTCATGATTGCCCGGCAGCTCACCTACTATTCCGCCCGCGAGAAGGACGAGGATCGGCGCTGCGATGTCGAGGCCGGCATGGCCAAGCTGCTTGCCGCCCGAGTGGCCTTCGCCGCGGCGGACTGTGCCGTCCAGATCCATGGCGGCAACGGCTATGCCCTGGAGTACCCCATAAGCCGAGTGTTATGTGATGCGCGCATCCTCAACATCTTCGAGGGTGCGGCCGAGATCCAGGCGCAGGTGGTCACCCGCGGTCTTCTGGCGCGGCGCGACTGAGCGTTGGCGGCGGCGTCCCCCGGCCGCCGCCTGGACCGACCGGCGAGGAGCATCCTATGCTTCTCGATCGGACACAATAAGCCGTGCCGCCACGCGGCACGGCCGTGACGCGACCCGGCCGTAAGAGTGGGTCAAAGGGGAGAAGCATCCAATGGACAAGACGAGCGCGGACGCGATGATGAGCGGCAATGCGGCTTCTGCCGCGGAAGCCCGGCTGACGGACCCGCGCCCGGCGGCGAAGCGCGACAAGCCCTGGTTGATGCGGACCTATTCCGGGCACAGCTCAGCCAAGGCCTCCAATGAGCTGTATCGGACCAACCTGTCGCGCGGCCAAACCGGCTTGTCCGTGGCGTTCGACCTGCCGACCCAGACGGGCTACGACAGCGATCATCCGCTGGCGCGGGGCGAGGTCGGCAAGGTGGGCGTGCCGATCAGCCATATCGGCGACATGGAGACCTTGTTTGAAGGCATTCCGCTCGATCGCATGAACACGTCCATGACGATCAACGCCACCGCCGCGTGGCTTCTCTCTCTTTATGTTGCGGCGGCTGAGCGTCAGGGCGCGGACCCGAGCAAGCTTCAGGGGACCACCCAGAACGATATTCTGAAGGAATACCTCTCACGCGGGACCTATATCTTCCCGCCCGAGCCGTCTGTGAGGCTCATCACCGATACAATTTGCTATACTGTTAAGGACATTCCAAAGTGGAACCCGACCAATATCTGTAGCTACCACCTGCAAGAGGCGGGCGCCACGCCGATGCAGGAGCTGGCCTATGCTCTTTCTACAGCGCAGGCCGTGCTCGACTCGGTGCGCGGCTCCGGCCAGATCGCGCCGGACGCGTTCGACGCTGTTGTTGGTCGCATCTCTTTCTTCGTCAATGCGGGCATCCGGTTCATCGAAGAGATGTGCAAGATGCGCGCTTTTTGTGAGATGTGGGAGCGGATCTGCCTGGAACGCTATGGAGTTTCCGATCCGGCCAATCGACGGTTCCGATACGGGATCCAGGTCAATTCTCTCGGGCTGACCGAGATGCAGCCGGAGAACAATGTCCAGCGTATCGTCCTCGAGATGCTCGCGGTCACCATGTCCAAGAACGCCCGGTGCCGCGCGTTGCAGTTGCCGGCCTGGAACGAGGCGCTTGGGCTGCCCCGGCCGTGGGATCAGCAATGGGCCCTGCGCATGCAGCAGGTGCTCGCCTTCGAGACCGATCTGCTGGAATACGGAGATCTGTTCGACGGGTCGCCGGTGGTGGCCGCGAAGGTCGCCGAGCTGATCGCCGGCGCCGAAGCCGAGATGGCTCGGGTCGAGGAGCAGGGCGGGATGATCGCGGCGATCGAGACCGGCTACGTCAAGCGGCAGCTGGTCAAGAGCCACACCGAGCGAATGCGGGCGATCGAGAACGGCGATCTCAAGATTATCGGTGTCAATGCCTTCACCGACAGCGCGCCCTCACCCCTGACAGAGGGAAATGACGGCGGCATCATGCGGGTCGATCCGAAGGCCGAGCGGGAGCAGGTGGAGCGCCTCAAGGCTTTTCGGGAGCAGCGTGATGAGGCCGCCGTTCGGGACGCGTTGGCCGATCTGCGTGACGCCGCGCAAACCGGACGAAACATCATGCCCGCCTCTATACGGTGCGCGCACGCCGGCGCAACCACCGGTGAATGGGCCGGCCTCCTGCGAGAGATCTTCGGAGAGTATCGCGCGCCGACCGGGATCGACATCGCAACCCGTGATGCCGGGGACCTCGAGCAGACCCGTCGGCTGCGCGATCGGGTGCGACGCACCACCGAGCAGCTTGGGCGACCCATGCGCATCCTGCTCGGAAAGCCCGGCCTCGACGGCCATAGCAACGGCGCGGAGCAGATCGCCGTCAAAGCGCGCGATATCGGCATGGAGATCGTGTACGATGGCATCCGCCTGACCCCGGCGCAGATTGCCAAGGCGGCGCAGGAGGAAGGCGTTCATCTCGTCGGGCTCTCCGTCCTCTCGGGCAGCCACCTCGAGCTTGTGGAGGACATTTTTGCGGAGCTCGCGCAGGTAGGCTTGTCTGAAATACCGGTCATCATCGGGGGCATCATACCCGTTGAGGACGAGCCGGCGCTCAAGGCGCGAGGCATCGCGGCCGTGTACACGCCAAAGGACATCGACCTCAACAAGATCATGGATGAGCTCATTGATATCGTTCGCCGCTATCACGGGCTTGATCCCGCTGAGGCAGCTGCGTGATCCGGCAGAAGGACGGCTTGACCGATCCAGAGCAGCTCGGCCGATCGATCCAACGGCGGGAGCGATCGGCGGTTGCCACTGCGCTTAATCTGCTTGACGACAAGAGGCTGGAAGGAAGGCGCCGGGCAACCCAGCTCTTGCGCTTTCTGGCCGATTCAGCGTTGACCTCGCCGGCCCACCTGATCGGTCTGACGGGACCTCCAGGGGTAGGCAAGTCGTCCTTGACGTCCTCCCTGATCAATGTGTGGCGGCGTCGGGGCCGGAGCGTCGGGATTCTGGCGGTCGATCCGTCGAGCCCCATCAGCGGCGGAGCGCTTCTGGGCGATCGCCTTCGAATGATGTCCGCCTTCGATCCGTCGGTGTTCGTAAGATCACTGGCCAGCCGGGACGATTTCGGCGGCCTGAGCGCCGAGGTCTGGCCAATGGCGCAGGTCATGATGGCAGCCTTCGACATCGTGCTCATCGAGACCGTTGGTGTCGGTCAGCGAGAGGTCGACGTTTCCCGCCTCAGTGACACAACCTGCTATGTCGCGCAACCGGGGTCCGGCGATAGCATACAATTCCTCAAGGCCGGCATCATGGAGGTGCCGCATGTGCTGGTGGTCAACAAGGCCGACATGGGTGCTCCAGCCCGTCGTACGTTGAGCGATCTTGAGACGACGATCGGCGGCCGTGTCGATGAGGACGGCTGGACGGTGGCGGCTCTGGCGGTCAGTGCGGCAAAAGGCGACGGGATTGAAGCCCTGGTTGACCGTCTTGAACAGCATCGCAGGACCCTGGTCTGGCACAAGCGGCTGGCAGCACGGCGCCGCGGCTTTCAGGCCGACTGGATCGCCAAGCGCTTGCGACAGGAGTTCGGCAGCTTTGGGATCGATCGACTGGGGGGTGACGACGCCCTGAAGGCCCTTTTGAAAGAGGAAGCGGGCGCACCGTTCCACTACTACGAGGAACTGCGACAGCAGTTGATCGGCACAACCGAGAGCGGCGGCCGCGCCACGGCGCAATAGGACATCTTCCTGGGGGGACATCATGTTGGAGCAGACATCAAAAGACATCTATGAGGTGGGCGAAGCACCACCCCTCGGCTTGCTGCCTGAGAAGATGCATGCCTATGTCATCCGGGCTGACCGTTTTGGTGAGCCGACCAAATCAATGGTCGTCGAGCAGGTCCCGGTTCCCGATGTCGCCGATGATGAGGTTCTCATCTACGTCATGGCAGCCGGGGTGAACTACAATAATGTCTGGGCCAGCCTCGGCATCCCGGTGAATGTCATCGCGGCCCGGAATAAGCAAGGGGAACCGGAGGATTTCCACATCGGCGGCAGCGACGCCTCCGGTATTGTCTACAAGGTCGGCAAGGACGTCCGCGACTTCAAGGTGGGCGACGAGGTGGTTGTCCATTGCGGCCAATGGGATCGCAATTGCCCTGTGGTGAAGGCCGGCATCGACCCCGCCTTCTCGCCGACATTTCGGACATGGGGCTATGAAGGAAACTGGGGCAGCTTCGCCCAGTTCGCCAAGGTGCAAGCGCATCAATGCGTGCCCAAGCCCCGTCACCTGACCTGGGAGGCGGCGGCCTCCTACATGCTCGTTGGCGCCACAGCGTATCGCATGCTTCACGGCTGGCCGGAGCATCGGCTTCGCAAGAATGATGCGGTCCTGATCTGGGGAGGCGCTGGCGGTCTCGGCTCCATGGCGATCCAGATCGCACGCGCTGCGGGCGCTGTTCCGGTCGCCGTCGTTTCCGGAGAAGACAAATTCGAATACTGTCAGGCTCTCGGAGCAAGAGGCTGCATTGATCGCCGCAAGTTCAGCCATTGGGGCATGCTACCTCATTGGAAGGATAATGTCGGCTACAAGGAATGGCTGAAAGGCGTTCGTGCGTTTGGCGCAGCCCTTTGGGAGGCTCTTGGGGAAAAACGAAGCCCACGCATCGTCTTCGAGCATCCAGGCGAATCAACGATACCGACTTCCGTATTTGTTTGCGATACTGGCGGCATGGTTGTTATCTGTGCGGGTACCACAGGCTTCAACGCGACCGTCGATCTTCGTTATCTTTGGATCCGCCAGAAACGGTTACAGGGTTCGCACTTCGCGAATGACGAGCAGGCCTTGGGCGTGAACGACTTGGTCCTGGCTGGACTGGTCGATCCTTGCCTGTCAAAGGCCTTCACCTTTGACGAGGTGCCGCACGCTCATCAGTTGATGTATGAGAACAGACATCCGCACGGCAACATGGCGGTCCTGATCGGGGCCCGCGACTTTGGTCAAGGCATCAGCGCGGAACCTCCTCGCCCGGCAGAGGGCGTGCGCCTGCCGATCAGCGAGACGTCGCTCGGCGACCCGGAGAGGAAGGCGCCCGTGGCCGTGCCTCCGCTTGGCATGGACAGCCAGATCGAGGACGCCGAGACCGCGACCTTCCCCGAGGAGACCGTGCGGGTCCGCGAGCTCATGACCGTCGGCGTAATCTCCTGTGCTCCGGGCGATGAGCTGGAGGTGGCCGCGAAGCTGCTGATCGATCATGACATCCATGCGGTCATCGTCACCGATGACGACCTGGCTGTCGGTGTCGTATCCCAAACGGACATGGCGCTGGCCAGGCAGGGGCGGACCCCCGCCGAGACCAGGAAGATGCCGGTTTGCGACGCCATGACGGCGAGCTGCCTCACCTGCGATGCCGATGCCAAGCTCAGCGACGCCATCAGCCGGATGACCACGAACCGGGTTCATCGCCTTGTCGTCACCGAGAAACGCGAGGGGCGCGACGTGCCCGTCGGCGTCCTGTCAATGACGGACATCATTCGCAAGACAGTGCTCGCCGGGGCCTGAAACAGGCCCGGTCCCCGTCGACCAGGCAGGCGGCGCGGCCACTCCAAGAAGTCTTGGGGTGGCCGCCTTCGCTTCGCCATGGATCACGGTCGCCCGAGGCCCAGCACGCCGAAGCGAACGACGTCCGCGCAGGGTCGTGCCCGACTCCGCGACGTCTCAAATCGCGTCCTCGACATGGTCCGGCAGTCCTGGATGCGTATCCTCAAGGTTGGCAGTGAAAACCTGACGGCCTTCGACATCGACCCGGACCAGCATCTGGTTCGTCTTCAGCACGGCAATCTGGCTCGTGGCAACATTCCGATAGAAGCTGTCGAAACCATTGCGCGACTTGATGCTGATGATCTCGATCCAATGGTCAGGGGTTGTCGCCGTGGCCTGCGCGATCAACGCCCCGTAATCCGGTGGTTCCGTCTGCTCGACGAGAGGCAACATTGTTTGCCGATCCTTTCCAAGCTGCCGCCTTGCTGGCTCTGTTACCGTTTTTCCGGGCACCTCCGGCGCCCGTGGCTGCTCCGTCCCGCCCATTCGGGTATGGCGTTCAACGACTTCAGTGCTTGCCGCACAATCCCGTGACCGCCACCGTCTTGCTCGCCCCGCGCCGCTCCAAGGTGCCGACCCCCGGGTCCGGACGGCACTGGCCGTGAGCCCTTCATGACCTATGGCCCACGGCTCTTGATACCTCTTGGCCCTTAAAATTGAGTTGAGAAATAAGACGCTGGACGTTCGATGGCTGCTCCTTCATGACAAGCCGAGCGGACCAACTTTTTGGCTAATCACATTTGCCGCAGGAGAACACATCATTTTGCGCAATTTGGCCTGACGCCCAGACCGACGACAACAGTGGCCGCAAGCCAATCAGTCGAAAGACTGACCTTGGATACTAAAGATCATCGCTCAGCCGAGTACTGAGGCCACACGGTCAAGGCGATCCACCCGCAGCCGTGCTTTCCGCTTCATCAACAGCGCCAAATGCTCATCAAGTTTTCATGGAAATGCGATATGGTCGACCATCGCAGCCTCAATCGCTGCGGGCTTGAACCACGCGTTCCAAAGGCACTGGCGAGCGACCATGAGCAGCACCGAAAACCAAAGACATCGCATTTATCCGGTCCTGATGTCCGGCGGCTCGGGCACTCGGCTTTGGCCGCTGTCTCGCGAGAACTACCCCAAGCAGCTGCTCCCGTTGCTGGGCGACCGGACCATGCTCCAGGACACCGCGGTGCGGGTCGGCGATCGCGGGCGCTTTGAGAAGCCGATGGTCATCTGCAGCGCCGAGCACCGCTTCATCGTCGCGGAGCAGCTGCAGCAGATCGGCATGGGCTGGACCGCCCTCGTGCTCGAGCCGCTGGGGCGGAACACAGCCCCCGCGGCGACGGTCGCAGCGCTCCTGATCGTCGAGAAGGATCCCGATGGGGTGCTGCTGATGTTGCCTGCGGACCATTCGGTGCGCGACCCCCAGGGCTTCCATGCCGCGGTCGAGCGGGCCGCCAGGGGCATCGGCAACGACCACCTCGCCACCTTCGGCATCACGCCGGATCGCCCCGAGACCGGCTATGGCTACATTCGCATCGGCACGAGCCTGACCGACGGGTGCTTCGCCGTGGCCGAGTTCGTGGAGAAGCCGGATCGGCCCACCGCCGAGCGCTTCCTTCAGCACGGCGGCTATGTCTTCAACAGCGGCATGTTCCTGTTCTCCGCCAAGGCCTACCTCGAGGAGCTCGAGCGGCTCGATGCGCGCATGGTCGCCGGCTGCCGTCAGGCGATCAGCAACGGGCACCAGGATCTGGATTTCCTGCGGCTTGATCAGGACAGCTTCGCCGCGCTGCCCGACATCTCCATTGACTATGCGGTCATGGAGCGGACCGACAAGGCCATAGTGGTCCCGGTCGACATCGGCTGGTCCGACGTGGGCGCCTGGTCGGCCCTTTGGGAGCTGGGCGAGAAGGACGAGGCCGGCAATGTCTGCATCGGCGATGTGATCGCCAAGGACTCCCAACGGTGCTACCTGCGCACCGATGAGATGCTCCTTGCCGTCGCCGGGCTTGAGGATGTGATCGTCGTCGTCAACGAGGATGCGGTCCTGGTCGCCGCCAAGAACAGGGTCCAGGATGTCAAGGCCATCGTCCAGGACCTCAAGAGCGCCAACCGGCCCGAGGCCGTCAGCCACCAGCGCATCTACCGGCCGTGGGGCTATTACCAGTCTCTCCACAGCGGTGAGCGGTTCCAGGTGAAGCGCATCACCGTCAAGCCGGGCGCCCAGCTGTCGCTGCAGAAGCATTACCACCGGGCGGAGCACTGGGTAGTGGTCAACGGAACAGCGCTCGTCACCCGCGGCGACGAGTCCATCCTGCTGCGCGAGAACGAATCCGTTTATCTGCCGCTCGGCATCAACCACCGTCTGGCCAATCCGGGAAAGCTGCCGCTCAACCTCATTGAGGTTCAGTCCGGTGCCTATCTCGGCGAGGACGACATCGTCCGCTTCGAGGATGACTACGGCCGCGGCTAGGGCGTTTCGGCGCGACCCGGGATCGGCACCGGAACGCTCCAGGAGGACGGGCCCCGGCATCGGCGGTCAGGCCGACCGGGCCGGGACGTCGAACAGGTCGGCATCGATCGAGGTGCCGTCCGGGTGCAGCCGGTCGGGGCCCGGGCTGTCGTACACCACCAGCAGCCGCGGCTCCGTGTTGGGCTGGCGAAACAGGGCCAAGCCCTCGGCATGGTCGGTTCCGTCGCCGTGCGGCAGATGCAGCACGTGCTCGAGCGTGTCGCGCGGCACCAGGGCCTCCCCCTGGGTGCCGAGCGCGGCCGGCCAGCGATGCACGACGACAGGCCCGCTGAGATCCATGGTCGGCCCGGCGAGGATCAGCAGATCGTCCCCGTCAAGGCACAGCTCGCGGATGCCCAGGCCGCCAAGATCAAGGAAATGCTTGCGGTACCGCCGGCCGTCGGGACCGATCTTGCGCAGCTTCAAGCGGCCCGCGCTCTTCTCCCGAACCTCGATCTCGATCACCAGCGCCCAGCCGCGCAGCACCGGCCCGCGCAGCCCGAGGAACACCCGGTCGCCGCGCGCCGCCAGCCCCTCGATGTCGAAGCCGTTCTCCTTGGCCGGAATCCCCAGGAACGGCGCCAGGTGGGGGTCCTCCGACAGGGCCTTGACCAGCTTGTTGCCGCCGCCGCGCATGCGCAGGCAGGCCGCGCGCAGCGGCCCGGTCGCCGCCGGCCCGTCGACCTTCCCGACCAGGTCGAACACGCCCGGCGCCTCGGTCGGCACCATCGGCATCCGCCCCAGCAGATAACGGTTGGCGCTGTGCCGGATGTCGCTCAGCCGCGCCAGCGCCTCCACCGGGTCGTGCTCCTGCGGCTTGGGCCGCCGTCGCCGCAGGCTGTGCGAGCCGACGACCCACAGGAACGGCCCGTCCATGGCCAGCCCCTCGATGTCCACCTCCGCCGCGTCGCCCTCGGGCAGGTCGAAGAGGTCGCCAAGCGCATAGCGCCGATGCTGGCCATAGTGCTCGAAGTCCGTCGTCGTCAGCCGCTCCACGCTGGCGGTCTCGTCGCTGGCGAGCCAGAGGCAGGTGCCGGCCTGCTCGCACACCGACAGATCCAGGCGCAGCGGCTCGTCGGCATCGTGCAGGAGCTCGTGATGCCGGAGGTCGAGCCGGACCCGCCGGACAGGCCGGGCCCAGGGCGCTCCATCAGCGGTCATGGCGGCGTTTTCCTCCACTGCTGACGCCGGGACCACCGGCGCTCTGCCGATATTCGCGGCCGCCCGACCGCCAAGGGTGGAAGCCGGCGCCGCGAGCCCTTAACTGTCGGCGGCAAGGCTCGGTCCCTTGCCCCGAAGCAGGAACACCCATGGCGTCCTACCAGTACATCTACACCATGAACGGCCTGACCAAGGCCTATCCGGGTGGCAAGACGGTGCTCGACGGCATCCGCCTGTCGTTCCTGCCCGGCGCCAAGATCGGCGTGCTCGGCCCCAACGGCGCCGGCAAGTCGACGCTCCTGCGCATCATGGCCGGCCTCGACCATGAGTACACCGGCGAGGCCTGGGCCGCCGAGGGCACCACCGTCGGCTTCCTGTCCCAGGAGCCGCAGCTCGACGCCGGCAAGACGGTCCAGGAGAACGTCCTCGAAGGCCTCGGGCCGATCAAGGCGCTGGTCGACCGCTTCAACGAAGTCAGCGCCCGGATGGCCGATCCGGACGCGGACTTCGACGCGCTGCTCGCCGAGCAGGCCGAGCTGCAGGAGCAGATCGACGCCGCCGACGCCTGGGACCTGGAGCGCACCGCCGACATCGCCATGGACGCCCTGCGCTGCCCGCCCGGGGACAGCGCGGTCACCCACCTGTCCGGCGGCGAGCGGCGCCGGGTCGCCCTGTGCCGCCTCCTGCTGTCCCACCCCGACCTGCTGCTGCTCGACGAGCCGACCAACCATCTCGACGCCGAGAGCGTCGCCTGGCTCGAGCGGCACCTGAGCCAGTACAGCGGCACCGTGGTCATGGTCACCCACGACCGCTACTTCCTCGACAATGTCACCGGCTGGATCCTCGAGCTCGATCGGGGCCGCGGCATCCCCTACGAGGGCAACTACTCGGCCTATCTGGACAAGAAGCGCAAGCGGCTCGAGCAGGAGGCCCGGCAGGAGCAGTCCCGGCAGAAGACCCTGGCCAGCGAGCTCGAGTGGATCCGCGCCGGCGCCCGCGGCCGCCAGGCCAAGCAGAAGGCGCGCATCCAGGCCTACGAGGAGCTGCTCGCCGAGTCGCGCGACCGCGCCCCCGGCAGTGCGCAGATCGTCATCCCGACGCCGCCGCGCCTGGGCGAGACGGTCATCGAGGCCGAGAGCCTGCGCAAGGCCTATGACGGCCGCCTGCTCATCGACGGTCTCAGCTTCCGTCTGCCGCGCGGCGGCATCGTCGGCGTGATCGGCCCGAACGGCGCCGGCAAGACCACCCTGTTCCGCATGATCATCGGCCAGGAGACCCCGGACGACGGCGCCATCCGGCTCGGCGAGACCGTCGTGCCCGGCTATGTCGACCAGAGCCGCGACGTGCTGCGCGACGACAAAACCGTCTGGGAGGAGATCGCCGACGGCCAGGACGAGATCGACCTGGGCAAGCGAAAGGTCGCCAGCCGCGCCTATGTCGGCGCCTTCAACTTCAAGGGCCCGGACCAGCAGAAGCGGGTCGGCCAGCTGTCGGGCGGCGAGCGCAACCGGGTCCACCTCGCCAAGATGCTCAAGTCCGGCGCCAACCTGATCCTGCTCGACGAGCCGACCAACGATCTCGACGTCGACACCCTGCGCGCGCTCGAGGAGGCGCTGCTCGAGTTCCCCGGCTGCGCCGTGGTGATCAGCCACGACCGCTGGTTCCTCGACCGCATCGCCACCCATATCCT
>CAZTHL010000046.1:0-30027 GCA_964613585.1 uncultured Mycobacteriaceae bacterium | reverse complement strand
CGGCGGGGATCGCTGCGCGGCTGCTCGACGCCGGCCGCCCGAGCGAGGCGCTGGACTGGGTGCGCGAACCGCTCCTGCGCCCGGGCCGGCCCGAGCCGGATCGGCCGACGCCGGCGCGCCTCCTGCTCGAAGCGCGGATACTCCGCGCGTTCGACCGCGACGGTGAGGCGGCCGGGCTGCTCTGGCAGGGTTTCGCAGAGACGCTGGACGCAGACCTCCTCCGCGCGCACCTGGAGGCCTTGCCCGACTTCGAGGACATCGAGGCCGAGGAGCGCGCTCTCGCCCTCGCGCGCGAGCATGCAGACCCGCTCACAGCGGTCAGGTTCTTCCTGGAATGGTCGCTTCTCGACGACGCGGCGGCGGCGGTGGTCGCACATCGGGAAGCGTGGGACGGCGGCGACTGGCACATCCTGCCGCAGATCGCGGAGGCCCTCGGCCACGATCACGCGGTGGCCGCGACGTTCCTCTACCGCGCGCTCCTCGACAGCATCCTCGATCGAGCGCGATCGAAGGCCTATCCGCACGGCGTGCGGTATCTGACGACCCTCAGGCGTCTCGCATCGACGGCCGAGAATGATCCGAGCTGGCCCTCCGACCTCCAGGGCCACGCCGGCTACGAGGCAGGGCTCAGGGCAGCCCATGGTCGAAAGGCAGGCTTCTGGAACAGGGTCAATGCAGCTTAACGCCCTCGACACGCTTGGGGACATCCGACGGGAAGGAGAGCCAAGGGCCCGACTTCAGAACCTGCCATTCGCGGCAGGTGCTCACTTGGGGTGGGAAGCGATGGTTGCTTCGCGGACTTTTCTGCCATTCGCTTGACGCCTGCCAATGGCCGCCGCCAGCCCGAAGCGGACTTGCGCCTCGGGCCATGGTGGTGTCTATATGTACTCTAGGCTCAACCATCGTTTCATCGACACCTGTGCCAAAGAGCCAGGCCATTCTCAGCCTTGGAAGCAAAGATCGTGATCCCTTCGCTCTTTCAGCGGGGTTGACGTCTTTTTTCCCTACTTCAAGCCTAGTAGCACCTCCATTATTCACAAGTACTGGGTGTGAGCGGCATTTTGGGGATGCCACTACAGTACCGGAAAGAGGTCGCGCGCCGTAAAAATTGCGTATCTCATTATTGCCGCCTTTTCTTCGCGCGCAGTTGCGCTGATCTCCCTCGTAATCCTTCCGCGCTCCTCTTGCTGCAGAATCAACGGCTGATAGAGATCATACGTACTGAGCTCCACAATGCGGAAGTAAGTAGCATGAGTTTGGTTGTGATAGAAAAGAGTTGCAGTGAAAGTTTTGTCGGAAATTGACGGTTCTTGCTTAGGATCATTCTGGTAGATACCTTCTTCCAATTCAATGAACCCGGTAGGGTCAAACGCACTGCCAATCTGAGCAATATTGCCATCCAGACGGCACAGCGTATCCGCCCAGTTGTTTGTACAATACCGAAAAAGTGAAATGCACAACGTTATAGGCAGCTCTTCGGAAATGCTTGCCTCTGCCCTGGAAAATGACAACAGTTGAAAAAACTCAGGCATGCGATCGCCAAGTATCCAGCTTCCGGTTCTTGTGGAATTAGAGAAAGCGCCATCGTTCTCAACTACCATGATTGGGTAGGATATCTTTTTCTGCATCATCTTTGCAGATAAAGCTGAAAATAGGTGCGGAAGCAGCCTTCGTTCAATCTGACCGGAAACCGTCGGGTCTAGCTCACCATAGACATCGTCGCGACGGTAGCAGAGCACCCAAATTTCCTCAAAGTCACTTTCGTCCTTCCAGCCACCAATCGTGAAAATACGGTCGGCAAAGTCGTCCAACTCAAAAATTCTGTCAACTGTATCGAGGTCGAATTCTTCCAGCGGCACTTGAGACCCGGTTCGAAGATGGCGGTCTGCTGCATATGCCATGTCAAGGACCTGTTCCTCGGACACCATGGCATTCATAAGTTCCGATCCAACGCTAGTCCGGAAATGCTCGCGTATCTGATACCGTTCAATTGCTTGCCCCAAGGCCGGAACGGTCCGAAATTCGGCATCAATGATATCGCCCGACATCAAATCGACAATGCGGCTTAGTGCGAACTTTATGAGAAACTGGTCAACTGCATTGCGCTCGTCTTGAGCTTCAAAGTGTTTGGACCACCAGACATCATCGTCATCAAGCGAAGACCACGTGACACCGTTGTCTTGCAAGATCGTGCGCACATCTTTGAGAACTCTGGCAAAGAAGCCGGGATGCTTGCCGATTTCATTGATGGCAGCAGAAAGGCGCTGGTCCGGACCCGGTACCTGCCGTAGGTCATCCCATGTCAAGCGCCCCCAGTCCTCGACAACTTCAACACGCTTAGAACTGAACGCAAAATACGTCAGCGCCCACCCAACCGCATATTGCGCAAAAAGTGAATTCACATCACTGTCTATGACTTGTTGAAAAACGGTGTAGTAATGGAGGTAGGTGTTGTTCATCTCAGCCAATGCCACGTCGCGAACATGGTCGCTCCCGCAGTCCTTCACGCCGAGATAGGTTGCGGCGCTTTCATGCGCCCATCTTGTATCCTCGGTAATCGAGTCGACGAGCGCTACTAGGCGCGATCTTTCTTCATCGGAGAGCGGCGCGAAGAGATCGCGCGAGACATGAAGCGCTGCAATATGCAGCATCCCGTCAGCAGTACGAAAGAAAATTGAGTCGTGGAGCCCTTCGTGCTTTTCGATATAGTGGCTGTCCCGCCTGCTATAATCTACGCGTTGATGTAGCCCGTCGTGATAACCGGCTACCGCAGTATTGTATCCTGCTGCATATAAGAGTGTCGTTTTCAGATTATTCATATTGTGACATACAGAGACGCTCCAAGCCATAGTGGAGGAACAACGCCGATGCGACAAAGGGTGATACGCCTCTTGTAGCGCCCGAGAGGGTGTCAGCTACGGCACTCAATAATACGACTTGGTCATATGTTGCTTCCTTCAACACGTAGGCGCGCACCTTCGGTTGCTGGCAAACACTGAAGCGCTTATTGCGCATCAGTCGGATGAACCAGTTTTCCCCATCTTTCTTCTTCGTTGGTGTATCCCGATCATCAACCGCGAACCCTGGCGGCAAAATCTGTCTCCCAACGATCAGTAGAAGATCGTCTTCTGAAAGCCCGATCACGCTTTCCGGTGTATTGTAGTCCATGGCTCAAATTACCTTCATACCACATGCCAAAACACACTACCGCAATGGTCTGCAACTGCACACCAGACGCCGCATCGCAAGTAAGCCTACTTTTGGTACGCCAGTGTGGGAAGAACATTTTCCTCGAAATGTGATTACGCTATCGCCGTCAATCCCACAAGCTGCAACCCGCACGGCGGTTGCTGTTGGTACGGATTGTCTATCGTCCAGAGCGCTCGTTGGCCACAAGGCGGCGCCTAAGTTTGACGACCTTAAATGGGCGGCTATGCAACCAACGGCCGCTTCGGTGCTTTCAGCGCCATGTTACACGGATCTGCATAAGACTTAGGCCAACGATCGTTCCGATTCATGCCACAGTTCGCAGTCAGAAAACCGCATCAAATTTGCAAAGCCCGCTATCTGCGCTTTGCTGCAATTTGTCGGTGGTGCGGCATTCCGCAAAATGGGCTCGTTCCGGTCATGTTCCGCAGTGCCGCATCAGCCTGATCACGGGTCGATGCGATCGACACAGGCGGCCCAAAGCTGCCGTTCATGCAGTTTGCAGCGAATGTCGGAACTGAGCCGAGAGTGCGTGGAAACCACTTGGGATGCGGCGATCTCAGGGGCCTCTGCGACCTTCGATCGGTTTGACGCTTTTCTGCGTCGAGGTCCGGCTATGGGTGGGCCAGGGCGCGACGAAGAGGCTCAGGATCGCTTGATCGCAGGTGACATGAACCGAGCACATCATCTTCTGGCGGGGTGCCGGGCAGAAGTTCCCGCACCCCGATCAGAGCGATCATGCGTTTGGCGGTGTAGGCGAGGACGTGGAGGGACATCTCGGTCCCGGCGTTTGTCAGCCGCGCATTCGGAAGTTGCTTGCCCCCGTCCAGGCCGATATGGCGCTGACGGGGTGTTCGGCGATCGAGCGGGGAGTGCCACCAACGATGGATTGCGGTTAATGCGACGACGCACCTTGTCGACCAGATGCTCGTGTCGCTGGGTGTGCGTATGGCTTAGGGTCGGCCCAACTCGTCCTCAATTTTCGCAGCAACATCCCGCATGGGTGAGAAGAAATAGGCGCCGCCCCGCCCGCGGAGGGCCTTGCGCAGAGGCGCGACGCTGCGGAGACGGAAACCTAGCACCGTCTGCCCGAAGTTCGACGGGTGGATCACACGATGCTGATTCGCGAGGTTGGCCCAGTTCCGCGCCGGGTCGATCTCGATCACGTCGTCAAGCTCGGCCACGGCGACAAACATGCCGCGGGGATAATCGTAGCGCTCCCGCCCGCCGAACATCGGAATGGTCTTCCAATCGAGAGCATGGGCACAATGGATAAGGAACCGCCCGCGTAGCGTAGGGGCATACTTCCATTCTCGGATCTCGATCGTCTTTTGCCCGGATAGGATCATATCCACCCAAGGCTGTCGGATGCTCAGAGCCTTCCAGCCGTCCTCAAAGTCAACCATCAAAAAATCCCAGTAACTCTCGCGCGAAACGACGCTGCAGATCCAACGCGGCTGCGAAAGCGCTGCGTCGAACGACTGGAGGCCAGAGTGCTGCTAGCTCATTGAAGTATGTGCGCGAAAAGTCGCTTTCGTCCATCTCGAGAATCCCTGTTGCGTAGCGGCGGGCATAGACTGGATGCACGCTGGCGAAGACGTAGAGTGGCGGCGGTGCACCCGTCGCCGGGTTGATGGGAGGCATCTCGCCCCGGGCAACCGCCGCGGCGTCGAAGAAGTAGTCGGTGTCGGGATCGGCCAGGCCGGCGCGGCGCAGCGCTGCCCGGCGCACAATACAGGGAACGCAGATGCCGCATTGGCGAGCCTCTAGGCGGGCATCATCCATGCCCTCTCCACGGAAATAGCTGCGCACGCGGGCGATTTGCTGGCCAGCGTACTCGCAGCTGAGCGTTAGGGCGGCGGCGTTCGCTTCGATCCCTGACGCTGCGCAGGCCTCGCCCTTAGTCATTTCGGCGTAGGGGTTCACGAAGCGAATCGGAGCACGGTCGGGACAGAGGACGGCGAGGAGCTCTTCGAACCCGTGCATCAACCAGGAATGGCCCTGACGCGTGATCCTTGGACCATGATGGCTTCGACGGAACGGCAGGCTCGCGCCAAGCGCGCCGTTCTCGCTCATCTGGACCTCTTCCGCGCCGGAGACCAACGCCGCGGCGGCGGCGACGCTGAGATAGAGGAACGGCCGGGTCCTGCGGGTAAACTCCTGAAAGCGGTTGCGGCGGCCCTGTGCGTCGCGCTGATGGGGTAGCACCGCGAGCGAGGCAGAGGAAATCCGCGCATGCGCATCTGAGCCGAGAGCCTCGATCATGGACCGCACACGGTCGGCGCCCGGCGGGCTGTGAGTCATCAGCAGAGTCGGCCGCGAGCGCCGATAAAGTTGGGCCGCCCCGCAGAGCGAGTCGAGCCCTCCCGAGAACAGGGCCACGCTCGCGGCACGGGGATTTTCCTGCATCTCGAATTGCGGCACATGGCGGGACACAAAGGCGACGCGCCATAAGTCCTGTGAGGCGAATTCAGCGAGCCCTTCGACCCGGTCGCGTACTCCGGCCCATCGGGCGGGATCAGAAACGGGGATGACGAGGTCGAAAACACGGGGCCGGTGCCCGGAACGCATGCTGCGCCGCACCATCCGATCTGCGAGATGAACCGCGGCAGCTATCTCGACAAGGTCGGCAGCCAGCGGGTCGCTCTCGACCGTGAGCCCCTTCTGTCGCACCTTGAAACGACAGGGCAATGCCACAAAGCTCGGCGCCTCGCCGGGACGGAGAAACTCAAGGTCGATCTCGCGCCCAACTTGCTTAGCGGTTCCGTGCGGCATGCTGACCCTTCTCCGCCTCCGAGACCGCGAACAGGAATAATCCGACCTTTGGTCTCAAGTCAGACCAGTCGACCAGACCTGCCCCGTCGGGCAGCAGGCCGAAGATGATGTCGGCGGCAGTTGTACCGTCTTCCTCGCGGAGGTTCTGTTCGGTGTCGGCAGGCAGGCCCGGTTGCTTCTTCCGGATGGAAGCGGCCTCGAAGTAATCTTGAAGGATATTGCCAAAATAATTAGCAAGAATTTCCCATTGGATCTCGCGCGGATCGAGTTCGGCTATGGCGTCGACGGCCCCTCTGTAGTCAGGTCCGACTCCATCCTCGATCTCGAGTAAAATTGAGAATGCCTGATAATGCGCAAGATACGCGGAATGGTCGAAACCAGTCATGCGAAGGTCGCCATCGAACTCTTTCTTGCTGGCCTCGGCGGCCTCTTGCCGGATCTGCTCGTGGAAACAGACGAACATGTCGAACAGCGTGCTGGCCTGGCGGTTCCCAATTCGTGCGCGTAGGTCATTATCGTCTCCACCGCGCGCTTTTCCGCAGGCTTCAGGCAAGGTGCCAGCATTGGCGAAAAGTCGTCGGAGCACGCCCCCGTCCAGAACATCGTTGCGACGCTGTTTGGTACGATCATCATAGGCACCAGCGGCTAGCGCTAGTAGGGAAATCGCTCCCGGCGACAGGTCGGATACATCGGGCAGATCCTTGGGAATCTGAGGCATAGTCTTATCCTAGCTTCAATCGGAGGCCTTCTTGCGCTTCTCGCGCTTTGCCCTCCGAACTGCCGACCGTTCGGCCCGACTCGCTTTGGAAGTGGAGGCAGATGCCGCGCCAGAACTTGTCCCGCTTGATCCAAACGCATCGGCCGCGCGTTGTGCCGCGCCGCTAGAGACGCCAGTTCCACCAGTCGAAGCACCCATAGCAAATCCCCTGTTCTAAATGTCAGTTTCTACATATTTGGATCGCGGGTATTTCATGCTTATAATAAATTTAAAAGTTGGGTTCGTAAAATGTTGGGGTCGTCGATTCGCAGATCTGGCGAAAACCGGGTTTCCAAAATCGGTGCAAGCTTCCGCAGGTATCCGAGAAGGCGGCGATAGCCGCGGCCCTCGCTCGGAGCTTGATCAAGGTACGCAAGAAGAACCTTTCGGAACATTTCGCTATCGCGTTGCGAAGTCAGTTTTGGTGATCCCGACGCGTCGATAGCCATCATTAGATGGTGTTGTCGAGCGAAGGTACTCTTCTCGGCATCTGCCACGTCCGCAAGCTCCCGATGGCCCCGAACGAGCGCACGCGCGGACCAACTGCTTTGGATAGCCGTGCCGAAATCGCCACGCTCGATGGCTCTCAATGCGTCTTCCAGCCGAGATTTGGCAGCGTTCAAATCGTCCTCCACTCCGCCTTCTGCACGCAAGACCTCTAGCAATCGCGTAAGGGCCATAGCAAATCGTTCGTGTTCGACGGCGCACGCGGCGTCAGCGCTAGCCTGGTAGTAGGCTTTGGCGAGTTTCAAATCTGGCCTCGAGCCACGGCGATAGCTATGGGCGAGTTGATAGTAGCAGAAGGCTGCGTCTCTTGCATGGTCTTTGCGGTCGATCCAAGCGTCGAGTTCGGCTTCGAGGCTTTCTCGCCATTCAGTAAGTTGCTCCCAGTCTGGAGTATCATCCTTGAGTTCACGCTCTATTAGCGCTGCCAGAGTTCGTTGCCTAAAGCGCTCCGAAGACAGAAGCAGTTTGCCGTCCTCTATAGTAGCACTTCTGGATTCCTTGAGCAAAAACAGGCGCGTCTTTAACCTAACGTACCTCGCGCTCAAAGAGATGTTTCGAACTGCCTCTTGGTCAGTAAGGTCGTTGGCTTCCGATATGACTGCTGTCATATCTGCGACAATCTTTGCGGCGGCTTCATGCTGTGCGATGTCTTTGGCGATTTCAGCCTGCTTGATGGCAGCGCTAAGTTGTACTTCCGACCGAGGCCGCTCACTCTTTGGCGATCCGGCATAGAGCTCGTTGAGCAGCGATTGTGCCAGACTAGTGTCGCCCTCGGAGTGTGCGGCTTGAGCGGCCCAGAGCAGGCCGTCGGGAAAATCCTTTCCGACTTCCCTAGCGAGGGCAGTACTTTGGCGAAACACCTCAATCAAAGGCCTACGAGGAGCAAGCGGCCTGGCGCCATCGTCGAGTTCCTTTAGTCGGACCGCGAGCCTCCCTGCCCAAGAGCGGAGTTCATCTTCGGCGGGCTCCGTGTGCCACGTATCAATGGCTAGCGCTTGGACGGCCTGAAGCACTACGGAACCGCCGTACAGGCGAGCGACATCGTTGAGGCGTAACTTTTCGGTGTCAAACAGGTCATAGGCGATCCATGCCGCTTCGGCCGCAGCATCGGGATACTCCACTTCGATCCGTGCCCTGAGCCGCTGTGCCATGCCCCTGCCCATGCGGAGTTCGTTCCGCTCAGTCTCCAACTCGACTAAGAGCCCTATGTCGAGCGCGGCTTGCAACATCTCGGCGCCATGCGCGAAGAAGACTTGCTCGAGTACCTCGCGCCCTGCGCCGCCCTTTAGTCGAGCTATAGCGTAAAAGGCGTAAGTGTCGTCCTCTCCGAGCCGGGGCAGGAAGAAGTCCAACGCAGTTTCGGACACGGACTCTTCCGCGCGTTCAAGAAGCCGTTCTAGGTCTCCCTCACGGCGAGCTTCTACATGATTGAGCGCCAGCTTCACTAAGTAAGGATTGCCGCCGGTCAGGCCCGCTAGACGCGCGCCGTTGAGCGTCGCGTCGATACTCCGTGGATCAGTGGGGCGACTACGCATAACATCGTCGATATCTTGTATGCTCAGTCCTGGCAACGAATGGACCCGGTAGTTGCTCGAAAAGAGTTCCCCGAAGCGCTTAATATCACGGCTATGGGGCACAACGATGATACGTCCTGCTTCTCCGTCCAGCCCGATTTGCCGGGCAAGTTCCGTCCAGAACGCGGCGTCTGGTGCCGCATCGTCGCCCGGTGCGTCCGGCCCGAGAAGGACGAGGACGAAGTCGGCGTCCTGCACAGCGATTGCAATCTCAACCGCCGCAGATCGCGGGTCGATCAGATGGTAGGAATACTCTACTGGACGTGCCAGAAGCTGCGCGGCGCGCTCAAACTCGGCAAGGATGCGGGCCGAAAGCTCCCGCCAGACCGTTCCGGTTGCCTGACCATCAAAATGTCCGCCTGCAGCTATCGCGAGGATCGGCGGGGCGGCGCAATCCTCGACCGCGAGACCCTGACGGGCAGCGGCATCGGTGAAGGGCGCCTCAAGCGAGATCCCGTTGGGATCAAGCATCCCGGCGACTAGGGCTAATCCTTTGCTCTCGCAGATGTCGGCGACCGCCTGCTGCCTCCGAGCGGTCTCTTTCCACGGGAAGCGGCGAGTTGGCGGGTTACGGAGGGCGGCGAGCGCGGCACGGTATGCCTCGCGCCGATCCTGCCACAATTGGCGCGAGGCGCCGGCGCCGTCGGCAGTAAAAAGACAAGGGAGCATCGCTTGCCAAATCCCAGCCGAACTACGCGCGACGGTGCGGCGCGCGGCGAGGACCGCTTCAGCGATTCCATCCCGTCTCTGAAGGTTGAGGAGTAGGTCCTTTACGAAGGTCTCCGCGGCGTCCTGGGCTATCTGGCCTTGCATGCAGACGACCTCATGAATCCCAACTCCGACGAGCGCGCTCCCAGCATCACGATTGAAGACCTTCCCCCCGGAGATGTCACAACAAAGGAAAACGCCGAGCACAGGCTTTCTAAGGCCGTCGAGATCAGCGACCAATTGGCTGATCGCGACCGGTTCTAGCTGAGTGAGATCGTTCGGGTCTTGGAAAAAGATCGTCGATTCCGGCCTCGAGGAGCCATGTGCGACGAGGATGAGAACATCCGGCAAGGTGTCCTTGAGCGCGGTGAGGAACGTGACGTAGCTGAGGTAGTCATCGTCGCGTGTCCCAATCCGTTCGGCCACGAGGATTGGCGCCGTGGAACGTAAGGCTTGCTGGATACCCACGCGAAAGTTCTGCGGCTTCGCGATCGCGCCGAAATCGTTGCGAACCTGCGCAAGGGCTATCATCGCGAGCGGACGACCCTTGATTTCCGGCGCGTTACCGCATCCGGTGACGCGGCGCAGGAGCGGCCGGCCGAGGTCGGACTGGGCGTATTGGCACAGCTCCCAGGGGATTTGTGACAGGAGCCAGGGCTGGTTGGTTTCGAGCGAAAGGATGGTGACTGGGCTGGGAACAGCACTCAACACCCGCTCGAATGGCGGTCTGATCACGGCTGCCGCGGCCTCGCATCGCGCATTGTCGAAAGTGCCAATTTGGAATGTATCCCTTGCCGCAATCAACGCCGACATGTCAGCTGGGGATAGCGGGGTCTTGAAAGTGAAAGGTTTCGTCATTCCCGGAGGAACGGCCTCAATCCGCAGCAAAGCCGGGCCCGTCGCGCTCGCGTCGAGGGGCGCCGATGTTTGGGGATCCAAAAGACCGAGGTGGAGCCGCAGTTCAGTCAAGAGACGCCTCGATCGACTGTGCGCTCCGGGACCAATGTAACAGCAGGGTCGCCGAGTATCACCAAGCTCTGCCGATCGAGCGCGGCGAGATGATTGAATAGCAGCGCCTCTTCTTTCGGCACTCCAGCCTCGACCTGCTCGCGTAACTGGGTGAATGCGGCAAAGAAGTTACCCGCCCCCGACGGGATGGCATTCAATGCGAAGCCGATCGTGGCTCCCGGTTGGTGTAGGCGGAAGTAAAAGCTGTGCTCGACATCCTGGGCGAGGCTCGCGCCTGTCGTCGGGTCTGAGATCGTCCAGTCGAATGTTGGCTCTACATGACCAACAAAGGCGCGCGCAGGCTTCTCGGCACTGAGCAAGGCGAGTGGTAAGGGGCTGATCCTTGCTCCACCAGTCGAGGCGTTGGCGAGCGACCGTCCAATACTGCCGTCGGGCGCGAAAAGTGGCGCGAACTGAGAGGGCGCGTCGGCGCCTGCAGAGCAGCAGGCATGAGCATACCAGATTGCGCCGTCCGGTTGCCACGCAGAGAGCACATCGCCAGAATTAAGCGCACGGTAGTTATTGTCCTGAAGGCTTCCTAGTTCGACGTCGCCGCTCGCGAGCACCGCCGCGGGGCCAGTTCGCCCATGGCTGCAGGTAATGACGAGGGGCGGCTTATTGTCGAGAGCAGTGAGTAGTGCGTCTGCGCTGGCCTCGGTACCTCTCAGTCGGCGACAGCCAAAGAGATCGGATTCGGCTTCCCAGCAAGCCCATATGGGGTCGGCGATCAACGCCTCCAGATGGGAAGTGATGTCGTTGTCGCCATGGTTGACCGACCACATCAACGGCCGATGGCCTATGTCGAAGGAGGGGGCGTCCGACCAGTCATTGGCGGCTCGTTCGACGTAGCGAGCGAGCGGCTTCCCAGTAAGAGGAAGGCGCCCGGTGTAGAAACGCAAGTTCAGCCGGTACTGTAAAGACCAGGGCAAGTCTGCAGGACCGCCACCCAAGAGCAGGTAGCGCGGGATCTTGTCTGGACGTTTGCCTATTGGACCGCCGGCGATGTTGAGGTCGACTTCGCGTCCGCACTCGTCGTAGCGGCGAAGATAGCCGGGGCGGAGGTTAGGTCCCCATCGGAGCACCACACCTTCGCGGTGTGCGACAAGATCCTGAAACGCTTGCTCCGCATCGGAGCAACCAGCCGAGCGGTGGCCACGATCCTCGACATCCGCGGGTAGTTCGGGAAGCACCAAACCCCAACCGACCTCCTCCGATCGCCAGTCATTCACGTCGGCAAGAGGCGGTGGCGGGAGATGTCCTACCTCAGCGTCGAAGGCGATGTTGGAAGGGGTGAGCACGGCGCGAACCCGTTCGGCATCAGTGCTTTCCAATAATCCCTCGCCGCCTTCGGAAGCGTTGCAGAAAAGGGGGCGCATCATGGAATTCCGGTCTCAAGTTGTTCGGACAATCTCTGCAATCAGCCGGCCAAGAGGCTTCGATGGACACGTCCTTGTAGGAGGTGGTCGAAGGCTTGGCCGCGGTGGAGTTGTCAGGTTCCCCGAACCCCCCCGAGACCCTCCACGCCCTCGCCAGGGGGCAGCGTGGCACGCGCTTCCTGGACCGGCAGCGCCCGAGCCATGAGCTCTTGCGCAAACTCACTCGGCGGGAGTGAGATTTCATCGCCCGCGATGCGCGGACCTGCAAGGTCGGTAATCTCTCTTTTTCGCTTCTCGATCTCGCGCAGAATCCTGAACTGATCGACCCGCGTTAGGTCGGGCGAGGCCAGCACCTTTGCTCTAGCGGTCATTATCTGGAACTCAACCTCCTCGGCCTTGCCCTCAAGAGCGGCCTTCATTGCGGCCTGGATTGGTTCGGCAATGTCGGCGAACTGCTCCCAGTCATCCCGCGCGTCCACGCGCTCAATGTGGAACAGCAGGTAGTCGCAGTCATCGAGCGGCCCCGCATCCTGAGGGCTGTCACCTACCCGGAGTTTGTGATCGACTACCCAGAGTTGGTCGGGATCGAGCGTCCCGTCTGGCAGCGAGGCGACAACGAACATGCAATCCTCCAGGACGCTTCCGCCTCCGGTCGCCGCGAAGGTGGCAGAGTAATTCAACCTGACCGCGGGCCCGTCGAGTAGAAGCAGTTCGCCGATGCTAGCCGCCACCGGCTCGGCCAGATTCACGACCGAGGACACCTGCGGTACATCTAACATCTGCGCGAAGCGGCTGACCGAGTTGAGGAAGGCGCTCATGCCACCCTCCGCCGGGATTGAGACGAGCCCGGCGTCTAGGGAGACTGTGCCACCCTTGAAGGGGAGGAGCGGGGTTAGCGGTTTGTTTATGATTACGGAGACGCCGATATTGTCCTTGTTAATGTCCTTGCCCAGGTCCATAGGGCCGATTAGACTCGCGATCTCAAGGCTGGAGTCGCCGAACTGAAGCGCTGTGAGGCCGTGAGTCGCGGGGTAGAGGTCGGTGAACCAGTGCCGCGTGCGGCCAAGACGCATGTCCTTCAGCCAAATGCGGAAGTAGTGATGGCCAGACTCGATCAGCTTAGAATGCGCTCCGCGTTGGCAAAGCAAGGCAATACTTTGTTGTGGCGCCTGGCTCGAGATCTGATCGCTGAACCACGTCCTAATTCCTCCGAAGAATGACATCAATGGTATTCCCTCTGATAGCTTTCGATAGATGGAGCCTGCTTCATTGGCGGTGTCGAGCGAGCGAACAACCCGTCGACCGGCACTCACCTCGCAACACGCCGGCCACCAGCCCTCGGCGAATCTGAATAGACAAAAAGTCTATCAGAGAATGGGCTAGTCAGGAAGTATCTTTTCAGGTGCACGTCTCCGAGTCACCAGCAAGTCGGCGCGCGTTTCAACTGGACATGAAGGAACGGGACGTTGGCGCGCCGACCTTCAGCAACCGGCTGACGGTGCCTAGCTCTTTTCGCGACGACCTGTCCAAGCCCGGAGATGAAGCGGTACATGCGCCACCAGCGAGCGTCGAAAAAAGATCGCAGCCGTCCTGAGCGCCGAGAGGTCGCGCAGTCTAGAGGCGGCGCCCGGGCCTCGGCTGCGATACCGGGCCGCGCGCAAAATCTTCTATGGCGGCATGCGAGCGAACACCCCTGCCGCCCGACCGGTTTCGTCGAAGTCCGCGCAAATCAGTCCTTCATGGCGTCTGCAGCGAAAGTCCGTTCTCCGCCAATTCTGTGGAAAAACAACGTGTTGCGGCGCGGTAGAAGCGGCTCGAATATGGCGCGGAGCACCTCCCTCACGCTGCTGCAGGAAGGAGCTTGGCCATCTTGCGGAGGTTTTGCGCGCTGGCGGCGAGGATGAACTCGTCCTTGGCGCCGTTTGGTCCTCTGAGGCGCAGTCGGTCGAGGCCGAGGATCTTCTTCGTGTGCGCGAAGAGCATCTCGACCTTCCTTCGGGCTCGGCGGGAGGCGACGAAGGCGCCGCTCTTCGCGATCTCACGGGCAAGGTCCCGTGCGCCTTCGTGGATCGAGCGTGTGATCTGGCGAGCGGGCGTGTTCGGGCAACAGCGTGGTTTGAAGGCGCAGCCAGCGCAGTCGGATTTCGCGGCTCTGTATCTGATCGTCTCGTCGTCCTTTGGCGCGGAACGGATCGTCTGGAACGCACGCCGCGCCGGCAGCAACTCCTTGCCGGCCGGGCAGAGGTAGCGGTCCTGGCGCGCCTCAAAGGTGAAGTCCGCGCGGGCGAGGGAGCCGTCGTCGCGGCCGGACTTGTCGAGCACGGGCACATGCGGCTCAATCCCTTTCTCGTTCACCAGCCAGCCGAGCGTCTCGGCATTGCCGTAGGCGCCGTCGCCGACGAAGCGCTCCGGATAGAGGCCGGTCCGCGCCTGCGTGCGATCCAGCATGTCGAGGGCCGCACTGACTTCAGCCTGGCGGATCGGGGCTGTTGTCTCGACATCGACGATCACGGCGTTGTCGAGATCCACGAGGTAGTTCGTCGAGTAGGCGAAGATCGAATAGGTCTTCTTGGCGCCGGTGAACCGCGCCGCGGGATCGACCGGCGACAGCACCTTCGGCTTCACGGGCGTCGCCTCCCCGAAGGCCTCGTCATCCAGCGTCTCGAAGTACTCCTCCACCGCCCGCGTCACCCGCTCGGGCGTCCAGTCCGCGGCGTCGACCTTGTTCAGCCGCTTCGCATCCGCCTGGACGATCGAGGCATCAACACCGAAGGCCTCGCCGCCGACGAGCCCCTCGGCGATGCAGCGCGCCAGCACCGTCTCAAACAGATGGCAGAAGAGATCGCTGTCGCGGAAACGCCCATGCCGGTTCTTGGAGAAGCTCGAATGATCAGGCACGGGATCGGTCAGATCGAGCCGGCAGAACCAGCGAAAGGCGAGGTTCACCTGAACCTCCTCGCAAAGCCGCCGCTCGGACCGCACGCCGAAGCCGTAGCCCACCAGCAGCATCCGGATCATCAGCTCCGGATCTATCGAGGGCCGGCCAATGGCGCTGTAGCACGGCGCCAGGAAGCTCCGGATCTCCGAGAGATCGAGATACCGATCCAGCCGTCGGACCAGATGATCCCTGGGCACATGATCCTCGATCGAGAACCCGTAGAACAGCGAGCCTTGCGCCACCTGCCGCGGTCCCATCATCGCCCGTTCCTCCCTCTTCTTCGGAGGATTGAATCAGGCCAGGCCAACGACTTCAACGCCGACTTTTTCAACGGCATTCGCCCGGAGTGTGCCCGCTGTTCTCCGGTTGCCTCAGGCTGCCCGGGGATGCACGTTTAGTCCCCAGACGCATGTTGCGTCGCCTCAGACGAGGGATTGAGCCGAGATTGGACGGTCGAAAAGCCGCTTGAAGTCAGGATCTTGAGCCGCCGGCAGGCGGATCGCATGCCGCGAAGCGGTGTGCATTGCGTGTGCCGTCACCGGGGCCGCCGCTTGTCACCGCCGGCCGGCCTTCGCCCGACCCCGTCCCCCCGGCCCCGTCCCCGGACCCGTCCCCGCCATGGCGACAGAGATCCCCATCCACGACGGCATCGCCGGCCTCGCCGGGCGCTACGACGGCTGGATCGTCGACCTGTGGGGCGTGCTGCACAACGGCGAGGCGCCGTATCCGGGCGCGGTCGACGCGCTCCAGCGGCTGCGCGGCGAAGGCAAGCGCGTGTGCCTGCTGTCGAACGCGCCGCGCCGGGTCGGGCCGATCATCGAGCGGCTGACCGAGATCGGCATCCCGCGCGACGCGTATGACGACCTGTGCTCCTCGGGCGAGGCTACGCACGAGGCGCTGCGCGACCGGCCCGACCCCTTCCACCGGGCGCTCGGCCGGCGCTTCCTGTTCATCGGTGGCGACCGCGACATCAACGTCTATGAGGGCCTCGACCTGGAGCGGGTCGACGATCCCGGGGCCGCCGACTTCGTGCTCAACACCGGCATCGACGACTTCGCCGAGACGCTGGAGGACCACGAGCCGGTGCTGGCGGCCGCGGCGGCGCGGCGGCTGCCGATGGTCTGCGCCAACCCCGACCTCGTTGTCGTGGTCGGCGAGCAGCTTGCCATCTGCGCCGGGACGCTGGCCCGCCGCTACGAGGAGCTGGCCGAGGTCGAGGTGGTCTACCACGGCAAGCCGCACGCCCCCGTCTACCACCGCGTGCTCGAGCGCCTCGGCATCACCGATGCAGCGCGGCTCGTGGCGGTGGGCGACAGCTTCCGCACCGACATCGCCGGGGCCGGGGCGCTCGGCATCGACGGCGTGCTCGTCGCCGGCGGCATTCACGCCGAGGAGCTCGGGTTCCGCGAGGGCGGCGGCTCAGGCGTCGGGAGGGAGGCCGCCATCGACGCCGCGGCGCTCGCGCGGCTGGCGCGCGAGAGCGGCTGCCGGCCGGTCGCCGCCCTGCCGCGACTGGCCTGGTGACGCGCGCCACTGCCTGGCAGGAACCTGGACGGCGTCGCTGCGCTCGGGTCGCTGAGCTCGGGATGACGGGGCAAGGCTCGCCATGACAAGACAAGGCATGGGGGGCCATGCCGGCGGGAAAACGGCTACCGGAACGCGCCGAGCGCCCGGTCGAGCAGGCGCCGCCGCGGCTCCCCGGGCAGGCCGGCCGGCGGCGGCAGCGTGTCCTCGTACAGGCGCACCAGCTCGCGCAGATACGCGACGACAAACACCCTGAGCGACGCGGTCAGCCCGCCCGCGTTCGGCGCCTGCTCGATGAGCGAGCAGAGCTCGCCGAGGGTCACGTCCTCGTTCTTGCAAATCTCGTCAAGACACTGCCACATCACCGGCTCCATGCGCACGCTGGTGCGCCGGCCGGAGACCATGACGTTGCGGCAGAGCGGCCGGGGGCCCAACTCGCCGCCTGCGCCACCGCGGCCCGCCGCGTGGCGCTCGGGATGCTCATGGTTCGTCACGCTCTCGCCCGCCGCCCGGCCGGCCCCACCTGGAGACCGTGATCCGCCGGGTCCTCTCAATCCAAAACCAGGCATGTTCCACTATGGGGCCATGTTGCATTTTATCGTATTCAATCCGGCGGGCCCGGTAAATGCCTAGTTGCGGAAAAAGTGCCGATTGCGGCGCATGGCTGAGCCGGCGGCCGATTCTCCCTGCCCGGCGCCGACGGCGTTGCGCCGCCGGCGGAGCCATGGGTAGGCTCGATGGCCGGACCGCAACGGGAGACACCGCGCCGTGCCACGAATCGTCGAGTTCGACCGCCTGAACGGCCCCGACGCGCTGAGGCTCGTCGAGCGCGAGGAGCGGGCGCCGGGCGAGGGGGAGGCGCGGCTCCGCATGGCGGCGCTCGGCCTCAACCGCGCGGAGCTGCTGTTCATGGCCGGCCACTACGTCGCCCGGCCGGTGCTGCCCTCGCGCATCGGCATGGAGGGCGTCGGCACGGTCGAGGCGGTGGGCCCGGACGTGCGCCATGTCCGGATCGGTGACGCGGTGTGCGTGACCCCCAGCTTCGACGTCCAGCGCTACGGCGTGGCCGGCGACACCGCCATCGTCCCGGCCGCGTCGCTGGTGGCGCGGCCGCCGGGGCTGCTCGACGTCGAGGCGACGGCGCTGTGGATGGCCTACCCCACCGCCTATGGCGGGCTGGTCGAGTGGGGCGGGCTCGACAGCGGCGAAGGGCGAACGGTGGTTATCAGCGCCGCCAGCTCGAGCGTCGGCCTCGCCGCCATCCAGGTCGCCAAGGCGCGGCGCGCCACGGTGATCGCCAGCACCCGCACCGGGGCCAAGGCCGAGACCCTGCGGCACGCCGGCGCCGACCGGGTGGTCGCCACGGACAGCGAGGACCTGGCCCAGGCGGCCCGGGAGATGACCGGCGGGCGCGGCGCCGATCTGCTGTTCGACCCGGTGGGCGGGCCGTTCCTGAGGACGCTGGCGGCGGCCGCGGCGCCCGAGGCGGTGATCGTCAACTACGGCATCCTGGCGATGGCCGAGACGCCCTATCCCCTGTTCGAGGCCCTTGGCAAGGGGCTGACCATCAAGGGCTTCCATGTCGGCTTCCACATCTACCAACACGCCGACCGCCTGGCCCGGGTCAGGCAGGCGGTGATCGACGGCGTCTCCACCGGCATCTTCAAGCCGCTGATCGACCGGACGTTCCCGCTCGAGCAGATCGCCGACGCCTATCGCCACCTCGAGAGCGGCACACAGCTCGGCAAGATCGTCGTGACGGCCTGACGGCGGCGCCCGGACCGTCGCCGGCGTCCGCCGTGCTCCGCCCATGCCCTATAGTCGGCTCCGCCGCGCGGGGGCGTGTCCGGGCGACCGGAACGGGCCTGCGCCGGGATGCCGCCACGCCCGACGGCCCCCCGGCTACCCGTCGCGGCGCGGGCGCAGGACATGGGCGAAGGCCCCGCTGTAGAGCCGGCTTTCCTGAACCGACCCGGGCTCGAGCACGCGGCCGACCAGGATCAGCGCCGTGCGCGTAATCTTCTCGGCGCGCGCCTGATCCCGGATCGTCGCCAGCGTGCCGCGCAGCACCCGCTCGTCCGGCCAGCTGGCCCGGTAGACCACCGCCGCCGGGCAGTCGGCGCCGTAGAGCGGGCTCAGAGTGTCGACGATGTGGCGCAGGTTGCGCACCGAGAGATGGATGGCCAGCGTGGCGCCGGAACGGCCGAGCGTGGCCAGGTCCTCGGCGTTCGGCATGGCCGAAGTCTGCATGGCCGTGCGGGTCAGGATCACCGTCTGGCCGATGTCGGGCAGGGTCAGCTCGCGGCCGAGCGACGCCGCCGCGGCGGCGTAGGCCGGCACGCCCGGCGTGATGTCGTAGGGGATGCCGAGCCGGTCGAGCCGCGCCATCTGCTCGCCGATCGCGCCGTAGAGCGAGGGATCGCCCGACTGCAGCCGCGCCACGTCCTGGCCGGCGGCATGGGCCCGCTCGAACTCCCCGGTGATCGCGTCGAGGGTCAGGGCGGCGGTGTCGACGACCCGCGCGCCCGGCGGCGCCACGGCCACCACCTCCGGCGGGATCAGCGAGCCAGCGTAGAGGCAGACCGGGCAGCGCGCCACGAGATCGCGGCCGCGCACGGTGATCAGGTCCGGCGCCCCCGGCCCGGCGCCGATGAAGTGAACGGTCATGGACCCCGATCCTAGGGGGCCGGGACCGCTGGGCCAAGGGGCGGCGGCATTCGCTCCCGCGTCACCATCGCCACCAGCGGCGCCCAGGCTGTGCCCCTTTGCCGACTGGTGTGGCGGACGTTCCCTTAAGGGAATGCCCGGAGCGTTTCCGCCTGGCGCGGAATCGGCACCGGCCCGCTCCCCCGCCCGGCCACCGCAAGAATGCCGTCGTCGGCTGGCCGGGCGGGGGAGCAGGCCGGCGATGCCTCCCAACCCGGAAACGCTCCAGGCGCGTGGCCCGGGCGAAGGCGGCTGAAGGCGACCCCGAGGCCCGGCCAGCCGAGGATCGGCGCCGCCCGGGACGCCGAGGCTTGCGGGCCGTGGCCGGCCGGGGCATGACGGAGCCATGCCGCGCTCCCGACCCCCGGCCGACCGTCCGTCCGACCCGGCGCAGCCGCGCCTGCCCCTGGACGAGCCGGGCACCGCGGCGCCCGACCCCGGCACCGCCGTGCCGCCCCCGGCGATCACCGGGCGCAACCTCGAGGGCCTGGTCCGGGTCGACTGCCCGACCCCGCGCGAGGAGGCCGAGGTCATCGCCCTGATGCTGCGGCAGGTGCTGGAGACTCCCGGCCGCACCGCGGCGCTGGTCACCCCCGACCGCACCCTGGCCCGCCGGGTCGCCGCCGCCCTCGGCCGGTGGGGCATCGTCATCGACGACAGCGGCGGCCGGCCACTCGGCGGCACGCCGGCCGGAAGCTTCCTGCGGCTGGTGATCGAGGCGGCGACCCGCGACCTGGCACCGATCGCGCTACTGGCGCTGCTCAAGCACCCGCTGGCCGCGGGCGGCGAGCCGATCGCCCGCTTCCGCCGCCGCGCCCGCATGCTCGAGCGCGCGGCCCTGCGCGGGCCCCGGCCGGCCGGCGGCCTCGACGGGCTTCGCGCCGCGGTCGACGCCGCGCCCGGCGACCGGGTCGACGGCCCCAACGGCCGCGCCGCCTGCCACGCGCTGATCGCCGCCCTTGAACGCCGGCTCGGCCGCTGGCTGCGCCTCGCCAACGGCGGTTCGGCCGCGCCCGCCGCGCTCCTCGAGGCGCACGTCGCCGCCGCCGAGGCGCTGGCGGCGACCGACACGGAGAGTGGCGCGGCGCGGCTGTGGCAGCACGAGGACGGCGAGGCGGCCGCCGGCTTCATCGCCGAGCTGGCCGAGGCGCTCGATGTGCTGCCGCCGGTCGACGGTCGCGACTATCTCGGCCTGTGGCAGGCCTTCATCGCCGGACGGGTGGTCCGGCCGCGCTACGGCGAGCACCCGCGGCTGGCCATCTGGGGTCCCCTCGAGGCCCGCCTGCAGCAGCCGGACCGGCTCATCCTCGGCGGCCTGAACGAGGGCACTTGGCCGGCCGAGGCCGAAGTCGACGCCTGGATGTCACGACCGATGCGCGCCCGCTTCGGCCTCCCCACGCCCGAGCAGCGCATCGGGCTCGCCGCCCACGACGTGGCCCAGCTATTGGCCGCGCCGGAGGTGCTGCTGACCCGAGCCGAGCGCGTCGACGGCACGCCGACCGTGCCGTCGCGCTGGCTGCTGCGCCTCGACGCCGTGCTCGAGGCCGCCGGCCTCGCCCTGCCGCGGGTCGACGGCCAGCGCCCGGCGCCGTGGCTCGACTGGCTCGGCGCGCTCGACGATCCCGGAAGGCCGCGGCCGACGGCGCCGCCCGCCCCGCGCCCGCCGGTCGCCGCGCGGCCGCGGCGCCTGTCGGTGACCGATGTCGGCGTCTGGATGACCGACCCGTACAGCCTGTACGCGCGCAAGATCCTGGCGCTGACCCCACTCGACCCGATCGAGGCCGACCCCGGCGCCGCCGACCGCGGGGTCATGATCCATCGGGCGCTGCACGCCTGGCTGGCCGCACTCGGGCCCGGGCTGCCGGACGACGCACTCGAGCGGCTTCACGCCTGCGGCCGGCGCGAGTTCGCGGCGCTCGCCGGCTATCCCGGGCTGACCGCGTTCTGGTGGCCACGCTTCGAGCGCATCGCCCACTGGGTCGTCGGGATCGAGCGGCAGCGCCGACCACGGCTGCGGCCCCTGGGCGGCGAGGTCGCGGGCGCGCTGACGGTGCCCGGCCCGGAGGGCGCCGTGACCCTCCACGGCCGCGCCGACCGGATCGACGCCGACGCCGACGGTCGACTCACCATCATCGACTACAAGACCGGTCGGGTGCCGACGGACAAGCAGATCGTCGCCGGCTACGCGCCGCAGCTGCTGCTGGAGGCGATGATCGCCGAGGCCGGCGGCTTCGAGGGCCTGCCCCCGGCCGGGGTCGTGGAGCTCGAGCACTGGCGGCTGTCCGGCAGCCGGCCGCCCGGCGAGATCAAGCCGGTGTCGGCCGGCCGCACGGTCGTCGAGCACGGCGGGCTGGCGGCGGTGCGGGCGGCCGCGCGCGCCGGCCTGGACCGGCTGATCGCCCGCTTCGACGATCCGCAAACGCCCTACCGGGCCCGGCCGCGCCCCGACTTCATCCCCTCGACCGACGACTACGCCCACCTCGCCCGGGTGGCGGAATGGTCCGCCACCGGAACGGACGACGGCCCGTGAGCGAGCGGGTGCCGCCCGACCCCGGCGCCGAGGCCGAGCCGCCGCCGGATCCCGGCGTCCTGCAGCAGCGCGCCGCCGACCCCGCCGCCTCGGTCTGGGTCGCCGCCTCCGCCGGCACCGGCAAGACCAAGGTGCTGACCGACCGGGTGCTGCGGCTCATGCTGGCGGGCACGGCGCCCCACCGGATCCTGTGCCTGACCTTCACCAAGGCGGCGGCGGCGGAGATGGCCAACCGCATCTTCCGCACCCTGTCGCTGTGGGCGACGGTGCCGGAGCCGGAGCTGGAGTCGGCGCTTGCCGCGCTCACTGGCGAGCGGCCGCCCCGCGCGCTGCCGGGCGCGGCCCGGCGCCTGTTCGCCCGGGTGCTCGACGCGCCGGGCGGCATGCGGATCGAGACCATTCACGCCTTCTGCCAGTCGCTGCTGCGCCGCTTCCCGGTCGAGGCGGGGCTGGCCCCCTATTTCCAGCCGATGGAGGAGCGCGACGCCGCCGAGCTGCTGGCCGAGGTGCGCGAGCGGTTGCTGGCCGACCCCGACCCGGCCGCCGAGGCGGCGATCGCCACGGTGGCCGAGCACACCGGCGAGCAGGGCTTCGGCGAGCGTATCGCCGAGCTGGTCGCGGAGCGCGGGAGGCTGCGCCGCCTGCTCCACGCCCATGGCGGCGCCGACGGGCTGGCGGCGGCCGTGCGCGACCGGCTCGGCGTCCGCCCGGGCGAGGACGAGGCCGCGGTGATCGCCGCCTTCTGCGACGAGGCCTCCTTCGATGGCCCGGGGCTGCGGCGCGCGGCGGAGGCCCTGCTGGCGGGGTCGGACAAGGACCGCGAGCGCGGTCGGGCGCTGGCCGACTGGCTCGGCGACCCAGCCGGGCGCGCCGTCTGTCTCGGCCGTGTCGGCACGCTGCTGCTGACGGACGCCGGCCGACCGCGCGCCACCCTGATCACCAAGGCGGCCAGCCGGGCCTGCCCGGACGCTCCGGAGCGGCTGAGCGTCGAGGCGGAGCGGCACGCGGCGCTCGGCGACCGGCTGGGCGCGCTGGGCGTGGCCGAGGCGACCGCCGCCCTGGTCCGCCTCGGCGCGACGCTGATCGAGCGCTACGACGCGGCCAAGGCGCGCCGCGCCGCCCTCGACTACGACGATCTGGTGCTGCGGACGCTGGCGCTGCTCGGCCGGCCGGGCATCGCGCCCTGGGTCCTGTTCAAGCTCGACGGCGGCATTGACCATATCCTGATCGACGAGGCGCAGGACACCAACCCGGATCAATGGCAGGTGGTGGCGGCGCTGGCCGAGGAGTTCTTCGCCGGGCGCGGCGCCCGGGACAGCGGCCGCACCATCTTCGCCGTCGGCGACGAGAAGCAGTCGATCTTCAGCTTCCAGCGGGCGGATCCGCGCGAGTTCGAGCGCACGCGCCGGCATTTCGCCGAGCGCGTGGCGGCCGCCGGGCAGCCCTGGTGGCCGGTCGACCTGACGGTGTCGTTCCGCTCGGCCCGCGCCGTGCTGGACGCGGTCGACGCCGTCTTCGCCCGGCCGGCGGCGCGCGAGGGTCTGACCGCCGACCCGGAGACGCCGATCCGGCATCGGGCGCACCGGCGCGGCGCCGCCGGCCTGGTCGAGCTGTGGCCCGCCATGGGTCCGGCCGACGCGGTGGCCGAGGAGCCCTGGACGCCGCCGGTCGACCAGGGCCGCGTCGATGATCCGGCGAGCCGGCTCGCCGAGCGCATTTCCGCCACCATCCGCGGCTGGCTCGACCGGGGCGAGCGGCTGCCGGCGCGCGACCGGCCGATCGTTCCGGGCGACGTGCTGATTCTGGTGCGGCGGCGCAACCGATTCTTCATGGAGCTGGTGCGCGCGCTCAAGGCCCGCGACGTGCCGGTCGCCGGAGTCGACCGCATGGTGCTGACCGAGCAACTGGCGGTCATGGACCTGATGGCGCTGGGCGACATCCTGCTGCTGCCCGAGGACGACCTGACCCTGGCCGCGGTGCTGAAGGGCCCGCTCATAGGCCTCGACGAGGAGCAGCTGCTGGCGCTGGCGCACGGCCGGCCCGGCCGGCTCTGGGACGCCCTGCGCGGCCGGAGCGGGCCCGCCTTCGCGGACGCCCACGCCTACCTGGCAGGCCTGATGGCCCGGGTCGACCGGCTGCGTCCCTACGAGCTCCTCGCCGCCGTGCTCGCCGAGCCCTGCCCGGCGGATCCGGTGAGCGGCCGGCGCGCCCTGCTGGCCCGGCTTGGCGCCGAGGCCGAGGATCCAATTGACGAACTGCTCGCCGCCGTGCTCAGCCACGAGGCCGGCGAGGCGCCGTCACTGCAGCGCTGCCTGCACTGGCTGCGCGCCGGCGAGGGCGAGGTCAAGCGCGAGCTCGACCAGGACGGCCGGCAGCGCGTGCGCCTGATGACCGTGCACGGCGCCAAGGGGCTGCAGGCGCCCGTCGTCTTCCTGCCCGACACCGTGTCCGTCCCGGGCCAGAGCCCGGCCATCCTGTGGCCGGACGAGGCGCTGCCGGTGCCGCTGTGGCCGCCGCGGCGCGAGATGGAGGAGGCCTGCTGCCGCGAGGCCCGCGACCGTGCCAACCGGCGGCGCGACCGGGAATACCGGCGCCTGCTCTATGTCGCCCTGACCCGGGCCGAGGACCGGCTCTACATCGCCGGTTACCATGGCGCTAAGGGTCCGTCGGAACGCTGCTGGCACGCCTTGTGCCGCGCCGGGCTCGAGCGGCTGGACGGGATCCGGGCCCTGCCCGACGGCACCCTGCGTCACGAGCTCGCGCAGGACGGCGCGGCCCGCGCGGAGACGACCGCCGGTGCGGGCGACGGCGCGCCGCCGCTGCCGAGCTGGGCCCGGCGGGCGCCGGCACCGGAGCCGACGCCGCCGCGGCCGCTGGTGCCGTCACGGCCGACCGGGGCCGAGCCGGCGGTCCGCTCGCCGCTGGCCGAGGACGGCGGCCTCCGGTTCCGGCGAGGCCGTCTGGTCCACGTCCTGCTGCAACGCCTGCCCGACCTGGCACCTGCGGATCGCGAGCCGGCGGTCCGCCGGTTTCTGGCGCGGCCGACGCATGGGCTGAGCCGGGCGGAGCAGGACGCGCTGTGCCGCGAGGTGCTGGGCGTGCTCACCGATCCGACGACGGCCCCCCTGTTCGGCCCGGGCAGCCGCGCGGAGGTTCCCGTGGTCGGCATCCTGGGCGAGGGCGCGTCGCCCCGCGTCCTGTCCGGCCAGATCGATCGGCTGATCGTCACCGACGAGCGGGTGCTGCTGCTCGACTACAAGACCAGCCGGCCGCCGCCGGCGCGTCCCGAGGATGTGCCGCCGGTCTACCTGCGCCAGCTGGCCGCCTATCGCGCCGCCCTGCGGCCGATCTACGGCGCCTCCCGGAGCATCGAGGCGGGCCTTCTGTGGACCGACGGCCCCCGTTGGATGCCGATCAGCCATGCGCTGCTCGACCGGCATGCGCCTTGACCCTTGCGCGGCCGCTCCTTTTATTCTCATGGGGTGATCGAGAAAACCTGCATGCGAGCGGGACGCTGAAGGCGTGTCCGCCGGGCGAGGAGAAGCATGAGCACGCCGAAACCCGTGACCGACGCGTCGTTCGAGGCCGATGTCCTGCGGTCTGAGCAGCCCGTGCTGGTCGATTTCTGGGCCGAGTGGTGCGGCCCCTGCAAGATGATCGCTCCGGCCCTGGAGACGCTGGCCGACGAGATGGGCGACCGGCTCACCGTGGCGAAGATGAACATCGACGAGAACACCGTGACGCCGGCCCGATACGGGGTGCGCGGCATCCCGACCCTGATGCTGTTCAAGAACGGCCAGGTGGCCGGCACCAAGATCGGCGCCATGCCGGCAAGCGCGATCCGGCACTGGGTTGACACATCCTTGTAAGAGAATTGCGTCACTCCCAGGAAGAGGAGCCTTCCCGGCTACGGTGAAGGCTCTTTTTTTTGTTCATGACATGCCGGTCCGCAGGCCGACGCGCCAGTCCTGTGGGCCCGGCGCCATCACCATGTATTCAGCGGACTTGGTATCGTCAGCAACGGCCTCACGGTGAAATGCCCGTGCAAATCCTGAGACGAAAACTGTGCTTCTAGGAGGCGAATTCGCGACACGCGGGAAGAGCAACGTTCTTTTCATCAAAGCTTCCTTGCCGGATATCAGTATATTCCGCTAGTGTGGCGTCAGTGGAGTAAGAGGGAGTCATGGATCGCTTCAGCCCGGAGAGGGCTGCGGCATCCAGCGCACGAGACCCGGCAAACGGGCGGAGCCGATGGACAACACGTCGGCGTGCAGGTCAGATATCCTCGCTGCCCAAGAAGCGGCTCGTCGAAGCCGTGCTGACAGGAGCCGCTCGGCCCTGTCGGCACACCAGTTCCCCGACGCATGGAAGAACCGTTGCGCCAGGCCAGTCGCCCCAACAAACACGTCACGGGATGACAAAGGTGGGACCGGCGGCAGGGTGGGAGGCAATTGGATGCGGGCCATCGACTATATCGAGCAGTCGAACAGCTGCAAGAGCACCGAGGAGGCGTTCGATCTCTTCTGCCAGGCCGTCGCCGACCATGGCTATGATCGGGTCGCCTTCGCGGCGCTCGGAGAGCATCGGCGCTTCCGATCGCAAAGCAAGAACAAGCCGATCGTCAAGATCACCTATCCGACGGAATGGGTCGATCATTACCTCAAGGAGGACTTTCAGAGCATCGACCCGGTGTTCCACTACGCACCCTACGCCGAGCGTCCGTTTCAATGGGGCATGCTCGAGCAGTCGCTCAATCTGACCCCACGCCAGCGGCTGATCATGGACGAAGGCCGGTCGGCGGGGCTGAACCACGGCATCAGCGTGCCCCTGCATGGCGCCTGGGGGGACTGCGCCCTGGTCAGCCTGGCCAGCAGCCAGAGCCCGGCCGAGCAGCCGTCGGCCCGGCCGAGCGAGCTGCAGCTGCTGGCCGCGCAGTTCCTGATCACGGCGCAGGAGCTGCAGCCCGAGCCGGTCGCGGTCGAGGGCGACGTGCACCTGACGGCCCGTGAGCGCGAGTGCCTGTACTGGAGCGCCAACGGCAAGTCCTCGTGGGACATCAGCGTGATCCTCGGCATCAGCGAGAACACGGTGAACTTCCACTTCAAGCGGATCGTGCACAAGCTCGGCACCAACAGCCGGATCGTCGCCATCATCAAGGCAATTCGCATGAACATGATCTTCCCCTGAGCAGGGCCTCCGTCGCCCCGATGCTCACGGGCGCGCCGGCCGTTCAGGCGTGGTCGCGCAGGATGTGCCCGACCAGGTAGAGCGAGCCGCAGATGAGGACCGTGCCGGGCCGTCCGGCCGGGGCAAGATCCGTGAGCGCCCGCGCCACGTCCGCGGCCACGTCCGCATCGGCCATGCCCGCACGCCGGGCCGCCTCGACCAGACCGTCCGGTGGCAGCGAGGCCGGCTCGCCCGGGATCCGGATCGCCCGAAGGCGCCGCGCCCAGGCCGCCAGCGGCCTCAAGAACGCCACCGGATCCTTGCTCTCCAGCATGCCGACGATGAGGTCGACGCCCTGGCCGTCCTCGGCCCGCCGGGACGCCGCCCAGCCCGCGAGCGCCTCGCCGGCGCTGTCGTTGTGGCCGCCGTCCAGCCACAGGGCGCTGCCGGGCGGCACCTGATCGAACAGCGGGCCGCGCCGGATCGGCTGCAGCCGCCCCGGCCAGTCGACGCAAAGCAGCCCCTGGGCCAGCGCCGCCTGATCCAGGCCGAAGCCGGGCAGATGGTCGGCCGTCACAATGGCCGTGGCGGCATTGGCGATCTGATGGTCGCCCTCGAGCGCGGGCGTCGGGAACCGGCGGCGGGCGTCGCCGGTCTCCAGCACGAAGCCGGCGGCGTCGTGATGGCAACGCCAGTCGCGACCGGGCAGCCGGAGCGGCGCGCCGACCAGGGCGGCCCTGGCGCGGACCGTGTCCACCGCCGCCGCCTCGCCCTGCGGCCCGAGCACGGCCGGCACGCCGGGCTTGAGGATGCCCGCCTTCTCCGCGGCGATGGCGGCCAGGGTGTCGCCCAGGAACTGCTGGTGGTCCATGGAGATGCGGGTGATCGCCGTGACCAGCGGCCGGTCGATCACGTTGGTGGCGTCGAGCCGGCCGCCCATGCCCACCTCGAGCAGCAGGATGTCCGCCGGCACCTCGGCAAAGGCGAGGAAGGCGGCCGCCGTGGTGATCTCGAAGTAGGTGATCGGCAGGCCGCCGTTCGCCGCCTCGCACCGGTCAAGCAGCGCGATCATGGTGTCGTCGTCGACCGGGGCGCCGGCGAGGCGGATGCGCTCGGTGAAGCGGACCAGATGCGGCGACGTGTAGACGTGGACCCGGTGCCCGGCGGCCTCGAGGAAGGCCCGCAGGAAGGCCACGGTGGAGCCCTTGCCGTTGGTGCCGGCGACGTGGACGACCGGCGGCAAGCGCCGCTCCGGCGCGTCCAGCGCGCCCAGCAGCCGCCGCATGCGGCCCAGCGACAGGTCGATGCGCTTCGGGTGCAGCCGCTGCACCCGCTCCAGCGCCTGCTCGAGCGTTCGGGACCGCGCCGGCTCGGGCACTGGATCGACGGGCGCCGGGCTCATCGCTGGATCGGGGAGAGGCGAGCGCGGTCAGCCGCCGCGAACGCCCGCCGCCAGGCGCCCGACAAGATCCAGCGTGGCGTCGACCAGGCCGGGCCCGGCCCGACCGTCGGCATCGAGGTGCGCGGCGATACGGTCGACGATGGCCGAGCCGACGACCGCGGCGTCGGCGCGCCGGGCGACCGCGGCGGCCCGCTCCGGCGTGCGGATGCCGAAGCCGACGGCGACCGGCAGCCGGGTGTGGCGGCGCAGCCGGGCCACGGCCTGCTCGATCGCGGCATCCGTCGCGGCCGCGGTGCCGGTGATGCCGGTGATCGACACGAAGTAGAGGAAGCCGCTGGCGCCGGTCACCACCGCAGGCAGCCGCGCGTCGTCAGTGGTCGGCGCGGCCAGGCGGATCAGGTCGAGCCCCCAGGCGGTGGCCGGGTCGCGCAGCTCGGCATCCTCCTCCGGCGGCATATCGACGACGATCAGCCCGTCGACGCCGGCGCGCGCGGCGTCGGCTGCGAATCGGCCGGGGCCGTAGGCGTGGACCGGGTTGTAGTAGCCCATGAGCACCAGGGGCGTGTCCGCGTCCGAGTCGCGGAAGCGGCGCGCCAGATCGAGCGTGCCGGCCAGCGTCATGCCGGCGGCAAGCGCCCGCCGGCTGGCGGCCTGGATCGACGGCCCGTCGGCCATGGGGTCGGTGAACGGGATGCCGAGCTCGATCAGGTCGGCGCCGGCGCGAGGCAGGCCATCGAGCAGCGCGGCGCAGGTATCCCGATCAGGATCCCCGGCGGTGATGAAGGTGATCAGGCCGCCGCGCCGCTGCCGCCTCAGCTCCTCGAAACGCCGGGTGATGCGGCTCTCGGGCAGGCGCGGCAGGGCGGCGCCCGCGGAGGTCGTCGTCACAGCTCGATCCCCAGCGCCTTGGCCACGGTGAACACGTCCTTGTCGCCGCGGCCGCACATGTTCATGACGATGAGGTGATCGGCCGGCAGGTCCGACGCGATGTCGGCGACATGGGCCAGCGCGTGCGCCGGCTCCAGCGCCGGGACGATGCCCTCGAGCCGGGCACACAGGGTGAACGCCTCGAGCGCCGCCGCGTCGGTCACCGACACGTAGGTCACTCGCCGGGCCTGGTGCAGCCAGGCATGCTCGGGCCCGATGCCGGGATAGTCCATGCCCGCCGAGATGGAATGGGCCTCGTGGATCTGCCCGTCGGCGTCCTGCAGCAGAAAGGTGCGGTTGCCGTGCAGCACGCCGGGGCGGCCGCCGCCGATGCTGGCGGCGTGGCGCCCGGTGGTCACGCCCTCGCCGGCCGCCTCGACCCCGTGCATGGCGACCTGCGGATCGTCGAGGAACGGGTGGAACAGGCCCATGGCGTTGGAGCCGCCGCCGATGCAGGCGACCAGCGTGTCCGGCAGCCGGCCTTCCGCCTGCATGATCTGCTCGCGGGTCTCCTGGCCGATGACCGACTGGAAGTCGCGAACCATCATCGGATAAGGGTGCGGCCCGGCCACGGTGCCGATGATGTAGAAGGTGTCGTCGACATGGGCGACCCAGTCGCGCAGCGCCTCGTTCATCGCCTCCTTGAGGGTGCGGCTGCCGCTGGTGACCGGCCGCACCTCGGCGCCGAGCAGCTTCATGCGAAACACGTTGGGTGCCTGCCGCTCCATGTCGGTGGCGCCCATGAAGATGGTGCAGGACAGGTCGAAGAGGGCGCACACCGTGGCCACGGCGACGCCGTGCTGTCCGGCGCCGGTCTCGGCGATGATGCGGGTCTTGCCCATGCGGCGGGCGAGCAGGATCTGGCCGATGCAATTGTTGATCTTGTGGGCGCCGGTATGGTTCAGCTCGTCGCGCTTGAAAT
>CAZTHL010000045.1:0-30088 GCA_964613585.1 uncultured Mycobacteriaceae bacterium | reverse complement strand
TGGTGGGCCATGAAGGACTCGAACCTTCAACCTGCCGATTAAGAGTCGGATGCTCTACCAATTGAGCTAATGGCCCTGACGAGCGGGGCATATAGCACCCGATCCCGATCGCTTCAACCAACCCGCCGTTCGTCCGCCCTACGCTGTGGAGCCAACGTGGTCCCCCGTGTCTCGTGGAGCGCGGGAACGTTTCCGCCTGACGCGGAATCGGCACCGGCCCTTACCCTCCGCCCGGCCAGCCTGAGCATGCTGTCGTGGGGTGGTCGGCCGGGAACGCGGGTCGGCGATGCCACTGGAGCCGGAAGCACTCTAATATTCATCCAGGGCGCGTCGGGGGATACGCACGTCCCTGTGAATATAGACGGACATCATGAGACCAAAGGACACAAGTATGGTGAGCATTGCCGTGCCGCCATACGAAATCAATGGCAGAGGTGCCCCAACAACCGGGATCAGTCCCATAACCATCGCAATGTTTATGAATACATAAAGGAAAAGATTGGTCGTCAGGCCAAGAGACAACAATCGGCCAAAATGATTCCGGCTTCTCAAACCGATCACGAGACCATATAGCAAGATGAGGGTATAAAGGCCTAGAAGAGACAGCCCGCCGACCAAGCCAAACTCCTCGGCAAGCATAGTGAATATGAAATCCGTTTGCTTCTCTGGAAGAAAGTTCAAGTGGCTTTGGGTGCCCGCAAGAAAACCCTTGCCAAACAGGCCGCCGGATCCCAACGCTATTTTCGACTGGAGAATGTGATATCCAGCTCCGAGGGGATCGCGCTCGGGGTCCATGAACGTGAGGATCCGCGCCCTTTGGTAGTCGTGCAAAAATTGCCAGGCTACCGGAATGGCGGCGATGCCACCGGCAATCACAACAACAAACTTCCAAAGCCTGACGCCGGCCAGGAAAAGCATCGCCCCACCCACCGTGAGAAGCATCAGCGCTGTCCCAAGATCCGGCTGCCGGAGCACCAAGGCGGTGGGCGCGATGATGAGAGCGAGCGGGACGAACAGTCTTGTTATTCTCCCGACATCTTCCAGCGTGGGTCCATGAAAGTAGCGGGCAAGGGCCAGGACCAGAGCGACCTTCATGACCTCGGATGGCTGCAGCTGGAGAAGCCCCAGATCAATCCAGCGTTGCGCACCCATGCCGACGGCCCCAAAGACCTCGACCGCGACAAGCAGGGCGAGTGTCGCCAGGAATATTGGATACGCCATGCGAAGCCAGACGCGGATATCGATGACCGCGACACAGAGCATGACGCTCGAGCCGACACCGAAGCGCACGATCTGCCGCACAGTCCAAGGATAATAGCTCCCGTTGGCGGCCGAGTAGAGCATGGCGAAGCCAATCGCCGCCACAACAGTAATGAGCAGCACCAGAATCCAGTTGAGCTGGACGAGCTTCTCGCTCAGCGACAACGTCGGCTGGTGGCTCGAGAATTCGGCGGGCACGCTCTTGATCCTCTCCCGGTCAGCCTGTCCGTCCGCCGGGTCGACGGTTCGGACCCGCGGAAAGCAAGGGACGAGCCGGGGCCCTTTCCTGGCACTTCTGGAGGATGTCTCGGGCAATTGGGGATGCCGCCGAGCTGCTTCCGCCGTGCTCGACGACGACCGCCGCGGCGTAACGCGGTGCCTGAATCGGGGCAAAGGCCACGAACAAGCCATGGTGCCGGTCCCTCCAGGGACGATCGGCCTGCTTCACGATACCGGTTGCTCGCTCTGCCATGGTAATCCGCTTTACTTGGCTGGTACCGGTCTTGCCGGCCATCTCCATGCCGTCGACCGGGATCTGCTGTGTCCGAGCGGTGCCCCGTCGACCGGAGGTGACCTCGATCATGCTTTCCCGGACGGCAGCGAGGGCGTTCCTGGATACGCCGATCTCAGGCCACTGGCCCGTCTGGTACGCTTCTGCTCCTCCATAGGTGAGATGAGGCCGCACCGCCCGGCCACCGTTGACCAAGCGGGCGACCATCACGGCCAGCTGGAGCGGCGTTGACAGCACATACCCCTGGCCGATGGCGGCCACCAGCGTCTCGCCGGGCTGCCATGTCTCGCCGATCGCTCCAAGCTTCCACTCTCGTGAAGGCATCAGGCCGGCACGTTCGCCCGGAATATCGATGCCGGTCGGTTCACCGAGGCCAAATCGTCGTGCCATCGCCGCAATGGTGTCGATCCCGATCTTGCGGGAGACGTCGTAGAAGTATGTGTCGCAGGACTGAGCGACGGCTTGGTACATGTCCATCCAGCCGTGCCCTCCTCGCTTCCAGCAGTGAAAGCGATGGTTCCCAAGGTTCATGAAGCCCGGACAATACGCCTGGTAATGCGGACCGATTGACCCTTCCTCTAGTGCGGCCATCGCGGTCATCAGCTTGAATGTTGAGCCGGGGGCATATTGGCCAGCGATTGCCTTATTGATGAGCGGCGCATACTGGTCATTCACCAGCCTTTTCCAGTCATCCCCGCTGATGCCGGTGGCAAACATGTTCGGATCAAAGCTCGGATGCGAGCACAGGGCGAAGATTTCTCCATTAAATATATCCATGATCACCGCCGAGGCGCTATGCTCCTCTGCGAGCCTGTCCTGGACGAACTGCTGAAGCTCGACATCCAAGGTTAGGCGGCTATCGCGACCGGGCTGCCCCTCGTCGCGAGAAATCTCCCGGATGACGCGTCCCACGGCATTGACTTCAACGCGACTGGCGCCCGCGGTGCCGCGCAGGCTTTGCTCATGCTCCTTTTCAATACCATTCTTGCCAATTCTAAAGCCTGGCAGAGTAAGCAGAGGATCGCCGGTCAGCTCTCTTTCCGAGACGGCCCCGACGTAACCGAGAACATGGGCGGTGGCCTCCCTGTAAGGATAATGCCTGAGGTCACCGACCTCGATCGACAGCCCGGGCAGTTCCGGCGCGTTGACCTCGAGTCTTGAGACCTGCTCCCAGCTCAGGTAGTCCTTGACGGTGATCGGCACGAAGGCACGACGTCTCTCGACGTCGCGCAAGACCCGCCGATGATCAGCTTCCGTCAAGGATACGATGCTGGCAAGCTTGTCTAGAGTCGCCTCTACGTCCCCCGCTTGTTCCGGCAATAATATTACGCGAAAGTTCTGATCATTCTCCGCCAGTGGCACGCCGAAGCGATCCAGAATGAGGCCCCGCGACGGCGCAATCAATTTAAGATTGATTCGATTTTCCTCGGCAAGCACACGGAAATGTTCACTTTCCGTCACCTGGAGGTAATAGAGTCTTGCAGCCAAGGTTCCGATAGCCGCCAGCTGGACACCCCCGAGCACGAGGGCGCGTCGGGTCAGGCTTCGGTAGCGATCGATGTCACGGTCCATTGGTCCACCGTCACTAGATCGGACGCAAGAAAGAACGATGAACCTTGATCAACAGCCAGGCAATCAATGGAAAGACCGCAGCGGTCAGCAGAGCTCGAAACAGCACAGGCTCCACAGGCATCAGCTGTGTGTTCATTATGCTGAAGCAAAGCCACTCCAACGCGGCAGCAAGTAATGCGGTCATGATCAGCCCCCACCATAGCACGAAGAAGGATTTGCCCATCAAGAATCGCCGCTGGGTAAAGACAATCCAGTAGCATATGACAAAGATGAAAGAATGGACGCCAATGGGCGCGGCGATCAGAAAATCTTGTCCGACTCCAATGATGAATACCAAGCTCAACGGCATCAAGTCAGGTCGTTGCACAGCCCAGTAATATATGGCCGTAAGTCCCACAAGTGGCGCAACAGCGCCATAGTGAGGTACATGAAGTGGAATCACGCCAATGAGCAGCACCAGCAGGGTTGCGGCCGCGGGGGTTATGCAGCGAGCAAGATGATCAAGTCGCGCCAGAAAACCTGCATTCATTTGGCAAGAAGGCTCCCGTGGCCTCTCAGCCGAGCATGCTCAGGGAACGATTGGAAATCCACAATCCGGACAAACTCAAGCTGGCTCGGGTCTTCCAAAGGTGTCACGCGCACATCGGACTCCCGAATGGACGCGACGACGCCAATGGGAAGGCCGGGAGGAAACATGCCCCCATGACCTGAGGTGACCACGCGTTCACCGATGGTTGGCTTTGTGTCGGGAGGCAAATACAAGAGCCGAGGCTGATCGGTGTTGTCTCCACCCAAGATGCTGCGGTGCCGGCTCTCCTCCACGACCACCGGGATCCTGGCGTTGAGGTCGGTGATCAAGAGCACCCTGGTCGACCTCTCGCCTGTCTGGACGGTCCGGCCAATAAGTCCGTAACCGCCCAGCACCGCCAGCCCATCCCGGACACCGTGCCTATAGCCGAGATGAACGGCGAGGCTTCGCACAAAGGCGCCGCTGTTGTCCCCAATGACGCGGCCGGTGACGAAGGAATGGGGTGGCGCTGGCTCATAATTCATCAATTGCCGCAAGCTACGGTTTTCTGCGGATAACCGATAAGCAGCGGCCTGAAATTGGCGCAAAGCGGCATTCTCGGACTCAAGCCGCGCATTCTCTTCGCGAAGCCGGGCGAGGTCCTGTATCTCGTTGACCCCTCTGGCGACGGTCGCGGCCGGACGCGACAGCGCGTCCAGCAATGGAGCAACCGCGTCGGTCGTGCGTGTCCTCAGCTGATCGACGATCACGGCATCGACCTTACCGACAATCATCAGGGCGACCGCAGCCATCAGGAGCAGCAGGAAGGAAAAGCGGTTCGCCAGCGATTTGATCGTGGCGACCCGAACCACTGATTTGGCTCGATGCCTCATCGCGCGCGCCCGCCATTTCTCGGCGCCGTTGCCGATGTCGCAACGGTGTCGTTTGCCATGCTGGCTGCTCGGGGCAGTGCTACCAGATTCGGTAGGTCAGTACATGTTTATCAACACGTTCTTGAGCGTTTTCATCTCCTCAAGGGCTCGTCCCGTGCCCAGGGCAACGCACGACAAGGGGTCGTCCGCGATCGACACGGGCAGTCCGGTGGCATGCCTGAGCACGTAATCAAGATTGCCGAGGAGGGCACCGCCTCCCGTGAGAACGATGCCCTTGTCGACGATATCGGCGGCGAGCTCGGGGGCGGTGTGCTCCAGCGCCACCTTGACCGCCTCGACGATGGCGCTCACGGGCTCCGCAAGGCTTTCGGCGATTTGCCGTTCCGAAATCACCAGTTCCTTGGGGACGCCATTCATCAGGTCGCGCCCCTTGATCTCCATGATGCGACCTTCCCCGTCCTCAGGCGTGAACGCAGAGCCGATCTCCTTCTTGATCCGCTCCGCCGAGCCTTCGCCAACGAGAAGATTGAAATTGCGACGGATGTAGCCAATGATCGCTTCATCCATCTTGTCGCCGCCAACCCGCACCGATCGCGAATACACGATCCCGCCGAGTGAAAGCACAGCGACTTCGGTGGTGCCGCCTCCGATGTCGACCACCATGGAGCCCGTGGGCTCCGTCACCGGCAACCCGGCGCCGATGGCGGCTGCCATGGGCTCCTCGATCAGGAACACCCGTCGCGCCCCGGCGCTTTCTGCCGATTCCTGTATTGCCCGACGCTCCACTGCGGTCGAGCCGGACGGCACACAGATAATCACCTGAGGGCTGGCAAAGCTTCTTCGGTTATGTACCTTTCTGATAAAATGCTTGATCATCTCCTCCGCGACCTCGAAGTCGGCGATGACCCCGTCTCTCAGAGGGCGGATTGCTTGAATGTTGCCCGGCGTTCGTCCGAGCATTTGCTTGGCCTCGTCACCGACCGCCAGCACCTGCTTTCGGCCGCGCACGGTGGCGATCGCCACCACGGAAGGCTCGTTGAGGACAATGCCTCGACCTTTGACGTACACCAGGGTGTTGGCGGTGCCAAGGTCGATAGCCATATCGGCCGACAGGAAGCCCAAGAGATTGGCGAACATAGGATCCGCGTTGTGTTTGGCGGTTGGTGGTCCGCAAGAAAAATCTCCCGCGGCACAGGCAGTATGCCACCCGATGGTTAACTTACTGTAAGATCGCGCTCAAGGCCGGATTGTCAGCCGAATACTGGTGTTCCGAAAGTGTCCTCTGCATGTCTCCCGATACGTCCATCGCCGCTCGCATCGGCGCAAGCCGGCGCGGAGGATTGCCCGGGGTTGCGCTCGCCAGCCATGCGGTGCGGGTCACGGCTGTTCAACAGGTCGTCATTCGACACGCAATGGCGCAGGATGGCATCCTCACGCGACATCCCAACCAAGACGGAGACGCCGGTCATGAGACGTCGGCACCTTCTGAGCACCAGCCTTGCAGCCAGTGCCGCCGGAATGATCTCAGGGCCGGCCCACGCTCTCTTCGCTCCGGGTCCAGACCTGTGGGAACGGTGGACCCGGCACGATCCGAACGCCACGTCGTCGGTCGATCATTCGCCTTGGGCGGCAATTCTGAGCCGCTACCTTACGCGTGGACCTTCGGGGATCACACTGTTCGACTACGGGGCTGCTGTCCCGGATCAAGCGGACGTTCAGAACTATGTCGATCGGTTGAGCCGGACCCGGATCAGCCGCTATAACAGACCGGAACAATTCGCATACTGGGTAAATCTATATAACGCCCTGACCGTGAACGTGGTGCTCGACCACTATCCGGTGTCCAGCATTCGAGATATTGACATCTCACCAGGCCTGTTCAGCGACGGCCCGTGGGGCGCGGAGTTGGTGGAGGTCGAGGGAGAGCCCATATCGCTGGATGATATTGAGCATCGGATCCTCCGACCGATCTGGAATCAAGACCCTCGCATCCATTACGCTGTCAATTGTGCCTCGCTTGGCTGTCCCAACCTGCAGCCGACTCCATTCACGGCGCAAAATACTGAACAGCTGCTCGAAGGAGGGGCCCGAACCTTCATCAACCATCCTCGCGGAGCTACCGTCGAGGACGGTGAGCTTGAGGTGTCAAGCATCTACAGCTGGTTCAAGGAGGATTTCGGCGGCAGCGATCAGGGCGTGATCGAGCATTTGTCGCAATATGCCGACGAGCCGAAGGCCGGGCGTTTGTCACGGGTGAGCCGGATCGACGACCACTCGTACGATTGGTCTCTCAACGACGTCAGCGCGGCGTCAGCATCGTAGCTCACATCGGGCGATTCGATCGCCTGAGGCCATGGCCGAAAGCCGAATCAGGAACCAGCTTGTATCGGCTTGATTCCCTCACGCTTCAGGTCAGCTTGCCTCGACACACTTGCCTCGACACCGTGGCCGCTTCGTCGGCCAGAACGCACGCAAGATGTTCGTAGTCGAAGCTTGGCCGCTTGCGCTGGCGGCCAAGCTACAAGATCGACCACGACCTATTCTCCATCAGCGTCCGTTGAAGCCTCCGACGGGACTGCCTCGTCGGGTCCATTGGCCGCGCTTCGACGGGCCCTCGCCACCCCCGATCGACGCCGACGGGGTGGACGTGGCTCGGAAGAGCGTTCCTCGTCCGCCTCTCCATCGGGACGGCCGAGCTCGTCCTGACGGCCCGCGCGCCGGCTTTCGCCATCCGGGAGCCCCGCATTGGGCCCATCATGGTCATCCTCGGTCCGCGGATCGGTCCCGAAATCCGCTGCCCGATCAGGGCCCGAGCCCTGATCAGGGGCCGCCTTCCCCTGACGCCGCCCTTCATTCTCGCCTGCTTGGAACGAGGTGCCCCGGTCATGGCCGTTGCCCTGTTCCGGTCGTGCGTGCTGGTCAGGTCTGCCCGGATGCTGCCCGTTGGGCTGCGAGCCGTTGTCCCGACCCTGCCCGTCGCGGGCATCAAAGCCACCGCGGGCATGACCGTTTTCTCGACCGGTGGCTTCGCTCGGCTGCGACTGGGCGAAGGCTTCGTTGACCTCGTTTATTATCCGGAAATAGTGCTCGGCATGCTGCAGGTAATTCTCCGCGGTGACCCGATCCCCGGACGCCGTGGCATCCCGCGCAAGTGCCTGATACTTTTCGTACACTTGATATGCATTGCCGCGGATCCGCACGTCGGGGCCGTTGCTGTCGAAGGTCTGGTTCCGGTTCGGCACGTTGTGTCGGCGGCCGCCGGCAACATTGTTATTTCGGCCCCGAGCGCGCCTTGAGTTCGGTCCTTGTCTCATCAGCGCCTTTCTCTGCCCCCAATTCATGGTTGGCTCGTCAATCGAGCAGCTACCCGGCTCACGCCGGTCGGCGCCGAAGCGCGGCCGGTGTCGCGGTCTAGGCCCAGCATCGCCAGGAAGTGGCGGAGCACGGCAGGGGCGATGGGCATCATCGACGTCCACTGCCGTTCACGACGACCCTTGGCGCGGGCTGGCGGCCAAGGATGCCCGTCATTGTCGCGTTTACCTGTACCCCCAGTTACATGGTTGCTCAGCGCCACCGAGAGCAAGACCCTAACCGCAATCGCACCTTCATCCAAACTTTTTTTGGACGACCAGACACCGCTCAAGGCCCGCCAAGTCACGCCAAATGTCCATGATTATCAAGCCTTTGGTCTCCATGAGGGGACGCACGGCCATGGCCTGATTGACGCCGATCTCCAAGCAAGCCACCCCATTGTCGTGCAGAAGGCTTCCCAGGCTGTCGGCAAGGTGGCGGTACGCGGTAAGTCCATCCGCTCCGCCCGCGAGCGCAATCCATGGATCATGCATGCGAACCTCAGCCGGCAGATGCTCGATGTCCGGCGTCGGAATGTAGGGCGGATTTGCCACCACCAGATCGAAGCGATCCCTGATGCCCGAGTCAGCCCAATCCGCCACCAGGAACCGGACTCGATGCGAAAGCCCGTGCCGATCGGCATTCAGCAGCGCTGTTCGAACCGCCGCTTCGCTCCGGTCTGTGCCGAGCCCCCTTGCCCTGGGCAGCTCTGTCAGCAGGGCCAGGAGCAGGCATCCTGAGCCTGTACCTAGGTCGAGCACGCTTAACGATCGGTTGCGGTCCGGGCATGCCGCCAGAGCGGCATCGACCAGGATCTCCGTTTCCGGCCTGGGGTCGAGCGTCTCCCGTGAGATCAAGAGATCAAGGCTCCAGAATTCGCGGCGACCCACAATGCGCGAGACGGGCTCACCCTGTGAGCGGCGCGCCAGCAACCGGTCGAGGGCGACCGCGAAGCCTGCCGGCGGTGGCCGGTCAAGGCGGGTCAGGAGACCAGCGCGATCGAGGCCAAGTTCATGCTGAGCCAGCAGCCGCGCATCGGTTCGGGATCCCTCGACGCCGCGCTCCCTGAGGAAGGCGGCCGCGTCGTCCAGAAGCTGCCCGAGAGATGGTCTGTTTTCGAGGTCCCAGGATGTCATGCCGGCATCGCGGTGCCGAGGGCGGCAAGCCTTGCCGCCTCGTCCTCGGCGGTGATGGCGTCGATCAGCTCGTCGAGGGCCTCTCCCAGGAGGACCTTGTCGAGCTTGTGCAGGGTCAGATTGATACGGTGATCGGTGACCCGGCCCTGTGGAAAATTATAGGTGCGGATACGCTCCGAGCGGTCGCCGGAGCCGACCTGTGTCTTGCGGTCGGCCGCCCGTTCGGCGGCGCGAGCCGCACGCTCCTGCTCGTACAGCCGCGCCCGGAGAATTTTGAGCGCACGGGCACGATTCTTGTGCTGCGACTTCTCGTCCTGCTGGCTGACCACGATCCCGGTGGGCAGGTGGGTGATGCGCACCGCGCTCTCGGTCTTGTTGACATGCTGGCCGCCGGCTCCGGAGGCCCGGAAGACGTCCACTCGCAAATCCTGCTCGTCCACCGCCACGTCGACCTCCTCCGCCTCTGGCAAGACGGCCACCGTCGCCGTCGAGGTGTGGATGCGTCCGGAAGCTTCCGTCTCGGGAACCCTTTGCACCCGATGCACTCCGCTCTCGTACTTCAGCCGAGCGAAGACATTGCTTCCGCTGATGGTCGCGATGGCCTCCTTGATGCCGCCGATCGGCGTCTCGCTGGCCTCAAGGACCTCGAATCGCCACTGACGCAAGGCCGCGTACCGCTGATACATGACGAGCAGGTTGCCGGCGAAAAGCGCGGCCTCCTCGCCGCCCGCCGCGGGCCGTATCTCAAGAATCGCGTTGCGCTCGTCCACCTCGTCCTTCGGCAGAAGCAGGATCTGCACCCGGCGCTCGATCTCCGGCATCCGGGCCTTGAGCTGATAGAACTCGGCTTCGGCCAGCGCACGCATCTCAGGATCGGCCTCCGCGTCGGCGATCATGTCCCCCAGGTCGGCCAGCTCGCGCCGAGCCTTCCACAAGGTCTCAATCTGCTCGGCGATCGGCGCCAGGTCCGAATACTCCTTTGACAGCGCCGAATAGGCGTCCGGATCGAGCGTTCCTCCGGCCATGAGATCCGCCAGCTCGCTCCGTCGCGCCAGGACCTTCTCGAAGTTCTCGTCGAGATTCACCGATTGCCTTCCCCAGTCGAGCGCTTGCCGCAGCGAAGCGGCGGGCGTGGAAGCACCCGTACCAATGCGCGCCGCCGTCCTTGCCTAGAGCCTTCCCGGATCGGGCGCCAGATCGCCGGTCGTCTGCACGGTTGCCGCCCCGGCGATCTCCATCCCTCGATCGTCCGTCCGATCCTTTGCCGCCGGGACGGCATAGACCGTCACATTGCGGTGGGCAAAGCGGACCCCGTTCTTGAGCAGGGTCTCGGTGATGCGCCGGTACGCTTCCCGTCTCAAGAGCCATTGCTCACCGGGCCGACAGCTGAACTTGGCCCGCATGATCAGGGCCGAGTCGTCCACGTCGATGATGCCCTGGCTCTTCAGCGGCTCCAGAAACTTGGGAGCGAGGGCGGGGTCTTGCATCATCTCCTGGCCGAGCTTCTTGATCAGCTTGCGGACCTGCTCGACGTCCGTGTCGAAAGGCAGGCGGAACTCCATCTTGAAGATGATCCAGTCGCGCATGTGATTGGTGATCGACCGGATCTCTCCAAACGGAATGGTTTGGATCGGCCCCAAATGATGGCGGAGCCTGAGGGAACGTATCGAGATCTTCTCGACCCGGCCCTTGACGTCTCCGATCTCGATGTATTCGCCGATCCGAAAGGCGTCATCCAAAAGAAAGAACACACCGGAGAAAATATCCCGGACCAGCGTTTGCGCGCCGAACCCGATCGCGATGCCCACGACGCCGGCGCTTGCCAGAAGCGGGCCGATGCTGACGCCGAGGGACGACAGGATGACCATCAGGACAATGACGACGAGTACGGTGAGGAGCCCGTTGCGCAGCAGGGGAAGCAGCGTCTTTATTCGCGCGTTCTCGTCCGCGGCGACCGTGCTGCCCTCGATGTCGGCCATCGCTTGGCCGTCGATGCGGGGCAGATGGCGGTCCAGCGCAGCGCGGATCAGCTGCCATGCCAGCCAGCCGAGCGCCAGCGACACGCCAATGTCGAAGACCGCGCTCCAGAACGGGGTCGCGTCGGGGCCATGGGTGTGGACGAACGGATCGACGTCCCACAAGCTCAGTAACCACAGGCCGGCCACCCCCACGATGACCAGACGAGCCGCGCGACCGGCGACTATCCGGAAAGGGCCCGGCTCAGCGCCGGACGCCGGGTGCGGCTCCCCCGGCTCCCCCGGCTCGCTCGTGGACCCGCCCGGGCTCTGCTCCGCGGCGTCGATCGTGGCCGTCGCCTGCGGCCGTTCGACGGGGCGGGCGATCATCAACCCGCAGAGCCGGTCGGCCACCGGCAGGGCGGCGAGGATGACCAGGCTGCCGAGCACGGCGTCGATGTTGCGCTGACCTTCCAGCAGAAGCCCGAGCACCCAGATGAGCCACAGACCGATCGCATAGCCGATGGCCAGGACGTGCCAGCTCTCGGCGAGTGCCAGACGGAAGGAGCGCGCGAGGCCGCGGTGACGCTTCGCCGAGGCCTTGAACGCGGCCGACAGGCGTCCCCGGCCCTGCCAGATCGCCACGATCACCGCGAGGCACACGAGCAGTCCGGCACCGGCGACGAACAGAAAATACGCCTCGAAGCCGAGGGTCAGCACGACCAGCGCGTCGGCCGTGAGATAAGCCAGGACGGCAAGCGTGACGATGCGGACGATCCAGCGGTGGAGAAAGCCGGCGTCGCCGTCGTCGAGGGGCACCAGACGCATGCCGGCGCCATCCGGCGACAGCACCGCGCGGGACAGGATCCGACAGGTCCAGCCGGCGCCGACCGCCGCCACGATGCTTGTCGCCAGCACGCTGAAGGGTCCGGCCGGCCGCAGCAGCGCGATCGACAAGCCCATCGTCACCAGCAGGAACGCGAGCAGGCTCATCGCCTCGCCCGCCGCCCGCCCACCTGCCCGGGACCATCGGTCGTTGCCGCCGACGCCCGCCGGCGCGTCGGCCTTGCCGCGCCGGCGGGCGAGGGCGCGCCGCACCACAGCCGCCGCCACAAGGCCCGTCGACAGCGCCAGCGCGAACGAGACGAGCCAGCGGACCAGCTGCGCGCCGCCCTCGCCGCCGCTGAGGCGGTCCAGCGCCTGATCAACCGTCGGGCCGCCAAAGCGGACACCCGCCCACAGGAAGCCGAGCTGGCGGCTCACCTCGAGAGCGAGGGCCTCGATGTCGCGGATCAGGCCGGCCAGCAAAGGCTGGGCGGCCTCGGCGGGCCCCTCCCGCTGTGCCTCGGCCTGCCGATTGAGCACCTCGATAAGCGTGTCCCGCACCTGCGCGTCGGTCAGCCGCGCCACCAGCGCATCGACGAGGTCCGGCGTGGCAATGGCGTCCGCATCGAGGGTGCCCGCCACGTCACCGGGCCGAGGCGCTCGCTCCTGCTCGGCAACAGGGCCTGGAAGCTGCGCGACCGCCACCGGCACGCCCAAGCCGGACAGCAGCAGCATGACAAGGCACAGGCGGCGGAGAAAGCGCTCGGCCCGGCTGGCCATCCGTCCACCGATCCGCCTGATCCGGCCGCTCCCGCCCGTCGCCCGCGCGCTTCGTTACTCGGCGGCGGCCGCCGCCGAGCCGTCGCGGTCCGCCTGCTTCGCCGCCTCGATCTCGGCGGCCTTGGCCTCGACCATCTGCACGAGATGGCCGACGATATCATCGTCCTGCAGCCGGTGATGCGGCAGACCGTTCACATACACCTGATGGGTTCCCTTGCCGCCGCCGGTGAAGCCGATGTCGGTCATCGTCGCCTCGCCCGGGCCATTCACCACGCAGCCGATGACCGAGACCGTCATCGGCGTGGCGATATGGGCAAGACGCTCCTCGAGCACCTTCACCGTCTCGATCACGTCGAACTGCTGGCGAGCGCAAGAGGGGCAGGAGATGACGTTGACACCACGATGCCGGAGGCCGAGCGCCTTCAGCAGATCGAAGCCGACCTTGATCTCCTCGACCGGATCCGCCGACAGCGACACTCGGACGGTGTCCCCGATGCCCGACCACAACAGCATCCCGAGGCCGACCGAGCTCTTCACCGTGCCGCTGCGCAGGCCGCCCGCCTCAGTGATGCCGATGTGCAGCGGGTAGTCGCACGACTCGGCGAGGCCTTGATAGGCGGCCACGGCCAGGAACACGTCGGACGCCTTGACGCTGATCTTGAACTCGAAAAAATCCTCGTCCTCGAGCCAGCGCGCGTGATTGAGCGCGCTCTCCACCAAGGCCTCGGGGCATGGCTCGCCGTAGCGCTCGAGCAACTCCTTCTCCAGGCTGCCGGCATTGACGCCGATCCGCATCGAGCAGCCATGGTCGCGCGCCGCCTTCACCACCTCGCGCACGCGGGCCCGGCTGCCGATGTTGCCCGGGTTGATCCGCAGGCAGGCTGCACCGTTCTCCGCCGCCTCGATGGCCCGACGGTAGTGGAAGTGGATATCCGCGACGATCGGCACCGTCACCTCGGGCACGATGTGCCTCAAGGCCGCGCTCGACTCCTCGTCCGGGCACGACACCCGGACGATGTCGGCCCCGGCGATCTCGAGACGGCGGATCTGGGCGATGGTCGCGGCGACATCGGTGGTGGGCGTGTTCGTCATCGACTGCACGCTGATCGGCGCATCGCCGCCCACCGCGACGCTGCCCACCTGGATCTTTCGGCAGCGGCGCCGATCGATCTGGCGCCAGGGGCGAAGTGTCATGAGCCAACCCGTACGATCGTGGCGAGTGGGGCCGCGGCGACCCGGTTGGGGTTATAGCGAATTGGCCGCCGCCGCTAAAGCTGGTTCAGCGCCGCCGACCCGGCAACAGCGCCCTGCGAACCGATGATGTAGGCTTCCGTAGGGGATCGTAGGCTCGTGCCGGCGGCAATGCCGCGGCCGACCGGGCCGCACAGTGCCCGAAAGCTGGGCCCGAAAGCTGGGCCCGAAAGCTGGGCGGGCGCGGCTCGGTTCCATTCGGGCCCGATGCTATCCACCGCCATCTTGCGATTGCGTTAATTCGTGGCCGTCCCGCCGATCAAGGCCTCAGCGTCAAGCGCGATATCGCGCACCACCGAGCCGTCCCGCCCAACCGGTGGGACGGCTCGGCCATCCACCTCGATCGACAGGCCACCGGCATTTCCCGTATCAAGGCGCAGTCCCTCACCATTGGGCACGGCATAGCTGTCGCCCGGCTCCAGCACCCGGGTCATCACCAGACGCCCGGCGTCATCCCGAACCTGCACCCAGCTCTGATCGACCGCCCGAATGACGATGCGGGCCGTGCCGCCCGCCGTGCCGAGCTCGCGCCCCTCCGTCAGAGGCACGGCCGGCGGCGGCGGTGGCGGGGACGGCGACGCTTCGGCTCCGCTGTCCGGCGCCGTCGACGCGGCACCGACGTCGCCGGCCGCGGAGGCGCCCGGCGGTGCCGGCGTTGCAACGATCGTCGGCGCCTGCTCTTCCGGAGGCGTGATCCCGGCCGTGGGCCCTTCAGGCGCGACGGCGACGGTGCCGGGGTCGGGGGAGCGCGGCGCGATCGGAGGCGTGGAGGCCGCCGCGCCTGCGCCGTCGGGCGCCACGCCGAGCCCGCTCCCGGGCGGGCCGGGCTGGGGCGGATTGGGTTGGGGCGGACCGGGCTGGGGCGGGCTTCCGGCCGGCTCCAGGGCCCCACCGCCGGTCGCTCCCGGCGAGCGAAGATCCGTCTCGACCGCGGACAGCGGAGGGCTGGCATCGTCCGCAATAATGGCGAGAAAGCGCTCCGGCAGCTCCGGAACAAGATTGGCGATATCCCGATTCGCCTCGCTCAGCACATACCATCCGCCATACGAGAAGCCGGCCAGGAGCAGGCAGATCATCAGGATCGCGCCGCCGGGCACCCGGCTCTCGGGCACCGGGGCCGGGAAGGCCATGTGCTGTGGCGACGGCCCGCCGCCAATCTCCTCCTTGAAGCGCCGGCTCATCGCATCCGTGTCGAGCCCGAGGAACTCGGCATAGCTCCGCAGGAAGCCGAGCGCATAGACGGTGCCGGGAAGCTCCTCGTAGCGACCATCCTCGAGGGCCTCGAGGAACGACAGCTTGATGCAGAGCATGCTCGATATGTCGGGGAGGCTGTATCCGGCCTGCTGCCGTGCCAGGCGCAGCGTGTCACCAACGAAGGTCTCGGTTGCCGGTGGCTCCTGCCAGTGCTCGTGCCGATACACCGGCGGCTCGCCGCTGTCGACCACGCTGAAGGGTTTCCGTCGTGTTTGAGCCATTGCGTCAGCCATGCTTGCGCCTGCGGATCCCTCGGGCGGACTCGAGGAATCTGCCGCCGCCGGCGCCGTTGCAGCCGTACCTTACCGAGATCCTGCGTCCTTCGTTATCCATGATGAGCCAAAATTGCTTGACGAGTTGTAAACAAATTCTTGATCAGCGGCAAACGTCATGTTTCTAAAGCGCATTCTGAAGTTTTATGCCGTGATCGCGCGCATACGCATACAATCGCGCCCGAAGGCTGTGCTCGGCGCCGGCAAGGTAGTCCTCCACGTACCGCCTGAGCCGGGCCACATCCAGGCTGCGCACCATGGAGCGCACGGCGCCGACCGCCGCCGACGGCATCGACAGGCTGCGAAAGCCAAGCGCCACCAGAACCATGGCCTCCAGCGGCCGGCCGGCCATCTCGCCGCACAGGCTGACAGGGACGCCGGCGGCGTCGCACTCCTCCACGATTCCACGCAGCGCCGTCAGCAGCGCCGGCGACAAGGCGTCAAACCGCTCGGCCAGCCGCGGGTTGCTGCGATCGCAGGCGAACAGATACTGCATCAGATCGTTTGAGCCGACGGCCACGAAGTCGACCCGTCGCAGCAGCCGGGGAAGCTGAAAGATGAGCGAGGGGACCTCGAGCATGGCGCCAACCCTGATCGGGCTCGGGACCGGGCGACCCTCCGTCGCGGCGCGCCTCAGCTCACGCTCGAGCAGGCCGCGCGCGGCGTCGTATTCCGAGACCTCGGCGATCATCGGAAACATGATGCCGACCGGCCGCCCGTCGGCGGCGCGGATGAGCGCCCGGAGCTGCTGTCGCAGCATCGCCGGACGGTCCAGACCGATGCGGATCGCCCGCCAGCCGAGCGCCGGATTGCCTTGCTCGACCTCGCCAAAATACGGGAGCATCTTGTCGCCGCCCACATCCAGCGTGCGGAACGTGACCGGGTGCCCTGCGGCCTGGTCCAGGACCTTGGCATAGAGCTCCGTCTGGGTCGGAACGTCCGGAAAGCCGGCGCGCACCAGGAAGGGAATCTCGGTGCGGTAAAGGCCCACGCCGTCCGCGCCAACCTCCGACAGATGCGGCAGGTCCAGCAGAAGGCCGGCATTGATGTTCAGGCTGATGCGCACACCGTCCCGGGTGACAGCCGGAAGATGCGCGGCTTCGGCATAGAGCCGGCGCTGCTCCGCGCGTTCCGCGGCGGCGACGGCGAACAGCTCCTGAACGTCCTCTGCCGGGCGAACGAACACTTGACCGTTGTCGGCATCCACGATCACCGGGTCGAAGGGCTCCACGGCGGCCATGATGCCTTGGCAGCGACCGATCACCGGGATGCCCAGCGCCCGCGCGACGATGGCAACGTGGCTGGTCGGCGAGCCATCCTCGAGCACCAGCGCCTTGAGGCGCTCCGGATCGTACTCCAGCAGCTCCGCCGGGCCGATGGCGCGGGCCACCAGGACAAGCTGCTCGGGGAGCGTCCCGCCGGCGGCGGCGGACGTCCGACCCGACAGATGCAGCAGCAGGCGATTGGCAAGGTCGTCGAAGTCGAGCAGCTTCTCGCGGATATAGGGGTCGACGACATGCCCCATGCGCACGGCCATGTCGTTCTGCACACGCTGCACCGCGCCCTCGGCGGTCAGCCCCGCGTTGATCGCCTCCGCGATCCTGCCGAGCCAGCCTCGGTCCTCCGCGAACATGCGGTAGCTTTCCAGGATGTCTCGCGTATCCTCGATTCCGGTCCCGTCGGCCCGCGCCAGCAGCACATCGATCGACTGGTGCATGGCGGCGACCGCCCGGCGGAACCGGTCGAGCTCGATCTGGGGATCCTCGGCCACCATCTGCCGGGTCGTGAGCTTCGGGCGGTGTGGGATGGCCAGGCCGCGTGCCAGGCCGTGATTGATGGTGTAGCCATCCAGGCGCGTCGGCAGCAGATTGTCCAGGCTCTCGCTGCCGGGACCGTGGCCGCCGGCCATCTCGCCGACCGCGAACAGCTCGGCGAGGACCATGGCCACGGTCTGCAGCAGCTCGATCTCCTCCTCGGAGTAGGAACGCCGGCGCCGGTTCTGGATGACGACAACCCCGCGCACCCGGCCGCCACGAAGAATCGGCGCACCCATCAGCGAGCGATAGGGATCCTCTCCGGTCTCCGGCCGGTACGCGAAGCTGGGATGGTTGGGCGCGTCCTCGATCGCAAGCGGCTGCGCGCTGGCGGCGATCTCGCCCACCAGCCCCTCGCCGCTGCGCAGGCGCGTCCTGTGCACCGCATTGGGATTCAGCCCAACGGTGGCGTAGAGCTCGAGCACGTCGCCGGGACGCAGCACGTAGCAGGAGCAGACCTCGGCCACCATCTCCGCCGCCAGCAAGCGGACGATCTTGTCCAGGCGCGTCTGCAGGCTGCTCGTCCCCGCCATGATGTCGCGGAGCCGGGCCAGCAGACGCCGGGACGGGCCGATCGCCGGGACGGCCGCCCCCGAGACCTCGCTCGGGGCCTGGAGCATCAGACCTCGTCCAGGCCGTAGACGGTGTGGAGAGCCCGCACCGCCAGCTCGAGATATCGCTCGGCGACGAGAACGCTGATCTTGATCTCGGAGGTCGAGATCACCTGGATGTTGATCCCGTTCTCGGCCAGGACCGAGAACATGCGCTGGGCCACGCCGGCATGGCTGCGCATGCCCATGCCGATGACGGAGATCTTGACCACGTTCTCGTCGGGCCGGAGCCGTGCATAGCCGATTTGCTCGCGTTCCGCCTCGAGCAGTTGGATGGCGCGCTGCAAGTCGCCCTTCACCACCGTGAAGGTCACATCCGTATGGGCTCCGTCCTCCGAGATGTTCTGGACGATCATGTCGACATTTACCGCCGACTCGGCCAGCGGGCCGAAGATGGCCGCCGCCACCCCGGGCCGGTCCGGGACGTTGAGGACGGTGATCTTTGCCTCGTCACGACTATAGGCGATGCCGCTGACGATTTCCTGTTCCACGATCTCTTCCTCGTCGACCACCAGCGTGCCGGGGACGTCGTCAAAGCTCGACAACACCTGCAGGCGGACCCGGTGCTTCATGGCCATCTCGACGGACCGGGTCTGCAGCACCTTGGCGCCTTGCGACGCCATTTCCAACATCTCCTCATACGTGATCTTGTGGATTTTCCGGGCCCGCCGGACGATCCGCGGGTCGCAGGTGTAGACCCCGTCGACGTCGGTGAAGATGTCGCAGCGGTCCGCGCTCAGGGCTGCCGCCAGAGCGACGGCGGAGGTGTCCGAGCCGCCGCGCCCCAGGGTCGTGATGCGATTGCGCGGGCCGATGCCCTGGAAGCCGGCGACGACGGCGACCTCGCCCGTCGCCAGGCGTCGGACCAGTTCGGCCGTCTCGATCGAGGCGATCCGCGCCTTGCCATGGGCCTCGTCGGTCAGAACCGGCAGCTGCCAGCCGAGCCAGGATCGAGCGCTGACCCCGAGCTTCTGGAGAGCCATCGCCATCAGGCCGGACGACACCTGCTCGCCGGCCGCGACCACGGCGTCGTACTCCCGGGCGTCATGGAGCGGTGACAGGTCGGTGCAGAGCGCGACCAGGCGATTGGTCTCGCCGGCCATGGCCGAGACCACGACCGCCACCTCATTCCCGGCGGCGACCTCGTTGGCGATCCGCCGCGCGGCTCGTTCGATGTGGTTCAGATCGGCGACCGAGGTGCCGCCAAACTTGCAGACGATTCGGGCCATCGGGAGCGCGCTCGGATGGTGTCTCGACAGAGGGGCTCGGGATGTCGTCCGGCAGGCCGGTCTGGCGCTATGGCGACGCATCACAGGGACGCGGGCGATTGTCCGGCCAAGCCGGGCGTTCCATACTCCGCTTGCGACCGTCGCGCAACCAACCCTCACGTGGGTCCCGACACAGACACTGGCCATGGCAGACGCATCGAGCACGCCATTCTCCGACCCGTCGGCAGCAGCCGGCACCGCGGATCGCGACGAGGTGCGCCGCTTCGACCGCCAAGCCGCGCAATGGTGGGACCCGAACGGTGAGTTTCGGGCGCTGCACCAGATGAATCCGCTCAGGATCGGGTATATCCGGGATCGGGTCTGCCGGCATCGCGGACGGGACGCCGACCTGCGCCGGGCCCTGGCGGGCCTCGACATCGCGGACATCGGCTGCGGTGGCGGGCTGCTGAGCGAGCCGCTGGCATCCCTTGGCGCCCGCGTCACCGGCATCGACGCCTCGCGGGACGGCATCGCGGTGGCGCGAGCCCATGCGCGGCAGCGCGGCCTCGCCATCGACTACCGTGAGATGACAGCTGAGGCCCTGGCCGGCGAGGGCGCGCGCTTCGATGTCGTCGTCGCCAGCGAGATCGTCGAGCACGTCGCGCGGCGCGGACAGTTCATGGCGGCTCTGGCGGAGCTGCTCCGGCCGAACGGCGCCCTGATCATGTCGACGATCAATCGGACGCTGAAGAGCTACGCCCTTGCCATCGTCGCCGCCGAGCGCGTGCTTCAGCTGGTCGCGCCCGGCACCCATGAATGGCGCAAGTTCATTCGCCCCAGCGAGCTGGCGCGCGAGCTGCGTGATCAAGGGCTCCGGGTCGAGCATGTCGCGGGCATGCTGTACGAGCCCTGGGCCGGTCGATGGCGCGTCTCGGACCGTGACCTCGAGGTCAACTACATCCTGTTCGCGGCCAAGGAGTAGGCGGGCCGGCCCCGGCTCCGGATCGGCCGGCCGGATGCCGATGCCGCGGGGCGAACGCCTGGCGAATCACGACGACGAACGCGGACACGTCTCGGCAGCGCGCGCGGCGCGCCCACCGACCGCGGCGAGCCGTCGGTCCCGAGAACGGTCGAGAGCGATTCCGCCGGACGCCGACTCGGCCCGCTCCCCTACCCGTCCCCCCCAAGCATCCTGTCGTTGGCTGGCCGGGCAGGGAGCGGGCGGGCGATGCCACTTGAGGCGGAAACGCGCTAGGCGTCCTCGCGGGCCGGCCAGGGGATCCGTCCGACCGGCACGCCCTCGCTCTCGAGAGCGCGCACCTCCGAGCTGGTCGCCTCGCCGTAGATATCCCGCTTCTCGCCCTGCCCGTTGTGGATCTGGCGGGCCTCCTCGGCGAAGCGGGGCCCGACATACTCGAAATGCGTCTCGACGTGCCGGCGCATGGCCTGGGCCTGGGCATGCATCTTCTCGACCAGGCGGGCGCGGGACGCGGACCGCGCGATGCTGGGCGCCATCGGGGCCTTCACGACATCGCTGTCGCCGCAGACCGGACAGCTGATCTCGCCCCTCTCGGCTTGGCGTTCATACGCGGCATTGCTCTGAAACCATGCGTCGAACTCATGGTCGGAACCGCATCGAAGCTCGAATCGAATCATTGTGCTCTGGCTGCTACCGGCTTTGTCTCTCGCCGCCGTTCCCTAGGAGATGGCGAGTGGCGCCCGTATGGCAACGGTCACGCCAAGTAGGACGCCGACGGCGGGGCCGGGGAATGATCGGCCCGGAGCCGTTCTCGTCGCCACCGCGACGGTTCTGGAGCATGGCGGCTGCCCCGTTCGGCGGACGACCGATTCGGCGACCCGCACCGAATCGGCCGACTCGCCGGCACCGTGCGTCAGCTGGCCATGGCCTGCGGCTCGGTGCCCTGCTGCTCGGGCTGGGGGTCGCGCAGGACATAGCCACGTCCCCACACCGTCTCGATGTAGTTCTCGCCCCCTGTGGCCGAGGCCAGCTTCTTCCGAAGCTTGCAGACGAAGACGTCGATGATCTTCAACTCGGGCTCGTCCATGCCACCATAGAGATGATTGAGGAACATCTCCTTGGTGAGGGTGGTGCCTTTGCGGAGCGAGAGCAGCTCGAGAATGCCGTATTCCTTGCCGGTCAGATGCAGAGGCTGCGTGTCGACCTCGACCGTCCGCGTGTCGAGATTGACGGTCAGGCGCCCGGTCCGAATCACGCTGTCCGAATGGCCCTTGGACCGGCGGACGATGGCATGGATTCGGGCGATCAGCTCGCGCTTGTCGAACGGCTTGGTCAGGTAGTCATCGGCGCCAAAGCCAAGCCCCTTGATCTTGGCGTCGAGCTCGGTCAGGCCCGACAGTATGAGAATGGGAGTGTCCACGCGCGCGGCGCGTAGACGGCGCAAGACTTCGTAGCCATCAATATCCGGCAGCATCAAGTCCAAGACGATAATGTCGTAGTCGTACAACTTGCCGATCTCAAGGCCATCCTCGCCGAGGTCGGTCATGTCGACGACGAAGCCCTCCGATTGGAGCATCAACTCGATGCTCTTCGCGGTCGCGCTATCGTCTTCCACCAGCAAAACACGCATGGTTCTGCTCCTTGAACCTTCTGGTCGGTGTGTAGGCTAGACCTACCGGCCGTACATCATGCTTGGCCATCTTAACCAAGGTTAACAACCGAGAAGTTAACGAAGCATTACTAAAATTGAGGATATCCGAAAATTTACCTGAAATTAAGCAGGTCAGCCGATTTTCCAGGCCACTGACCTGCGGGGCCGTCCCCGCCGTCTCGATCGGGAGTGATCCGTGGCAACAGTGTTGCCGGCTCTGACCGAGGCCGTCGACGCCGTCCCGTCCCACAAGGTGTTCGGGCGTGTGTCTGCCGTGCTCGGCTTGCTCGTGGAGATTGGCGGCATTGAGCATTCACTGTCAATCGGCAGTCGCTGCCTCGTGCACGCCAGGGATGGCCGTCTGGTGCCCTGCGAGGTTGTCGGGTTTCGGGAGGCCCGCGCTCTGCTCATGCCGTTCGGCGCCCTTGACGGGATCGGGCTCGGCTGCCGGGCCGAGGTCACCGAGAGCCAGCCCGCCATCTTTCCGTCGGATGCGTGGCTCGGCCGGGCCGTCGATGCCTTCGGTGCCCCCATCGATGGCAAGGGGCCGCTCAGTCAGGGCAAGGCGCCGGTCTCGCTGCACAACCGCCCGCCGCCCGCGCATCAGCGCCACCGCATCAACGGCAAGCTCGATCTCGGCGTGCGGGCCCTCAACGCGTTCGCCACCTGCTGCCATGGCCAGCGCATGGGCATCTTCTCCGGATCGGGTGTGGGCAAGTCGGTGCTGATGTCGATGATGGCCCGCTACACCGACGCCGAGGTCAACGTCATCGGCCTGATCGGCGAGCGTGGCCGCGAGGTTCAGGAATTCATTGAGGACGATCTCGGCGAGGAGGGGATGGCGCGCAGCGTGGTGGTGGTCGCCACCTCCGACGAGACTCCGCTGATGCGCCGGCAGGCCGCCTTCACGATGATGGCCGTGGCCGAGCATTTCCGCGACCGCGGCCGCCACGTGCTCTGCCTGATGGACAGCGTCACCCGCTTCGCCATGGCGCAGCGTGAGATCGGCCTGTCCGCCGGCGAGCCGCCGACCACCAAGGGCTACCCGCCGACCACCTTCGGCGAGCTAGCGCGCTTGCTCGAGCGCGCCGGCCCGGGGTCCGGGGCGGGCGCCATCACCGGCCTGTTCACGGTGCTGGTCGAGGGTGACGACCATAACGAGCCGATCTCCGATGCCGTCCGCGGCATGGTGGACGGCCACATCGTGCTCGAGCGCGCCATCGCCGAGCGCGGCCGCTATCCTGCGATCAACGTCCTGCGGTCGATCTCACGGGTCATGCCCGGCTGCAACAAGCCCGACGAGACCGCGCTGGTGAATCGGGCCCGCGCCCTCCTGTCGACCTACGAGAACATGGCCGAGCTGATCCGGCTCGGCGCCTACACCCGGGGGCGCGACTCGGCGGTCGACGAGGCGATTCATTTCTATCCCGCGCTGGAGGCGTTCCTGTCGCAGAACCGGTCGGAGCGTGCCGATCTGGCGACGAGCTATCGGGAGCTTGCCCGGGCGCTGGAGATGACGCCGCCGGCCAGCGCGCTGCCCGAGGCCGAGCCAGGGAAGGCAACCGCGTGAGGAAGGGCGGCGGCACCCTGGTCTCGCTGATCGCGCTGCACCGCTGGCAGCTCCACGAGCAGCGCCGCGCCCTGGCCGAGCTCGAAGGCCTGGCGTCGGATCTGGACCGTGACCTGGCCGGGATCGACCAGGAGGTCGCGCGGGAGGAGGAGGCTTTCCGATCCGGCCACGCGCCCGGCTTCGCGTTCCATGACTTTGCCGCCGCCATGCGCCGGCGCCGGCAGCGGCTGGAGGGCACGCGCGCGCAGATCGGCCGGGAGATGGAGGCCGCCCAGCGCCGGATCGGCGAGGCCTACCAGGAGGTCAAGCGCTATGAGCTGGCCCAGGCGGAGCGCGAGCGTCGCGAGGAGGCCCGCTTCAAGCGGCTGGAGACGGCCGCCTACGACGAGATCGGCGGCGTTCGCGCGCACCGCCAGCGCCGCGGCCGCTAGAGCGTATCCGGGTCCGCCCGGGTCCGGTGGCATGGCCGGCCCGCTCCCCGCCCGGCCACCCAACGACAGCATGCTCAGGCTGGCCGGGCGGGGCAGCGGGCCGGTGCCGATTGCGCGTCAGGCGGAACCGCTCGAGGCCGATTCGTCTCCGCGCAACCAAACCCAGTTCTGCAGCCCGGTCTGGAAGCGGATGGCGCCGTGGAAGCCGATGGCCTCCAGGGCATCGCCGAAGACGCCGGCGGCGCCCCGGCGCAGCTCGAGCGGAAACGCGATGAGCGAGCGCAGGGCAAGGTCGAGCCGCTTCTGTCGCACCCGTCCGTCCAGCTGCAGCGGGCCGAGCCGGCTCAGCTCGAGCTCGACGAGGAAGCGCTGGCCGTCGCGACCGGGTACGTCCTCCGGGCCGTCGCCGCGGCCGGCGCGGCGCTGCACGGACAGACGCAGGCTGCTCCACTCGCCCTGATACAGAATCGGCAGGTGCTGGCTGCGCCATTCGCCGGACAGCCCCTCCGAGGCCGGGCGGCCGGCGGCGGCCAGCTCGGCGCCGAGTCGGCTGACCAGATCGCCTCGGCCGGCGTGCTCGAGCGCCCGGGAAGGCGCCTCACCGAGCCATCCGCGCGCGTCGCCGCCGCGCATGGCCGCGAGCAGGAACAAGAGCGCGGCGCCCAGGCGGGGGCCCGGCTGTGGCACCGTCGAGGTGAGCCGTGGCTCGGCGGCTGCCGGTGCCATGGCCCGCAGTAAGCCGATCGTCTCCTCCAGCACGGGAAAGCCGGCCCGCCCCGCGCCGCCCTCCGAAGCGGTGAGCCAGCCGAGCGCCGGCGCGACCGGCTGGGCGGCGGCGGCACGGTCCGCCCGCGCCGCGAGCAGCGCCGAGGCGGCCCCCGCGGCGACCTCAAGCGTGCCCAGGGCGGCCGTGCCCAGGGAATTGGCGCCCACCGGGGGCGGCCCGGTGCCCTGGAGGCCGCCCGTGGCCATCGCGCCGGCCGGACGGGCCGCGCCGTGACGAGCGCCGTGGGCGCTTGGGCCGGGCGTCCCGGGCGGAGCCATGGGGCCGGGGAGACCGGTCGCGGCTGCGGGGGCCGGCCCGGAGCGGGCGGCCGACGGCGTGGCGGCAGTGCCGATCGCGCGTTCACCGGTCGCGGCAGGGCCGTCGCCGGTCGCGGGCGGAGCCGGTGCGCTGCCGCCGGCCGTGACGCCCCGCGGCGAGGCCCCGGTCGCCGGCCCCGCCTGCGCCGGCGCAGGCGGGGCGGTCGACGGCGGCCGGGGCGGGACCGGCAGCAGCAGCGTCGCCGGCAGCGGCCTTGCGAGGTCAATGGTAACGGCTGCCGCGCCCGAGACCGTGCCGCCGGCGGTGGCGCCGAGGGGCGGGAGCCGCAGCACCAGCACCTGCCCGGCGGCGGGCAACGGCCGCATCGTCCGCACCAACAGCTCTCCCCAGGAGGTGCGCAGCCGGGCGATCTCGCCAGCCGGGCCGCCGGCCGAGAGGCTGGTGCCGGTCTCGGGCGCGGCCAGCACCGTGGCGGACAGCAGTTGCGGCCGCGTCGCCGCGCCGAGCCGGGCGATCAGCGCGGCAGCGGCCCGCAGCAGCTCGATCCGGACGGCCTCGGTGCCGCCCTCGGACGACGGCCCCTGGGCAGCCGCCGGCTCGGTCACGGCGGCGGCAAGGGACAGCGGCGCGGTCATGGACGGGTGGCCGCCCGGCCGACCAACTCAACGACGGGGGCGGGCATCCCCTTGCGCCTCCGTCACACCTGGCCCAGCGTCTTGATCTTGGCCTTGGGATGGATCTCGTTGTGCGACATGACCGCGGTGGCCGGGCGGCACCGCTCGATGATCGAGCGGACATAGGCGCGGATGCCGGGGCTGGTCAGCAGCACCGGCATCTCGCCGAGCATGGCGTGGTGCTCGATCTTGCCCCGCACCGCGCCGATGAATTCCTGCAGCCTGGTCGGCGCCATGGCGAGCTGCCGCTCGTCGCCCTCGCCCACCACCGACTCGGCGAAGGAGTTTTCCCAATGCGGCGACAGGGTCAGGATCGGAATGTATCCGTTGTCGCTGGTGTGCGCGGCGGAGAGCTGGCGTGACAGTCGCGAGCGCACATGCTCGGCGATGGCGCTGATGTTGCGGGTATGGCCGCAGGCCTCGGCGACGCCCTCGAGGATCGTCGGCAGATCGCGGATCGACACCCGCTCCGCCAGAAGATGCTGGAGCACCCGCTGCAGCCCGGCCACGGTGAGCTGGTTCGGTACCACGTCGGCGACCAGCTTCTGGTGGTCCTTGTCGAGCTCGTCGAGCAGCTTCTGCGTCTCCGCGTAGGACAGCAGCTCCGGCATGTAGTCCTTGATGATCTCGGTCAGGTGCGTCGTCACCACGGTCTGCGGGTCGACCACGGTATAGCCCTTGAACGCGGCTTCCTCGCGGTTGGCGGTGTCGATCCAGGTGGCCGGCAGGCCGAAGGTCGGCTCCGTGGTGGCCTCGCCGGACAGGGTGATCGCCTCGCCGCGGGGGTCCATGACCAGCAGCATGTTCGGGCGCAGGTCGCCGCTGCCGGCCTCGATCTCCTTGATGCGGATCATGTAGGTGTTGGCCGGCAGCTGAAGATTGTCCTGGATGCGGACCGAGGGCATGACGAAGCCCATGTCCCCGGCCAGCTGCCGGCGCAGGCCCTTGATCTGGTCGGTGAGCCGGTGCCCGCCGTCGCCGTTGATGAGCGGCAGCAGGGCGTAGCCGAGCTCCAGGCGCACCTGGTCGATGGCGAGCGCGGTGCCGATGGGCTCCTCGGCCACCGGCGCCGCCTTCTGCCGCTCCTGCTCGGCCACCTTCTCCTGCTCGGCCGTGCGCCGCCGCTCGCGTGACAGCTTGAAGGCGATGCCGCCGGTGAGCAGCGAAAGGCCGAGGAAGGGCAGCGGCGGAATGCCCGGCAGGAGCGCAAGGCAGCCCGACAGCAGCGAGGCCAGCGCCAGGGCCTTCGGATAGCCGCCGAGCTGGCCGAACACGGCCTTGTCCGCGGTCATGGTGACCCCGGCCTTGGACACCAGCATGCCGGCGGCCACCGAGACGATGAGCGCCGGGATCTGGCTGACCAGCCCGTCGCCGACGGTGAGCGCGGTGTAGCTCTGGGCCGCCTGGCCGATGGTCAGGTCCTGCTGGGCGGTGCCGATGATGATGCCGCCGATGACGTTGATGAAGGTGATCAGGAGGCCGGCGATGGCGTCGCCGCGGACGAACTTGGCGGCACCGTCCATGGCCCCGAAGAAGTTGCTCTCGTCCTCGAGTTCACGCCGCCGCCGACGGGCCTCCTGCTCGTCGATCAGCCCGGCCGAGAGGTCGGCGTCGATGGCCATCTGCTTGCCGGGCATGGCGTCCAGGCTGAACCGGGCGGACACCTCGGCGATGCGGCCCGAGCCCTTGGTGATGACGACGAAGTTCACGATCACCAGTATGCCGAAGACGATGAGCCCGATGACGAAGTTGCCGCCCATCACAAAGCTGCCGAAGGCCTCGATCACCTTGCCGGCGGCATCGGGACCTTCATGGCCGTTGGACAGGATCAGCCGGGTCGACGCCAGATTGAGCGACAGCCGGATCATCGTGGCGATCAGCAGGATCGTCGGGAACGAGCTGAACTCGAGCGGCCGTGAGATGAACAGCACGGTCATCAGGATCAGCACGGAGAAGGTCATCGACAGGGCCAGGCTCATGTCGAGCAGCCATGTCGGCATCGGCAGGATCAGGACGACAAGGATCGCCACGACGCCGAGGGCCAGCGCGATCTCTCCGCGCAGCACCGTGTCGACGACGTCCCGGAGCGTCGCGCCGAGGTTCGGCAGGGAGCGGCCGCCGGAGGCGACCGGGCTTTCAGGGGTCGGCGGCTCAGCCATCCGTCGTGTCCGTCCTGGAGTGAAGGGCCTGGAGTGAAGGGTCGGGCGGCCGAGGCCGCGAGGCCCGGCCGGGGGGCGTCACGGCAGGCAGGCCCGCTCGGCCTCGCCGGGCATGGGAACCGCCGCGCCCTCGTCGCTGTACAGCTTCAGCTTGTTGCGCAGGGTGCGGATCGAGATGCCGAGGATGTTGGCCGCGTGGGTCCGGTTGCCGAGGGTGTGGTGCAGGGTATCCAGGATCAGGTCGCGCTCGACCTCGGCAACCGTGCGGCCGACCAGCCCTCGCGGCTGCGCCCGGGCGGACGCCGTCGGCTCCGCCTCGGCCGGCGCGGCCACCGGCGCGTCCGGCGCCAGGATCTCGCCCGACAGGAGGATCGCCTGCGGGTCGATGCTCTCCCCCGCGGCCAGCAGCACGGCGCGGTGCATGGTGTTCTCAAGCTCGCGGACATTGCCCCGCCAGTGATGGCCGCGCAGCTTCGCTGCCGTCTCAGCGGCCAGGGGGCGGAGCGGCAGGCCGTTGGCTTCGGAGTATTTCCGGACGAAGTGCTCGGCGAGGGGCACAATGTCCTCGCGCCGCTCGCGCAAGGACGGCACGCAGACATTGACGACGTTGAGGCGGAAGAACAGGTCCTCGCGAAACTGGCCCTGCTTGACCTCCGACTCGAGGTTGCGGTTGGAGGTCGCCAAAAGCCGGATGTCCACCTTGATCGGCGTGTTGCCGCCGACCCGGTCGATCTCGCGCTCCTGGATGGCCCGCAGCAGCTTGGCCTGCAGGCGGACATGCATCTCGCTGATCTCGTCGAGCAGCAGCGTGCCGCCGTTGGCCTCCTCGAACTTGCCGATGCGCCGGGCGACGGCGCCGGTGAAGGCGCCCTTCTCGTGCCCGAACAGCTCGCTCTCCAGCAGGTTCTCGGGGATCGCCGCGCAGTTCACCGAGACGAAGCCCTTCTCGCTGCGGCGGCTGTGCCGATGGATGTGCCGCGCCATCAGCTCCTTGCCGGTGCCGCTCTCGCCGGTGATCAGCACCGAGGCGTCCGACGGCGCCACCTGCTCGGCCAGGTGCATGACCTTGGCCATGGTCGGGTCGCGGGTGACGATGGCATGCGACTCGGCGACCACCGCCTCCAGCACGGCGGCGATCAGCTCGGCGTTTGGCGGCAGGGGCACGTACTCCTTGGCTCCCGACCGGATCGCCGCGACCGCGGCCTGGGCGTCCGTGCCGATGCCGCAGGCGACCACCGGCACGTGGATGCGCTCGGCCTTCAGGCTGTCACACAGCTCGGAGACGCGCTGCTTGACGTCGATCATCACCAGATCGGCGCCCTGTCCGGCGCGCAAGGCCTCGAGCGCCGACGGCACGGTATCGGCATGCGCCACCTTGGCGCCCCTCGCCAGGGCGATCTTGCTGGCGCTGCTGATGTGGCCTTCCAGGCTTCCGACGATCAACAGGCGCATGGGCGCGATCTCCCTTGTGTCTCTGGCCGGCCGAAGGATTCGGCCGGAGCGGCTCAGCCGCGGTCCGACTTGATGATTTCCGTCATGGTGACGCCCAGCCGGTCCTCGACGAGGACAACCTCACCGCGCGCGACAAGCCGATTGTTCACGTATATGTCTATGGCCTCGCCGACCTTGCGGTCGAGCTCGACGACGGCGCCGCGGCCCAGCTTGAGCAGCTGGTTTACCTGCATCGTCGTCTTGCCGAGCACGGCGGAGATCTGCACCGGGATGTCGTAGATCGCCTCGAGATCCTTGGCGATCTGCTGGGCCGGCAGATCGTCCGCCTCGTCCGCCTCCATGGGCGTGTCGAGATCGTCGAGATCCAGGCTGTCGGTGTCGGTCATGATCGGCTCCTGCGTTTGCCGGCCGGCCATCCTCCGGCCGGTTGCGTGGGCTAGGACGGGTCGTTGGGGTCGGCGGGGCTCGGCGTGCCGCCTTGGGCCGCCGCGCTTGCGGCCTTCCGGGCCGATCGGCCGCGACCGCCGCGCCGCTTCCGAATGTCGGCCACGGACCTGAGCGTGTCGGCATCCGGCAGGCGCGATTCGGCAGCCGGCGCGTCGGCCTCGACGCCGTGTTCCTCCGGGCCCGGATCCGATATCCAGAGGTGATCCGGATCCATGCCCGGCGCGTCCGGCTCGGCGCCGGCCGTCCCGGCGTCGTCGTCGAGCTCGAGGATCGCGGCCGGACCGGCCTGGTCGGTCGGCGGCTCGGCGCCGGCCGTCCCGGCGTCGTCGTCGAGCTCGAGGATCGCGGCCGGACCGGCCTGGTCGGTCGGCGGCTCGGCGTCGGCCGTCCCGGCGTCGTCGTGAAGCTCGAGGATCGCGGCCGGACCGGCCTGGCCGGTCGGCGGCTCGGCGTCGGCCGTCCCGGCGTCGTCGTCGAGC
>CAZTHL010000044.1:11198-31441 GCA_964613585.1 uncultured Mycobacteriaceae bacterium | reverse complement strand
GGCCGCGGCGCCGGCCGAGGCGCTGGCCGAGGCGGCCCCGGGGTCGGCAACGGCGCTGCTCTGATCCGCCTCCGCCTCGCCGCGGTCGCGGTCGGCGGGCGGCGCCACCGGGTCCTGCCCACGGTCGCTGCGCGGGTCGGGCGAGCGCGGCGGCGCATCAAGCCCGGGCGGCACCGGGGTCGGCGGTACCGGCTCGGTCAGCGACAGCTCGGGCGCCGCCAGAGGCGGCGGCGCGGTCGGCGCCGGAGCCGGCCGGGCCGCCTCGCCGGCCGTGTCCGCGCGCACCGCCGGCTCCGGCTCGCGCTCCGGGACACGTCCCTCCTGCAGGGCGGCGCGGTCGGCCTCGAGCGCCCCACGCTCCCGCTCGAGCCGCTCGGCGCTCGGCAGATCGCCGGGGCGCGGCGGCACGTCCGCCAGATTGGGGTACTCGCGCGACACCGCGGGCCGGCCCAGGGTGTCGAGCGCGCTCGGCACCGGCCCGTCCCGCCCGCCCGGCGCCTCCGCCACCTCGCCGGTGCGGGGAGCGGCGTCAGCGGCGGTGGGCCCGGCCGCCAGCGCCTCGGCCGGGCTCCGGGCGTCCGGGCGCGCCGGCAAGGCCGGCGCCTCGGCGGCGATGAAGCCGGTGGCCGGCGGGTCCTGGTAACGTCGCACGCTCGGCAGATCGAGCGTCGGCACCGGCAGGGCGGCGACCGTCGGCGCACCTCCCGCCTCGACCCCGTGAGACGGATCGGCGGACGGCGCCTCGGCCGACGCCTCGACGACGGCCGGCCGCGCCGCGGGCTCCGGCAGGGTCAGGTCGGGCACCGGCCGGCCAGGCCGCGGCCGGTCGGCCGACGCGACCGCGGGGCGCGCCGCCGCTCCGTCCCTCGACCCCGCCTCACCGACCTGCCCGGGAGGCGGCGCCGGCGCCGCGCTGCTGTCACCGGAATCGACCGCGGGCCGGTCAGCATCCTCCTCGACCGGCCGGGGCGTCGGCTCGGGCTCGCGCGACGGCGCCCCGGCCGGCACGTCGGTGATCGGGAAGTCGGCGCGGGGCGGGCTGGCCGGCGGCGGCCTGGGCTCCAGGTCGTCACCGCCCAAGCGGGGCCGGTCGGTCGCCTGCGGCGGCGGCTCGATCGTCACCTCGACATTATCGAGCGGCCCGCCTTTGGCGGGCGGCCCGCGTTCGGCGGGCGGGTCGAGCGGCCCGCCTCTGGCGGGCGGCGGCTCGACATCCTCGCCCGCGGCCGCGGCGATCGGCGCCCGGGCCGACCCGTCCGGCTGGTCGACGACGCCCTCGGACGGCGGCGCCGGGCCGGGCGTCTCCGGCCCCGGGCGGGCCAGCTGCGGGCGCGGCAGGGTCGGCTCGATGTCGCCGGCATACGGCGTGCCGTCGAGCAGGCTGCCCCGCTCGGAGCAGGCCGCGAGCAGCAACACGCCCGCCGCCGCCACGACGCCTCGCCGGGCCGGTCGCCGGCGCGCTGCGCCATTGTTGGATTCGCCGGGGCATCCCTTACATGTGATCAAGGCGAAAGGTCGCAGATCGCGCCCCTTATGGCGGCGGTTCGGGTCCATGGCACGGTCGCGCTGGAACCATGTTGCTACGGCACGCAAGCGCCGAGTTTGGCGATGCAAACACGCTCCCGATCGTGTATGAAAATTTACCAATCATCAAGACGGGCATGGCGCCGGGCCGATCAAGATCGGCGGCCGGCCGATCCGTCTTGCGTTCCGCCTCCGGTGGCGGTCCCGAACCGGCGGACCGTATGCTAGTCTGATCTTCTGAGCAATGAGGTAGTCCACCATGGCCGAAAGCACGGGTTCAACCAAGCAAGCCGCGCCAGAATCGGAGATCCAGCTGCCGAACCCGGTGGCCCTGGGCCAAGCGATGACCGATATCGCGGCGCGCAGCCAGCGGCTGGTCACGGAGTTCCTGCAGCGGCAGGTGAAGGAGGGCGGCAGCACGCCGATCGACCCGCTCAACGTGGGCGGCGCCTTCATCGAGATGACCACCAAGATGATGGCGGACCCGGCCAAGCTCGTTCAAGCGCAGATGACCCTGTGGAACGACTACCTGGCGCTGTGGCAGCAGACCACGCAGAAGATGCTCGGCCAGGATGTCGACCCGATCATCACGCCGGCCAAGGATGACCGCCGCTTCAAGGACCCGGCCTGGGACGAGAACTCGCTGTTCGACTTCATCAAGCAGTCGTACCTGCTGACCGCGCGCTGGATGCAGCAGACCGTGCGCGACGTCGACGGCCTGGACGACCACACCTCGAAGAAGGTCGACTTCTACACCCGGCAGTTCGTCGATGCCATGGCGCCCTCGAACTTCCTGTGGACCAACCCGCAGGTGCTGCGGGCCACCCTCGAGTCCGGCGGCGAGAACCTGGTCAAGGGCCTGGAGAACCTGCTCAGCGATTTGGAGCGCGGCAAGGGCCAGCTTCGCATCGCCATGACCGACTACGACGCCTTCAAGGTCGGCGAGAACCTGGCCGTCACCCCGGGCAAGGTCATCTTCCAGAACGACCTGATGCAGCTGGTACAGTACTCGCCCACCACACCGGACGTGTACCGGCGGCCGCTGCTCTACATCCCGCCGTGGATCAACAAGTTCTATATTCTCGACCTGCGGCCGAAGAACAGCTTCATCAAGTGGGCGGTCGACCAGGGCATCACCTTCTTCACGATCTCCTGGGTCAACCCGGACGAGAGGCTGTCGAGCAAGACCTTCGAAGACTACATGCGGGAGGGTCCGCTCACGGCGCTGGAGCAGATCGAGAAGGCGATCGGCGAGCGTGAGGTGAACGCTCTCGGCTACTGCCTGGGCGGAACGCTGCTCGCCTGCACGCTGTCGTTCATGGCGCACCACAAGGACGACCGGATCAAGAGCGGCACCTTCTTCACCTGCATGACCGACTTCTCCCAGCCGGGTGAGCTCGGCGTCTTCATCGACGAGGAGCAGATCTCGGGCCTCGAGAAGGCGATGGCCGAGAAGGGCTATCTGGAAGGCAGCCAGATGGCCGGAACCTTCAACATGCTGCGGGCCAACGACCTGATCTGGTCGCTCGTTGTGAATTACTACCTGCTCGGCAAGGACCCGTTCCCGTTCGACCTGCTGTACTGGAACAGCGACTCAACGCGCATGCCGTCGGTCATGCACAGCTACTACCTGCGCAAGTTCTATCAGCAGAACCTGCTGGTGAAGCCGGGCGGCATCGAGCTTGCGGGCGTGCCGATCGACCTGACACGGATCAAGACGCCGGCCTTCATGTGCTCGACCCGTGAGGACCATATCGCGCCCTGGAAGTCGACCTACGCGGCCACCCAGCACTTCAAGGGGCCGATGAAGTTCGTGCTGGCCGGCTCCGGCCACATCGCCGGCATCGTCAACCCCCCGGCCTCGGGCAAGTACGGCTACTGGATGAACCCGAAGGTCGCGCCGACGCCCGAGGAGTGGTTCGCCAACGCCAAGGCGCACGAAGGATCCTGGTGGCCCGAGTGGCTGAAGTGGCTCGGCAATCATTCGGGCGAGAAGGTGCCGGCCCGCGAGCCCGGCGCCGGCGGCCTGCCCGCGATCGAGGACGCCCCGGGCAGCTACGTGGCGACCCGCATCGGATGAGGTCCGGCGCGGGCCTAGCGGGCCCGAGAGTTGCGGATTGAGCGTTGGACCGGCCGCCCTCGGGTGGCCGGTTCCCGTTTGCGCCGGTGCGATCGAGAAGCGCGGGTGAGCCTGAGGCGCGGAGAGTCGGCGACCGGTCGAGGTCAAGGTCGACGCCGGTGTCCTCGACGCCGCCGCGACCAGGAACACCGACCAGCCGCGCCCGCGCGCCATAAGCGCCTCGGCCACGCACCGGGGCGAGGTCCGCCAATGGCCGCTGCACAGCACCGCCACGCCCCGGCTCTGGCGCAACCGTCGGCACAGTTGCTGCTCCCATCGGGCACCCGGGGGGACGCCGTCGTCCGGGTGGGAGTCCAGGAACAGGCCGTGATAGCCGGCGCCGGACAGGGCGGCATGGATCTGCCCGGCCCGGGCCCGGTCCTTGGCGGTGTGGCGGATGAACAGCGGGGTCATGGCGGGCAGCCCGGCGGCGGTCGGGGAGAGCAGTAGACGCGGTCAACGCCGGCACGGCTGTAGGGTGTTCCACACGCCGGCAAAGGTGGCCGAATGAGGACGACATGCGCGCTGTTTGGCTTCGCTCTCGTAGCCAAGAAGAAAACGCCGCGGCCACAGGCATAAGGGATTCTGGAAATTCGAAGAGTGATCAAGAAGCTCGCTATCGGCGCAGCACGCGCGGCACATGGCTTGAGCGGTCATCGCGAGCTCAGCCATTGATCCCAACTGGTTGGTTGGCTGCAGCAACAGAAAAGGCTGGTTTGCTTTGCTGCGCTCGCTATGACGGCTGTTCTTGCCTTCACTCCGCTCGCCACGACGGTCGTTCTTGTCCTGGCTGTTGCTTGCTCCGTCGCGGTCGGCTGTGCCGCGACGGGCCACCGCTCTACGCCGGGCGGTAGGTCCCTGCGAGCCGCACGTATTTTTGCGCCGAGATCGGCAGATAGGCCGTCTCCTCCTCGGTGAGGTCGCGCTTGTGCTTGGCCGGGTTGCCGGCCCAGAGCTGGCCCCTGGGCACCCGCTTGCCGGGTGTGACCAGGGCGCCGGCGGCGACCATGGCGCCGCTCTCCACCACCACGCCGTCCATCAGGCAGGCCTTCATGCCGATGAACGCCAGGCTCTCGACCGTGGCGGCGTGGATCACCGCGGCATGGCCGACCGTCACGTCGTCGCCAATATAGGTGCCGTGGCCGCCGCCGGTGACGTGCACGACGGTGCCGTCCTGGATGTTGGTGCGCGCGCCGATGCGGATCTCGTTGACGTCGCCGCGCACCACGCAGCTGAACCAAATGTTGCTCTCGTCGCCGATCGCGACGTCGCCCATCACCGCCGCCGTGGGCGCGATGAACACCGCGTTCCCCAGCACCGGCATCCGTCCGTTGTGCGGCAGCACCAGTCCCTGCATGCCCGCCCTCCAGGCCTGTCCGTTCATGTTGCGGCGCAGGATAGCACGACCGCGTCGCTCATGGCAGACGCCTCGCCTTTGCCTTTGCCGCCTGTCATTCCGCCCGGCGCCTTGCGGCCGTCGACGCGCGGCGGTCATCGCGGCCATGGCGGCCGCCGCCGACCGGCCGGGGGCCAAGCCGCCGCCGGGCCGCCTACGCGTTGACCCCAACGGCGCGCTCCGGCACCCGCTCCGGCTCACACCCCGGGTCGAGCGCCCGGGCCAGGATCAGCTCCGCCATGGCGCGGGCGCGGCGCGCCGCGTCGCTGCGGCCGTGGGTGTGCGCGGTGACGATGGCGCCCTCCATCAGCAGCATCAGTTGCTCAGTGACCTCCCCGGGGTGCCGCGCTCCCGAGGCCGCCACGAGGTCTCGCACATGGGCGGCGAAGGTCGTCTTGTGCCGCGCCGCCATCCGGTGGATCGGGTTGTCCTGGTCGGCGAACTCCACCGTCGCGTTTATGAACATGCAGCCCTGGAAGCCGACCGTATCGAACCAGTCGGCCAGCGCGTCGAACAGCGCCAGGACGCGCTCGCGAGGCGTGCCGCCGCGGCTCTCCATCTCCTGCATCAGCCACGCGCGGCTCTCCTCGTCCCATTGGGCCAGGGCCGCGAGGATCAGCTCGTCCTTGGACTCGAAATGCCGGTACAGGGTGGGCTTGGACACGCCCGCGGTGGACAGAATCTTCTCGATGCCGGTGGCGTGATACCCGTGTCGCTGGAACAGTTCCAGCGCCGTCCGCACGAGGTGATCGCGGCGGCTCGCCGTCATGCCTGCATCCTTTCAGCCTCGCCGCGATGGCAGCCCTCGACGAGGCGGTCAATGTGTAACTGACCGGTTACGGTCTACATCGTCTGCCACCTGGGGCCGCGACAGCGCCGTCCAAGCGTCCGGAAGGCGTATTTCTGAACATTTCATCACCATGTCACACCGACGTGAACGCATGTGAATGGACCGACCGACCCATTGGCGGCCTAGAGTTACTGACCAGTCACGGTCTTCTCCGGCACGCTCCCGGTCCGCGGCCGCGCGGCCGACGGCACCCGGAGCCGGCGTCGCGGCCGCCCCGGCCCGCGCCATCCTTGCCCGTGGCCGGCCCTGTCGCAGCGCCAGCGAGGAGCGAGGTTCACCATGACCGCCCCCGAGCTCGAGAACCGCTTCATCAAGACCTATTCGGACCGCCGCTATCGGCACAGCACGCTCGTTCGCCACCAGGGCAAGGTCATCGCCTTCGCCATGGATGCCGACCGCCGCATCCATTACGCGGTGCTTGAGCTGGAAGGCCCGGACACCGACGGGATCGACGCACGCGGCTGGCCGCGCAGCCCGCGCGAGCTGCCCTTCCCCCGGGAGATCGCCCGGCTCGGCGTCGCAGTTGCCGGGACCACGGCGCTGCCGGTGGTCCTGCGCGGCGGCGAGCCGGCCGCCGATCCGGCGGCGGCCCGGCCCGACGAGCTCGACCCGTTCCTGTCCAGCACGGCCCGGCTGACCGCCGGCCATCCCTTCCAGGTCCTGTCCGACGGCAAGCACGTGTTCCTGTTCCGGCAGTCGCTGGCCGCCGGGGACGACGGCATGGTCCTCGTGGGCCCGGGCGAGGCGCGGGTCCCCATCGTCGACAGCACGCTCCTGGTCGACCGGTACGTGCTGGTCGGCACCGAGCTGCGGCCGACCCGCGAGGTCCGCTTCCGTCGCAGCCGCAACAGGAGCCGGCCGCACAACGCCCAGGACACGCTCGGCGCCAGCGACATGAACGAGGTGCCGTTCTTCGAGCCGACCCTCGAGCTGGACATCGTGCGCCACCTCCGGGACGGCCGCTTCGCGGTGCTGCAGCTGCCGACCGAGACGGCGGACCTGCAGCGCTGGCAGATCTTCGCTCACAACGCCGCCACCGGCCGGATCGACTCCTTCAGTATCGCCCGCGCGTCGGACGGGCTGTTCGATCCCGCCGGCACCGAGACCGCGCGCCGGCCGGATGCCGCGGCCCCCGAGGCCCCGACCATCGCCCCGGCCCGCCCCCGCGGCTTCGCGGAATCGGCGCTGCGGCTCGACCCGGCCGGCGCCGTACGCATCGAGCCCGTCTCGCCCTTCACCACCCGTGCCGTCGCGGTCTGGGTCCGGCCCGAGACCGCCGGCATCCTCTATTCCGAGACCGACGGGCCGAACGGCGCCGACCGGGACCTGCGGATCGGCATCGAGGAGGATGGCGCCGTCGTCGTCTCGGTGGTCAGCGGCGGCGCGCTGGCGGACGAGGTCCGCACGCCCGCCGGGCGCATCGGCTTCCATGAGTGGAACGCCGTCACCGTGGTGCTGACCTATCCGGGGATCCGGGTCCACATCAACGGCGAGACGGACGAGGCCCCGGACCTCGAATGGGCCGGCGGCCCGAGCACCCTGCTGCTGCTCGGCGGCGACGTCACCGGCGCCCGCGACGGGCTCGGCGGCACGGTCGACGAGCTGCGGCTGTGGGACCGGCCGCTGGACGCCTATGACGGCGGTACGGGGCTGCTGCAGCGGCTGGTCGGCGACGAGCCCGGCCTCGCGCTTTATCTTCGTCTCGACGAAGGCTCGGGAACGACCGCCCACGACCAGACCGACCATATGCGCAACGGCCGGCTGGACGGGCCGGCCGTCTGGATGCCATCCGATGCGCCGGTCGCCGACACCCCGGGGATCCGCCGCACCAGCTTCACCTTCGACGGCCGGGCCGTCGGATCCGGCCTCAGCGCGGTGCTGTACTTCCAGCAGGAGATGGCGGCCGGCGGCACCGACCCGACGCCGCGGCCGGCCAAGAGCGACGCGAGAGTGATGCTGGCGGTCGCCACCGCCGACGCCCTGGCCCCGGCCGGGGTGCAGCATGTCGCGGTGCTCGATCTTGCGGTCGCGCGCAACGGCCGGCTGGCCGAGGTTCCGGACGTGATCGCCCTGCCGGCTCTCGGCCGGACCCGCGCCGGCCTGCCGCCGCTCAACGCGCTGCTCGAGGCGGTCGAGATCGCCGAGCAGGGGGTCCGGAACCTGGAGGCCGAGCACCGTGACACCGCGGCCCGGCTGGCCGCCATCGACGCCGAGCTGGCGGCCAGATCCGCGGAGCGGGCCCGGCTGGCCGCCAACCCGCCGGTGTTCGCCTACGGCGCCGGTCGGCATTGGCAGACCCAGCTGGACACGCTTGCCGGAAAGATCGGGGAGATCCAGGCCCGGCGCGCCGCGCCGGCCACCCGCCTGGCCGAGCTCGACGCCACGCTGGCTGCCAAGCGCATGGAGCTGAAGGAGCTGCGCGCCCGCGCCGACGGCGATGTGTCGCTGCCGATGCCGGTCGTGCACATGGATCCGCAGGGCCTCACCGTCGCGGCCGGCCTGCTCGATGTCGCCGTCACCCGGGATCGGCCGTTCCTGCTCGACAGCGCCACCGGCACGCTCGCGCTCTACCTCCGCGGCGCCTCGGACGCGTTCCTGGTGGCCTATGCCGACACCACGGTGACGCGCGCCGCCTGCAGGCTGGCGGGCGGCCTATCGCTCATCGGGCGGGTGCCCGACCCCGCCTACGGCGGCACGGCGGCGCGGATCGAGCCGGGTGACGATGCCGACACCTGCACCATCACCCTTAGCAACGACAGCCTCGGCCTGACCGAGTCCTGGCGGGAGGTGCCGCGCGACCCGGCGATCGCCGCCGGCGTGATCAACGGCGGCGCCGATTACGAGTACGGCCGCCTCGCCCGCGGCAGCCATCCGGTGCACGACACGCGCGCCGGATCGCTGCTGGTCAAGGCCTTCGCGGCGGAGTCCGGCCACCTCGAGGACACGGCCGCCGTCGGCGTGGCTCTGGACGGGCCCGTCCTGGGCACGCGCTGGGTCGCCAAGCCCCCGGGGAGCAGCCTGCGGCTCGCCGACGGCCGGCATCTCGTCGCGGCCAAAGGCGCCGACGGGCTCGCGACCGGCGGCGACCTGACCCTGGAGGCCTGGGTCAACCCCGACGACGTCGGCGGGCCGGCCCCGATCGTCGAGCAGCAGGCCGACGGCTCCCGCTACGGCCTGTGGCTCGAGCCGGGCGCCGACACCGCGGCGCTCGCCTTCGACCGCGACGATGCCATCGAGGTCGACGGCATCGACCTCGCCGAGCGCTCGTTCACCATCGAGTTCTGGGCCCGGCGTCAGGCGCCCGGTGCGTTCGATCTGCTGCTGTACCAGGGAACGGTCGGCACCGGCACCCTGGTGCATGCCGGGTTCCGCGACAGCGACCGCTTCACCTTCGCGTTCTATCAGGACGATCTGAACACCGTCGCCTATCCCGACACGGACTGGCACCACTGGGCCTGCGTGTTCGACCGCGACAGCCGGCTACAGCAGGTCTACCGTGACAGCGAGTTGGTCAAGGCGCGGGTCGCGGACAACGTCTACGGCAATCGCGGGCCGTTCTTCCTCGGCCGCGGCCCGGGGGCCTTCCGCTATAGCGGCGCGCTCGACGAGGTGCGCATCTGGAGCCGGGCGCGCACGGCCGAGGAGATCAAGGCGCACTGGCGGCAGCGGCTGATCGGCCGGCACCCGGATCTGATCGCCTACTGGTCGTTCGCCGACGGCGATGCGCGCGACCGCTCCGGCAACGGCCATCACGGCACCGTGCACGGCCGGCCGCGGCCGACCTCCGGCTGGCTGCCGCACTTCACGGTGACGGCGGGCGCCGGCACGAGCTTCGCCCGAAGCGTCCGGTCCGTGCCGTGCCGGAGCTGGACGCATCTGTCGGCCGCCTACGACCAGTCCTACGCGCTCGCCTTCGACGGGCAGGACGACTATCTTGATTGTGGGGGTGGCGACGGGCTCAACCTTGGCGAGGCGCTGACCGTCGAGGCGATCGTGCGGCTCGACGATGTCGGGCGGGTCCAGGGCATCCTCAGCAAGGGCGCGCTCGGCGCCGGCGATCCGGAGCAGGGCGTCCCCTACGCGCTTTACGCCGTGCCGGGCGGCGGCCTCGTCTTCGCCTTCGAGGACACCAACGGCGCGACCCGCTCGGTCGGCATCCCAAGCGGGCTGTCGGCCGGCACCGTGCATCGGCTCGCCGTGACGCGCGAGAAGCGGACGCAGAGCGCCGCCAATCCCCAGATGCCGGTCGAGGAATGGCTGGAGCTGCGGCTCTATGTCGACGGCGTGCAGCGCGCCGTCGAGACCCTTCCGGCCGTGACCCCGGCCGCCAACACCGCGCCCCTCGAGATCGGCCGGGCCTCGCCGCTGGGGTCGCCGGCCCATCTGCGCGGCGCGGTCAGCGAGGTGCGGCTGTGGAGCGAGGCGCTGGCCGCCGGCGAGCTGGGACGGGCGCCGGCGAGCGACCGCCGCGGGCTGGTCGCCTGGTGGCGCCTCGAGGAGGGTGAAGGCGGTCTCGTCACCGATGCGGCTGGCGGCTACGAGGCCGCCCTCGAAGGCGCCCGCTGGATCAAGGATCCCGACCCGCGCGGCTCGCGGCTCATACTTCGGGTCAATGGCGTGGCCGTCGAGGCCGAAGGCGTTGCCGCCCCGGAGATCGCGCGCGGGTTCCACCTGGGCCGGGAGTACCACGGCGAACTCGACGAGGTCCGGCTGTGGAGCACCGCGCGGACCGAGGAGAACATCCTCGACAATCTGTTCGGTCCCCTGCGCGGCGAGCGTCGCGATCTCATCGCCTACTACACCTTCGACGAGAGCCGCAGGGCGAGCGACGACGCGGTGCTCGACCACGGCCTCCGCGGCAATCATCTGGTCCCGGCCGGCCCGGGATCGCTCGAGACCGCGCTGTCCGGCGCGCCGCTGTGCGAGGACTTCGCCACCCTGCGAAACGCGCTGGCCGGCGTGCCCACGGCCTGGCAGGAGCGCATCGACGCGAGCCCCGCGGTGGCGGAGTACGGCGACCTGCAATACGACGCCGCCGGCCACCTGGGCGGCGCGCACAAGCGCTGCTACGGCTCCATCCGGGACGGCGACTGGCGGCTGGTCACCGGCTTCAAGGTCGGGCGGATCGAGGTCGACTGGGTCGGCCAGGTCCAGTTCAACCCGCAGGTCATGGCCTACGTCGAAGGCGCCCCGCCGGTGCCCGGCGAGAACCTGACCGAGGAGCACGGGGACGACTTCGCCGGGGCGACGTCGCTCGAGGTGGTCGAGGCGGAGACGGTGAGCTACGCCATCGACTCAAGCCGCGAAGGCAGCCTCGACACCTCCCTCGCCTTCTCGGCGACGGTAGGCTTCGACTTCACCACCGATCTCGTGATCGCCCCTCTCGGCTTCGGCCAGATCGTCTCGGCCTCCGACGTCCAGATCGGCGCCAGCACCGGCGGCAGCGTCGAAACCTCCCGGGGCTGGTCGAGCGCCGAGGCCCGTGGCCACGGCCGCAACCGGACCCGCAGCACCAGCGTGACGCTGAGCGGCGCCTGGACGGATCCGGAGCAGCCGGACCCGGCCCGCCCGCCGCGCCGCCGCTACCAGCCGACCAACACCGGCTTCGCCGTGGTCGAGTCCTCGACAGCCGACGTGTTCGCCCTGCGGCTGGCCCACACCGGCGCGCTGATCGCCTACCGAATCCGCCCCAATCCCGACATTCCGCGGGACGTCAACATCCTCACCTTCCCGATCAATCCCCGCTACACGAAGCAGGGCACGCTCGACGGGTCGATCGGCTACGGCAGCCAGGGCCGCATCCTCGATCCCGACTATCCGAACGCCGGGGCCCCGGGCCAGCACAGCTACCTCAAGCCGCGGGAGGCCTACGCGCTGCGCGAGCGGATCCGCCGCCAGGAGCAGCGGCTCAAGGCCTTCTACGACAACTTCGCGCCGGTCATGGCCATCGCCGGACCGGCCGAGGCCGGGCTCAGCGTGATCGACGACGCGGCCGGCGGCGGCGCGGCCCGGCGCCTGGCCGACAGTCTGGCCGGGTCGAACGGGCGCGATGCCCGGGCCGAGGCCTATGCCCGGCGCAACCTCGTGAACAGCTACATCTGGACGGCCGAGGGCGGCTTCCTCGCCGAATCCACCGAGACGACGCGGGTGCGCCAGGACACCGTCGGCAGCGCCTACAGCCGCACCGACAGCGCCAGCCTTGGGCTCAATGTCGGCTTCAACGCCTTTGGCGCCGATGTCGGGCTCGAGTTGAACGCCCAGTTCGGCGGCAGCCTGAGCGAGACGCGCAGCGTCAGCCGCGACGCCGAGGACAGCTTCGGGATCGAGGTCACGGTCGATCTGCCGCTCGGCCTGGATCGGGCCTCCGGGGACGGCGGCCGCGCCACCGGGACAGTCGACGCCTACCGCTTCCTGACCTTCGCCCTGGAGCCGTCGTCGGAGAACCACGACGCCCTGTTCACCCAGGTGATCGACCCGATCTGGCTGAGCCAGAGCCCGGAGCCGAACGCCGTGGCCCTGCGCCAGGCCCGCGACGATGCCCGGCGCCCGCCCTGCGCCCGCGTCCTTCACCGGGTGACCTTTGTCAGCCGGGTGCTGCCGGCGCTCGCCACCGCGACCATGCCGCCGGTGGAGCAGGCCCTGCGGGCCGCCGATGTCGGCAGCAACTGGCTGCTGATCCGGCGGCTCGACCCGCTGGTCCGTGGCCGGACGGCCGATTTTGGCGAGCTCTCGCGGGCGACGGCGGAAGCCGTGCGACGGCATCTGCCCGAGCTGGTGCCGCATACCAGCGAGATCGTGGAGTATATGGCGACCTATTACGGTCTGGAGGTGTAGCCGCCCGCCTGGCCGGCGTCCGCCCATGTAGCGACATCGGCCCGCCGGCACGGCAAGACAGAGTGGCAAAGGCATCATCCTTGACCTCCCTCCCCGCGCCGTGCGCCGGGGAGGGTCGAGGATGCCGTTGGGGTCCGGCCCGCTTCACCCACCCTGCGCCAGATCGTCTGCCGCAGAGGCTGCGGTCTCGGCCGAAGCAGCGGGAGCGGTCACGGGAACAGCGCCACCTGGTGCAGGCCGGCCGCCTCGGGCAGGCCGAGCATGAGATTCAGATTCTGGATCGCCTGGCCGGAGGAGCCCTTCACCAGGTTGTCGATGGCCGAGAGGATGATGGCGTGGCCGGGCCGCCGATCGGCGAACACGGCGATGTCGCAGCGGTTCGAGCCGCGCACGTGCCGGGTGGCCGGCGCGGCGCCCTCGGGCAGCAGGCGCACAAAGGGCTCGCCGGCATAGGCCTCGCCCAGGCAGGCGCGCACGGCCTCGACCGGCACCCCCTCGGCCAGGCGGACATAGGCCGAGACCAGTTCGCCCCGGTTCATCGGCACCAGATGCGGGGTGAAGGACAGGGTCACGGGCCGGCCGGCAGCGGCGGCCAACTCCTGCTCCATCTCGGGCATGTGGCGGTGCCGGCCGACGCCATAGGCGTGCACCCCCTCGCCTACCTCGCAGAACAGGTAGGCCTCCTTCAGGCTGCGGCCGGCGCCGCTGACCCCGGACTTGGCGTCGACGACCAGCGACTCGGGGTCGATCAGCTGGGCCGAGAGCGGGGGCAGCAGCGCCAGCAGCACCGCCGTCGGATAGCAGCCCGGGCAGGCGACCAGCCGCGCCCCGGCGACCGCCGCCCGGTTCAGCTCGGTCAGGCCGTAGACCGCCTCCGCCTGGAGCGCCAGGGCGCGGTGCTCATGGCCGTACCACTCGGCGTAGACGGCCGGGTCGCGCAGCCGGAAATCCGCGGACAGATCGACCACCTTAAGATGCCGCGGCAGGCCGGCGACCACCTCCTGCGTCGTCCCGTGCGGCAGGCAGCACAGGACCGCGTCGATGCCCGCCCAGTCGACCTGCTCGATCCGGGCGAGCGGCGGCAGGCCGAAGCCGCCCAGGTGCGGGAACACCGCCTCGATCGGCCGGCCGGCCTGCCGATCGGCGGTGAGAGCCGCCACCGACAGGCCCGGATGGGTCAGCGCCAAGCGGACGGCGTCGGCACCGGTGTAGCCGCTGGCGCCGAGGATGGCGACGCGGACGGTCTCGGTCGGCATGGTGCTCTCCCCACGCCGCCGCGCCCGGCTCCGGCGCGGCGGCCGTCACTGTCATGAACGCACAACGGCACCGTCACGCCGCTGCAAGGCTCGGCCAATATCAACGCATGCACCGCGACCGTTACGGTCGCCAAGCAATTCTCGACAGGGAGACAGGAATGACATTGCGTTTCCGCCCGTCAGCCTCGCGCCTCGCCGTGAGCCGCCGCCGGGTCCTGACCGGCGCCGCCGCAGGTCTCACCCTGGGCGCCGTCGGTCCGGTGTTCAAGCCGGCGATCGCGCAGGGCCAGCGCCCGGTCATCACCCATGGCGTGCAGACCGGCGACGTGATGGGCTCGCGCGCCATGGTCTGGAGCCGGGCCGACCGGCCGTCGCGCATGATCGTCGAGTGGTCGACCACCGAATCGTTTCGCGATCCGCGGCGCGTGGTCGGCCCGGCCGCGCTCGAGGCCAGCGACTATGCGGTCAAGATGGACCTGACCGGGCTGCCGGCCGGCCAGCAGATCGTCTACCGCGTCTCGTTCGAGGACCTGCACGACCTGTCGCGGGTCTCCGAGCCGGTCATGGGCCGCTTCCGTACCGCCCCGGGCGGCCGGCGCGACATCAGCTTCGTGTGGACCGGCGACACCGCCGGCCAGGGCTGGGGCATCAACCCCGACTTCGGCGGCATGCGCGCCTACGAGACCATGCGCCGAAGCAATCCGGACTTCTTCATCCACTCGGGCGACACGGTCTACGCCGACAACCCGATGGAGGCCGAGGTCGCGCTCGACGACGGCATGGTCTGGCGCAACCTGATGATCGAGGAGAAGGCCAAGGTCGCCGAGACGCTGCCGGAGTTCCGCGGCCAGTACAAGTACAACCTGATGGATGAGAACGTCCGGCGCTTCAACGCAGAGGTGCCGATGTTCGCCCAGTGGGACGACCACGAGGTCACCAACAACTGGTACCCGACCGAGGTGCTGGAGGACGACCGATACACGGTCAAGAGCGTGCCGCTGCTCGCCGCCCGGGCCACCCGCGCCTTCCACGAGTTCATGCCGAACCGGCAGTTCGCCAACGACCCCGAGCGGCTGCACCGGGTGATCCATTACGGGCCGTCGCTCGACATCCTCGTCATCGACAAGCGCAGCTTCCGCGGGCCGAACACGGCGAACCGGCAGGAGGAGCGTGGCCCGGAGACGGCGTTGCTGGGCGCCGAGCAGATCCGCTGGCTGAAGCGGGCGCTGCTCGACAGCGACGCGACCTGGAAGGTGATCGCCAGCGACATGCCGATCGGCCTGCTGGTCGGCGACGGCGACAACTTCGAGAACGGCGCCAACGGCGATGGCCCGGTGCTGGGCCGCGAGCACGACATCGCCGAGATCCTGCGCTTCATCAAGAACAACGGCATCCGCAACACGGTGTGGCTGACCGCCGATGTGCACTACACCGCAGCGCACTACTACGACCCGAGCCAAGCCGTGTTCCAGGAGTTCGAGCCGTTCTGGGAATTCGTGTCCGGGCCGATCCACGCCGGCACCTTCGGCCCCGGCACCCTGGACAACACCTTCGGCCCGCAGGTGCGCTTCTCGAAGCATCCGGAGCCGGGGCAGCGCAACCTGCCGCCGAGCGCCGGGCTGCAGTTCTTCGGCCATGTCCGCATCGACGGCGCCACCGAGGTGATGACGGTCACCCTGAAGGACCTGGACGACAACGCCCTCTACAGCGTCGACCTGACGCCGACGGTGTAGCCGGCTGTTTCCGCTGGCTGTCCCCTCCTCCGGCGCCGCCGGAGGAGGAGGGACAGCCCACGCCAGCCATCGCGCCGCCGGTCGAACCGGGCGCCCGGGGAACGCGGCGCCCGGCCCTACCGCTTGGAGAACTGGAAGCTGCGGCGGGCCTTGGCGCGGCCGTACTTCTTGCGCTCGACCCGGCGGCTGTCGCGGGTCAGGAAGCCGAGCGACTTGAGGACGCCGCGCAGCGTCGGCTCATAGGCGGTCAGCGCCCGGCTGATGCCGTGGCGGACCGCGCCGGCCTGGCCGGACAGGCCGCCGCCGGCCACCGTGGCGTAGACGTCGAACTGGTTCATGCGGTCGGTGACCAGGAAGGGCTGGTTGATCAGCATGCGCAGCACCGGCCGCGCGAAGTAGACCTGCTGGTCCTTGCCGTTGACCGAGATCTTGCCGCTGCCGGGCTTGACCCAGACGCGGGCCACCGAGTCCTTGCGCCGCCCGGTGCCATAGCCGCGGCCGAGCGCGTCGCGCTGCGGCTCGACCGGCGCCTCCTCGGCGGTGGGCGGGGCGCCGGTGGCCGGTCCCAGATCCTTGAGATCGGTGATCGTGCCCTGGGGATCGGCCATGGCCTACACCCTCTTGTTCTTCGGGTTCATGCCCGCGACGTCGAGCGGCACGGGCTGCTGGGCCTGGTGCGGATGCTCGGGCCCGGGATAGACATGCAGCTTGCGCAGCACCTGGCGGCCGAGCGGCCCGCGCGGGATCATCCGCTCCACCGCCTTCTGCACCACCCGCTCGGGATGCCGGCCGGACAGGATCTGGCCCTTGCTGCGGCCCTTGATGCCGCCCGGGTAGCCGGTGTGCCAGTAGAAGATGTCGTGGTCGCGCTTGCGCCCGGTCAGCTGCACCTTGGCCGCGTTGACCACGATGATGTTGTCGCCGCAATCGACATGCGGCGTGTAGATCGGCTTGTGCTTGCCCCGCAGGCGCAAGGCGACCACGCTGGCAAGGCGCCCGAGGATCACGTGATCGGCGTCGATCACGTACCACTTGCGCTCCACCTCGGCCGGCTTGGCGGAGAAGGTCTTCATCGGGCCCGACTCGCGGAAGGGAGATCACGGTGGCTAGGCGGCCCGTGCCGGGCGCCCCTGCGCTGCAGCGGGTAGGTAGGCCCGGCCCGGTTCCCTGTCAACGGTGGAAAGCCGTTCTTGCCGAAGTGCTTAGCGGCGCGGTACGCGGATACCCGGAGGCGGCCGGGCCCTCTACTCCACCGACGCTCCGGGCGGCATGGCGTGCCGGTCGGGCGGGATCGAGTAGGTGCCGGTGACGTGGGCGACGGCGTCGGCCTCGCCTTCCGAGAACAGCAGCACCTCGCCATAGGCCAGGCGCTTGCCGAGCTTGAGCAGGCGCGCCTCGGCCACGATCGGCCGCGGCGGCGGACGGCGCAGGAAGTTGATGGTCATGCTGGTGGTCACCGCCAGCTTGACCGTGCCGATGGCGCTCATCACCGCGCCGTACAGCGCGACGTCGGCCAGCCCGAACAGCGCCGGGCCCATCACCGTGCCGCCGGGGCGCACGAAGTCGTCGCGATAGGGCATGGCCAACGTCATCTCGCCCTCGCCGATCCGCTCGACCGAGATGCCGAAGCCGCCGATCAGCGGCATCTCCTTGTTGAGCGTGTGCTCGAACTCGTCCTTGGTGATCATGGCCGTCCCCTCTCCGCTCCTTCGTACACCGCGGCCGGGACGCGGGCGAGCCTGCACCCGGGTGGCGCAGCGCGGACTCGTGCCGGGCCGGCGGCCTGGGCTATGGTGGGGTGAAGCAGCGCGCAGCACGGGAGGCGTCGATGACCAGCGTGGCGGAAGCCGAGCCGGCCGCCGGGGCGGCCGAGCCCCTGGTCCGCCGGGTTGACGGGGACGGCGTCGCCACCCTGACGCTCAACCGCCCGGAGGCCCGCAACGCCCTGTCGACGGCGTTGATGGCCGAGTTGCACGCCGCGCTCGACGCCATCGCCGACGACCCGACGACGCGCGTCGTCGTGCTGGCCGGCGCCGGTCCGGCCTTCTGCGCCGGCCACGACCTGCGCGAGATGCGTCAAGAGCCGAGGCGGGAAGCGTATCAGGCGCTGTTCCGGCAGTGCGCCGACCTCATGCTGCGCATCGTCGACCTGCCGCAGCCGGTGATCGCCCGGGTGCACGGCATCGCCACCGCGGCGGGCTGCCAGCTGGTCGCCTCCTGCGATCTCGCCGTCGCCGCCGACAGCGCCCGCTTCGCCGTGCCCGGCGTCAACATCGGCCTGTTCTGCTCGACTCCCATGGTGGCGCTGAGCCGCGCCGTCGGCCGCAAGGCCGCCATGGAGATGCTGCTGACGGGCGAACTGATCCCGGCCGCCCGCGCCGCCGAGCTCGGCCTCGTCAACCGCGTTGTCGCCGAGGCGGGGCTCGAGGCCGAGACCGCCCGGCTCGCCCGCGCCATCGCCGGCAAGTCGCCGCTCGTGGTGCGCACCGGCAAGCGGGCCTTCCACCGCCAGGCCGAGCTCGGCCTCGCCGAGGCCTACGCCTATACCGGCGAGGTGATGACCGAGAACATGCTGTTCCGCGACGCGGCGGAGGGCATCGACGCCTTCCTCGAGAAGCGGCCGCCGCGCTGGGAAGGCCGCTGATCCGGCATGGCCTCCGCGGACACCGCCGCCGCGCCGGCCGCGGGCGACGCCTGGCTGCGCCGGCTGCTCGAGGGCGTGCGCACCATCGCCATGGTCGGCGCCAGCCCGAATCCGGTGCGGCCGAGCCATTACGTGATGGCCTATCTGCAGGCCAAGGGCTTCCGGGTGCTGCCGGTGAACCCGGTGGCGGCGGGCCGGTCCATTCTCGGCGAGCGGGTCTATGCCGGCCTTGCCGAGCTGCCGATGGCGGTCGACATGGTGGACATCTTTCGCGGCGCCGAGGCGGTCGAGCCGATCATCGAGGAGATCCTGGCGCTGCCCGAGCCGCCCAGGATCGTCTGGATGCAGCTCGGCGTGCGCCACGAGGCGGCGGCGGCGCGCGCCCGGGCGGCCGGGCTCGAGGTGGTGATGGACCGCTGCCCCAAGCAGGAATGGGCTCGGCTCAATGGCGAGCTCGGCTGGGGCGGCATCAATACCGGATTGATCTCGTCAAAGGTACGAAAGGTGCGGCATGACCGATAAGCAGCCCGGATTCGAGACCCTCGCGCTTCATGCCGGTGCCGCGCCGGACCCCAGCACGGGCGCGCGGCAGACGCCGATCTATCAGACCACATCCTACGTCTTCGAGGACGTCGACCACGCCGCGGCGCTGTTCAACCTGGAGCAGCTCGGCTTCATCTACTCGCGCATCACCAATCCGACGGTGGCCAAGCTCGAGGAGCGGCTGGCCGCGCTCGAGGGCGGGGTCGGCGCCACCGCCACCGCCTCCGGCCACGCCGCGCAGCTGCTCGCCCTGTTCCCGCTGATGGAGCCAGGGTCGGAGATCGTGCTCGGCTCGAAGCTCTACGGCGGCACCGTCAACCAGATCGGCAACAGCTTTCCGCGCGCCTTCGGCTGGCGGTCGGTGTTCGTCGACAACGACGATCCGGAGGCCTTCCGCCGGGCGATCACGCCGGCGACGCGCGTGCTGTTCGTCGAAAGCCTGGCCAACCCGGGCGGCGTGGTCAGCGACCTCGAGGCGATCGCTGCGGTGGCGCACGAGGCCGGCCTGCCGCTCATCGTCGACAACACCATGGCCACGCCGTACCTGTGCCGGCCGATCGACTTCGGCGCCGACATGGTGGTGCACTCGACCACCAAGTTCCTGTCCGGCAACGGCACCTCGATCGGCGGCGCGCTGATTGACTCCGGCCGCTACGACTGGACGAAGGGCGGCAAGCACAAGGCCCTGGTCGAGCCCGACCCCGGCTACCACGGCCTCAGGTTCCACGAGACCTTCGGCCACTTGGCCATGACCATGCACGCTCACGCCGTCGGCCTGCGCGATCTCGGCGTCAACCAGCAGCCGATGAACGCCTTCCTGACCCTGCTCGGCATCGAGACCCTGGCCCTGCGCATGGAGCGGCACTGCGCCAACGCGCTCGCCGTCGCCGATTTCCTGGCCGGGCATCCGCAGGTGGACTGGGTGAACTATGCCGGCCGGCCCGCCTCGCCCTATCATGCCCTGGCGCGGAAGTACGTGCCCAGGGGCGCCGGCGCGGTGTTCACCTTCGGCCTCAAGGGCGGCTATCAGGCCGGGGTGAAGCTGGTCGAGAGCGTCGAGCTGCTGAGCCATCTGGCCAACATCGGCGACACCCGCTCGCTCATCATCCACCCGGCCTCGACGACTCATCGCCAGCTCGGCCCGGAGGCGCTGGTCGCCGCCGGCGCCGGGCCGGAGGTGGTGCGCCTGTCGGTCGGCATCGAGAGCGTCGAGGACATCATCGCCGATCTCTCGCAAGGCCTCGACAAGGTCGCCGCCGCCGGCAAGGCCGCCGCGGAGTAGGCCTGGGGGTCACGGCGGAACCGTGCCACGGAGCACGGCGATACCGGGCAGGCCGCCGGCCG
>CAZTHL010000044.1:0-11098 GCA_964613585.1 uncultured Mycobacteriaceae bacterium | reverse complement strand
CGCCGGCCGTCGCGCTCGAACCAGCGCTTGACGAGCAGCGGCACGGCGACGCCGATGAAGGCGCCCATCAGCACATCACTGAGGAAATGCGCGTTGACGAACACCCGGCTGGCGCCGACCAGAACGGCCAGGGTGACGTAGAGCACGTCATAGCGCGGGAACAGGACCAGCAGCACGGTCATCACCGTGAACGCGGTCTGGGTGTGGCCGGACGGAAAGGTGACGGAGCCCAGGTCGAAATAGAGCGGGCTGAAGCCGTAGAGGCCGCTCTCCACCAGATACTCCGGGCGAAACCGGCCGGTGATCACCTTGATCAGCGGCACCGGGATGCCGGCCAGCACCAGGCAGGTGAGACCATAGAGGAAGCGGCGGGCGTGGGCGCGCAGCCGCGCCTCGGCCTCCAGCAGCATGGTGTAGCGGGCGGCCAGGGTGCAGATCACCAGTCCGCCGAGGCTGAGGGCATACCAGACGTGGCCCTTGCCGAGGTCGGTGATGGTGTTGAAGAAGCCGAACAGGTCGGTATCGCGCGCCTCGGCCAGCCGCAACGCCAGCGGCCGGTCGACGAGGATGATGCAGACCAGGCACAGCGCCGAGACGACCAGGAAGCCGATCAGGAAGGGCCGGTTCCGCTCCCCGACCACACGCCTCTGCCACTGCATCCACCGGGTCAGCGGGGCGGGCACGGCCGTGGCGAGGTCGGGCTCGTGCGGGTCGGGGCGCATGGTCGGCGGGGTGCTGCGTCGCGACATCGAGGGCTGTCGACCTTGTGCCGAAGCCGTGACCGCCGCGTCAACGGCCTTCCCCGACACCGGACCCGGACAGTCGCGCCGGCTTGTCCTCCGCCGCCCGGCGCACCAGGGCGATCTCGACCTCGCGGCCCTTGGAGTAGTTGAAGCCGCGCACGGTGCCGAAGCGCTCGACCGCGATGCCGGCGGCGTCGACGGCGGCCGCGAACGCCTCGCGCTGGCGCCCCTCGACCAGCGCCACCGCCTCTGGACGCGCGACCAGGACATCGGCGGCGCCCTCGCCGCCCGTCAGCACCGTGCCGGTGCCGACCCGGAACACCAGGCTGGGCTCGGTGAAGCCGGCCGAGACCACCGGCGGCACACCCTCCGGATAGGCGACGGCGAGGGCGGCGGCGACCCGGTCGGCGACCCACAGCCGATCGAGCGCCGGCATGATCCCGCCGAACGTCGCCGGCAGGGTGATCGCCGCCCCGGCCACCGCCGCCGCCAGGGCGTGCGCCGGCCGGCGGCGCCAGACCAGCACCGCTCCGGCGACCGCCGCGCCGCCCGCTCCCAGCGCCGCCAGGACGGCGAACGGGCCGATCCCGCCGCCATAGACGATCGGCGCCGCCATCAGCGCCCCGGCGAGCGCCAGCCCGGCGGCCGCCCAGACGATCGCCCAGCCGCGCGCCAGGGCCGAGCGGAGGACCGGCGCGCCGGCGACCAGCGCGGCGCCGACCAGCAGCGCCAGGGCCGGGTAGAGCGGCATGGTGTAATGCGGCAGCTTGGTCGGCACCAGTTCGAACACCAGCCAGGCCGGCACCAGCCAGGCCAGGCAGACGCCGACGCCGGGCTCGTGCCGCCGGCCGACCGCCCAGACCAGCGCCGGCCAGAGCAGCAGCGAAGCCGGCCAGAACGTGAGCGTCGCCACCGCCGCGAAGTAGCCGGGCGGCGCCCCATGGGATTCCTGGCCGCTCGCCACCTTGGCCAGCAGGTCGCCGCCGATCGCTTCCCGATAGAAGGCGCCGTCGGTGGCGAGCCCGATGGCGATCGCCCAGGGCGCCACCAGGGCCAGCGCCAGCGGCAGGCCCCGGGCGGCGCGCAGACGGGCCAGCCAGCCCCGCTCGGGGAAGGCGATCACCAGCGCCAGCACCGTGAGGGCGCTGATCATCGGCACGATCGGTCCCTTGATCAGCACGGCGATGCCGTTGGCGCCCCAGAACAGCAGCGGCAGCGCCAGGCCGGGCCGGGCCGGCGCCGTCCGGCCCGCCAGGAACATCCGGCCTAGCGCGCCCTGGGCGGCGACGGCGCAGGCCAGCAGCACGGCATCGGTCTTGGCGATGTGCGCCTCGGTCACCACCACGACCGAGACAGCGAGCAGGCCGGCGCCGATCAGGGCCGCCTGCCGGCCGACCAGGGCGCGGCCGAGGGCGAAGGTGAGCAGCACCGCCACCAGGGCGCCCAGCAGCGAGGGCAGCCGATAGGGCCACAGCGCTCCGCCGTCGCCGGGTCCGAGCAGCGCGACGCTCGCCGCCTGCAGCCAATAGATGCCGACCGGCTTCCTGTGGCGCGGCTCGTCCTGAAAGCGGATGTCGACCAGGTCGCCGCTCTCGAGCATCTGCTGGGAGGCCTGCACGAAGCGCGACTCGTCCCGGTCGAGCACCGGCACGGCAGCCTGGCCGGGCACGAACAGTGCGAGGCAGAGCAGCGTCAGGATCGCGTAGGGCAATAGACCTTCGGTCAGACGATCCACCGGCGGGTCCCCCGGGGTGACAAGAACACGTTTCTGCGGCGCAGCGCACACGCCCGCCCGAAATTCTTTAACCGCCTGCCACGGTGCTGGCGTGCCTGAGGCGAAGACGCTAGGGTCCGCACGATTATTGCCGATTCGCGGGCGATCGGGCCGTCCCGTCTGCACCCCGGTCCGAGCCCCTCGACGCCATGAAAGGCAGACGTGAGCAGCACCCTCCTGTCCTTCCGCCAGCCGCCCGCCCTGGCCGACCCGGCGGGCGCGGCCGCCCATGCGCCACCCCGCCCGGATGTGCCGCCCGACATATCGGTCATCGTCCCGGTGCGCAACGAGGCCGGCAACATCCGTCCGCTGATCGAGGAGATCCATGCGGCCATGGCCGGCCGCTGGCGGTTCGAGGTGGTCTATGTCGACGATGGCAGCACCGACCAGACCGGCCGGGAGCTGCGTGACGCCTTGGCGGCCTTTCCGGCGCTGCGGGTGATCCGTCACGCCGAAGGCTGCGGCCAGAGCGCGGCGCTGCGCAGCGGGGTGCTCGCCGCGCGCGGCCGGCTGGTGGTCACCCTGGACGGTGACGGGCAGAACGACCCGGCCGACATCGGCAATGTTCTGGAGCCGCTGGCCGTGCCGACCGCGCCCCGGGATCTGGCCATGGTCGCCGGACAGCGGCGGCACCGCCGCGACAGCCAGGTCAAGCGGCTGTCGTCGCGCGTGGCGAATGGCGTGCGGGCCCGGCTGCTCGGCGACCGCACCCCGGACACCGGCTGCGGGCTGAAGGCATTCCGCCGGGATGTCTTCCTGCTGCTGCCCTATTTCGACCATCAGCACCGCTTCCTGCCGGCCCTGATCCGACGGGAAGGCTACACCGCCCGCCTGGTTGGCGTCGGCCACCGGCCGCGGCGCTCCGGGACGTCGAAGTACGGAATCTGGAACCGGCTCTGGGTCGGGATCGTCGACCTGCTCGGGGTCTACTGGCTGATGCAGCGGCGGCGCCGACCGAGCGCGATCCGCGAAGAACCGAGGGATTAGATGACTTCCGTCGAGATCGTCTGGCTCGTCATCGGCTTTGCCGGACAGGCGCTGTTCGGCATGCGCTTCCTGCTGCAGTGGATCTGCAGCGAGCGGGCCAAGCGCAGCGTCATGCCGATCGCCTTCTGGTACCTCAGCCTGGCCGGCGGCTTGGTCCTGCTCAGCTACGCCATCTACAAGCGCGATCCGGTGTTCATCCTTGGCCAGTCGACCGGCGCGCTCATCTATCTGCGCAACCTCTACTTCATACGGCGCGACCATCGCGGGACCGAGGAGGCCCCGCAGACCAGCGGCTGACGGCCCCGGTCGGTCAGTCCCGCGGCGCCCGCGCGTCCGCCTCGGCGGCGATCCAGTCCAGGAAGGGGCGATGGCCATCGGCCACCGGCAGGGCGACGACGCACGGACAGTCGTAGGAATGGAGCTCGCGGACCCGGTCGGAGAGGGCCGGCACGCGGTCCTGCCGGGTCTTGGCCACCATCACCACCTCGGCATCCTCCTGCACGCCGCCGTTCCACCAGTAGAGCGAGCGCATGCCGTCGACGAGGTTCACGCACGCCACCAGCCGCTCGGCAACAAGCGCGCGGCCGATCCGCGTCGCCTCCTCCATCGAGCCGGCGGTCATATAGACCCATACCGCGGATGACGGTTCGCCCATGCCTGCCGCTCCGATTCCGGTCCGGGATCACGGCCCCCGTGATACGCCGATGCCCTCGGCAAGCCAAGAGGTCGGCCGGGCGGGCGGCGCCCGATCCACAAGGCGGGTTGGAGGAGGCGCGCCCTTCCCGCGCAGGCTCCCGACCCGCCCGAAAAACACAAAAACTACGTCAACGAGTTACGATTGATGTGGTTTTGTCCACAGCAGAGTGATATAGATCACCAACCGTGTGCGCTGCCCAAGTTTAGGGAAGAAACGCTCAGTCGCGTGACTGTCCGCTAGGCACGATAACGAAAAGCAGAAAGGGCAACGCGCGCGGACCACATCCCCGGAGCGCCGGCGTATTCTACGCCGCGGTAACTACGCTTGGCCTTGCCCCGAACGCCTGACCGTTCGACTTGGTCGCGCACGGAGTCCGCTATCGTGCGTCACGGACCCTTCGGGCTTGAAGGAAGGGTTGGTCGGAGCGGCGGGATTCGAACCCACGACCCCTAGCGCCCCATGCTAGTGCGCTACCAGGCTGCGCCACGCTCCGACCGAGGGCCGACCCATGGAAAGGTTGGCCCGATGGCTACCATAGGGCCCGCCGCGCTCCAGGGAAAGGCCCACGCCCGTGATATCCGCTCAATCCGGTGCTTTCGCGCCGCCCTGGTCGAGCTCCCCGGAGATCCGGCGCAGCGCCGTGCGAAGGGCGCGCAGCTCGTCCAGCACGGCGACCAGCTCGCTCAGGGCTTCAGGCCCGAGACGCCCGGCCTCGTCCGGTCCGGTCGCGTCGGGCCCGGATGCGTCGGGCCCGGATGCGTCAGGGACGTCGGCGCCCGCGTCCGCCGCCTCGTCGGGCGCGGCCGGCGGCTCATCCGGCCCCATGGCGGCGGCGTCGGAGAACATGTCGCCGGTCTCCTCGCCGGTCTCCGCGCGCTCGTCCACCGTCAGGCCGGCGGCGGACCCGGCGACACCGCCTTCACGCAGCAAGCGCTGCACGCCCTTGATCGTGTAGCCGTCACGATACAGCAGCGCCCGGATGCGGCGCAGCAGATCCACGTCCTCGGGACGGTAGTATCGTCGACCGCCGCCCCGCTTCAGAGGACGCACCTGATTGAACTTCGTCTCCCAGAACCGGAGCACATGCTGCGGCACGTCGAGCTCGTCGGAGACCTCGCTGATCGTGCGATAGGCGCCGGCGGCCTTGCGCGCGCTCCGCGCCTTGGGCCCCATCTCCGGCCTGCCCGACGCTCCGGACATTATCGGGTGTCTTCCTCCGTATCATGCCAGTCATAGTCGACGATGAGCCCGTCCTCGTCGTCGCCGTCCCGGCCGTCGTCGTCGTCCGCGCCATGCGTGCCGTTGATGCCCTCGCCCCCGTTGATGCGGCTCTTGAGAACGTGCGAGGCCCGGAACACCAGGACCCGCCGGGGCAGGATCGGCACCTCCTGGCCGGTCTTCGGATTGCGCCCGATCCGCTCACCCTTCTGGCGGACGGCAAAGCTGCCGAAGGACGAGATCTTGACCATCTCGCCCCGCGCCAGGGCGCTCGAGATCTCCTCAAGGACCGTCTCAACCAGATCGGCTGACTCGTTCCGGGACAAGCCGACCTCCTGGTAGACGGCTTCGCTCAATTGCGCGCGGGTGACTGTCGCTCCGCTCATCAGCGACCCCCTAATCGGCATCACGTACAGATCGTGCACGCAGCTAAAGCCTATTGCCGGCGCAAGAATCCGTCAATTCCAAAGGTTTGGCAAGCATCCTTCATATCATCCGGGCAAGCCCGGTGGCCGTCACCACCGCACCAGCGCCGAGCCCCAGCTGAAGCCGCCCCCCATGGCCTCGAGCAGGACCAGCTGGCCGGGGCGGATCCGCCCGTCCGACACGGCTTCCTCGAGCGCCAGCGGGACGGAGGCGGCGGAGGTGTTCGCATGCCGATCGACGGTCACGACCACGCGCTCCGCCGGCAGCTCCAGCTTGCGCGCGGTCGCGTCCAGGATCCGCTTGTTCGCCTGATGCGGCACGAGCCAGTCGAGATCGCCAGGCCCGAGACCATTGGCCGTGAGCGCGTCGAGCGCGGTCTCGGCCATGTTGGTGACCGCGTGCTTGAAGACTTCGCGGCCGTCCATCCGGACATGGCCGCAGGTGCCGCTCGACGACGGCCCGCCGTCGACCCAGAGGGCATCGTGGAAGCGCCCGTCCGAGCGGAGATGGGTGGACAGGATGCCCCGCGGGGAGCCGCCACCGCCCTCGACCGCTTCGAGCACCACGGCGCCGGCGCCGTCGCCGAACAGCACGCAGGTGCCGCGATCATGCCAGTCGACGATGCGGCTGAAGGTCTCGGCGCCGATGACCAGCGCCCGTTCCGCCTGGCCGAGCCGGATCATGTTGTCGGCCGTGGCCATGGCGAAGATGAAGCCCGCGCACACGGCCTGAACATCGAACGCGGCGCCGCGGCTCATGCCCAGGGCCGCCTGCACCCGGGTCGCCGTGGCGGGAAAGGTCTGGTCCGGTGTCGTCGTCGCCAGCACGATCAGATCGAGATCGCCGCCGTCCAGGCCGGCCCGCTCCAGCGCGACGCGCGCCGCCGCCACCGCGAGGTCCGAGGTCTTCTCGAGAGGACCGGCGATGTACCGCTGGCGAATGCCGCTACGCTGGACGATCCACTCCTCCGACGTCTCCACCACGCCGGCCAGCTCGGCATTGGTGACGCAACGCTCGGGCAGGGCCGCGCCCACGCCGGAGATGACGGCGCGCAGCGTGCTCATCCTGCAGCCATCCCCGATCCCGAGCGGCGCAGCCGCGGGTCGAGCTCGACCGGCGCCGGGCCCGTCTTCGGCGTCGGTCCCTCAAGGACCTCGGCCGACGGTGCATAATGCTGAAACTCCTCCTTCATCTGCTCGTTGAAGCCGTACTTCACGAGATCGACGGCCACGTCGATGGCGTTGGCGAAGCCCTTGGCGTCGGTGCCGCCATGGCTCTTCACGCAAATCCCCTGGAGGCCGAGGAACATGGCGCCGTTGTACTGCCGCGGATCGGTCCTCAGGCGCAGCTTGTTGAACGCGTTGCGCGCCAGCAGGTATCCGAGCCGCGCCGGCAGCGAGGAGCGGAAGGTGCGCCGCAGCCACTCGGCGTAAAGCTTTGCCGTCCCTTCGGCGGTCTTGAGCGCGATGTTGCCGGTGAAGCCGTCGGTGACGATGACGTCGACCGTGCCGGCCGGAATGTCGTCGCCCTCCACGAAGCCCTCGAACGCGCCGGGTATGGCCGTGTCGCGCAGCTGCGCCGCCGCGTCCTTGACGACCTCGTTGCCCTTGAGGGCCTCGGCCCCGACATTGAGCAGCCCCACGGTCGGCGTCCTGAGACCCAGCACCACGCGCGCGAACAAGGCCCCCATGATGCTGAACTGCACCAGATGCTCGGGCCGGCACTCGATGTTTGCGCCCAGGTCCAACAGGACGCTCTCGCCGCGCAGCGTCGGGAAGAACGAGGCGATGGCGGGCCGGTCGATGCCGGGCAGCGTCTTGAAGACGAACTTGGCCATGGCCATGAGCGCGCCGGTGTTGCCCGCCGACACGACGCATTGGGCGTCGCCCCGGCTCACGGCATCGATGGCGCGGCGCATGCTGGTCGCGCGTCCGGACCGCAGGGCCGCGGACGGCTTCATGTCGTTGGCGACGACATCCACCGTGTGCTCGACGACCATGCGCTCGGCCAGCGCCTTGCGGCGCCGCAGCAGACGGGTCAGCTGTGCCTCGTCGCCATAGGCGAGGAAGCGCAACTCGGGGTGGCGCTTGCGCGCCACCTCTGCGCCGGCGACGATCATGGCCGGCGCACGGTCGCCGCCCATTGCATCCAGGGCAATGGTCAGAGGGCCGTCAGTTCGCCGGGGAGGGCGGCGCGGTGTCATGGTCGCTCAAAATGTGCCGGCGTTGCTGCGTGTCAGTCCGCCGTGGTCTCGACCACCTCGCGGCCATCATAGTAGCCGCACGCCGGGCAGACATGGTGCGGACGCTTGAGCTCCCCGCAGTTCGAGCATTCGACAAAGGCGGACGGCCGCAGCGCATCGTGCGCGCGCCGCATGCCTCGCCGCGACGGCGTCGTCTTCCTCTTTGGAACAGCCATGGCTTTGTCTTCCGATGCGCATGGGACGACCCCGGGGGCCGCCCGCTCGATGCGGGCTATCTAATGTAAACCCCCCGCCGGGGCAAGGCGGAAGCCGGGCCGCTAATGGCGGCTGCGCAGGCGCTCCAGCACGGCGAACGGTGTCTCGCCCCCCTCCTCGCCGGCCCCATACTCGCGGCTCTCGAACTCGACCCCGGGTGCCCGCGGATATGGATCGATCGCCAGGGAGAGCTGCTGCGCCACCAGCTCGCCGATGTCGACCGTTCCCCCCTCGAGCGGCTCCGGCTCATCCTCCTCGTCAAGCTCGAGCACGACCTCACCGGTCCTGCCGAGGTCACGCGCAAGCACGATCCGGAAGCCTTCCTCGATCGCCTGGCCAAGCGGCTGGAGGGTGACCACGCACGCCTGCCTCACCAAAGCCCGGAATCGGCCGTCCACCCTCACCCGCGCCCGCTCCGGGCCAGCCCACGCGATGCGGACCGTCGCGGTCAGCTCGTCCATCCCCTGCAGCGCGAAGCGGGCCGCCAACGCCTGCCGCTCCTCGGCCGTGGCCACCAGCTCCCGGCTCTGGACCTCATCCTCCAGCGTGTCGATGGCGAGGGGGCGGGAGAATTCTGGACGGATCGTGGTCATCCCGAGTCTCGCGGCGCGGCCCATCACGGAGCCGGTTCAGGAAGCGGATCGGCACCCGCCCGCCCCGTCGCGCCGGCCTCGTGCCGCGGCGCGACGGCGGTCATCGGGCGCGGAAGGATGGACAAGCGGGCTGCGGCTGCCTTCCCGCCACCTAGGCGACCGCGGCGCCCCGGTCAATAAGCCGGACCGGACGAAGACGCCGGACCCACGGTCACCTTCGCCTCGTCGCCTCGTGGCCTCGTCGCGGTCCGGGCCGGTGAGCCGAACCGGACACTGCGGTCACCCGGCAGAGGCACCGCATGACGGCGGCGGACCAAAGACGACGGCTCCACTCAGCAACGTCTCGAGAGGCAGATCGGACAGCGCCGCCGCCTCACGGCGGACATAGGCCTCGACCGCCGCCACCTCTTCGTCGCGCGGCTCGGCGCCGGCGAAGAGGTTGCGCCGCAGGGCCGCCGCAAGGGCATCCGGACCCTCCCGCAGGCCGGTTTCGTAGGCCTCGGCCCGGCCATAGTAGCCGCGCGCCATCTGCTTCACCTTCTTGCCGACGCTGAGGTCGCCTACACCAAGCTCGCGCAGGTTCAGATCGACATCGGCGAACATGTAGTCGAACAAGGCCTGAGCCAGACGCCCGCTTTCCGGTCCGCGGTCCCGGAGGCAGCGCAGGACCAGGAACGCGTGCAGGACCACCATGTCGAAGCGGCCGAAAACGGTGTCCGGCACACCGCACGCCTTGAAGAACTCGACGCGGCGCGCCTGGGTCACGATGGCGAGGTACAGCGGCTCCACCGCTTGCGGGCGTCTTCCGAACAGCAGGGTGTCCTCCTTGCGGGCGCGGCGCGCTTGACAGAGACCGGCGCAAATCTACAGTGCGGGCGGTGGTGGTGGAGCCCCGGCCCGACCATCGGCCCAAGGTTCGGATCGCCATGGGCATCACCAACCAAGGGCTGATCAGCCACGGGCCTGACCAGCCACGGGCCCGACCAAAGGATATGTAGGTCATGAAGCGCGCTTCGGCTTCCATTCGCCTGGCACGGGGCGTGACCGTCGCGTCGCTGCTTGTCGCGGCGACGGCGGCCTGCTCGCCGACCACGGCTACGCGCGGCCATCTTTTCGAAGAGACGCGCCTGTCGGAGATCGAGCCCGGCCGATCAACCCGGAACGACGTCGCCGCGATCCTGGGATCGCCGAGCACCGTGTCCGCCTTCGAGCCGGACGTCTGGTACTATATCGGCCAGGTCACGGAGCAGACCGCCTTCTTCGATCCGGATGTCGTCGAGCGACAGGTGCTGGTCGTGACCTTCAATCCACAAGGGGTGGTCGAGATGCTCGATCAGCGGGATCGGGACGACGGCGCGCGGGTCGAGCTGGTTGACCGGGAGACCCCGACCCTGGGCCGCCAGATGACGTTTATCGAGCAGATGATCGGCAACTTCGGCCGATTCAACAACGCCGGCGCAAGCCGCTAGAGCGTTTCCGGCTCAATTCCCGACTCAAGGGGCATCGCCGGCCCGCGTCACGCGGAAACCCTCCAGGCCGCGACGCCGAGGCCGCGACGCGACGCGGAAGCCTCGGGCGCCTTTCCGGCAGGTGGGCCGCGCGCGCCGAAAGGTCACGGCGTCGAGCGATCGCGCGGGTGATGGGATCTGGCTCGAGCACCATGTCCGCGGCCGCCGCTGGCGATCCGGCGCGCCGAGGACCTGCCATGGACCCGGTGCCGAAAGCGCCCGGCGCCGCAATCCGACAACTTACGCGGCTGGGCGGACGCGGCCGGGCACCCGAGCGGTCCAAAGGGTGACGCTTGCGAAGGCGCTTCGGATGACGGCGCACCAGCCTCGATCGCGTGGCACACCGGGTCTGCCCAACGGCCCGATGCCCAGCCCGGGCGCCCGGGCTTGGACCGATCCGACCGACCAGCAAGCGCCTGGGACGCGCCGAGGACGCCCCGGCCGCTCGATCGGGCGGGGCGTCTCGGGACGGGTCTCAGTGAGCCAGGATCGCCAGCAGCAGCAGCGCCACGATGTTGGTGATCTTGATCATAGGGTTGACCGCCGGGCCGGCCGTGTCCTTGTACGGGTCGCCCACGGTGTCGCCGGTGACCGCGGCCTTGTGGGCCTCCGAGCCCTTGCCGCCGTGGTTGCCGTCCTCGATGTACTTCTTGGCGTTGTCCCAGGCGCCGCCGCCGGCCGTCATCGAGATGGC
>CAZTHL010000043.1:0-32226 GCA_964613585.1 uncultured Mycobacteriaceae bacterium | reverse complement strand
CCGGGGAACGCATCGACGCCGCAGCTCTTACACCACGCTACGGGGCACGATCCCCGTAGGCCGTTGCGTGGCATGCCGTATCTCTTGAGCGTGGCTCATCCCACCGGAGCGATTCTCCCGCTCAGATCCCCGTCCGCGTGGCGGCCGGGGCCCGTCCGGAGGCGCACACCCCCGCCCGTAGCCAGCAACGGAACCTGCCATTCGGCCGATAGTCAGGCCGACTCAATGGCTTACAAGCTTCTCAAGCAGAAGCTTCGGGCGAGACTGTCACCTACTCTCTCCGGCCGTTCAGCGTGCCACTTGAGCTGGCCACGTTTTGGCTAGGCGGAGCGTGAGGGACGCGAAGCGGGGAACAGCAACCGCTGGGTGGGGCCTTTACCCGGGCTTAAGGGATGGGGTGGCATGGTGGGGACGGACTCGGCGCTGGTGTGGCCGCGCCTCAGGGTGCCGGACGACGGCTCGAGGCGGCTTCCGGGCCGGGCGTCGCGCCGGGTCTCGGCGGCCGGGCGTCCGCCGACGCGGGCGTGGCCGGCGCGGGCGTGGCCGGCGCCTGCAACGAACGACCTAAGCCTACCTTTCGCTACATCGCGGCCCCCTAGCGCGGCTTTGGCCCGGGGCGGCGGCCCGGCGTTCCGCCCGGGGGGCTCGAGGCTGCGCAACGACGCGGCCGACACCAGGCGCCCCCTCGCCGGCCCTGCCCCTCGGTGCGCGAGGAAGCGGACCCGAGCGGCGATCGATGCCCCGGAGATCAGGGGGCGAGAGCCTCGGCGCGGGCGGCGAGCTCGAGCCAGCGCTCCTCGGCGGCGTCCAGCTCGGCCTGGGCCTCGGCCAGGCGCGCGGTGCTCGCGGCGAAGGCCTCGGGCGCCCGGGCGTACAGGTCCGGGTCGGCCAGCGCCGCCTCGAGCGCCCGCGCCTCGCTGGTGAGCGCCTCGATGCGCGCCGGCAGCCCATCCAGCTCGCGCTGCTCCTTGTAACCGAGCTTGCGCGGCGGCCGCGGCGCCGGCGGGGCGGCGGCCGTCGCTCCCGTGCCCGGCGCGGACGGCCCCGGCGGGACCGGCTTCGATGCCGGGGGCGGGGCGGCCTCGGCGAGCTCCGCGTCGCGCTGACGCTTGTAGTCGGTGAAGCCGCCGACATGCTCGCGCGCGGCGCCGTCGCCATCGACCGCGATCACCGAGGTGACCAGCCGGTCGAGGAAGTCGCGGTCGTGGCTGACCAGGATCAGCGTGCCGGGATACTCGGCCAAAACCTCCTGGAGCAGGTCGAGGGTCTCCATGTCGAGGTCGTTGGTCGGCTCGTCGAGCACCAGCAGGTTCGACGGCCTTGCGAACAGCCGGGCCAGCAGCAGCCGGTTGCGCTCGCCGCCGGACAGGCTCTTGACCGGGCTGTCGAGCCGCGACGGGTCGAACAGGAAGTCCTTGAGGTAGCCGGCGATGTGGCGGGTCTGCTCGCCCACCCGGATCTGGTCGCCGCCCTCGGGCAGCAGCACCCGCGCCAGCGTCGCCTCGGGATCGAGGCTGGCGCGGCTCTGGTCGAAGTAGGCGGGTGCCACGGTGGCGCCGAGGCGCAGCGTGCCGGCATCCGGGGCGAGGTCGCCGGTCAGCAGCCGCACCAGCGTGGTCTTGCCGGCGCCGTTCGGGCCGAGCACGCCGATGCGGTCGCCGCCGAGGATGCGGGTCGAGAAGTCGCGGATGATGGGACGGCCGTCGAGGCTCTTGGCCAGGTGCTCGGCCTCGATCACCAGGCGGCCGCCGCGCCCGGCCAGGACCGGGTCGAGCGTCGCCGCGCCGGGGCGGGTCCGGCGCTCGCGCCTCTCCCGGCGCAGGGCCTCGAGCGCGCGCAGCCGGCCCTGGTTGCGCTTGCGCCGGGCGGTCAGCCCCTCGCGCAGCCAGCGGGTCTCGGCCTGGATCCGCTTGTCCTGGCGGGCCCGGGCCTGCTCCTCCTCGGCCAGGACCGCGTCGCGCCAGTCCTCGAACCGGCCGAAGCCGCGGTCGAGCCGGCGCAGGGTGCCGCGGTCGAGCCAGAAGGTGCGGCTTGACAGCGCGGTCAGGAAGGCGCGGTCGTGGCTGACCAGGAGCAGCGCCGCGCGGCTCCGGGACAGGGTCTGCTCGAGCCACTCGATGGTCGGCAGGTCGAGATGGTTGGTCGGCTCGTCGAGCAGCAGGGCGTCCGGCTCGCCGGCCAGCGCGCGGGCGAGCGCGGCGCGGCGGGCCTCGCCGCCCGAGAGGGTCGCCGGGACCCGGGACGGGTCGAGGCCGAGGCCGTCGAGCGCCGCGTCGACCCGCCAGGTCTCGTGCGCCAGGTCGGCGGGCAGGCCGGCGGCGGTGAAGGCATGGACCGTCTCGTGAGCGGCCAGGTCGGGGTGCTGGTCGAGATAGGCGATGCGCGCCCCGGGGCGCAGCTGGCGCTCGCCGCGGTCGAGCTCGATCAGGCCGGCCAGCGCCTTCATGAGCGTCGACTTGCCGGAGCCGTTGCGGCCGACCAGGCAGGCGCGGTCGCCCGGGGCGAGCGGCAGGTCGGCATGCTCGAAGAGCGGGCGGCCGCCGAAGCCGAGGGCGGCGTCCTTGAGGGCGACGAGCGGCGGGGCGGCGGCGGCGGGCATCGGCGGCGGGCGTCTCGGGCGGGGCGGCGGCATCCGGCATCTGGGGATCGGCGGGGCGGCCTCTCAAGGGCGCGTCCCGACGGTGTGTGCCGGGGGCGTGTGCCGGGGGCGCGTGCCGGGGGGCGCATCTCGAGGGCGTGCCCGCGGCCGGGCCGGGCAAGGGAGGCGCGGCTACCCGGGCTCGGCGCGCAGCAGGGCGACCGGGAATTCGGCGAGCAGGTCGGCCAGCGGCAGGGAGCGCACCGGGTGGATCACCGCGTCGGTCATGATCTCGCGGTAGACGTGGCCGGCCGGCGGCTCGGGCAGCGCCACCGCGGTGTCGTCCCAGGCGGCGGCCGGCGGCAGCGGGATCAGCTCGGGCCCGTCGCCGGCCTCCGGACCGTCCGCGCCGGGCGGCGGCTCGCCCTCGCCGGAGCTGTGCATGAGGGCGCCGACCAGGCGCGGCGCCACCACCGCGATCAGCCCCTCCTCGTGGCTGCGGCGGAAGGCGACCACCCGGTCGGCCTCGGCGCCGGTCGCCTCCAGCGGGTGGTAGTCGCCCTCGGCGAACAGCGCCGGCGCCGCCTGGCGCACGGCGAGCGCGCGGGCGATCAGCTGCTGCTTGACCCGGCCGTCGCGCCAGTGGGCGAGCAGCGGGGCCAGCGAGCCGGGGGCCGCCTCGTCGAGAAAGCGGCGGCGGGTGGCGTAGTCGACCGGGCGGCGGTTGTCCGGGTCGACCAGGGACAGGTCCCACAGCTCGCAGCCCTGGTAGAGGTCCGGCACGCCCGGCACGGTCAGCTTGAGCAGGGTCTGCGACAGGCTGCTGGTGGCGGCGATCGCGGTCAGCCGGCGCTGGAAGGCCTGCACGTCCTGCAGGAAGGCGGCGGCGCGGGACGGGTCGAGCACGGCGCGGACGAAGCTCTCCACGCCCGCCTCGTAGGTGGCGTTGGAGCGGGTCCAGCTGGTGTGGCGCTTGGCCTCGCGCATCGCCTTGGTCATGTAGCCGATGAGCCGCTCGGTCAGGTCGGCGAGGCCGGGCAGATCGGCGCCGGCGTCGGCCGGGATCGCGAGATCGAGCGGCCAGACGCCGACCAGCGTCTGGTAGAACAGGTACTCGTCGTTGCGGCCCGGCACCGGCTGGCCGTTCAGGTCGGAGCGGCGGCCCTGGTTCAGCTCCTGCCAGCGCAGGACCCGGGCCTCCCACTCGGCCGGCCGCTCGGTCAGCGCGTCGATGCGCAGGCGGGTGTCCTCGCCGCGCTTGTGGTCGTGGGTGGCGGTGGCGATCAGGGTCAGCGGGAAGCGGCGCTGGCGCTCGCGGTTGGCCTTGTGGAAGGCGGCCGGGGTGACGCCGAAGCGGGTCGGCTCGCCGCCCACCTCGTTGAGGGAGGCGAGCCGGCAGTAGCGGTAGAACGCCGTGTCCTCGATCGCCTTGGCCATGACCGGGCCGGTGAACTGCTGGAACTTCTTGGCGGTGCGGATGATGTCGTTCTTGCGGTAGCCGAAGCGGCGGTCCCGGCGCAGGTCGGTGCTGAGCACCCCGTAGATGAAGTCGTACACGCTGGTGTCGCCGGGCCAGGCCAGCTTGCGCGCCTGGGCGTTGGCCCAGTCCAGGTCGCGGCGGTCGGCCTCGGACGGGCCCTTGTCGTCGATGTAGGTGCGGTAGACCGGGAAATGGGTGACCAGGTCGAGCAGCGCGTCCTGGATGCCGATCAGGGTGAAGTCGCGGGTGGTCCAGGACTGCCGGGCGATCTCGTGGAGGTCGGAGGCAAGCACGTTGAACTCGGAGGCCAGATTGGTCTGCACCATCTGGCGCTTGGCGTCGACCGCCACCGCATCGAACTCCGACGGGCGCTTGATGAAGCGGAGGTAGAGCTCGGTCAGCGCCGGCTCGGCCGCGGGGTCGACATAGAGGCCGTTGACCAGGTTGATGAACTCGTAGCCGGTGGTGCCGTCAACCGGCCAGTCGTCGCGCAGCCGCTCATGGCGGGCCAGGATCTTCTCGACGATGAGGTAGAGCGGGTTGGCGCGGGACTTGAGCGAGCGGCCCGGCTCGGGCAAGGGGGCGTCGTCGCCGCTCTCGCGCTGCATCATGAGGTAGGCGGCGCGGTCCTGCAGGTGGCGGCAGTAGGCGGCCGGCTCGTACAGGCCGTCGATATGGTCGAGACGCAGGCCCTGGACCTTGCCCTCGGCGATCAACCGGAAGATGAGCTGGTGGCCGACCTCGAACAGCTCCGAGACCTCCATGCGCAGGCCGGCCAGGTCGTTGATGTCGAAGAAGCGGCGGTAGTTGATCTCGGCCGTGGCGACCCGCCAGTAGGAGACCCGGTAGTGCTGGCGCTCGAGCAGGGCGTGCAGCGGCCGGAAGCTGGCGGTGTCGCCGGGTCGGCCGTTCATCTCCTCGACCACGGCGGCGAGGGCCGACTGCAGGTCGGGCTCGGCGGCGTGGAGCGCGGCCAGCTGGCTCTTCAGCTCGTCGGCATGGTGGTGCACGACGGCCTGGCGGCGCACGGCCCGGCTGCCGCGCAGGGTGCCCAGGTCGTGGATCAGCCGGCTGAGCGCGTCGTGCGGCCGGCCCAGCCGGTCGCGCGCCTGCTTCAGCAGCTGCGCGTAGTGCGGCACGGCGATCGGGAACTTGTGCTCCCAGTAGCGCACGGCAAAGGAGCCGCGGTCGGCGTCGAAGCGCAGCTTGAGGTCGCCGCTCTCCAGCACCGTGCCGTAATGGTCGCCGAGGAAGGGCAGCAGCACCTTGCCCTTCAGGCTGGGCTCGGCCGGGCTCCAGTCGATGTCGAAGAAGGTGGCGAACGGGCTGGACGGGCCCCATTCGAGGACGTCGAGCCACCATGGGTTGTCGCCGCCGCCGACCCCCATATGGTTCGGCACGAAGTCGACGATCAGCCCCATGCCATGCTGGTGCAGGCGCTCGATGAAGCGATCAAAGGTGGCGGCGTCGCCGATCTCCGGGTTGAACCGGTTGTGGTCGACGATGTCGTACCCGTGAGTCGAGCCGGCCCGCGCCATCAGGAACGGCGAGGCGTAGATGTGGCTGAGGCCGAGCGCCGCCAGATAGGGCACCAGCTGGGCCGCGTCCTCGAAGGTGAAGCCCTTGTGGAGCTGCAGGCGGATCGTGGCGCGCGGGAAGGCGGGCGGCTGGCTGCGCGCCGGGGCCTCGGACATCGGCATGGGCTCGGGCGCCGCGGCTAGCCGGCGCGCGCGTCGAGGCGCCAGAGCACCGACCAGGGCGGCAGGCCGCCGTCGCGGGCCCGCTGGACCAGATCGGGGGCCGCGCCGACGTCGGGGCTCAGCTGGTAAAGGGTGTCGCCCGCGGGCGGCGGCGGGCAGCCGGCGCCGGGCCTGTCGCCCAGATTGGCCAGCAGGCCGAGCCGGCTGCCGTCGCCCAGCGCCCACTCGACCCGCACGCCGCGCTCGCCCCAGGCGCCGCCGTCGGCCCGGCCGCCCGGGGCGCCGGGCAGGCGCGGCCACAGCTGCTCGCGGCGCAGGCGCAGCAGCTCGGTGGTGAAGTCGATGTGGCGCAGGCGCTGCGGCGTGGCGATGGTCGGCCAGGACAGGCGCACCACATCGAAGGTGGAGTCGGCGTTGGGGTCGGGGATGGCCTGGCGCGCCGCCGGGTCGGCGAACTGCGGGAAGCGGGCGAACTCGCGGCGCCGGCCCTCGCGCACCGCGTCGGCCAGCTGGTCGTGGAAGTCGCAGAAGAACAGGAACGGCTCCTCGGCCGCCCACTCCTCGCCCATGAACAGGAGCGGGATCGACGGGCTCAGCAGGAACACGGCGGTCAGCGCCCTGAGCGCGGCGTCGTCGGTCAGCCGGGTCAGCCGCTCGCCGTAGGCGCGGTTGCCGACTTGGTCGTGGTTCTGCAGGAAGTCGACGAAGGCGGTCGGCGGCAGGTGGGCGCTCGGCTCGCCGCGCAGCGCGCCGTCGCGGAAGGCCGAGGGCGCGCCCTGGTACACGAAGCCCTGGGCGAGGCCACGGGCGAGCAGGCCGTGCGGCCGCTCGACATAGTCCCCGTAGTAGCCGCCGCTCTCGCCGGTCAGCAGCACGTGGCCGACATGGTGCATGTCGTCGTTCCACTGGGCGACGTAGTGGGTCGGCCGACCGTCGCCGTCGCGCCCGAGATAGCCCGCGACGTTGCTGTCGTTCTCCAGCACCAGATGGACGTGCCGGCCCTCGGCGGTGTGGCGGCGCACCGTCTCGGCCAGCTCGACCAGGATGTCCGGGTCGCTGTCGTCCTCGATGGCGTGCACGGCGTCGAAGCGCAGCCCGTCGAAGCGGAACTCGTTCAGCCAGTAGAGCGCGTTGTTGATGTAGAAGTCGCGCACCGGGCGGCGGGCGAAGTCGATGGCGGCCCCCCAGGGGGTGTGGAAGCGCTCGGTGAAGAAGCTGGGCGCGTAGAGGTGCAGATAGTTCCCGTCCGGCCCGAAGTGGTTGTAGACGACATCGAGGAAGACCATCAGCCCGCGGCCGTGCGCCTCGTCCACCAGGGTCTTCAGCTGCTCGACGGTGCCGTAGGCACGGTCGGGCGCGTACATCAGCACGCCGTCATAGCCCCAGTTGCGCCGGCCGGGGAAGTCGGCGACCGGCATCAGCTCGATCGCCGTGACGCCGAGCCGCTCGAAATGGTCGAGCTTGCCGCGCAGCCCGTCGAACCCGCCCTGATCGGTGAAGCTGCCCAGGTGCAGCTCGTAGAGCACGGTCTCGTGCCACGGCCGGCCGCGCCACTCGGTGTGGCGCCAGGCGAAGGCGCGCGGGTCGATCACCAGGCTCGGGCCGTGGGCGTCCTCGGCCTGGGCGCGCGCGGCCGGATCCGGCACCCGGAAGCCGTCGGCCAGTTGGTAGCGGTACGGCCGGTCGGCCCCGGTCCGGTCGGTGACCAGCGAGAACCAGCCCTCGCCCTCGGGCTCCATGGGCAGCACCTCGCCGCTGTCCTCGAGCGCGACCGAGACGGCGGGCTGCCGCGGCGCCCACAGGCGGAAGCGGACCCGGCCGTCCGCCTCCACCTCGGCGCCGAAGGGCAGGCGATGGGCGAATTTCATCGGCTCGTCTTCCTTGCTCGGAGCTCGGCGACGCGGGACGGCACGGCCGTCACACGTCGGCGCTGGCGGAAAACACCCGGATCTGCAGCGGTTCCAGCATCAGGCCGTGGCCCAGCTCGAACGGCTCGGGCGCCAGATCCGGGGTGACCTCGTGCAGCCCGCCGACCCCGCCTGCGGTCATCAACTCGTCGACCCGCACGAAGTGGGCATGGTGCTGGTCCGGGTTGATCAGCGACAGGGTGACGTGCCCGGCCTCGTCGCGGGTCTCGGCGTCGAACCGCTCGAGCCCGAGCACCGGCGAGTCGGGCGCGGTCAGCTGGCGCTGCAGCCCCTCCAGGTTGAGCGCCGGGCAGGACCCCTTGACCCGGTTGGTCTCGGCGACGAAGCGCGACAGGTCGAAGCGCGGGCTCTCGGCCTCGCGCGCCCAATCCTCCGGCCGGGTCTCGACCACGTGCAACTTTTTGGCGAAGCCGAGCTCGTAGCCCATGGGCATCATCACCCCGGTCGAGAACAGCGCGGCGAACAGGTAGCGAAGCTTGTAGTGCCGCTCGATCGTCTCGGGGTCGGTGGTGTCCAGCTCGGTGACCAGCCGCTCGGTGTCGTGGCTCTCCGGAAACGCCACCGACGGCGCGATGTGCCGGAACTGGTCGTACTGCTCGAGCAGCCAGGGCGCCCGGAAGTCCCACCACTTGGCGCTGTTGAACAGGAAGTCGAAGCCGGCGCCGCTGAGCGCGTCGACCTGCTCGACGGTGCAGCCCAGGGTCTCGGCGAAGAACATCGCCCCGGGGTGGCTCTCGCGCAGGCTGCCGATGATCGCCGCCCAGATCTCCGCCGGCACCTGATAGGCGGCGTCGCAGCGGAAGCCTTTCATGCCGAGGTCCAGCATGTGCTTCATGTAGCCGATCCAGAAGGCGATCTGCTCGTCCCGGTGGGCCGCCGTGCCGTAGTCGATCTCGGCCAGGTCGCCCCAGATGGTGATGTCCTCCGGATCGTCGGGGTTGACGGCGCGCGGCGAGTACAGCCCGCCGTCCTCGTCGCGGCGGAACCAGTCCGGATGGCGCTCGACCAGCAGCGCGTCCTTGCCGGTGTGGTTGATCACCAGGTCGAGCATCACCGAGAGGCCGCGCTCGCCGGCCGCCTTGGTGAAGCCCCGGATCAGCGCGTCGGGGCTGCGCCGGCTCTTGCCCTGCACGATCGGGTGCAGCGCCTGATAGTCCTTCACCGCATAAAGGCTGCCGGAGAAGCCGGGCAGGTGAAACGGGTTCACGTAGATCCAGTCGAAGCCCATGGCCTGGATGTCCGGCAGCCGGTCGGCCCAGTGCAGCATGGGCCCGGCCATCAGCGGGAACAAATTGTAGATCCGGGGCCCGGGCGTCACGGGGCGGCTCTCCTTGAGGACGGTGGCGAGGACGGTGGCGAGGACGGTGGCGAGGACGGTGGCGGAGACGGTCGGCGAGGCGGCGGCGACGGCGGCGCGCCGCGGTCCGATCCGCGGCGGTCTCCGACACTACCCGGGCCGCCGCCGCCTTTGAACCCCAATCTCGCCCGCCCCCCGTGGCCGCCCGCATGGCGCCACCGGGCCCGCGCCGCCGGAAGGCGATGTCGACAGCATGGCAGGTCCCCCTGGTCTCCGGATCACTCCACTCCGGCACGGGCGCGCACGCCCGCCTTTCGCGCGCCCCCGGGCGCCAGCGGGCCGACCTGGTGTCGCCGTCGCGCCGCGACCATGCCCCGCCGTCGCGCCGCGACCATGCCCCGCCGTCGCGCCGCGACCATGGCCTGCCGTCGCGCCGCGCGGCGTCGCCCCGGGCGGGGCGGCGCTCCCGGCCGGGCCGCCGCGTCGCAAACGGTAGCGTGTTGTAGGGTTTCGTCGCCCCGGGGTGGCGCCGGCCGGCCCGCCCGCCAGCAGGGCAGGCAGAGGATCAGGCAAAGGCAGAGACCGGGGCCGGGGCCGCCCGCGCCGGAGCCGAGCCGGCCGGCTGCGTGGGGGCGGCCGACAGTGCGCCCGAGCCCCGGGCGCACCGCCGTCGATTCTGGCGTGAGCATGCCACGCCGCCCGTTAACAGCCGGTGAACGCCGCGCCCTTCCGGGCCTGAGCGACTCCCCGTCTCCCAGCGCCGCCGTCCCGCGCCCGCCCGACCGATCCGGCCCGCGCCTTGGTGGGCAAGGCTCCCCGCAACGGATCGACGCAACCCCGGTGGCTCGCGACGGCGCGCCCGGGCGGCGGCAGGGTCGACGGGCGCGCCCTCAGCCGAGCCGACGGGTCCCCTCCTCGGCTCGGCGGTATCAGGGCGGGACCGCGGTCACCGGGTGTAGACGGCGGTGATGGTGTCCGAGGCCAGGCTGTTGGCGCGGATCATGAAGCCGATCAGCGCGGCGCTGGCGCTCTCGTCGACGCCCAGGCTGTCGGTGCCGAGCGCGTCGACCCGGAAGATGTAGCGATGCACCTCGTCGGGCGGCGGGCAGGCGCCGCCGAAGGCGTGCTCGCCGTAGTCGTTGCGGGCGGTGATCACGCCGGCCGGCAGGTCGCCGCCGGAGCCCGCGCCCTGCGGCAGCTCGGTCACGTCCGCCGGGATGTCGAAAACGACCCAGTGCCACCAGCCCGAGCCGGTCGGCGCGTCCGGATCATGGACGGTGACGGCGAAGCTCTCGGTCCCCTCCGGCGCGTTCGCCCAGGACAGCCCCGGCGAGACATTCTCCCCCTCGCAGCCGAAGCCCTGGTAGACGAACTGCTCGGACAGCGGCTCGCCCTCGCCGATGTCGAGGCTCGAGAGCGAAAATTCGTCCTGAGCCATGGCGGTGGTGGAAGCAACGGCCATGGAGGCCGCAAGGAGAAGCCGGCGCATGGGCTGACCTCGATGCTGGTTGATCAGGGAAGGTGACATACCACGACTGAAACCGTCCGGACTCGGGAGGCGCGCCCCGATCAGCAGGTCTTGTGCAGGACAGTATCCGCCTCGGGTCCTTGCCGCAAGCTTGCCGGACGGCCCAGCGGCGCCGCCCATGGCGCGCCGCCTCGCTCCGGCGTGGGCCGGGCCGATCCCAATGCCGCGCCGAGCGCGAGGAAAGCCGATTGCCGAAAGACACGATGCGAGGCCTCTTCGATCAGAGACGCTCCTGGCCGAGCACCGAGTGAAGGATTTGAGCAATCACGGGCTCGCTCGTGGGAGCCTCTTAGAGCGGCCGAGAGCGCAGACAGCCTCCTGACGCCCTTCATTGCAGCAGCGCAAATCGGCCCTTCCCCGGCCATCTTGAAGCTCGGCCCTGCCCTGCCAGTTTGCGTGGACAACCGAAGTAACCATACCACACGGAAGACTTCAGTCATTATGGGCTGAAGTGCTCGCGCCGGAACGCTGTCCGAGCTCTTGCCGTTGCCGACTTGCCGGCACGCCGAGCATCTCCGGAGGATTGCCAGGGCTGCCCGGACTCGTGACGTTGCGGATCAATATTGGAAAAGACCAACCCTTAAACCTTAACAAGGATGCAACAGCGGCGCTTTCTACAGGCCAAATCTGCTCTTTTCCGATGCGCAAGCTACCAAAAATGGGCAGGATCTCGCGGAAGCAAAAAGGGGTAGCCTTGCTCGCAATGCTGGAGACGTCAGCGAGGAAAAAACCGCAAGCTGGCTGTGGGAAAGCAGAAGAACGACAGGAGACGGGGTATGGTTGACGTTCTGAACTCGCTGATTGCCGCGCTTCACAAGGTCGAGGACACGCTCGGCATCTCCAAGGCCCTGAGCGACGCCGCGACCTCCTGGGAGCTGCCGCATTACGCCTATGTCGGCTACCCCGATCCTGCCGATCCGGCGCCGCTGATCCTGGAGACCTATCCGGTCGGCTGATCCGAGCGGTACCTTGAGCGTCGCTATGACCTGGTCGACCCGATCGTGCAGAAGGCCAAGGCGAGCATCGTCCCGTTCGGCTGGAACTGCCATGAGGAGCTGGAGACGGCCAACAGGCTGCAGCGACGATTCCTGCGGGATGCCTTGAGCTTCGGCATCGTGTCCGGCTTCACCATTCCGATCCAGGACGGGGCTCGGGGCGGCACGCTCAGCTTCTCGTGCGGCCATGACGCCGGCTTCAGCGAGACGGTCCAGTTCACGGCCCACCTCGCCGCCATCTACGTGCACCAGAAGGCGACGGAGCTTTGCCTGCGCGGCCGGGCCGCGCCGAAGTACAATGTCTACCTGACTCCGCGCGAGCAGCAGGTCCTGTACTGGACCGGCAAGGGCAAGACGGCGGCCGAGGCGGCGAAGATCCTCGGCTGCACGCCGAAGACCATCGAGTTCCACCTGACCAACGTCCGGGAGAAGTTCGCCGTCTCCACGAGCCGCCAGGCCGTGGCCCTGGCCTATCGCTACGGGCTGGTGTCCCCTGACCAGGAGCCCCGCGCAAAAGCCTGACACGGGGACCTGCGCAGGTCCCATGACCTCATGGCGCTTCCGCCAGCCCGAAAACTCCGCTCTCTCCGGGGCGCCGACGTCGATGCCGCCAGCCGATCGGTGCTCGGCACCGGCCGGCTGCCTGGCTTCAGCGCCCATCAGGCCATCGAGCGCGCCCTCGCCGGACGGTTCCCGTTCCCGGCCTGATCACCGCCTCTCCTCTCTTCGCACATATGACCTCTCAGGGACCGCCAGGCATGGCGGCGGCCCGCCCGTGCCCTCGGCTCGGCCACCCCCATGAGCAATGACGACAGAGGTGTCGTCAGCATGTCCTCTGGCACCTGATAGCGGCCTCCCGCCGATCCGAGCCCACCGCCCCGCGCCCCCGTCCCGGCACCTCGGCTCCGCCGGCCCGCCCACCGCCCGACGTGCGCCCGACATGGCCCGCCCCTTCCCTGACGCGCTTTGGTTTCCGCGGCATGGCGGGTAGCGTGCCGCGACCGTTGCGCGAGCGCCTGATGACCGTTCCCGCCGCCTCCCCGACCCCGGATCTGCGCCTGCCGGCGGCGCCGGTGCTGGTGCTGGGCGCAGCCGGCGGGGTGGCGCTGTCGCCGGACGGGGTGCTTGAGAGCTTCGATCTCGCCGGGCTGCCGGACCGCCTCGACGGCCCGCCGCCCGTGGTCTGCCACGCCCGCCACGTCGCGCGCCGGGCCCGGCGGGATTCGATCCTCGCCTTCGATGTGCTCGAGCTGTTCGCCTTCGTCCATCCGGCGCGCTTCTGCGTGCCGACGCCGCGCGGCCTCGCCGAGGCGCTCGGCCTGCCGGTGCCGGGCAGCCTGGAGGACGCCGCGCCGCGGCTGCTCGACGCCGCCGGCCGGTTGCTGCGCGACCTGGCCGCGCCCGGGCGCGAGGAGGCCTCCGACCCGGCCGGCATCGCCTGGTTCATGGGCCAGGGCGGCTGGCCCTGGGCACCCTTCGTGCTGGCGGCGCTGGGCCGCCCCGGTGGCGACGGCGGCGACGGCGGCCGTGCCTGCCAGGTCTGGCACCGGCTGCCCGAATGGCAGGGCGAAGCGCCGCCACCGCCGCCCGGGCAGGAGCCGGTCACCCCGGCCGAGGCGCGCCGCCGGTTGGCCGCCCTGCTCGGCGCCTTTGCCGAGGACCGGCCGCAGCAGGCCGACTACGCCAGCGCCGTCACCCACGCCTTCGCCCCGCGCGCCGCCACCGACGCGCCCAACATGGTGCTGGCCGAGGCCGGCACCGGCGTCGGCAAGACCCTCGGCTACCTGGCGCCGGCCAGCCTGTGGGCCGAGAAGAACAAGGCACCGGTGTGGATCTCCACCTTCACCCGCAATCTTCAGCACCAGATCGACCGGGAGCTCGACCGCCTGTACGACGACGCCGCGGACAAGGCCGGCCGCGTGGTCCTGCGCAAGGGCCGGGAGAACTATCTCTGCCTGCTCAATCTCGAGGAGGCGGTCGGCGGCGCCACCATGAGCCCGCGGCACGCCCCGGCGATCGGCCTGATGGCGCGCTGGACCGCGGCCACCCGCGACGGCGACATGACCGGCGGGGACTTCCCCGGCTGGCTGACCGAGCTGGTCGGCCGCGGCCGCAGCCTGGGCCTCGCCGACCGGCGCGGCGAGTGCGTCTACTCGGCCTGCCGGCACTACAATCGCTGCTTCATCGAGCGAAGCGTGCGCAAGGCCCGCCGTGCCCGCATCGTTGTCGCCAACCACGCGCTCGTGCTGGTGCAGGCGGCCCTCGGCGGCGTCGACGACACGCAGCTGCCCGGCCGCTACGTGTTCGACGAGGGCCACCACCTGTTCGACGCCGCCGACGCCGCCTTCGCCGGCCACCTGTCGGGGCGCGAGACGGCCGAGCTGCGCCACTGGCTGCTCGGCTCCGAGACCGGCGGGCGCAGCCGGGCGCGCGGCCTGGCGCGCCGGCTCGAGGACCTGCTGGGCGAGGACGAGGCGGCGCGCCGGGCTCTGCTCGAGGCGACGCGCGCGGCCCAGGCCCTGCCCGGCGACGGCTGGCTCGGCCGGCTCGAGCAGGAGACCTTCGCCTTCGTCGAGCCGATCGGCCCGACCGAGGCGTTCCTGACCCTGGTGCGCGCCCAGGTCCACGCCCGCGCAAACGGCGCCGACGGCCCCTACGGCCTGGAGACCGAGGCCGCGCCACCGATCGACGGGCTGCTGGAGGCGGCGGGCCGCCTGGACGCGGCGCTCGCGCGGCTGCAGACGCCGTTGCTGGCGCTGCGCGACGCCCTGCGCGCGCGGCTCGACGACGAGGCCGGCACGCTCGACAGCGCCACCCGCGTCCGCCTCGACGCGCTGGCCCGGGCGCTCGAGCGGCGCGGCCGCATCAGCCTCGGCGCCTGGCGGGCCATGCTGCGGGACCTGGGCAAGCCGACCCCGGCCGGCCATGTCGACTGGCTGGCCGTCGAGCGCCAGGACGGCCGCGTCGTCGATGTCGGCTACTACCGTCACCATGTCGACCCCATGGCGGCCTTCGCCCGCGCCGTGGCCGAGCCGGCGCAGGGGCTGCTGGTCACCTCGGCGACGCTGACCGACGGCACCGGCAACGCCGCGCTCGACTGGCAGGCGGCGGAGGCGCGCACCGGGGCGGCATACCTGGCCGAGCCGGCCTTGCGCGCCGCCGTGCCCTCGCCCTTCGACTATGCCGGGCGCACCCGGGTGCTGGTAGTGCGCGACGTGCGCAAGGACGATCTGGGCCAGGTCGCCGCCGCCTATCGCGCGCTGTTCGAGGCGGCGGGCGGCGGCGCGCTCGGCCTGTTCACGGCGATCAGCCGGCTGCGCGCGGTCCATGCCCGGATCGCGGCTCCTCTGGAGGCGGCCGGGCTGCCGCTGCTCGCCCAGCATGTCGACGGCATGGACCTGGCCTCGCTGATGGCGATCTTCCGCGCGGAGGAGGACGCCTGCCTGCTCGGCACCGACGCGGCGCGCGACGGCATCGACGTGCCCGGCCGCTCGCTGCGCCTGCTGGTGTTCGACCGGGTGCCGTGGCCGCGACCGACCATCCTGCACCGGGCCCGGCGCGAGGCCTTCTTCGCCGGCGAGGGCGGACGCCGGCGCTACGACGACATGCTGACCCGGCTGCGCCTGAAGCAGGCCTACGGGCGACTGATCCGCCGCGCCGACGACCGCGGCGTGTTCGTGCTGCTCGACCCGATGATGCCGTCGCGCCTGGCCGGCGCCTTTCCCGAGGGCGTGCGGCTCGAGCGCGTCGGCCTCGCCGAGGCGGCGGCGATCACGGCGGCATTCCTGGGGGAAGGGTGAGCCGGCGGGTCGGGCGCGACCCGCCGCCCCGGCAACACCTCGTAACGGTGCCGCTTCACTGGTTTCAGTTGTGTCTCCGCGATTGACCTTCGCGGCATAAACGGCAATGTTCTACTTCCGTTCCCGGCGGAGCGACCGCGGGAACGGAACCATCGAACACATTGAACGAGCGGAGCGAGCGCCATGTCCCTTCAGCAACTGAGCGACAATGAGATCCGCGAGAGCAGCCCGCACGAGCTGCGCGCCCAGGAACGCCTGAGCCCCGAGGCGATCCGTGCCATCGCCACCAGGATCAACGAGAAGATCAACATCCCGATCCTGCCTGAGAAGGCCGAGCAGGTCGTCATCGTCAAGGTCGTGCGCAAGATCGACCGCTTCCTCTACGAGAAGCTGCCGAACGAGATCTACGACCTGATCACCACCGCCAACGAGGGCATCGACGACACCATGGCCGCGACGCTGCTCGACCGGCTGTCGGGCCTGATCAACCGGCACGTCGACATTCCGTTCGTCTCGGAGGAGACCGAGAACGAGATCTTCGATCTGGTGCTCAAGACCATCATCGAGGCCATGAAGACCGGCGCCCATATCGAGCAATAGAGCGTTTTCGGGTCAAGGGGCATCGCCGGCCCGCTCCCCCGCCCGGCCGGCCTGAGCATGCTGTTGTCGGGTGGCCGGGCGGGGGAGCGGGCCGGTGGAGAAGCAGATCCTCGACCTCGTGCTCGAGACCATTGTCGCGGCCACGCGAAAGGGCGCCGGGATCAAGCTGTACGGCGGGCGCGTCCGGGCGGCACAGCGTTGCCGGGCGCGCCCCGAGCCCGGCCGACGAGCCCTCTCGTCGCTCGGCGGCACAAGGCGGTTTCCGGTCCGGCCGCCGTCGGGCCGCCTTCGCCCCGGCCCCGTCCCGCGGCGGCGCCAGCGCATGCAGGGTTCCCGGCACGCCGGGCGGCCGAGTATTCGGACCGCGCCACGGTGCCGGCATGCCCCGAGCGGTCCCGGGGACCGGCAGCGCAGGCTCGCCTCACGCGATCGAGCGGTAGAGGGCCTCGTACTCGCCGGCCGCCTTGAGCCAGGAGGTGTCGCGGGCCATGCCGGTGCGCTGCAGCTGAACGAAGGTGGCGTGATCGTTCCGGTACATCTCGGCCGCCCAGGCTATGGTGCCGGCGAGGGCGTCAGCCGTCGCATCGTTGAACACGAAGCCGGTCGCCACGCCGTCGGCGACATGCCACGGATCGGCGTTCACCACGGTGTCGGCCAGCCCGCCGACCCGGCGCACCAGGGGCGGCGTGCCGTAGCGCATGCTGTAGAGCTGCGCCAAGCCGCACGGCTCGCCGCGCGACGGCACCATCAGCACGTCCGAGCCGGCATAGATGAGGTGCGCCAGCGCCTCGTCATGGCCGATATAGGCGACGACCCGGCCGCGATTGGCGTGCTCGGCACTGCGGAAGCCATGGATCAGGTCCTCGAAGCCGGTGCCGAGCACCGCCAGCTGGCAGCCGTTGCCGACCAGCCGCGGCACGGCGCCGAGCACCAGGTCGCTGCCCTTCAAGGTGGCGATGCGCCCGACCATGCCGAACAGCGGCGCCGCCGGGTCCTCGGCCAGGCCCAGCCGCCGCTGCAGCGCCACCTTGTTGGCTGCCTTGGCATGCAGGCTGTCGGCATCGTAGGTGGCCGCCAGATGCGGATCGGTGGCCGGGTTCCACACGGCATGGTCGACGCCGTTCAGGATGCCGACCAGGTCGCTGCCGGCCGCGCGATTGCGCATCAGACCGTCGAGGCCGGTGCCGGCGTCCGGCCCCTGGATCTCGCCGGCATAGGTCGGGCTGACCGTGGTCACCTTGTCGGCGTAGAAGCAGCCGCCCTTGAGGAAGCTGAGCCCGCCCCAGAACTCGACGCCGTGCACGGCGAACGCCTCCGCCGGCAGCGCGAGGTCGCCGAAGCGGTCGGCCGGGAAGAAGCCCTGATAGGCGATATTGTGAATGGTCATCACCGTGGCCGGCCGCCCGTCGCCCTCCATGGCGATGTAGGCCGGCGCCAGGCCGCTCTGCCAGTCATGGCAATGCACGACCTCCGGCCGCCACGGGCTGGCGCCCCAGTCGCCGGTCGCCTCGACGCCGTCGCGCGCGCGCGCCAGCCACGCCGCGGCCCAGCCGAGCGCCGCGAAGCGCAGGTGGTTGTCCGGCCAGTTCTCGCCCGAGGGCATGTTGTAGGGGCCTCCGGGGCGGTCGAACAGCCCGGCGCTCTCCAGCACATAGGTCGGCACCGCGACGCCCTTGAGCCGGGTCAGCAGGATGCGCGCCGGGCCGCCCCAGAACAGGGCGTCGTCGGCCATCACCGGCTCGGACTGCTCGATGGCCGCCGTCACCACCGGATAGCCGGGAATGAGCACGCGGGCGTCGTGGCCGCGCGCGGCCAGCGCCGGCGGCAAGGCGCCGGCGATGTCGGCCAGGCCGCCGGTCTTGACGACCGGGTACATCTCGGAGACGACATGGAGCACGCGCATGGGCGACCGGTCCCGCGGCCGGGCGATCAGAGGAGATGGGGAGGAGGAGCGGCGGAGAGGCCGCCTGAGGACGCGTGCGGTTCTAATCCAATCGCGCCAGCATGTCGCGGGTTATAAGCACGATCCCGCTGTCGGTCCGATTGAAGCGGCGGGCATCGTCCTCGGGATCCTCGCCGACCACCATGCCCTCGGGGATGCGGCACCCCTTGTCGACCACGCACCGGCTGAGCCGGGCATGCCGGCCTATGTCGCACTGCGGGAGGACAACGCTCTCGCGCAGATCGCAATACGAGTTGACGCGCACCTGGTTGAACAGCAGCGAGCGCCGGACCGCGCCGCCGGAGATGATGCAGCCGGCCGAGACCAAGCTGTCGAGCGCATGGCCGCGGCGGTCGTCGTCGTCGAACACGGTCTTGGCCGGCGGCAGCTGCTCCTGATAGGTGTAAATCGGCCAGTCCGGATCGTAAAGGTCAAGCGCCGGGGTGACCGAGGTGAGATCCAGGTTGGCCGCCCAGTAGGCGTCGATGGTGCCGGCGTCCCGCCAGTAGGCCTCGTCGGAGGCCGGGTTGTAGATGGCGCTGTCGCGCAGGCTGTGCGCCAGCACGTCGGCCTTGCCGATGAGATGCGGGATGATGTCCTTGCCGAAGTCATGCGCCGAGCGAGGGTCGCCGGCGTCGCGGTGCAGCTGCTCGTACAGCAGCTTGGCGTTGAACACGTAGATGCCCATGCTGGCCAGCGCCGTGTCCGGCTTGCCGGGCATGTTGGGCGGATCGGACGGCTTCTCCAGGAAGTCGACGATGCGCCGCCGGTCGTCGACGTGCATGACGCCGAAGGCGGTCGCCTGCAGCCGCGGCACCTCGACGCAGCCGACGGTGACGTCGGCGCCGCTGTCGACATGGTCCGTCAGCATGGCGGCATAGTCCATCTTGTAGACATGGTCGCCGGCCAGCACGACCACGTGATCGAAGGACTCGCTGCTCAGGATGTCGAGGTTCTGCCAGATCGCGTCCGCCGTCCCGCGGTACCACATGGACTCGTCGATGCGCTGCTGAGCCGGCACGGCCTCCACAAACTCGTTGATTTGGCCGTTGAGGAAGTTCCAGCCGCGCTGCAGATGCCGCATCAGGCTGTGCGCCTTGTACTGGGTCAGCACGTAGATGCGCCGGATGCCCGAGTTGACGCAGTTCGACAGGGCAAAGTCGACGATGCGGAACTTGCCGCCGAACGGCACCGCCGGCTTCGCCCGGTGGTCGGTCAGCTCCTTCAGCCGGCTGCCCCGGCCGCCGGCGAGGACGATCGCCAGGCTGCGCCGCGGCAACTGCCAGTATCTGGCTTCGTCCCGCATGGGTGTCTCCTGTTCGACGGGGGCGCGTGGGAAGGGGGGTGAGCCGGCGAGGAACCGAAATGACAGGGGCTTATACCATATCCAAAGAGACCTTTTCGACGGGCGGGGCTCGGCCGAGTCGGAATTGAACGGGCAGGTCGGCCTGCCGCCGGCTCCCGGTCCCGCGGCCGCGCGCGCCCGCGCACGGACGCGGCCGCGCCCGAGGTTGACGGCGCGGCCTTGCACCCCGCATACCGCCTTGGCACGGATCCCTTGCTCCGACCGGAAGGCCGACGCGATGACCGACCCCCACGGCGCCCTCATCTACACGATGGTGCTTTGCTCCGCCGCCGACGGCTCAATGTCGGATTCCGAGCTCGACACGATCGGCGACATGGTCCGCCACCTGCCGGTGTTCCGGACCTTCGACCATGGCCGCATCCAGTCGGTCACCAGCGAGTGCATGGAGCTGCTCCAGGACGATGACGGCCTGCGCAAGGCGCTCGAGGCGATCGACCACGCCTTGCCGGACTATCTGCGCGAGACGGCCTACGCCATCGCCTGCGACGTGGTCGCCGCCGACGGCCACGCCAGCCAGGAGGAGCTGCGGCTGCTCGAGCTGCTGCGCCACCACCTCGACCTCGACCGCCTGCACGCCGCGGCCATCGAGCGCGGCGCCCGCGCCCGCCACATGACCTTGTAGACGGGCGTCGCCGGGCGGAGCCGGGCAGGCCCCGCCGGTCGAGCCGCCAGGCCGGCCCCGCCGGTCGAGCCAAGGAGCCGGCGCCCGCGGGCCGGGGGGAGCGGGCGCGACGCCGACACCCGGACCATGCGGCGCCGGCCATGCCCTGGGGTCGCGGCCGGTGCGCTCCCCGGCCGACGGCAGGGTCGCCCGCGGGGCGTTGTCCGTGCCTACCGCTCCAGCAGCGCCCGCACGGCCGCCACCAGCCCGTCGCGGGGGTGCGGTGCCTGCTCGCCGGTGGCCAGCGTCTTCACCTGCACCAGCCCCTGCTCGATCTCCTCCTCGCCGGCGATGATGGCGGCGGCGAATCCCTTGGCATCGGCGTGCTTGAGCTGCTGGCCCAGTTTCTTCTCCTCGGTGAACAGCTCGGTCGGGATGCCGGCCGCGCGCAGCTCGGCCGCCATGGCCAGCGCCGCGCCCAGCCGCCGGCGGTCCATCACCGTGACCAGCACCCGCGCCGGCGTGGCCGCGCCCGGCTTGAGGAGACCGGCCTCGAGCAGCCGGGCAAGCAGCCGGGTCAGGCCGATCGAGACCCCGACCCCGGGCAGGCTCTGCCGGATGTAGCTGCCGGCGAGGTCGTCGTAGCGGCCGCCGGAGCAGATGCTGCCGATCTCCGGCCGCTCGACCAGCACCGTCTCGTAGACCGTGCCGGTGTAGTAGTCGAGGCCGCGCGCGATCGACGGGTCGAGCCGCCAGGCCTGATCGGGCAGGCCGAGCGCCGCCATGGCCTCCACCAGCTCGGTCAACTCGGCGACCCCGCGGGCGAACAAGGGCCCGGCCTCGAGCGCGCGCCAGGCCGCGAGGTCGCCCGGCCCGCCGACGAAGTCCAGAAGCCGGCCGGCCGCGCGGTCGTCCAGGCCGGCGTGCTCGACCAGCCCGGCCCGGACCGCCTCGACGCCGACCTTGTCGAGCTCGTCGACCGCGCGCAGAGCAGCGCCGCGACCCTCGGGCGGCACGCCCAGATGCTCGAGGAAGCCCTGCAGGACCTTTCGGTTGTTGAGGCGGATGACGAACGGACCGATGCCGATGCGGGTGAAGATGCCGTGGATCACCAGCGGCAGCTCGGCATCGGCGAGCGGGCTCAGGCTGCCGTTGCCGACCACGTCGATGTCGCACTGGTAGAACTCGCGAAAGCGGCCGGCCTGCGGCCGCTCGCCGCGCCACACCTTCTGGATCTGATAGCGGCGGAACGGGAAGGTCAGCCGGGCGAAATGCTGCGCCACGTAGCGCGCCAGCGGCACGGTCAGATCGAAGTGCAGCGCCAGATCGGTGGCCGGATCCTCGCCCTCGCCCGCCGCCAGCCGGGACAGCGCGTAGATCTCCTTGTCGAGCACACCCTTGGCGCTCAACACCTCCTGCCGCTCGACGGCCGGCGTCTCGATCGGGGTGAAGCCGAAGCGCTCGAACTCCTCGCGGATGATGGCAAGCAGCCGCTCCTCCAGCAGCTTCTCGGCCGGCAGCCACTCCGGAAAGCCGGAGATCGGACGGGGCTTGACGATGGAAGCTTCGGCCATGATCGACGCCGTGGGGTGCTCTTGGGTTAACCGGTTCTAAACCATCTGCTGTCTAGGCGGAATCGGCACGAGGCCCTGGCGGTCTCCCAGCGCAGGACGAAAGGCGGCGACGATGTTCGAGGGATTCCGGCACGAGCGGGTGCCGACCGGCGAGGTGACGATCAACGCGGCGATCGGCGGCGGCGGCCCGCCGCTCCTGCTGCTGCACGGCTATCCGCAATGCCACGCGATGTGGCACAAGGTGGCGCCCCGCCTGGCCCAGGACTACACGGTGGTGGCGGCCGACCTGCGCGGCTACGGCGATTCCGACACGCCGCCGGGCACACCGCCGGGCGGCCCGGCCCACGCCGCCTATGCCAAGCGCGCCATGGCCGCCGACCAAGTCGGGCTGATGCGGCACCTGGGCTTCGAGCGGTTTCGCTTGGTCGGCCACGACCGCGGCGCCCGGGTCGCCCACCGGCTCGCCCTCGACCATGCCGGGCGGGTCGAGCGGCTGGCGGTCCTCGACATCGTGCCGACGCTGGCGGTGCTCGAGATGGTCGATCAGCAGGTGGCCACCGGCTACTATCACTGGTTTTTCCTGATCCAGGCCGACGGCTTTCCGGAGCGGCTGATCGGCAACGACCCGGCGTTCTACCTGCGCCGCAAGATCGGCCATTGGAGCGCCGACGCGGGCGGCTTCACCGAGGCGGCGCTGGCCGAGTATCTCCGCTGCTTCACGCCGGAGACGATCCACGCCAGCTGCGAGGACTACCGGGCCGCCGCCTCCATCGACCTGGAGCACGACCGCGCCGACCGCGCCGCCGGCCGGCGGGTCACCTGCCCGACGCTGGCGCTGTGGGGCGCCCGCGGCCTGGTCGGGCGGGCCTATGACGACGTTCTGCAGATCTGGCGCCGCTTCGCCGAGGACGTGCGCGGCCAGCCGGTCGACTGCGGCCATTTCCTGGCCGAGGAGGCGCCGGAAGCGACGCTGGCCCTGCTGCTGCCGTTCCTGGCGGAGGGAGCCGGCTGAGCGGCCGGCGTCTCCTTCGCCCGCCTTTCGCCTCCGGCCCTGCGACCGTGCGGCGGCGCAGGGCCGGCGCGGGGCCGGTGGAGCGTCAGCGGCACCCGGCAGGCTGTCGACCGCGGCCACGGCAGCCACGATCGGCCGAGGGCTGCCGGGCTCCGCCCAAACCCCAAGGCAGGGCCGGGACGATCCGCCGGCCCCGGCCATGGCGCCCGCTCGGGGCCGTCGACCCCTGCCACCCTGGAGACTGTCGACCGGCTCAACCACCGTCGCCGGCTTCAGCCCATCGGCTTCGCCCAGCCGGCGGACGCCGAAGCCGCGTTCCACGACGCCCTGGAAATCAGCCCCATGGCCGCGTAGGACTGATGCCGCCTCCCGCACCCCGGGAGCGGTTCAGGGCCACGCCACACGATGATCATCCGCGCGGCTGATCGCAGCATCCCCCTTCACGATCATCCCGTGCTGGACAGCACGAATGCCGAGGCGAAGCGCGTGCTTGAGAGGACCGACGGCGGTCCCGTCGTCGTGTCCGCGGCGCGTCAAACGGCAGCGCGCGGACGCTTTGGTCGCGTGTGGCACAGTCCCGAGAACAACCTCGCCATGACGTTGGCGATGAGGCTCCGCCCGGAAATCGAGGCAGCATCAACTTTGGCCCTGATGACCGGACTGGTGCTCCATGACGTGCTGCAGGCGCTCATCGGGGATCAAGCCCCCGTCAGGATCAAGTGGCCAAACGACATATTGGTCGATGACGCCAAGATCTCGGGAACGTTGATCGAGCGCGACTCACGCGGGCTTTATGTTGGGATCGGCATCAATCTCGTGTCAGAGCCGGCCGAAGTCATGTACCCGAAAACATCATTGGGACGGTTCTGCGATATTGAGAGACTGCTTCTTGTCGAGCAGATCGCCAAGAGATGGCTTGAGCACCTTGAGCGCTGGACCCGGGACGGCTTTTCACCGATCGCGAGCGCCTATACCGCCCATCTGTGGCGGCTTGGGGAGCCGATAACCGTTGCGCTCGACGAGGCTCGAACGCGGCAGGTCAGAGGGCGGTGCCTGGGCGTGAACGGTGCCGGGCTGCTGCTGCTCGAGCTGCCTGAGGGCGAGGTGAGGCCGATCGCGGCAGGGGATGTCGGCGCCTGAGCCCGTGGACCGGCGCCGGCTCGTGAAAGGACAGGCCGTGTGCCCGCGAGCCGATGGCGTCAGCCCCGGGCTCGCGACGGCGCGCCGGGGCGGCAGCACGGCGGGCGGACGCGCCCCCGGGCCGGCCGATGCGTCTCCCGGCGGCTCGGCGGCCTCACTCCGTGATGAGCACCTTTCCGGACGCGGACGCCAAGCGGGCATCCTTCAAGGCGTCGGTCACCTGCCGGAGAGGATAGGCGGCGCGCACCGAGGTCTGGATGATCCCGTCGGCCATCAGCGACGCCACCTTGGCGTAGGTGCGATGAACCTCGTCGAGAGGCACCGCTCGAACCCAGTTGCGCAGGTGGAACATCACGTAGTCGATGTCGGGCCGGGCTGACCAGAAGCCGGACGGTATGGGGTCTCCCGACAACAGGCCGTAATGCACGAAGGTCCCACGCGGCCGCAGACACCGGGACAGGACCAGGGCGTCCGCACCGCCGACACAATCGAGCATGACATCGACCGTGCCGGAGGCCGGCCGGCGTTCATCAAGCGACCCGGACCCGTCGAGATCCGTATACCGAACGATATCCGCGGACAGACCTGCCAGATTTTGCGCGGCCCTCTCGCTGCGGACAAAGGCAATCGGCGCCACCCCGATCTGATTTACCAGCGCGATGATCATCCGGCCGATCGCGGAGCCTGCCGCCGTGACGGCGATCCGCATGCCGGGCCGGACCCGTGCCACGTCGTGAACCATGGCCCATGCGGTCATCGGATTCACATAGCTCATGGCCGCCTGCGCGTCGGTCACGCCGCTCGGGACCGAGAGGCACCACGGTCCCGGACAATCCTTGAGGTCCTGCCACGCGCCCGCCGCGCCAATCGGAACGACCCGAGCGCCTGTCCTCAGCCCGCGGACCTCATGCCCTACCGCCTCGACAACGCCGACCCCTTCGAAGCCCGGGATGAAGGGCAAGGGAGTTCGGGAGTCGTAGGCTCCCGAGATCGTGATCAGGTCCGAGGGATTGATCGACCGGGACGTCATGCGAATCCGGACGCTGTCGGGCGCCAGGGGTCCGGGGCGATGGCGCTCGAGCCGGACCACCTCACTCGCCACGCCAAACTGATGGACAATTGCCCTCTTGTGCATGGACTCGTGTTGACTAAGCTGGGCGGCACCGTCGGGTCCGGAACGCTCGCCTATGGATGAGGATACCAAGCATCACGCGCGATTCCGTGTCTCAATGCGCCATATCGACATTTTCGGCCATGTCCACAACTCCGTGTACTTCGACTATTGTCAGGACGCGATTGTCGAATTCCTGGAAAACGCAAAGATCTACTGCCATTTTCGGCACCGCACGTCCGACCTCGCCTATCATGTGAAGAAGGCCGAAATCACTTTCCATAGCCCGATCGACGTTGACGACAGGGTCGACGCCAGGGTGCGCGTCGTCCATCTCGGAACGACGAGCGTCGCATTCGAGGTCGAGCTTTCTCGAGCAGTCGACCAAGTCTGCTGCGCCACCGGCAGGATCGTGTGGGTGTGCGTCAGTCTCGAGAGGGGACAACCGACACCCATTCCGGACGACACGCGACACGCCCTTGGCTCCGCATCCTGAGCGCTCCGCGATCCGCATCGAGGGCAGCTGATGCCGTTCCAGCATCAGGTGGATCGCCACGCCACGGTCACCCCCGACAAGCCTGCGTTCATCCTGGAGGGCGAAGCGCGCTCCTATGGCGAGCTTTCAGCCCGATCCAGAGCCGTCTCCGCCCGGATCGCCGCCTTGCCGGGCCGGCCAAAAACGCTGCCGCCATTGGCCGAGGTCGACAAGCTGATCGCTCTGGATCTGGGCAATCACCTGCTCTTTCCCGAGCTGTTCCTGGGCGCGACCGCCGGGCGTAACGCCTGCGCCGTTCTCGACCCGGCGATGCCTGCCGCGCAGCTCGAGGGCATCCTGGCCAGACTGGAACCGGACCTGGTGGTCACCGGGTCTCCGTCCTCGGTGGTTGCGGATCTGGCCACAGGCCTCGGTCTGAGGGTCGAGCCGGTCGCGGCCTTCGACACGGTGCTCGACGCGGACCGCGCGGTCGAGCCCCCGAAGGACCTGGACGGCGCCGGTGGCCTCTTCCTGGTGGGCTTCACCTCGGGCACAACCTCCCAGCCCAAGGCCTATGCCCGGTCCCGCGCCTCCTGGCGGGCCAGCCTGGCGCGGAGCGCCCGCGTCTTCGGGCTGGAGCACGCGCCGGCAACCCTGTGCCCCGGGGCACTGGCGCATGGCTTGGCCCTCTATGCCTTCGCCGAGACCCTCCATTGTGGCGGCACGTTCCACACGGTGAGGCGCTGGAACGCCGATCGCGTGGCCGCTGCGCTGGACCACGGCGACATCGAGCGCCTGGTGGCGGTTCCGACGATGATCAGCAGCCTCGCCCAGCGGTCGAGCCGGGGCCCGACGGCGTTTCCGTCAGTGCGGGACGTGCTCACCGCCGGCGCGAAGCTGGACGGCAAGCATGTCGCCTGTGTGCGGCGCATCTTTCCCTATGCCCGCCTCATGGAATATTACGGCGCCTCCGAGCTCGGCTTCGTGTCCGTGTCGACCGTGCATCCTCCCGATCCGGAAACCCCCCTCCACACGGTCGGGAAGCCGTTCCCGGGGATTGATGTCCATATCCGGCACGCCGGCAAGGAGGGGACGGGCCAGGGCGCGGCCGGCACGATCTACGTGACGAGCGACCTGGTCTGCGACGGGTATCTCTGGGGCGATGACGGCAAGGCCTTCCGAACGGATGTGGGAGGAGCAACGGTTGGGGATATCGGCGTGCTTGAGCCCAACGGCGCCTTGACGATCCTGGGCCGCGAGGGTGGCATGGTCACCACAGGCGGCTTCAACGTCTACCCCGCGGAAGTGGAAGCCGTGCTGAAGGGGATCGACGGTGTGGACGAGGCCGTTGTTCTGGGCATCGAGGACGCGCATCTCGGCGCCCGTCTTGTCGCGGTGCTGCAGGGCCCTGTTGACGGCCTCGAGGGCCTCCTGGCCGAGGCGACCGCGTTCCTGCCCCGCTACAAGATCCCTCGGGACTTTTACCGGGCGCTGTCCTGGCCCATGACAAGCAGCGGCAAGATCGCCCGCGGGCAGGTCGCTCAACGGCTGCGCGATGGGCACTATGGCCCGATCGACCCCGCCGCCTGACCGCGAGCGCCAGCCCGTCATTGTGGCCGCGGTGCGCACGCCGATCGGTCGGGCTTTCGGCGCCTTCGAGTCGGTCGATCCGGAGCACCTCGCCGGCCCGGTCCTCCGTCATGCGCTGGATCGGGCCGCGATCCCGGCGGGCCTCATCGATGATGTCATCCTGGGCAACGCTGCGGGGGGTGGCGGCAACATTGCCCGCCTTGCCGCCCTTACGGCGGGGCTGCCGGTCCATGTCCCGGGCGTGACGGTCGACCGACAGTGCGGGTCGGGCCTGGAAGCGATCATCATCGCCTCACGGCTGATCCAGGCGGGCGCCGGCGACTGCTATCTGGCGGGGGGCGTGGAGTCGATCAGCCGTGCTCCCTGGCGGGTTGAACGGCCCCGCAGCCGGGGCGGCTTGCCGCGCTTCTTCGGACGGGCACGGTTCTCGCCGGAGGCGCTCGGCGACCCCGACATGGGTGTGGCCGCGGAAAATGTGGCGCGCGCCTGCACCATCGATCGAGAGCGACAGGATCGGTTTGCTCTTCGCAGCCATCGGCGGGCGATCGCATCGATCGACGCGGGGGCATTCCGGCACGAGATCGTGCCTGTCGAGACGAGGGAGGCACTGATCGATCGTGACGAATGCCCCCGGCGAGACACGTCCCTTCAGTCCCTGTCCTTGCTCCAGCCCGTTTTCGTCGACGGCGGGACGGTCACCGCCGGCAACTCGTGCCCCCTCAACGATGGTGCCTCCGTCTGCCTGGTCATGAGCAGACGGCTCGCCCGCGACCGGCGCCTTGAGCGGGGGCTCGCCTTCCTGGACGCCGCGGCGGCGGGTGTCGATCCCAATCTCCTCGGTCTGGGGCCCGTTCTCTCGACGACACGTCTCATCGAACGGATTCCGGGCCTTGATCTCGACCAGATGGATTTGATCGAGTTCAACGAGGCCTTCGCGTCACAGGTTCTCGGCTCCCTGGATCGCCTCGGCATCGGCGAGGAGAGGGTCAATCGTGAGGGAGGCGCCCTGGCGCTCGGTCATCCCTTCGGAGCGTCCGGGGCGATCCTCGTGACCCGGCTGTTCTCGCAATGCGCCCGCCGGGACGATGACGGCTCGGTCGGGATGGCCATGATCGGGATCGGTGGCGGGCTTGGGCTCACCGCGCTCTTCCAGTGGCTGGAGCCGTAGCGCGAAGGGTGCCGGCAGGACCCGGTTGCTCACTCCATCGTTGATCGTGACGCGCTTGACGATCGAGCGTACCGATCACATCACGTTGGTGACGCCGTTCATGCGGATGTGAGCAATCCTGTGTTGTGGCCGCGAAGCGTGACGGTCACGAAGGGGGTGCTTTCTCCTTGGTGATGATCGGATAGGATCGCCGAACCGTCATGGCGATCAGGCTGGCCAGGACGGCCTTGGCGCTGTCCCCGGGCACGAAGGCGAGCATCGTCACCGTTGCCTCGAGAACGCTCAGCTCCAGCAGAAGCGCCATCCAGGGGACCCCCAACCCATAGCTGATGACGAGGCTCGCGAACAGGCTGAACGCAAGCGTCTTGAGAAAGGTCAGGTCTCGCCAATACCGCTCGACCATGTAGCCAACGAACAGCGCCATCACGGGCCAGGCCAGGAGGAAGCCGCCCGTCGGTCCGACGATGATGCCGAAGCCGCCACGCCCCCCGGCCAGCAAGGGCAGCCCGACCGCGACCAGAACGATGAACAGGAGCTGCGAAAGGAAGCCCCGTCTCGCTCCCAGGATGGCTCCGGCCAGCAGCGGGCCGATGCTCTGCACGGTGATCGGCACCCCCGTCACGGGCAACGGGAACGGCGGGAACAGCCCGACAGACGCGGTCACAGCCGCAAACAGCGCAATATAGACGATGTCCCTGACCGGCATGATGGCTCCCGTACGATGTCCCGATGTCCGTCCCTCTAGCCGTCAAAGCTTCGCGCTTCAATGGCATTGGCGACATCATCAGCCATCTTCAGAGTTCTGATGATCACCGGGACCGCCACGGCAATGATGCTCCACTCCAGGCCCCGGGCCCGCTGAGCCTCACGAACCTCCGACACGATTGTCGCGACGACAGGAATGAAGCGGAGAGCAAGGGAAAGTCCAAGGCTGATCCTGGCAGGACTCATCCCAAGCACCTTCACCCAGCCGATCCCTCTCTCGATCGCCTTGATCATGGCCGAGACCGGAGTGGTCAGGGTCACCAACGAGGCGAGCAAGAGAAGCGCCATGAAACGAGCCACGACCATGCCGGCGAACCAGGCGTCACGCGTGAACAGCTGGAAGAGAAAGATAAGAAGGAAAATCCAAATCACCGGGCGGATTTGACCGATCATGATCCTCGCGGGAATGCTGGCAACGATATACAGCGCCATGATCCCGATCAGGACACCCACGACCACAAAGAAGTCCTGCACAAGGAAAATTGCCGTACCGCCGGCCAGCAGAACAAGGACCTTGGCCCCGGCCGGGATGGCATGGATCATGGACTCCCTGTGGACGTATGTGCCAAGGCTCATGAAAGCCGCTCCACATACCGTGCAAGGGCCGGCGACGGCGTGTCATCAATTGCCACACCGCCGTCCTCGAAAACAATGACGCGATCGAATTTTTTCAAGAAGTCCAAATCATGCGAGGCAACAATAGCTGTTTGTTCCAAAGACTCTATCACCTCGGCAATACGCCTCTTGTTCCTCAAATCCAGGAGCGTGGTCGGCTCGTCCAGAACGACATAGGCCGGCTCCATGGCAAGAACGCCTGAGATAGCGATCAATTGCTTTTGCCCGCCGCTAAGGTGGTGCGAGGGATGCTTCCGAAAGGCCAACAGATCGTATCTCGCCAATGCTTCCGTTACCTTTTGCTCGATCACCTCGTCCGGAAGCTTGAGGTTCTTCAAACCAAAGGCGATATCCTCGTCGACCACCGGAAAGACGATCTGGTTGTCAGGATTTTGGAAGACAAAGCCGACCCTGGACCGGACCTGTTTGCCATCCCTTTTCGTGTCGAATCCGTCCACCGAAACGCTTCCTCTGGTCGGAAGCTGAAGGCCATTCAACAGCCGGGCAAAGCTGCTCTTTCCCGATCCGTTGGATCCGACAATGGCTATTCGTCGCTCGGACAGGGTTAAATTGATATCCTGAAGAACAGTGAGTGTGTCATACACTATGGAGACGTTCTCGATCTTGATCATGGCTGATCGTTATCGCAAGGCCTCGGTCGCATGCATCATTGACTAATGCATCATTGACTAATGCATCATTGAATCATGCATAACTGACTAGAGGTGCGTTACCCGCTCCTCTCACCCTGAGATCCACCGTTCTCCGATCCGACGACCCTGCTCCCACGCGCGTGGAATAGAGCCTGATCCGCAGATGAGGTCAAATCGTTTCGCAAGTCCACCTGATCTGTTCGCTGTTTCTCATCAGGCCAAGTGGTCTTTTGAGCCAGACGGATGACGCCCATCCCTCAACTCGAAGGGCTCCTGCCCGCATTCATCGGTGCCGACTGTCCCTGGAGAGCGCGAAGTCACCCAACACCACGATGGCCGCGCCGGCGCCAGGGCGCGGACCCTGATCGAACCCTTCCGGCGCCGTCGATATCACCAGCGGGAGGATTGGCATCGTCACGATGACGTCCGCGGCCCGCTCCGGTCCCCGCCATGAAGCAATGCCGAGACAGGCCCCTCCTCGTCGTCCTGAACAGTGTCATTTTTCCGCGTCGACCGCCATCCCGCGAAGATCGCTCATGGCGCCCTCTCATGCCGGCGGGCCGATGACGTCAGTCATCGGGGAGCCACGGCGCGCCCGGGCGGCGCCGGGCTGGCGGACCCGGCCCAGCCGAGCCAGAAGCCTGGATCGCGTCGCTTCGCTCGCGATGACGATGGGGCGTGTCGCGGCTCCAGGCATGAATTGTCTTTCCTATCGGAAGATTTCTCTTGATCCGGGCAAGGCGTCCTGACGCTGACGCCCCTTTGAACGCCTGGCCGCTCCGCGACGCCCGGCTTCAATGCGGGGCACGACCGATCCCGGCCTGCCGGCGGACTTTGGATGGCCCTCCCGGCGGTCCCGAGGGAGCCGAAGCCGGGTCGGCGGCGACCCTGGGCGAGCGTTTGGGCCGAGGGGTGCGACGGCCCTACCTGAGCCGCCGCCGGGGGACAAGGCTGGGCGCGCGCCTACTGCGCTGCCGCCTGGTAGAGCTTGCCGGCCATCTCGAAGATCTCCTCCGGGTGGTATTCCGGCACGAACGCGTCGGCGATGCCGTCGAGCTCGGCAAGGTCGCCCCCTTCCGGCGGGCCGTCGACCACCTCGAGCGGGCCCGAGCCGTCGAGCGCGCTGCCCCGCCAGACCGCCGCCACGTCGCGATAGTCGTCGGGGCTGAAGCGGTAGAGGCGCCGGTGCATGCCCTCATCCATGTACTTCTTCGACTCCGGCAGCTGCGTGTTCTCGATCTTCGGGATCGGCAGCATCTTGCTCATCTCGACCCCGGTCAGCTGCTGCAGCGCCAATGCGTAGGCGTGGGCATGCACGCCGCCGCGGACAAAGAGATAGCCCAGCATCTCGCGCGCGGCGGGATTGTCGGCCATCTCGTAGACACGCAGCTTCTGGGTGCGGGCGCCGTTCTCCAGGAAGAAATTGTGCAAGAGATCAAGGACCAGGTTGCCGCTGTTGAACACATAGTCGCCGCGCCAGGGCTGCCCCATGCCGTTGGCCGCCATGATGCCGTGCGGCGCGGCGATGTGGTGGTGGATGTTGCGGGCGTCCTTGAACGCCTTGCGGAAGCTGGCGGTGCCGTCGGCCGGGTCGCCCTCGCTCTCGACGCCGTTGAGCAGCGAGTTGACCGAGGCGGCGACCAGCTCGATGTGCCCGAGCTCCTCGGTGGCGATGTTCGAGATGAGCGCGTAGTACGGCTTCAGCTTCTCGCGGCTGCGGAAGTTGAAGGACTGGAACATGTAGTTCATCAGCGTGGACATCTCGCCGAACCGGCCGCCCATCAGCTCCTGGACCGCCGCGGCCGCGTTCGGGTCGGGCTCCGCCGGCCGCGGCATGGCGACCTGCAGCTTGTCGATGCGCAAGAACATGGTGGCTCCTCCCATCTGGGCGCGGTCTGGTCGCCGCGCCTCGCGACGAATGACACGCCCTGGACAGGCGCGTGGGGGAACGCTAGGGCGCGCACCGCATCGACGGAAACCGTTTAAAGTTACCGCCTCAATAGGCTTCTCCTATTCTGCTGCCTATGGATGCCGTCAGCCCGTGAAAGCGCCCCCGGCACCCCCCCTGCGGTTGCCGCCTCGGCCGACCGGCGCGGCGGGCCGGGACAGCATGCCGCAGGGAGCGTGACCGGGCGGCCGGCCGGCTGCGCCGGAAGCGTTGGCAGCAGCCTTTCGTCTCGGCTGCCAACCCTCTGATCAGGCATGCTTTTTCTGATTGCGAGCGGTCCGTGATCGGGCCAGCATGCAAGGAAAGGCTAACGGTGGGAGACCCACACTGGCGTCGTGCCTCGCGTCGCTCAAGCGCTGG